>CAZLMM010000121.1:0-16037 GCA_964560495.1 uncultured Caldilineaceae bacterium
AAACGGTGCGCCCAGTCGCCTCGAATTCGGCAGCGGCCTGCGCCAGCAGCTGGGGATCGGGCGCGTCGCTTTCCAGCAGCAACGCCCAATCGTCGTAAATCGAATAAAGGGGCGCTGCCAGCCACCCCACCCACGAATCGCCATCCTGCGTCTCGAAGATGAACGCGCCGCTGTCGGGCAGCGCGTCGTGGAGGGCGGCGACGAAGGCTGCATCGTCCTCTGCCTCCCGTTGCTGCACCAAAGGCGCTGCCAGCCAGCCCATCCACACCAGGCTGGCGATTGCGACGCCCACTCGTGCGAAGCGCCAGCCGCCGGTCTGGGGCAGCGCCGCTAGCGCCGCGCCCGCGATGAGCGCCATCAAGGGAAAGATGTCCGCTATCAGCCGACGCAGCGATACAGGATAGACCGGCGCAGAACTGTACTTGTAGAAAAAGATCACAGCCAGGCTGAGGAACATCGCAAGCGTGAAGAGCCAGGCGCGCTCGCGCGGCGGCCACAGGATCGCGCCGACGCCGGCCAGGGTGAGCCAGTAGAAGAGGGGCGTCACATAGTGGCTGCTGAACCAGATGATCTCCTGGTATGGCCGCGTGATTTCCGCCGCGCGCAGGGGATTGGGGAGTGTGGCCCACAGGACGATGAACGCGCACAAGGCAAAAAGCAGGCCGAAGGCGACAGGCGCAGCCGGGGCGCTCCAGGCAACAAGCCGCTGACCGAAGCGCCAGCTCAACCACAGGGCAAGCGGCAGACCGATGACGAGCAGTGCAAGAGCAGGCAGAAACAACTGCCAAAAGAGGCTGAACAACTCGACGCTGGCGCCCACATAGGGAGGATTGAGCGCCAGCCAACCCAGCAGAAGGATGGCGGGCAACATGAGCAGCCCGACTCGCAGGCTGGCCCGATCGCGGTCGTATGCAGCAATGAGCAAGAGCAGGCTGCCCGCGCCGAGGAGAAGGAGCCCATCCAGTCGCCCCGACCATGCCGTGACCCAGAAGAGGAGCGCCAGCGCCAACTGCCACGGGCGGCCTTGGCGCAACCAGTAGAGAGCTGCAAGCAGCCCGGTCAGCGTCCACAACTGGCCCACCACTTCGGCGTAGGGCGCGCGGCTAAAGTGCACCTGGGGGTAGCTCACGGCCAGGAGCAAGCAGCTCCAAAACGCCACGCCGCGCCCATTGATTTGGGTGTGTTCAAAATCGGCTATGCGTGACCACTTCGTAGGGGCATGAACGGCGGCGGTGGAGTTTTGTGCTTCGAGACAAGCGACTTCGCCGCCGTTCATGCCCCTACGGCAAACTAACTTTGAATGCACTCTATTGATCTCTACGCCGACAGCGTAGAGGACGATCAGGGCCAACACTGCGGCCATGGCATTGAGATAGAACGCTGCGCTCAAGCCGCCCAACTTGATGAGCAGGCCAGCCCACACCTCAGCCAGGGGCATGCGGGCGGTGTGAATGACAGCAGAAGGCGCGTCGATGACGTAATAGCCGCCATAGATCAAGCCCTGATAGGATTGCACCTCCACTGCGCCGCCGAACTGCTCATCCGAGCCGATGTAGAAGAGGTCGCGCGTCTCCGGCGAAAGCGCGCTGAATGGCGCGTAGACGCCGCTGACGCCGCCGGCGCGGGCGATGTAGGCTGCCTCGTTGGGATAGATGGCCGCGTCGCCGGAGAGCGCGATGTGTTGCGCCGGCGGCAGGTAGAGCGCCGCGCCCACGACCGCCAACAGGAGCGCTGCGCCCCGATCAGGCCAGCTTGCCCGCCACAGGGCAAGCGCGCCGCCCGCCAGCGACGCCAGGACAAAGACCAGCGCAATTGGCCAGAAACGAAACATGCCCCACTGAGCTAGGGCCGTCAGTGTCCACCCCGCTGTCGCCAGGGAGACAAGTGCAAAGAGACCCGGGGAATGACTCACGAATCGTTCACCACGAGACCCTTTCAAGCGATCGCCCCTTTGCTCATATCGAGCAGCACGAGCTCGGTTCCCCAGGGGTCGCGCACGACCACGCAGCGGCCGATCTGGATGTCGAAGGGCGCGACCACGATGCCGCCGCCGGCGGCGACGAATCGCTGCGCCGCAGCATCAGCCGAATCGACCAGCAGATCGACCTCGGCGTTGGCGCGCTCGACCTGCAATACGATCTCTGCGTCCGTTTCGGGCATCCGCAGACCCACCGCCGTCTGGGAACGCCAGAGAATTTCGTGCCCCAGCCTATCACGATAGAACGACAGCCCCGCGTCGAGATCGGGCACGGGAATCTGCAACGCATCGACCTTGTGCACCAGCGGCGCAGGCAAGAAGGGCGCGCCGGATGCGGTCTGTCGAGCGCGCCACTCTGGTTCCAGGATGGCGTAGATCAGCGTATCCCACCACCGTCCTTTGAAGAATTCGTTCTCTCGCAGCCGCCCCTCCTGGCGCATACCCAGTTTTTCCAACACGCGAGCCGACGCTGCGTTTTCGGCGATGCACCATGACCAGATGCGATGGACGCCCAGTTGGGTGAAGCCGAAGGCGGCCATCGCGCGGGCTGCCTCTGTGGCATAGCCACGCCTCCATTGTTCTGGCGCCAGCTCATAGCCGATGTCGGCCTCCAGCGCGCCCGGCTCTTTCAGTCGCACGCCGCAGTTGCCTATGAGCTGACCGCTCTCCTTGAGCGTTACTGCCAGCTGAAACTTGATGCGCGGCTGCGCCTGCTGATGGCCGAGAAACATGGCGACGAACTCGCGCGCATCTTCTTCGCTGCCCTCTGTCGATGGATAAAAACGATGGTAGGCCGGGTTGGCGCGGTAGAGCAGCAGGGCAGGCCAGTCGTCGGCGACGAAGTCGCGCAGGATCAGGCGTTCGGTCGTCAATTCCACAGATGAGGCTCTCCATAAATCAATCAGGTGTGTTCAAGATCAGTTAGGGCTGACCACTTCGTAGGGGCATGAACGGCGGCGTCAGCGTTTCGCCGTGAAAACAAAGTGAGTTCGTCGCCGTTCATGCCCGTACCGCGAATCAATTTTGAATACACCCAAATCAATCAAATAGTCTCGAAGGCGGGTTCATGATACACTCATTGCCATTGCAACAGCCAACCGATGAAAGGGGAAACTCATGTACACAACCGACATGTACGAAGGAATGCTGGCTGAGACGGTCATGATCCAGAGCAGAAATGGCGACGCCATTGGCGCTTACTTCGCTCGTCCACTGGGGGCAGGGCCATTCCCAGCCATGGTGCTCATCCACCACATGCCCGGCTGGGACGAATGGTATCGCGAGGCCACCCGGCGTTACGCTCACCACGGCTATCTTGCCCTCTCGCCCAACCTCTATCACCGCGCCGGGCATGGCTCGCCCGAAGATGTGGCGGCAAAAGTGCGCGGCGCAGGCGGCGTACCCGATGACCAGGTGTTGGACGATCTGGCGGGCGCGCTGGGCTTTCTGCGCTCTCTGCCCATCTGCAATGGCAAAGTCGGGGTCTTTGGCACCTGCTCCGGCGGGCGTCACGCTTATCTGGCCGCCTGTCGCATTCCAGGCTTCTCTGCGGTCGTTGACTGTTGGGGCGGTCGTGTGGTCATGAGCGAGGCGGAGCTGACACCCCGCCAGCCTGTCGCCCCCATCGACTTCACGGCCCAGCTTTCCTGTCCATTGCTGGGTCTCTTTGGCGAGGAAGACCGCAGCCCCACGCCCGAACAGGTGGCGATCCACGAACAGGCGCTCAAGCGGCATGGCAAGAACTACGAGTTTCACATGTACCCCAACGCCGGGCACGGCTTCTTCTATCATGACCGACCCGCCTACCGCGTCGAGCAAGCCATGGATGGCTGGCAGAAGATCTTCGCCTTTCTGGAAAAGCGTTTGGGTTAGGGCGATCAGTCATCATCGCCCAGTGCGCCCGCCCATCTGCGCGTGCCTGCGCAAGGGTGGCAAACTCGAACATCACGCAAACTGTTGAATCAATTGGATAATGGGGAGATAACGCCATGTGCACCATGATTGCCAAACAGATGGACATTGCAGGCAGCGGTAAAGGCGCAGGCGGCTGGTTCGACGTGCGCCAGGTCAATGTGTCGTATGACCACCCCTTCCACGCGCCGCTTGAGCACGCGCTCAACCTGGACTTTGTCAACGAGGCGCGGGGTCCCGGCGCTCGCGTCGCCGTGGAGCTCGACGTTGCATCGGCGCGCACCCTCGTCGACGCCATCCTCAACGTGTTGGCCCAGGCAGACGCCGGCGGCTATCTCGACGATCAAAATGGGAAGGGTCAGCCAGGCGCAGAGTGACCACCCGTTGGAGGCAGCAAGTTGATCCATGCAGACTTGAGTCGTTTGACTCGCCGCACCATCATCGAAATGGCGTTGCGCCGTCAGCGCCCCGGAACAGGCAGCGGGGTTGATTTTCTCATGGAGCGAACAACCATGATAGAGTGGCCAAATCTTACTCCCGTTCTCGCCCCAATCCATTGGGCGGTGGTCGGCGCGGCGGCCACTCGTCTTTACATGCCGGAACGCATGACGAAGGACTTTGCTGTGGCCATTACTGCTGCCAATGCTCGATCAGCCCGAGATAAGTTGCGCGCGGCTGGGTTTCAATTCATTGCAGAGTTAAGCGTTGGCGGTTCACGCTGGCAGATGACAGATGGGCGACTGCTCGATGTGATTGAAGGTGAAGATGCGTGGTGGGATGAGGCGTTGAATGCAGCGCAATCCAATTACGACGCTCAAGGATTGCCCATTCTCCCACTGCCTTATCTCGTCCTGATGAAGTTCAAGGCCAGCCGCACCATCGATCTGGGCGACATCACTCGCATGTTGGGCTTGGCGAGCGACGCCGAGCTGGAGCGCGTTCGCGTCTTATTTCGCCACTTTGCAGGCGAGGATCTTGATGACCTGGAGAGTCTGATCACCCTGGGCAAACTGGAAATGGGCGCCGGCCGCGGATCGGACGCATGAACCTGGATACATTTTTCGCCGTCACTGCGCCCGGTCTTGCGCCGATCACGGCGCAGGAAGTGGGCGCGCTCGACCTGATTTCTGCTGCGCCAGCCAACGCCCACCCAGGCGCCGCTGAACCTGGCGGCGTCGAGTTCAATGGCGACCGGCGGGCGCTCTACCTTGCCAATCTGTACCTGCGCACGGCCAGCCGCATCCTGGCGCGCCTGGGCGATTTTCCGGCCATCGGCTTTGTGGAGCTGCGCCGCCGCGCCGCGCGTCTGCCCTGGGAACGCTATCTGAAACCCGGCCAGCCCGTAGTGCTGCGCGTCTCCTGCCACAAATCTCGCCTCTACCATTCCGACGCAGTGGCCGAACGCGTCGCGGCAGCCATGGGCGACCGACTGGGCAAGCCAGCTCCCGTAATCAAATTCGACGAAGAGGGCGCCGGCGAGCCGCCTCAGTTGGTGGTCGTGCGCCTGCTCCATGACCATTGCACCATCAGCATAGATTCTTCGGGCGAACTGCTCCACCGCCGGGGCTATCGGCTGGCGACGGCCAAAGCGCCTTTGCGCGAGACGTTGGCCGCGGCCATGCTCCTGGCCTCGGGCTGGCCCTTTGCGGGAGACGCGCCCGCGCCGCTTCTCGACCCCTTTGGCGGGGCGGGGACGATTCCCATCGAGGCGGCGCTGCTGGCGCTCGGCGTTGCGCCGGGACGCCAGCGCCGTTTCGCCTTCATGGGCTGGCCCGATTTCGACGCCGGTCTGTGGCAGGCCCTGCTGGCCGACGCCGACGAGCGCAGCCGTCGCCAGTCAGACGCAGTCGCCGGGCGGCTGCGCATCCTGGCCTCGGATCGGGACGCCGGCGCGGTGGAGATGGCCCGCGCCAACGCGGAACGGGCCGGCGTGGCGGACGCGATCGAGTTTTCCTGTCGCGCACTCTCGTCTATCACGCCGCCAGAGGGGATTGGCTGGGTCGTCACGAACCCGCCCTACGGCATACGCGTCACCCCAAGCCGCGACCTGCGCAATCTCTACGCCCAACTCGGCAACGTCCTGCGCGCCCGCTGTGCGGGTTGGCATGTGGCGCTGCTGTGCAGCGACCGCGCGCTTCTGCGGCAGACGGGTCTCGCTCTGGACACGAGCCTGTCATGGGCGAATGGCGGCGTGGCTGTCACGCTGGCGCGGGGTGTGGTGTAAAAACATTGGCAGCATCAAGGTCTGCGCCGCGAACGTTGCGCCTGGGTTCTTCCCGAAGCTCGCCCGGAAGCATGACATCGTGAGTCAATCCGGCAGACCAGCCAGACTGCCTAGAGCAGTGTTGATTTTCTGTCGCTCTTCCGGGGACACATTGGCTGTCAGCATTGTGGAAAGCAGCATCACTACTTGGCGTCTCTGTTCGGCTTCGGCCCGTTGTCGCGAAATCACCGCCCAGTAGCGCATGGCTAATACGACCGCAATCAACAACAATACAAAGGCGCCGATGCTTACTCCCCAAATGAATATGAGCCAGCGATTCGCCAATTGTTGCGCTTCATCCCGCGCCGACCGCATGGCCTCATACTCAGTTTGGATTTGTTTCGCCTGGCCGATCTCTTGCTGCGTGAGGTTGGTCGCCTCATAGAATTCTTGTTCACTCTGGCGCAACTTTGCTTCACGTTCGCCAAGAAGTTGCTCAGTGGTCTCGACGTTTTGCTCGCGGCGATCCAGCTCTTGCGCCCGCGTTTGCAGAGCCCGACGTTCCTCTTCTACGCTACGTCCACTGGCGATATCTGCCTGCCAGCGTGCGTTGACCTCTTTCAAATTGGTCACCTCGGCCTGGGCTGTCGCTACGGCTGTAGCAAGCTGTTCATTCTGTGAACGCAAATCGGTGAGAGTCATGGTATCTTGACCGAGGAAGCGACCGGTCAGCAGGCCGATTGCTGCGATGATCAATACAACGACGACAGGACGCCGATGAGTTTGAATGTCGTTTTCATGCGTTGACTCCTGTGATGACAAAGGAAATCAGATTATAACAAATCGCACACGGAACCCAATCATGACCACCGCCAACTCACTCTCTCCTTCCCTCCTCAACCCACCGGCCATCTTCAGCGTCATGCCCTTTTGGTTCTGGAATGACGACCTGGACGAAGCCGAGATCATCCGGCAAATAGGCGACTTTGCCGACCACGGCGTCTTCGGTTTCGTCATCCACCCACGCGTCGGCCTTCCTCGCTCGTTGGGCTGGATGTCGGATCGCCTTTTGGATTTCTACCAACTCGCCATCGACGAGGCCCGGCGCCTGGGAATGTATGTCATCCTCTATGACGAGGGCATGTATCCCTCCGGCTCGTCATCGGGGCAGGTCGTGGCCGCCAACCCGTCTCATCAGTGCCGCTGCCTGGATCAGCGCCCCTTGGCTACGGGCGAGACTCCCCTGCCTGGCGCGGATGAATGCCTGGTCGCCGTTGTCCAGCGGCGAAACGGCCAGCGCATCGCGGTCATCGACCGCAAGGCGGACAGCTTTATTCGCGGACTGCACTACATCAGCGACGGGCCGGCGGAAGATGAACCGCCGGCCGGCGACATCCTCAACCCAGAGGCAGTCGCCAGCTTCATTCACCTGGTCTATGACTGCTTCGCCGGGCGCTTCTCGGCCCACTTCGGCAAGACCATCCTGGGCATCTTCACCGACGAGCCGAGCCTGTTGGGGCGACCTCGTGAACGGGGCGTGACGCCGGGCACAACCGGCATCCTGGCCGAGCTGGAGCGCATCCTGGGCTATGACCTGACGCCCCACCTGGCGGCCCTGTGGTACGACGATGAACCCGACGCCCAGCGCATCCGCGATGACTTCCAGCGCGGTCTCTCTTTGCGCCTGGAAGAGACCTATTACGCCCAATTGAGCCGCTGGTGCGACGATCATGGCCTCGCGCTGACCGGTCATCCGGTCAGTGGCGATGTGATCGGGCCGCTGCGTTTCTTTCACATCCCCGGCCAGGATTTGGTGTGGCGTTGGGTGCTGCCCGACCACCCCACCAGCCTGGAGGGGCCAGAATCGACCCAGGCAAAGTGCAGCGCGTCTGCCATGCTACACGGCGGGCGACGGCGCAACGCCAACGAGTGCTATGGCGCCTATGGGCATGGCTTCACCTGGCAGGAGATGCTCTGGCTGGCGAACTGGTGTTTCGTGCGCGGGGTCAACCTCCTCTATCCTCACGCCTTCTACTACTCGTTGCGGGGGCCGCGGCGCGACGAACGCCCGCCCGATGTGGGTCCCCATGCCGTCTGGTGGCCCGACTACCCGCGCTACGCCGACGCCTGTCGCCGCCTGAGCTGGCTCAACGCCGACAGCCAGCACATCTGTCACATTGCCATCCTGGGCAAGGCGCACCGGCTGCCGTGGCGGGCGGCCAAAGTCTGCTTCCAGCGCCAGCGCGACTTCAACTATCTGGAGGAGCGCCATCTGTGGGAAGGTGCGGTCGTCGACGAGGATGGCGTGCATCTGGCCGGCATGACCTATCGCGCGTTGATCCTGGAGGAGGCGCCTGACCAACGCGCCGCGCCCGCTATCCAGCGTCTGGAGCAGGCGGGCCGCGTCATCCACTGGCAGCCGCATTTCCCAGAGGGTGAATTGATCGCCCGTCTGGATGCGCTGGCGCCGGTGGACATCCGCGTGGCCGAAGCGACGCCGGGGCTGCGAGTGCGCCATGTGCTCAAAGAGGGCGTTCACTACTTCTTTCTCTTCGCCGAGGAAAACCGGCCAATGGAGATCACGGTCATTCTGCCGGCGACCGGTGTCACGCTCTGTTACGATCCCTGGCGCAACGACGCCGCGCCTTTCCCCGCCGACGGGCGCATGCTCCTGGGTGGGCATGAGCTGCGGGTGATTGCGATGAGCCAGTGGTCAGAAGCGACCAGCCTCGTCACGTTGCAGGCGTGACCGACGCTGACGCCGCTTTCCGCCTGGGTGACAATCACTTCCCAAGTGACTGTCACCAACTGATCTTTGCCGGCGCGTCAACCGGCGTTCACCACTTCGTGGAAGTGGGTGATGCGCGTCACACCCTTGATCGTGGCTGCAACAGAGCAATATTTTTCTTCGGAAAGTGAGATGGCGCGCGCCACTTTGGCCGGATCGAGATTGCGGCCCGTGACACGATAGTGGAGATGGATGTCGGTAAACGCGTAGGGCGGCTCGGACATCTGGGTAGGGTCGGCTGTCACCTCCAGGCCGGTCAACTCCTGGCGCTGACGGCGCAGGATCACCACCACGTCATACGCCGAACAGGAGCAGAGGCTCATGACGAGCAGGTCCGACGGCTTGATGCCCTTCCATTCGATCCAACTTTCGTCGTTGTCTTTGGGCCACGAGCCGGCCACCACCACGTGGCCGAAGGTGTCGCGCGCGATGAACATCTGGCTGTCGTCGCCCATCCATTTGAGAGCAATTTTTCCCATAATATCTTTCCGTTTTTCTTGATTGGATTCGCTCTGGGGGTGCCCAAAGTTGGTACTCGCCAGGTAAATAATTCATACCCCACGAGTCACGAGTGCCTTGTGAGGGTCGGCGATATGAGATGTCGATCTAGAGACCAATAGTTCGCAATGACCACCTGATTTTAACCACATCCATTCGCTGTTGTTCAGAATCATGCAGCGACAGAGTTTCACCTCTGTTGCCTTTACGTTACAATGGTTTAGAGCCTTATGTCAATCAGCGTCTTTGATCTCTTCAAAATCGGCATTGGCCCATCCAGCTCCCACACGGTCGGGCCGATGAAAGCCGCGTCCATGTTCGCCATCGGTTTGGAGCGCGGGGATCTCCTGGCGCGGACGGCTGCGCTCCAGTGCGAGCTGTTCGGCTCTTTGGGCGCAACAGGCAAAGGCCACGGCAGCGATAAGGCAATCATGCTGGGGTTGGAGGGCGCTGAGCCGGAGACGGTGGAGATTGGCGCCATCGAGCCGCGGCTGGCGGAGATTCGTCGCTGTCGCTCGCTGCGCATTCTGGGACGCCATGCCGTAGCTTTCATCGAAAAGCAGCATTTGCTCTTTCGCCGCACCTCGCTGCCCTATCATCCCAACGGGCTGCGTTTCACCGCCTTCGACGTCCACGACCAGCTCCTGGCCACGCGCGACTACTACTCCGTGGGCGGCGGCTTCGTCGTCGATGAAAGCGCCATCGGCGCCGATCGCGTCAAGGAGGATGCCACCCAACTGCCGTTCCCCTTTGACACTGCCCAAGAGCTTTTGGATTTGTGTCGCACCCACCATCTTTCTATCAGCCAGATCATGTGGGAGAACGAGAAGACCTGGCGCAGTGAGGTCGCAATCCGCGACGGGCTGCTGCGCATCTGGGGCGTCATGCAGGAGTGCGTCCAGCGCGGTTGCCGCGCCCACGGCATTCTGCCCGGCGGCATGAAAGTGCGGCGCCGGGCGGCGGATCTCTATCACAAGTTGGTGAGCAGGCCTGAAGCCAATCTTCAGGATCCGCTCACGGTGATGGACTGGGTGAACACCTACGCCATTGCCGTCAACGAGGAGAACGCCTGGGGCGGTCGCGTGGTCACTGCGCCCACTAATGGCGCGGCGGGCGTCATTCCCGCTGTGCTCCACTACTACACGCGCTTTACGCCCGGCGCCAATGACGATGGGGTGATCCGTTTCCTGCTCACCGCCGGAGCCATCGGGACGCTCTACAAGAAGAACGCCTCCATCTCCGGCGCCGACGTAGGCTGTCAAGGCGAGGTGGGCGTGGCCTGCTCCATGGCGGCTGGCGGCCTGGCCGAGGTGCGGGGCGGCTCGCCCGAACAGGTGGAGAACGCGGCGGAGGTGGGCATGGAACACAATTTGGGGCTGACCTGCGACCCGGTGGGCGGCCTGGTCCAGATTCCCTGCATCGAGCGCAACGCAATGGGCGCGGTCAAGGCCATCAACGCAGCGCGACTGGCATTGCGCGGCGACGGCAGCCATTTCGTCTCACTGGACAAGGTGATCAAGACCATGCGCGAGACCGGCGCCGACATGAAGACCAAGTATAAAGAGACGGCGCGCGGCGGGTTGGCCGTAAATGTAATCGAATGCTGACAGAGAACAACGTATGCTACAATGCGTCTTGTCGTGAATGAACCGCACCCAAAACGCAAAACTTGCAGGCCGCGCTGAGTCAGGGTATAAAGCAGCCTTGCCCGATGGCGTCATCAAGCCGATGATGGCGCGAGACGGCGTTCTTGTGTGATTCGTCATTGTCAGTCCAGAACAACTTTCTCAACACCAGGAGGAAAATCAGATGAAGCAAATGAGATGGATATTGTTGTTGGTTGTTGTCGCGTTGTTGGCGACCGCGTGCGCGGCGCCCGTGGCAGCACCGACAGGTGGAGATCAGGCCGCTGCGCCGACAGAAGCCCCAGCAGCGGAACCCAGCGTGGCCTGCGAGAGCCTGACGCCGGTGCGTCTCCAGCTCCAGTGGGTGACCCAGTCTCAGTTCGCCGGCTACTATGCGGCCAAAGATCAGGGCTTCTTTGAGGAAGAGTGCCTGGACGTGACCATCCTCGAAGGCGCGGTGGAGATCGTGCCCCAACAGGTGGTGGCTTCCGGCGACGCAGAGTTCGGCATCGCCTGGGTGCCCAAGATGCTTGCCTCACGCGAGCAGGGCGCCGATCTGGTGAACATTGCCCAGGTTTTTCAGCGATCCGGCACGCTTCAGGTCTCTTGGGCCGATTCTGGCATCACCAAGCCCGAAGATTGGGCGGGCAAGCGCGTGGGCACATGGGGCTTTGGCAACGAGTTCGAGTTGTTCGCCGCCCTGCGCCAGGCCGGCATTGAGCCAGACGACCCCAACCAGGTGACCATCGTGCAGCAGCCCTTCGACATGTCTCTGTTGCTCAATCGCGAGATCGATGCAGCCGAGGCTATGATCTACAACGAATACGCCCAGGTGCTGGAAGCCACCAACCCAGATACAGGCGAACTCTATCAGCCCGAAGACTTGAGCGTCATCGACTTCAACGATGTGGGCACGGCCATGTTGCAAGATCACGTCTTTGCACGCGAGTCGTGGCTGGCCGAAGAGGGCAACGAGGAGATCGCTGTGCGCTTCCTGCGCGCCGCCTTCAAGGGCTGGATCTTCTGCCGCGACAACTTCGACGCGTGTGTGGATATCGTGCTGAACAATGGGCCGACACTGGGCGAAGGCCACATGCGCTGGCAGCTCAACGAGATCAACGCGCTCATCTGGCCGTCGCCGGCCGGCATCGGAATTCTCGACGACGCAGCCTATCAGCAGACTGTGGACATCTCCACCGAGTTCGCTGTGTTGACTGCGCCGCCAGACGAGGGCGCAACGCGCAAAGACTTGGCGCAGCAAGCGCTGGACAGCCTGGCTGACATGGATACCACCGGCGAAGACTTCCAGAAGTTCGACGTGGAAGTGACGCCCGGCGGTGAATAGACCCATACATGTCATTCTGAGCAACCTTGTGAAAACTCATGGCAGACGGGGTGTAGGGGTTTGAATGGCGGCGGCGAATCTGGTCATGCATGATGCACGTTGGTTCGCCGCCATTCAAACCCTGCCAACGACCAGACATTTGCAGGCAAAAAGGGCTTAAACGGCGGTGAATGGCTGAGGTTGCACGGGCGGAGAAGTCTGCGCCGCCGTTCAAACCCCAACGACGTGAAAATATCAAACGGACGCTTCGCTGGCGCTCAGCGTGACACACCAATACATCATCGTCATGAAACAAGCTCTATTATTACTCGCCTGCATTGCTTTGGCCCTGGCAGCCTGTCAACCTATTGCACCGCCAACACCCGCAGAAATCATGACGCCCACCATGCTGGAGCCGACCGGCTTCATCCGCAACATTCACGACCCGGTGATGGCCAAAGAGGGCGACACCTACTATGTCTTTTCAACGGGCAGCCGCATCGTCATCATCTGTTCCAAAGACATGGTGGAATGGGAGTTCTGCGGTCGGGTCTTTGAGCGCAATCCAACCTGGCTTCTTGAGGCCATCCCAGGTGTGACCGACCTGTGGGCGCCTGACATTTCCTTTTTCAATGGCAAGTGGCATCTCTACTACTCCGGCTCCACCTTTGGCAGCAATCGCTCGGTCATTGGCCTGGCGACCAACCTCACCCTCGACCCGAGCTCGCCTGACTACGGTTGGGTGGACGAGGGCATGGTGATTGCCTCTCAGCCAGACGACGACTGGAACGCCATCGACCCCAACCTGGTCATCGACGAGAACGGGCAGCCCTGGCTGGCCTTTGGCAGCTTTTGGAGTGGCATCAAGCTGCGCAAGATCGATGCGGCCACTGGCAAGCTGGCGGCGGATGACGCAACGCTTTCTTCCCTTGCCAATCGACGCGACGGTCCCGACAACACCACCGCCATCGAGGCGGCTTACATCATTCGTCACGGCGATTTCTACTATCTTTTCACCTCCTTCGACCAGTGCTGCCAGGGCGCAGCCAGCACCTACAACGTGCGCGTCGGGCGCTCGCAAGAGATCGCCGGCCCGTATCTCGACCGCAACGGCGTCCCCATGCTTCAGGGCGGCGGGACAAAAATCCTTTCCGCCTATGGCAAGTGGAAAGGGCCGGGGCACAATGGCATTTTCGAGGAGGACGGCGTCACTTGGATCGTCTATCACGCCTACGATTCACAACACAATGGAATCTCCAAGTTGCGCATCGAACCCATTCAGTGGGACGAAGAGGGCTGGCCTGCGTTGCCGAGCGCAGGATTGACCGACGCCCAGTAGCCGGCGGTTTTCATACCGCCGGATGTTTTTATTAAAGTCACCGAAGATCACGTCAAAAAAGAGATCGTGCGGTATGGAAACCGCACCGACGACAATCCAGCATCCAGCGGTTTCCAATGCGTCCGATGTCATGTTACTGCACGGAGCATCACATATGACAACCCTCTATGGCGGCATCGAAGCCGGCGGCACGAAATTCGTCTGCGCAGTGGGCAGCGGGCCTCATGATCTGCGCGACGAAGTGCGCTTTCCCACCGCCACGCCCGAGGAAAGCATCAGCCAGTCCATTGCCTATTTTCGGGAGCAGCAGCGCAAACAGCCGCTGGCCGCCATCGGCGTGGCATCCTTCGGTCCGGTCGATCCCGACCCCAACTCGCCCACCTTTGGCTATGTCACCAACACGCCCAAGCCCCATTGGAGCAACACCAATTTCGCCGGCGCGCTGCGCCAGGCCCTGGGTATACCGGTGGGATTCGACACAGATGTGAATGGCGCGGCCCTGGGTGAACATCGTTGGGGGGCAGCTCAAGGGCTAGATGCCTTTGTCTACCTGACCGTGGGCACGGGTCTGGGCGGCGGCGGTATGGTGGGTGGTCGGCTCATGCACGGCCTGATGCACCCAGAGATGGGGCACATGCGCGTGCCCCACGATCGGGCGCAGGATCCCTATGAGGGTTTCTGTATCTATCACGGCGATTGCTGGGAAGGATTAGTTTGCGGGCCAGCCATCGAAGACCGCTGGCAGACCAACGCCCGCAATTTGCCGGCTGACCATCTTGCTTGGGAGCTAGAAGCGCACTACCTGGCGCTGGGGCTGCACAACATCGTCACAATCCTCTCGCCGCAGCGTATCATCCTGGGCGGCGGCGTGATGGATCAGGCTCACCTTTTTCCGCTGGTGCGGCGTAAGCTGCAAGAATCCCTGGCAAACTACATTCAGAAGCCAGAGATTCTGGAGCGCATGGACGAGTATGTCGTTTCACCAGGGCTGGGCAGTCGCGCCGGTGTGCTTGGCGCAATTGCCCTGGCGCAGGATGCCCACGCCCACTCGTGACGCGCTGTGCATTGCGTCAGACTAACCTGAACATAACCTCATGACTCGTGACGAGTCACTCGTCACGAGTCATGAATTACTCGTCACCCTCTGAAATCTTCTTGCCGATCAACCCTCTTCGTCCACGTGGGGCGGGCCGCCAACCGCCATGAGCAAGGCGAAGACGCCTGTGGCAGCCAACGACAGGATAAGGATCATCCACATGGTCACTTGCGGGGCCATGCTCTCGAACAACTGACCGATGATCCAGGGAAAGGTCATGGCGCCGATGCTCGACCCCACCAGAAACCAGCTCGTCACTGCGCCGCTCATGGTCATGCGGCGCTCTGCCCACGAGAGAACGGTGGGAAAGATAGAGGCCATGGAGAGACCCATGCCGAAAGCGCCCAGCCAAAGCACTGCTGTCGAGTCACTCCAGACCAGGATGATGCCGACGCTCACGATGCAGCCGATCAGATCGGCGAGCAAGATGATCCGTGGACGCACCCGCGTAGCAATCGGGATGGCGATAAGACGGCCCAGGGTGAGCGCTCCCCAGAAGACCGCAGTGAGATAGGCGGCGTTGGCCGCCTGCGCCAACCCTAGGGTGGTGGCGTAGGTGAAGATCCACCCGCCAAAGCTGACCTCTGCCCCCACATAGAGCAGCATGAAGAGCGCGCAGAGAGCCACCAGGCGATGGTTGACGCGGATGGTCGTCACACCACTCTGCGCCGACGATGGCGCATGAGGGCTGGCCAGACGTAGCACCCAGATCCCCACTGGCGCCATGAGCAGCGCCAGCATCCAGTAGGCGCCGGCGATGCCGTCGGTGAGCAGGATGGCCTGGGCCACGATGATGGGCGAGATGAACGCGCCAACGCCAAAACAGAAGTGCAGCGCGTTCATGTACGGCCCCACGCGGCTGCGGTGAATCCACACCAGCATGGCGTTGCCGCCCACATCCACCCCGGCTTCACCAATTCCCATGACCAACAGCAGCGCAACGAGCACGGCCAGTTGGCCGATCAAGGGCGTCAGCGCCATGGTCGTCGCCATGATCAACAGCATCGCGCCCATGAGCAGGTGCCCCGGTATGCGGTCATAGAGTCGCCCGGCCAACAACGAGCCAAGAAAATAACCGCCGGCGCGCGCAGTGAAAAGCAGGCTGATTTGATCCAGTTGGGTGCGGGTATTGGCCGCCAGCCCGGTCAGCGTGGGGCCAAGCGACGCGGCCATCAGGCCCAGAGCAATGAACGCGGCGTAGTAGGCGAAGGTGCTCGCCATGGGGCGAACAGGCCGGGCAGGCGTGGCGGTCAGGTCAGTGGCTTGGGCCATGTG
>CAZLMM010000122.1:0-15836 GCA_964560495.1 uncultured Caldilineaceae bacterium
ACTGCGTTCAGCATGACAAGAGCGGTGTTTCTTGCCCGCGCTATGCCCCGCGGGGAATTGGAAACTCAGCATGACAATACCCTGGCCCTATTTGGGACCACCTGTACTAGCTCTTCATGACGCGAATCTCATATTCTCCGACCTTCTTTTCACTGAAATGGCGCACTCGCACTGTGTACGTCCCGGACGTCAACTGTTGGGCGATTCTGGCGTTGAGGCCCCGCCCGCTGTCGTCATCCTTGGCGATGAAGCGCGTCTCGTCGTTTGGGCCGAAGAGCGCAAGAGTCGTATCCAGTCGCCCCAAGGTCTCCACACTGTAGCGCCCGGCGGTCTGCACCACGAAAGTGTAGACGTCGATCTCGCCTGGCGTCCCAATGGACGCCTTGATAGATGGTCCGCCGATGGTCAGTTCATTGACTGGTTTGGGCTGCAAGGGGTAGATGCCGCCAATGAACTGCTTATCTATGGCTGAGAGCGCCTTGTTCCAGCCCACCACAAAGGTCGGGTCCGTGACGAACTCCGCCGGGATGGGGTAGAGCATGATCGATTCACGGTCGAATTCGCTGAACTTGGTGATGTCGGCTGAGTAGCGCGTAAAGAGATTCGTATCCACCTGCGCCTTCGTCCAGTTGTTGGGCGGGCCCTGATAGTAGTCGTAGACTGCTTGTTTGTTCCACGGAATGGTTGCAGCCGGGTTCTGGTGCTCGTGCACCATGCCCAGAGCATGGCCGAATTCGTGGGTGACGACGCGCGAGTATTCGTCGTTGCCGGTGCTTGTGGTCAGCCAGCCGTAATTCATGGTGGGTTGGTCTTTGGGAATCACCAGCGAATCGGTGCCCAGATAGGACCAGGAGCCAGCCTGTTTGAAGCTGATGCGAATCTCGGCGTTTGGATCGTCGCCAAACTCGAACTTGATGTTGGCGAACTGGCTCCAAATATGCGCAAAGGGTTGCAATCGCTCCTGGACTTTGCTATTGCCGTCCAAGAAACGCACGCGTAGGGTGCGACCTGGCTTCCAAAACTTGCCAGTGATGCCGGCGAGGGCAATCTTTGCCAGCGGCATGCCAGGAGGGAGATCGCGTTCCGAGATCGTGGGAGTGTTGACAGCGTTTTCTTGTCTGGCCAGGTCAGCTGCTGTGATGATGTGGTGATCAGGCAATGGCACGTAGGTGCATGTCTTGATGGTGGTCATGTTTCTCCTTTATAGACAAATGGGGCAAAAGTGCGGATTCTATTATACCTCATCAACGATAATTCCGGTGACAATTCTCCCCATCTTTGGGAGAACTCCCATCTTAGGGTACAATGATTTTTTAGCGCCCAGATTCAGCGCGCTCATGTAATCATGCTACGAAAAGGATTTTCTCCATGAGTGGACTCATTCTGCCCGGCAAAGGTTCTACGCCCCAGGGCGAAGCGAAGATAGAACTCCCCAGTGGCTTTGGCAGCCGTAGGCGTGAAGAAAAGACGGCAGAAGCGCCGCCGGCTGATGGAAAAAGCCCGTCCTCTCCCGAACCGACGGCGCCCGCCGACCAGCCGCCCCAACGCGCCCGCCGCGCTTCCGATTTGCTTTTTCCACCCACCGGGGCGCAGGTTCAATGCCCCAACTGCGGCACACCGTATGTCGTCCCAGTGTTCACCATCCTTGACCTGGGCGCCAACCCAGAATTGAAGGGCGCTCTCCTGGGCGGTCAGATCAACGTAGCCCAATGTCCCAATTGCGGCGCAGGCGGCCCCCTCAGCGCGCCGCTCATGGTGCATGCGCCCGACCGTCAGTTCCTGGGTGTGGTCATCCCGCCCGAAGCCCGGCTCAACGACATCCAGCGCCAAAAGGTCATCGGCGACATGACCCAGACGCTCATGCGCAAGCTGCCCACCGAGGCGCGCAAAGGCTATCTGTTCCAACCGCGTCAATTCCTCGACTGGCAGCGTTTCATGGAGCAGATGTGGGAATTCGAGGGGGTGACGCCTGAAATGCTGCGCCGTCAGCGCGGCCAGGCCGAGCTGCTCCAGAGCCTGGTTGCCCTGGGCAATGACCGCAAGGCCCTGGAGATCGCCCTGCAACGCAGCGGCGAATTGGTCGACCGCAACTTCTTTGCCCTCCTCGACCGTATGTTGATGATGATGAGCGCACAGGCGACGGGAGGAGATGTCGAGCGCCTGCTGCAACTGCGTGCAAACCTCTTGGAGCTGACGCCGGCCGGCCAGCAGATCGCCGAACAACAGAATCGCATCCGTGCTGTGCTGGCCAAGATCACCCCGCAAACCACGCGCGAGCAACTTCTCGACATCCTCCTCGACGCCTGGCAGCAGCCTGACGGGCGCGAGGTCGTCGGCGCCATCATCCTCGCCGCTGGCGCGCTCTTTGACTATCAGTTCTTGATGGCTGTGACCGAGCGGGCTGATAGCGCAGGCGATGCAAGCGTCAAAGCAACTCTCGAAGAGATCCGTCAGTTGGTGCTCAGTTCGCAAGAGCAACAGCGCCAGAGCCAGCAGGCAGTGATCCAACAGGCGCAGCAGGTGCTGCAAGAGGTGCTCCAATCCGCCAATCCCGCCGATACGCTGCGCCAGTACGCAGAGTACATCGACGAGGTCTTTCTTTCGCTGGTGGCGGCCAACGCCCAAAATGCAGAACGGAAGAATTCCACTGCCGCTGCGCGGCGTTTCCGCCAGATCTATGACCTGGCTGTAGAGATCATGCAGGAAGGGATGCCGGCCGAGGTGCAGCTGGTCAATCGCCTGTTGTCGGCGCCGGACAAGGCGGCGCTCAACGCGCTGCTGGAGGAGAATCGCGAGCAATTGACGCCGGAATTGATTGCAGCGCTCAGGCAGATGGAGGACGAGCTGCGTCAGACAGACCGCAGCCAGCTGGCCGATCGAGTCAAATCGCTGCGCGGACAGATTGCCCTCAAAATGTAGAGCGACTGGTTGTGAGCTAAATCATGAGTACATCTGGTATTTCTGCCGAAATTATTACGTCGGGCACAGAGATCCTTCTCGGCGATATCGTGGACACCAATGCCGCGTGGATCGCCCAACAGCTGCGCGACACGGGAGTCAATCTCTATTACAAGACCACTGTTGGCGACAACGAAGGCCGCCTCACCGGCGTCATCCAGTTGGGCATGAGCCGCAGCGACGTGATTCTCATTACGGGCGGCCTGGGGCCAACTGCCGACGACATCACCCGTCAGGCCATCGCCAACGCAACCGGCTGCCCGCTCTATCTCCACGAAGGGGCGCTGCGCACCCTGGAAGAACGCTTCACCCGTTTTGGCGCAACCATGACAGACAACAATCGTCAACAGGCTATGATCCCCAGCGGCGCCATCCTCATCGAAAACCCGGTGGGCACGGCGCCCGGCTTCATCGTGGAGACCGAACGCTGCGCCGTCATCGCCATGCCCGGCGTGCCGCGCGAGATGAAGTGCCTGATGACCGATACGGTGTTGCCCTATCTGCGCGCCAAGACCGGCGCAAACGTCATCCGTCGGCGCATCCTGCGCACCATGGGCATCGGCGAGAGCAGCATCGACAATCTGTTGGGTGACCTCATGCGCAGCGCTAACCCGACCATCGGCACTGCCGCGCATTTGGGGCAATGCGATGTGCGCATCGCCGCGCGCGGTGCAACGGAGGAGGAGGTGGAGACGCTGTTGGATCAGATCGAGGCCGAAGTGCGCCGCCAGATCGGGAAGTATATCTACAGCTTGACGCCGGATGAGAGTTACGAGACGGTCGTCTCCCGTCGCCTGCAAGAGCAGCGCGCGGCAGTGGCCCTGGTCGAGAGCAATACGGGCGGCGCAATCGCCCGACGCTTGCGTTCGGCGCTGGCAGATTTCGACCCTGTCATGGCGAGCTACATCCTGTCGGCGGACGATCTGCCTTCTGCGCTGGCCGACCTGACCGCAAATGGGGCTGAGCTGGTCAGCCAGGCCTGCGCGGAAGACGCCGCGCTGCGGGCGCTGGCCGCCTCTGGCGCCACGTTGGCCGTGGCTGAGCTGGGCACCTCCGGCGCGGAAGAGGGGGTCTATGGCCGCCAGAGTGGGGAAACCTGGCTGGCGCTGGCGGCCAACGGCCGGGTGCGTAGTGTGCGCATCCCCTTTGGCGGCGTCGAGGAATTCACCGTGACCCGCATCGGCAATCAGGCGCTCATGCTCATCGACCGCGCCCTCGCCAACGAGGATTGACCCCCCCTTGATCGACCCACTCTTGACCTTCCTGGATCATGTGAACGACCTGAAGCAGCTTCCTCGCACGGGCTGGCTGCTGGCAGGCGTCGCTGCGCCCGAGTCGGTGGCCGACCACACCTGCGCTGTTGCTCTCTTGGCGTTGACCCTGGCCGAGGAGATCAACAGCGATTGGCAGGCGGAGGGGCTGTCGTGCGCGCTAGATGTGGGACAGGTGGCGCGCGTTGCGCTCTTTCACGATCTGGCCGAGAGCATTCTCACCGACCTGCCCAAGCGTAGCAGCGAGCTGATCGGCAAAGAAGCCAAGCACGACGCCGAGTTGCGAGCGATGACCCACATCGTTCAGGAACTGGGAGGGGGAGCGCCGGCGTTGGCCGCGTGGCAGAGTTACGATGCGGCTTCCACGCCCGAAGCGCGTCTCGTCTGCGACGCCGACAAGCTGGAGATGGCGCATCAGGCGTTGCGCTATGCCCGTCGAGGGCACACAAATCTCGCAGAGTTTATGGCCGGCCATTGTTGGCACTATAGACTTTGTGAGAGGCTTCACAACATTTTGTGTGAACGGGTGAATTCGTCTACACTACGTAACAATGTAGGCCAAGAAGCTTTCGACGCCCCATCCCCGGGCATAGACACAGCAGGTTTTGCCTTTGGGCAGGCATGATGCACCCACATTTTCCACAAGGGCTACAATGAACCTATGACAACATCCATCGCGTCGCCCGTCGACTCCACGTCGCGGCCGGCGACAAGCCGCGCCCAGCGCATCATTTCCATTGTCCTGATCCTTGCCCTGCTCATCACCTCTCTCGTTGGTTGCTCGGATTCATCCAGCCAGGATGTGGCCCAGGCAGCCGCTGGTGGGATGGACGCCGCCGATATGGCTGTGGCGCCAGCGGATGCAGCGCCCCCGGCGGTCGAGGTCAGCGCCGGCGAATCGTCTTCTCCGGAGTTCGCAAGCGCGGGGGCCAATCAGGAGAGTGGCGCCAGCGACGATGCGTTGGCTGCCGAAGTTGTAGACGTTGCGGCCGCGCCTGCTGTGGGTGAAATGCTGCCGCTGAGCCGCACCACCAACATCCTGGTCCTGGGCAGCGACCGCCGCCCCAACACACCCAACTGGCGCACCGACGTGATGATGATCGTAGCGCTGGATTTTGAAACCAACCGCGCCGGCGTCATTTCCATCCCGCGCGACATCTTCATCGAGCGCATTCCCAACCATAACCCCAACAAGATCAATGTGGTGGATTATCTGGGTGAGCAGGATGAACCAGACGGCGGCGGGCCGAAACTCTTGGGGGATATCATCCAGGAAAAGATGGGCGTGCCCATCCATCACTTCGTCCGCTTTGACTTCGCCGGCTTCGTCGATCTTGTCGACGCACTGGGCGGAGTGGAGATCGAGATCGATTGTCCCTATTACGACTACTTCCAGATCGAAAATGTCGTTCTCAATGTGAAGCCGGGCGTGCAGCGATTGACCGGCGACGAAGCGCTGGTGTATGTGCGCAGTCGCAGACGGGGCGGCGACCTGGACCGCGCCAGGCGGCAGCAACGTTTCATCTGGGCCATCCGCAATCAAGTGCTCAACGAAAATATCCTGACCAAGCTACCCGCGCTCTACAATACGTTGAGCGATTCTGTGCAGACGGACCTGGGCATCGTGCAGACGTTGCGCGTCGCTCGCTTTGCCTTGGGTTTGGACAAAGAAGATATCACCGGTTTTGTCATCGGCTATCCATTGGTGCGACAGGGATTTGCTGGCAGCATGTGGGTCTTTTTTGCAGATTGGCCCGCGATTGCCGATGAGGCGCAGCATGTGTTCGAGCGCGACCCTTTCATCGACACCAACACGCTCGACAAATGTCCATAGCCATCTCCAGCCAACTTTTGGGGCTGGTGGCTATATTGGGTGTCCATTCTTGAGTAAGGAATCATCGAATATGGTTGGCAGCAAGATTCTCCCTGTGACGACGCTGTTGGCGCTCTTCACGATTCTCGCAGCATCCCTCCTCCCAACTGCAAATGTCATGGCGCAGGCTGCGCCGGCAGGCGCCCACAAGCCCATCCCACCCTTTGGCCCCGCCGCGCTTGGTCCCATCGTCGCCCAAAAGGCGCCGTATCTGAATGCTGTGGTGCCTCCCGTTGTGTCTGCACCGGCGGCAGGGTCAAGCGTTGAAACGCCGCCCCTTGTCGATACGCCGGCTGGCCCTTCATTCAACTGGAGCAAGACCGACAACTATCTTTTCTTGGGTACCGACCGCCGCGAGGGCACAAACAACTGGCGCACCGATTCCATCATGGTGGTTGGCGTGGATTGGGAGAACAATCGTGTGGCTGTATTCAGCATTCCCCGCGACCTCTATGTGGAGATACCTGGGTATGGCTACGGGCGTATCAATCAGGCAGATTTTATGGGCGAGCGTCGCGAGCCAAATGGCGGTGGCCCAGCCCTGGTGTCCCAGATCCTGACCAGGTATCTGGGCATCTCTACCGAGCACTGGGTGCGCTTTCAGATGGATGGCTTCATCCGCTTCATCGACGCCCTGGGCGGAGTCACCGTCACCCTTGATTGCCCCTTCTCTGAACCCATCTTCAATCTGACCACCAATCATTGGGACACCTTCACGTTGCCTGCGGGAGAGAGCAAGCTCGACGGCGAAGACGCCTATTGGTTTGCCCGCTTGCGCTACCGCGAGAGCGACATCGGGCGCTCCAGCCGTCAACGCTTGCTGTTGTGGGCCTTGCGCGACCAGGTGATCAGCACGAACGCACTCCTGCGCCTCCCTGAATTGTGGTCAGCTTTTCAGGACACTGTCGCGACTGATCTGGGGCTTTTCGACATCCTCAACCTGGCGCGTTGGGGGCTTTCCCTCGATGCTCAGAATGTACGCGCCAGCGGCTTGACGCTACGCGATCTGCAGAATTACACGACCGAGCAGGGCGCCGCGGTCCTCGTGATTGGCAACCCGGCCCGTGTCCGTGCATTGGTGGAGGGCGTGTGGGATGCGCCCGCCATGGCCGACGCCTATCGCAAAGATACGGCGCGCTGCCCAGCCCCCGCTCAGGCAGCGCCGCCCCCAGTTGATCCGACGCCCACGCCGGAAGCGCCTGATGCAGCAGCCGACGCGCCCACCGACGCCAGTGCGGCTCAGGAGCAATCCACGCCCGAACCGGAGAGCGGCGGATGAGGAACGCTCCACAGCGACGAAAGCCGTAAATCACAGATCGTACGTTTTATCACCCGGCCCGTTCCCAGTTTTCCCGCAGCAGGCGCGCGCTGGCCAACAGCCAACGGCGGTCGCCAAAGACGGTCAATGTGATGGAGCCGTCGTAGCGGAAACTGCGCAGGTCGCGTAGCTCCTGAAGTAGGTTGATGCCGCCTGCGCCTGACGCTCCCGGTGGCAGGTGTAGGTCCCGTTCTCCGTCGTTGTCGCTCAGATGGACATGCGACAAGCGGTCTGCCAGTGCAAAGAGATAGTCGCGCGTCAGGCTGCGCGCTGTCTGCACGTTGACGTGCCCCACATCCAGCGCCAGCCGCAGCCCTGGTGTGCGATGGAAGACCTCACGAAAGTGCTTCAATTGATGCTTGTTGTCCGGCCTGTTCTCCAACCCCACCGCCACCCCGCGCTCTTCGCCGTGTTTGACCAGAACAGAGTAGAGTTGCCGACAGAACTCATAGCCCTCGGCGTCAGAAAGATAGGCGGGCCACCCCATGAAGTGGGTGGTGCAGAGGTTTGCGCCCACAATCTGCGCCGCATCTATGGTGCGGCGCAGCTCATCCAGCGCCGCTTTGCGCACCAGGGGCGATGGGTTCGCCGCTGGCAGATAAGGCGCTGCGTGGCAGATTACGCCCAGCCCCGCATCGTCGATGGCCTGCGCTGCAGCCTTCCAATCGGTGCTCTCTAAAGCGGCTTGCGGCGCTTCAACGGTCAGGTCGATGAAGTCGAATCCGTTGGCCCCAATCCAGGCGATCTCTGAAAGGAGACTGCGCCGCGGGTCATTCATTGCACCGATCTTCATTATTCTGCCCCACTTTCACTTTGGGCGACCGGAAAGGCCCCGATCAGCGCACTGCCGCCCAGGATGACCAGACCCAGCGCCATGACAAACATGCCCCAACCCGGCGTAAGCGTATGGCCGTACAATCCGGCGATGGCGTCGAGCACAGCCAGGAAACCGCTCACCGGCAGCCAGATGGCTGCGCCGGCCAGCAACGCGCAGATGATGGCTATGGGCAATCGCGGCAGCAGCGCCAGGAAGGGGCTAAACAACGCCGCGGTTAAACAGACGCCGATGGCGACGGTTTGCAGGCAAAATTCGGGCGTCTGCAACACGAGCGGAGACCAGGCTGGCGGCAGCATGTTGAGGCCGATGATCATCGCAACGCCGACCATGCCCCCTTGGATGAACCAGTGATAGGCCAGCTCGCGGCGAAAGGCGTGGAAACTAAGGGCCAGGCTGACAGTGAAGAGCGGCAGATAGAAGCCCTCGCGCCAGAGGGCGATCACTCCGCTGCGCACTTCGGGCAGGAACTTCACATATTCGCCCAGGTCCAGGCCAATGATGACCAAACCTGCCGCGGCGTGATCGACCCACGGCCCCCAGTAACCGAGCAGGACAACCGACGCGCCGACGAGCAGCGCCCAACGTTGCAGGCCAATGCCGCGCCAGTTCACCGATCGTTCCCTTTGCGTAGCAAACGCATACGCTGGCGCTCTTGCCCCTGGGCGAACCGCAGCCGCTCTTCATCGCTCATCAGCAGGAGGGGCGGCGCGGGCGTCGGCTTGCGCTCATCATCCAGGGCCACGTAGACAAAGAAGGCGCTGTTGGTATGCACACGTTCGCCGCTCAGTAGATTTTCCGCTTCAACGCGCAGTTCTACCTCGATGGAGGTGCGCCCCACCCAGGTGATGACGCCGTGGACGAGGACAAGGCGTCCCAACAGCACCGGACGCAGGAACGTGACGCTGTCGATGGTGACGGTGACGACGGGTCGGCGGGCGTGGCGCGCAGCGATGATGCCGCCGCACTCATCGCACAGCTTGAGGATGACCCCGCCGTGGACATTGCCCAGGCTATTGGAATGTTCGGGCAGCATGAGCTGGGTCAGGGTGAGCGCGGTCTCTTGCGGGCTGCGGGCAAGGGCAGCAGTGGAATCCATGAAAACTCCTAGTCAGTCAACCAGCGTCTTCGCATAGGCATAAAGAAGCTGTTGGGCGCTGCGTTGCCAGGTGAACGTTGCTGCATGCGCCAGGCCGGCGGCGCGCAGCCTCGCGCGCAGATTTGTGTCCTGCGCCAGGCGCAAGATTGCCTCGGCCATAGCGTCCACATGGAGGGCGTTCGTATAGAGCGCGCCTTCGCCGCCGGCTTCGGGCAGACAGGAGTTGGCAGCGGTGAGCACAGGCGCGCCGCACGCCAGGGCTTCGACGATGGGCAGCCCAAAGCCTTCATAGAGCGACGGATAGGCGAAGAACTCGGCCGCAGAGTAGAGCGCAGGCAGGTCGGCGTCAGCGACAAAACCAGTGAAGATGACTCGTTCTTCCAGGTGAAGATCGCTCACGCGGGCGAAGATTGCATCGTAGAGCCAGCCTTTGCTGCCACCGATGACGAGCTTGTGGGGGAGCCGGCCCTCCTGTTGCGCGACGTGGAAAGCCTCGATGAAGCGCACGTGGTTCTTGCGTGGTTCGAGCTTACTCAACATGAAGATAAAGGGGGAGTCGCCAATTCCGTAGCGGGCGCGCACATTGGCGAGTTGTTCTGCAGCGTTCACCGGGCGAAAATGTTCGTGATCCACTGCGCCCTGCACCACCGTGATCTTGTCCAGCGGGACATGCCACTGCTCCTGCAAGTCATTGGCCGTATGTTGGCTGTCGGCTGCGATGTGGTGGGCGCGCGCCACGCTGGCCGGCACAACGGTGTTCAGGTAGTGATGCAGGCTGGGCATGGCGGCGTCGGGATAGAAGAGGAAGGCCAGGTCGTGGATTGTCAGTAGCTTGCGCCGGGCGTTGCTGGGCGGCAGGACGAAGTCGGTTGCATGGAGCAGATCGAGTGGTCCGCCGCTCACCCAATCGATGCGTGGAAAAGGGATATTCAAACGATGCCAGATGCGCGTCAGGGTGCGCTCGCTCAGGGGAAAGGCGGCGATGGGCAGCGGCGCTTCGCTGCGTTCTTGGGGGCTGACCGCGCCCACAACAAAGAGACGCAGTGTATAGCCAGGATTCGCCTGGATCAGTGCATTCACCTGACCGCGGATAATGCGGCCAATGCCGGCGCGCTGACGCAGCGCCGGCGTGTAGTCGATGGCAATGGTGGTCAAGGAAGGGTCTGCTTCTGCTTAAGGCGCAAAGTTGGGTGAATCGGCAGATCTTTTCGACGCTATTCCTGCACCGCCATGATCGTGGGGTCGCCGCCGACATTCCCGTTGTTGAGACCGCGATAGGTCCACAACCGGTTGGCGGTGAAATTCCAGAAGAGCACCACGCCCACGGCAACGCACAGGGCGAAGTTGTAACTGAGCGCGTGCCCCAGTCGCACATTGCCCACCAGGGAGATCCAAAATGGTTCGAGGAGAGTATGCACCATGTAGAAAACCAGTTGGTTGATGGCCAGGCCCACGACGCTGACAACGAAAAACTGAAGAAGCTGGCGCCGAGGATCACGGTTACGGCTTTCGGGAAAGGTCCAGTAACGATTGAGGGTGAAGTTTTGAATCACCGCAGCAATGAAACCCACAGGATTGGCCAGCGTCTCGGAGACGTCAAAGAGCTGCACCAACACATTCACAATGGTGAAGTGGGTGAGGAATCCCCCAGCGCCCACAGCAGCGAATTTGAAAAAGCGTTTGATCTCCTTGCGGCGATCCTCGCGCGACTGCATTTTTGTGCGTATCGAGTCAATCATGACCTATCCCAAGAACTGTTGTCACAAGCCATGCTGCATTGTACCCTGCGTCGCGCCTGTGCTCAAATCCACCAGCCCCAACCACAACGCAATCAAAATATACAGACCCTGCACAAAGAGGTTGTCGAAGATGCTGTGAACCGCAAGATAGGCCAACATGCCCAACGCACCCACGGCCAGCGCGCCGCCCCAGCCATCCCTTGCGGCGAGAGCAGCGCGCCTGCGCCGGGTCAGCCAGGCGACGGTCACACCCCAAAAAGCCAGGAACGCGACCGTTCCCACTAGCCCGCTCTCGCCCAGAACATTCAGGTAGATGTTGTGGGCGTGTCCAAGCGGCTCCTCCCATTGGGGCAAGCGCACGCTGGGATAGACCGCTTCGTAGTTGCCTGGCCCCACGCCCAGCCACGGCGCGGATTCCCACATGCGCACTGCCGCAACCCAGTGGGCCACCCGTTCGATGACCGCGAAGTTGTCGTCGTTGACTTCTTGCTCGAGGACATTGCCCAGGCCAAAAAAACCGGGCAGATCGCCCAGGCGAGCGCTGACCACCGCAGGGACGATCTGCGGGCTGATGCTGCCCACGAGCAACGCGCCTGTCAGCAGGAGTGCGACGACCCCTGCAGTCATGGCCAATCTTCGGCTGAATAAGACCAGGACGACGATGACGCTGGCTGCCGCCCCCAACCAGCCGCCGCGACTCCAGCTTGCCAAAAGTCCGACGGTGATGAAGCCAAAAGCGGCGGTGTAGAAGACCGCCCAACCAACGAGCGAGGAGAGAATCTCTGCACTCTTTGCATTCTCTGTGGCAGCGATACCTTGCAGGGCGCTCTGGCGATGATGAGCGCTGGTCAGCCGGCGCATCAGATCGCCCCAACCCCAGAGGGTCAGGCTCAGGGCCACGGGCAGGGAGAGACCAAGATAGCCGGCGAAGGGATTGGGCTGGCGAAAGCTGCCGCTGGCGCGCATGAAGCGCCCCAGAATGGTGAACCAATCGGGGCCAATCTGGTAGATGAACTGATAGAGACCCAGCAACGCCTGGCTCATTGCGCCGGCCAGGATGCCCGCTGCCAACCACTGGCGGCAGCGCGACGGCGTCATCTGTCGCATGAGCAGCAAGACGACGGCGAACTCCAGCCATTTGACCACTTCAGCGCCAGTCTCGCCCAGGTCGAGCGCGTTGAGACCCGAAACGAGTTGCGCGCCGGCGTAGACAAGCGCCAACACTGTCACTGGGATGAAGTCAAGGCGGAGCGTCTTGCGGACTGCGCCATCCATCAGCCAAAGGCAGACTGTGACTGCCAACAGCAGATCGAGACCGCTGAGTGGGCCGAACCTGACGCCGGCGGCCCAGGGCAATGCCGCGCCCATGAGCGGCCAGATGAGCCACGGCCAGTGCAGCAGGGTCAGACCGGCGGCGACCGCCGCCATCGCTACGGCAAGCCAGGTCAGCGGCTGCGTGGCGATCAACCATGCCAGGGTCAGGAGCAGGGCGACGCCGACAAGGGTGAGGTAGGTTGGTCGCTTGAGAGTCTGAGTCATATGCAAGCGAATGCAAATAGAACGCCCCAGGCTCATGCCTGGGGCGCCGCCTTTGGCGGAGAGGGAGGGATTTGAACCCTCGAGGGCGTAAACCCTACCCGTTTTCGAGACGGGCGCACTCGACCGGACTATGCGACCTCTCCGCCAGAGATTGTATCACACGCGTGGCGTGGGGCAAAACGAACCATCTCTAGGATTCCTCCCACGCGCACAACCTCTCCACATACGCGGCGGAGCCGTCGCGCAGCCAGCCGTCGAGCTGCGCCACTTCCTTGAGTTGCTGTCCCCGTTGCCGCGAGACCGCTGCATAGCCGCAGTCGAGTTCTGGCAGGGTGGTCATGTCGCCCCACAGCTTCTCGAATTGGGTCACGGGGAAGACATCCTCCTGCCCTTTGCCCCAGCGCTTCTTCACATCTTTCAGCGTGATATAGGTCGGCATGCGTCCCGCCAGGTTGCGCACCGCCGCGGCCGTCTTTGTTTCGTCGCCCAGGTCGCTGCGACTCAGCTCGAAGACCTGCAAGATCTGATCGATGTCCAGCCACATGGTGGCCGAGTTGTAGTAGGTCAGGCTGAACTCGATCTCTTCGCGCGGCAAGGCCAGTCCTTCCACCAGCCGCAGCCGGCCATCCACCCGAGCCAGTCCGCCGCCGCGGTCTTCGATGCGCCGCGGGATCGCCTCGCACGTCAGCCCGTGACCACTGTGGATGACATGTCCCAGTAGCAAGGGATCCACATTCGCGCCCAGGGTGTCGATGTTGTGCACCATGAGATAGCGCAATTGGGGACGTTCATCCAGCAGCCGGCTCAATACGCCGTTGCGTAGCATGTTGGGGATTTCGTACCAATGCCCCACAGGATGGAGACACTGAGACGGCAGGTTGTCGGTGTAGTCGCTGCCTTCGCCCGCCTGTTGCGCCCAGCCGATCAGCGCGGCGTGTAGACTCTGGCGCACCTTCTGCGCCTGTTCGTCGAGCAACTGTTGTTGCGTCTCCTCCCAGGCGAAACGCAAGTCTCGGGTCATGGGCGTCAGGCGCAGCCCGATGTTGCGTCCGGGCGAGAGCAAAAGCGGGCCAGGATAGCCGAAATGGTCCGTACGCGTCAGCGCGGCCTCGAGCGGCCCATGGGTCAGATAGCTGGTGGTGATGACATGGGGCAGAGGCGCACCGTAGCTCTGGCTGATCCGGCGGCTTTTGGCCAGGTGCACTTCGATAAAGCTGCGGTGTTTGCCGCCCAGCCTGGCAAAGGGATTGAGCGCCTTGACCACTCCTGCGCCCCGTGTCCAACGGCTGCCCGCGCCGCCCGCCAGCGTGACCACTGCAACCGCGCCGGCGGCCAGCGCGTCGCTGCCCAGACGACGCAGCTCGTCGCGTTTCTGGTCGGTGAGGTGTTCCAGATCATACACATCATCTGGCCCCACATCCTCGATCTTGCTGCGCACTGGCAGACGATTTTGCGCCAGGCCGATGCGCCCGGCGCGCAGGTCGGCGCGAATCTGCTCGTGCTGCACCCGGTCGAAGCCGTAGGCGTCCAGCAGTTCGGCCAGGCTCTGGCTGCCAGGGCCGACCCCATCGCTATGGGGCAGCAGGCGGTCGAAGAGCGTTTGCACCATGCCGGACAGGGCCGGTTGTGTGCGGCAGGCAACGCCGAAGGCGTCTAGCTCGGCGCGGCGGAAGCTCGACAGGGCGCGCTGTTCCCGGCGCAGAAGGCCGGGCACGGTGAGCGGATAATACCCCGGCGGCATGAGCGCCTGGTCGCCTGTGTGCAATTCCGCCCATGTGCCTCGCTCGTTGATAGCGAAGTCGTACACCACCGGCTCCATGGCAAAGGGGACAGCGTCTTCAAGTTCTTGCTTGACGCCTTGCATGATCGGCTGGAGACGGCGACGCGCTGCCGCTTGTTGGGCCGGGTCAAAGAGAAAACCCATGCCGCCGCCGGCCATGCCGCCCAACATCCAAAAGCCCCAAAACGCTGGCCCAAACTCATTCCGCACTCGTTCGATGAGCGTCTCCGTATAGAGATTGCTGGCCCAGGGGATGATGGTCTGAATGGGGCCACGAAAGTTGCGCTCCGTGGCTGCGCCGATGGCCGGTATGTCGCCAGCTTGCAGGCGCTCCACAATGTGGTCGAACAGGCGCATGGCCTCCAGCCGTCCCAGCCATTCCTCCTCGCTACGCAGCAAGTACTTCTCTGTCACCATCTCCAAAATCGGCCCCACATCCTGGGCCATGCCGCCGTGCGCCAGCACCAGACTCTCCTGCAGGCGCTGCCGCGTCGTTGTGCTCACGTCATTCTGGGTGAGAATCGTGTGTCTGGGCAGCAGCCGACCGCGGCTCACGCCATATTCCGGGTCGTCCGGCCCGGCCTCCACGCCCTGGATGAGCTTGATGCCCGGCCACACGCCGCCTGAATCCTGCCAGCCGCCGCCCGACCCGCCCAGCCACTCGCCCAGGATGGCGCGACCGGCAACGATGCGCCGCTCGTCCTCAGTGAGGGACCCGGCGAGCGAGCGCGTCTGGCCGGTGGCGCGCATGCAGACGGCAATGAGCGAGGCCAACAAGCTGGTGGAGACCGCCAGTCGCGATCCTTTGGGGATGCCGTTGACCTGGCTCACCAACTCGATGCCGCAACCGGGGCGGATGAGCCGGCCCAGCAGGTCGGCGAGCGGCTGACCCGCGCCTTCCACGCCCGGCGGCACGACGCCGGCTGCGATGACCGCGGCCTTGAGCAGACCAAGATAATCCTTGGCGAAATCGAAGACTTCCGCCAGGCTGGTGATCTCGGCGGTCGCGCCCAGATCGACGCTGACCAGGCGCAGAATCGGCTGGTCGATGACCCGGAAGAACGCCTCCACCGGTGGACGGGGCGTCGTTGTTTCGCTCTGACCGGCGACGCTCAAGTCCACGGAAATGTTGAGCACCCGCGCGCCCTCCGGGAAGTCCATGCCCAGGAAGAAGATGTCGCTCCAGCCGCTATGACTGAGGTCCATGCGCACCGGGGTGGATTCGTGGAGGACAGGATAGAGGAGTGAATGGGATTGTGGGGTCATGGGGTTTTGGGGAAGGGGCGCGTCAGCGCTCCCCAAAACCTCAATTCCCCAAGACCCCACCCCTTCATACAACTCGCGGCGCACCCGCAACGGGTGATCCGCGGGGTGGCCGATGCGGAACATCCACTGGTTGCCGCGCACCGAGCGCACGCTGCGCC
>CAZLMM010000123.1:0-2019 GCA_964560495.1 uncultured Caldilineaceae bacterium
TGGCCTTCTGAATACAGATATTCAGTTCAGCGTCAGGAGAGACCTGCTGTTACGTATCCAATTCGTAGAGTTTCCCATACTTGCTGGTGAGATAGGCCAGATAGGGTTTGATCTCCAACGGGCCGCCCGTTGTGCGTTCCAGCAGCTCGTTGGCCGTGAATTTGGCGCCGTGGCGATAGAGATGCTGGCTCAGCCAGCCGTGGAGCATGTCGAAGCGCCCAGCGGCGATCTCAGCGGGGATTTCTGGGTGCGCCTGCAGCGCCGCTTGATAGAACTGAGCCGACATGATGTTGCCCAGGGTGTAGCCTTGGAACATCCCGCCGATGAAGCCGCTGTACCAGTGCACATCCTGCAAGACGCCGTCCTTGTCATCGGGTGATGAGATGCCCATCGTCTCCTCGTAGAGAGCGCGCCATGCCTTGGGCAGATCGGCCACCGCCAGCGACCCTTCCAGCAGTTGAAGCTCCAGCTCGAAGCGAATGATCACGTGCAGGTTGTAGGTCACCTCATCGGCGTCCACGCGGATGAGCGAACGCTGCACCTTGTTCAATGCGCGATAGAACTCATCTTCGCTTACATCGCTCAAGGTTGTAGGGAAGACCGCCTGCAAGCGTGGATAGTAACATTGCCAGAATTCCCGGCTGCGCCCCACCAGATTTTCCCACAAACGCGACTGGCTTTCGTGAACGCCAGCCGATGTGCCTTCTGCCAGGGGCGTGCCCTCGAATGTCGGGTTGATGCCCAGTTCGTACATGGCGTGCCCCGATTCGTGGAGCGTGCTGAAGAGGCCATCGCCCAGGTTGTGTTCGTCGAAGCGGGTGGTGATGCGTACATCGCCCAGGGAGAACTTGGTCATGAACGGGTGATGCGTCTTGTCCTGCCGCCCGCGCTCAAAGTCATAGCCATAACCACGAATCACCGCTTCACCAAACGTCCACTGCTGAGGTTCCGGGTAGTAGCGATGCAGACAGGAGTCATCCACCGGCTGGCGGCTGCAAATCTCCTCCATCAGAGGCGTCAGTCGGCTGCGCAGTTCGCCAAAGAGCGAGCGCAGCGTCCGCACCCGCATCCCCTCATCCTGGCGGTCGATGAGCGGGTCGGCCGGGTGGTCATAGCCCGGGAAAAGATCTGCGTAGCGCCGACTCAAGTCGAGGGTCTTTTCCAGATAGGGTTTCATATCGTCGAAGTTGTTGGCAGGCCGCGCTTCTGTCCAGGCGTTGTAGGAAGCCGAAAGGTGCGCAACGGCCTCGGCGGTGAACGATGGTGGGACCTTTACGGCGCGGTCATAGGCGCGGCGCGTGACGCGTATCAAGGCTGCGTCGTCGTGGTCATTGGGCAGACTTTCGGCGTAAGGCTGGAGCGCATCCAGCAGATGCCCGACCGCCGGGTCGCTGAACTTCTCGTGGGCCAGCCGTTCCAACGTTGCGAGCTGGCGTCCGCGCGCCGGTCCGCCGCCGCTGGGCATGTAAGTCTCCTGATCCCATTCCAGTACAGAGGCCGCCATCTCCAGGTCGTTTACCTCAGCCAGACGCACACGCAGGTCGGCGAGTTGTGGGTTGTCTTTGTCGTTCATGAAACCTCTTTCAGTACGGGTTGACATAGGGCGAGTCGAGCATCGGTCTCCTCGAAGGCAGCAGCAGTCTCTCTGAACATCTGCCTGCTCTCCTCGAATGGGTCAACTGCCATCTGCGCGTCCACTTGGCTTCCTTTCGGGGGCTTTCTTGATATGGTCTTCATACTATCATATCACAGCAATCGCACTCACGCGAGACAGCCAAATTGATGGAACTGAGCACATGCGCAGACTCTCGTGTGGCGTCTTCCTGGAAGCTCCGAGCTTCCAGGAGGGTTGGGCGGCTACGTGCGTAAGTTCACATTACATTATCTCTGAACAATCGGCAGATACAGCGAATGCGACTCGCCCGGCGTCACCGGTTCGGTAGGCGTCGATGTCCCTGTCGGCGTAGCCGTACTCGTACTCGTTGGCGTCGGCGTACTCGTTGGCGTCGGCGTACTCGT
>CAZLMM010000123.1:2119-15751 GCA_964560495.1 uncultured Caldilineaceae bacterium
CTCGTCATTGTCGGCGTGCTCGTCATTGTCGGCGTGCTCGTCGGCGTTGCAACCTGCGCCAACACCCGATAGCCCACCCCATCGCTCACCGCGCCATCGACGCGCTCTCCTTCCAGGATCGCGCGTATCTCTCCCCTGGCTGGGGCAATGGCGATTGCGCCCCATGGGATCGTCTGCATTACGCCTCCTTGTAGCACACCCGACCAGAGTGTGAATTCTTCGGCGCCCCCTGACTGCGCCGCCTGTACAGAGGGGGCAACGGCGACGCCGCCATCGTCGAAGCTGAGGCGCACCTCGGCAGTGAGTCTGTCCGCAGCCTGCACAGTCACTTGCCCGCCGAATTCCTCGCCCACCGTGACCGTGATAGGCGTCAACGCCAGCGACACGGTTCTCTCCGGCTCGCCAGAGATGGCGTGTAGCGTGTAGCCCAGATTGCCGGCTGCATCCACCGCAACGACATCCACGAAGTTCACCCCATCGGCCAGCGTCACTGGCGTGGACCAGCTGCCACCGACCAGAGTCGCAGCGACGCCATTGACCGTCAGGCTGACAATAGGTGAGGCGTCGACGACTACGCCGTTCACGTTGACTGTGCGGCCCGCCGGCGAGGCATAGCGCACCGAGGCCATCTTGTCTGGCTCGGCGGCGACGGGCGACTGCACCATGATGGTCGGCGGCGTCACGTCGAAGGCGGCCGCCACTATGTAGGCTGTTTGCAGTGTGGAAGTCATGCCGTCGGCGTCTGTCACCACGCCGATAAGCACCTCGTCCATTGCAGAGGCCGTGGGGATGGTGAAGGTGAACGACTGGTAGCCTGTTGCGCTGATCCCCTGATCCAGCAGCGCGCTACCGCCGCTTGTTTCGACGCGGGCGCGGGCTGGTCCGGCGGCGTAGAGCGTGACCGTTCCGTGGCCGGGTTGACCAGGCGCATAGACGCCGCGGTCGGTCGCTAGATCGGCGATGAACGCGCGCCCTACATCGACGATGAGAGAGCCATAACCCAACAGCGCGTCGCTCTCGCCGTCACGCGCCTGCAACACGATGGTGTGTGGGCCCGCCTGATGCGACGCCAAGACGCTGCTCAGCGTGACTGGAGTTGCGCCCGCGGCTAGAGGGCCGGCTGGCTGCGCGGCCAGATCGATGCGCTGGCGGTCTGGCGGCAGCGCATAGGCAGAGATGACCACATCGGACAAAGCGCTGTTGCTGTGCAAGCGTGCCGTCAGCGTGAGCGCATCGCCGTTGCCAAGCGCAGATGGCGTCGCTTGAAGCTCGTCCACCTTGGTTTCCACGCCAAAAAGATCGAACGGCAGCGCTCGCGCCTCGCCGTCTGCATGATAGCGCACCTCGTAACGTCCTGTGCGCACCACTGCGGGCAGCGCGAAGGAGATGGGGAAATCACCCACCAACGTGGCCGTGTCGGTCAGATCAAAACTGCGTGCGATGCCATCGCTGCCGGTGTAGTTGAAGTGATGGGCCAGGGTGGGCGTCACTTCCAGGCTGCTCCACAGCACGATCCCCGAAGACGCGTCCAGGTCTTCCGGCGCCAACACCAGCGCGCTGCGCACCGGCTGGCGAATGTGAAGCGTCATGTGCATGGTCTCGCCGGCCTGATAGCGGCTCTTGTCGCTGGTCAGCCAGACGCCGCCCGCCTCTACCACGTTCACCCACGCGCTGTCGATGATGAGAGAGCGCCGAGGTGCAGAACCGGTGGGCCGTGTGTGCAGGAAGATGGTCGCACGCTCGCTCACCGGCCCTACGTTGAAGCTCCATTGCACGCTTTGGCTTTGCCCCGCGCCAACAGTCACAGCTTGCACCCGCTCCTGGTCGCCATAGCGCATCGTCACGTCATAGGTCGCTGGCGGCCCGTTCACGCCGCTCACCTGCGCCGTCCACGTCGCCTGACCGAAGGGTTCATAAGAGGCAGCGTCGAGAGCGTGGGTCAGGTTTGCCTCAACGCCGCTGATGATCACGTCGGCCAGGCTGGTCTCATCATTCAGGCGCGCCAGCGCAGGAAAGACGCCAGCCAGGATGTCATCCGGTGCAAAGACAGTCGCGCTGATTTGCGTCTGCGCCTGGGCGGGCACGTGAGCGATCCGCCCGATGAGCTGGTCGAACGCCTCGAACTCCAAGTATACATCGCCCTCTGCGCCGTTGTTGTCCACCAGCGCAGTCAGCGTGGTCGCGCCGCCCACAACACCTGGCGTTGCAGCCAGGCTCACCAGGGAAGCGGCAAAGGCTGGGCGCGGCAAGCCGGGGACGACAAGCGTCAACAGGGCATTCTGTGCGCCGTCACCCTCCAGCAGCCGTAGATCAAGCGCCTGATTACCCATCCGCTCGCCGAGATCGAGGGTGCGAGTGACAACCAGCTCTTGACTGGGCGCAAGCTGCACTGGAACCGTTTCTTCCAGCACACCTTCCAGGCTGATGAGACCGAGCCAGTCAGTTTCGCTTGTCGGCGCAGCCGTGGCCGTGATTGTCACGGTGATCTTGCCAGTCCCATCGGGACCGCTCAGTCCAGCGGTCAGCAACGCCGCGGCCAGCGGCTCGACGACGCTGAAGGCCAGGGCGAGCGTCGCCAGCAGTCGCCCGTTTGTCCCATGCGTCACGGTGAAGTGGGCGGTGTAATCGCCAATGGCCGGCGTCCCCAATGGGTAGGTGAGCAGTTCGCTGCCGGGCGTCAGGGTCATACGCCGCGTCTCAGCCGCGCTTTGGGGGCCGCTCAGCGTCATGGCAACATCCACGGCGAAGGTGTAGCTGGTAGGATTGGTCAGCGTGAGGGTCAGGTTGGCGTCGCCCACCGCGGCAAGTTGGGCCGGGGTGCGCAGGACGCCGACCAGACCAACCGCAGCTTGAACCGTTTCGTTGCGCACGGTCAAGGGGAGGGAGGATGTCGCCGTCGCTGCAACAGGCGCGCCATTTTCCAGATAGATGTCGCCGGTGATGGTGACAGGAATCGTAAGCGCGCCGACCGCGGTCGGTGTGATGCGTCGGGTGAGCGTAATGGCGCCGCCCGGCTCCACGACGATCTGCTGATAGCCCATGCCCAGATCGACGCTGACAAAGGCTGGGTGGGTGAAGGTGTTGACCAGGGAGACATGAATGTCGACGCCTTCGCCCAGACCGATGGCCCAGGGAGCGAGCCAGGCGTTCCAATCCACGGCGACGCCTGTCACCGAAATGACTGCCTGGGTTACGCCTGTTAAATTCGTGTAGGCATAATAGGTCACGATGCCAACAGGCGGCTCTAGGTCATCGAAACTAAAGGAAATCGCTGCGCCGGGCGGGACGTCACTGGCGCTGAGGGAGTACACCTGCTGAATCCCTGCGCCGTTGTCCCTCGTCACCGTAAGGTGCAGCGTTGCGGTAATTGCGCTGATATTTTGCAGCAAGCCGCTCAGATGCACCGTAGCAAGCTCATCGTCCAAGCTGCTGAAGGGCAGGTTGGCGCGATAGTCCAGTCGATCCGTTGTGAGCATGACCGCGCTGCTGCCGTCGCCGATGACGAAGCCGGCGCTGTCCGTCGCCAGGACGTGGCGGCTATCAGTGAAAGGTTCGCTGACCGGCGCAGCGCTGAAGAGCGCAGCGGCCAGTTGCAGCGAACCACCCGCTCGCGGGTCGTCGCTCAGCGGGGGCGCGACCAACGCGCGGTCGAGGTCGAAGTTGCTGGCGCCGCCCACGGGCAACCACTCCTCGCGCAACACTTCCATGCCGTAGGTCGTCGCGCCCGATTGGACGATCTGCCCGTCCAGATGCAGCCATCCGCCGGCGCAGCCGTCGATGAGCAGCCCACGGTTGGCGGCGATGAGGCGATTGGGAATGCAGCCGAAATCGGCGTCCAAATCGGTCTGGTGGAGATGGCCGTTGCTCAGTTCATAGCCGGTGAGCAGCCCTGCATCGTCGCTCAGATAGAGGCGCCCGCCCGTTCCAATCAAGGCCACGACGTTTGTTCCATTGAGCGAGGTGTCATACAGGTGGCTCAGGTCGCCGTTCTCAAGATCGACCGCGTACAAGCCCGGCCCGCTGGTTGTAACGACGGTCGCATCCGGGACGAAGATGTCGCCCACAACGAAATACAGGGTTGCGGCGTCCAATGCCATCAACTCGTTTGTCAAGTCCGCCGGAAAGGTGTGGAGCGGTTGGCTGTTCGCGGCGTCGTAGATTTTCATCACATTCTGGTCTGGGAAGGCCGCGTCGCAGTCAAAACATTCAGCGATGAGATAACCGGCGTTGGCTGCAAGCAGGTTGCCGTTCAGGGTGAAGGGAATGCTCCATCGCTCGGCGCCGCTGCTTGCGTCATAGGCGATGATCTCCGCGCTGGACTGGACGATCAGCTGATCGCCCACCAGAAGCGCCGGCCACAGATGGAAACCTGGCGGCGTCGGCGCGCCGACCTCTGCGCCGTCAGCGGGCTGGAAGAAGCGAAACTGACTGGGGGTGGCAAGACCGTAATGATTGGCGCTGGTCTCGATGACCAATGCCTGGTCTGTGACCATGACCGCTCCTGCGCCCGTGACTGTCCGCGTCCAGAGCAGCGTCCCGTCGATGGGGCGATAGGCGAATAGGGTGTTGGTGTAGGGGTTGCGCAGGTCAAGGCCAAACTGGGGATCCTGGTCGGCCACCGTCGCATAGATGAGCGCGTCCGCGATGGCATAGGAGCCGGCGGTGCATGTACTCCACAACAGGCTGCCGTCGGTGGTGTCGTAGACCGACAGGCGCAGCCGGTTGGTGATGGGGCCGCCGGCCCAGCCGCCTGTCACCTGTTCTGGGCAAGTGTTGGTGGGGTCGAGTTCCGTCTGCACAAGTAGTTGCTCCAGGATGAAGGGGTTGCTCTGTATGTCTGGGGCGATGCTGAGTGTCCAGTTGGCGGTGAAGGGCTCTTCGATAGTGAATCCTACCCGGTTGGAATTGCCCCAATTAGCCAAAGACGCACGCCAGCCCTCATCCTCGCCGGCGTTGACCTGCGCCAGCCTGCGCACCTGCAACCGCAGCCAGCCGTCGCTGATCACTGCGCTGCTGGTGATCTGGCTGGTGGTGGAGACCGTATCGCTGACCAAATAGGCGATGCGTTCGGTGCGACTGTTCAGATTCACCTCCAGTCCATGCACCGTCACGTAGCGGCTCTCGCTGAGCGTGTTGTCCTGGTGATCCACCCCGCGCCAGCGCAGTACATAGAAGCGGTTGCTGCCGAGCTGTGCAGGAATGGGCACAGTTGCAGTGACAGAAGCGCCAACTGGCGCAGCGGCGTTGACTGGAATCTGCACCAGGGTGATAGCGCGCGGGTCGGCCAGGGTCAACGTGCCGCTGATTGTCGTGTCGATGCCGCCTACATTGGTTGCCGTCCAAAGGAGCGAGCCGCCAGGGGGCGCTGATGCACTGCTGGAGTAGGTCAACTTCTGCGCTGGGATCGTGAAGTTCTTTACTCCCTGCCAGCCAGTTAAGCGCGGCGTGGTCAACGTCAGGCTGTAGAGGCCGCTCTCTACCAGGTTTGGCAGGACGCCAAAGAGATTGAGCACGCCGCCGGCAACCGTTGCGGTTGTGTAGACCGTTGTCGTGATCTCGCCGTTCCGTCGCAGCGCAACTGTATAGGGGCCCACTGCAGGCATCCGCGATGGCCCCAATCCGACGCCAACGGCAAGAGTGTACCCGGCGCGCGTCGTCGGCTTCAGATGCAGCCAGAGAGGTGGGGCTTCCAATTTCATGGGCACGGTGTACAGCGTGGTGAAGCTGCTTACCGCGGCGCTGGCCTGTACCGTGGCGCTCACCACCACACGATAGTCTCCGCCCAAGTCGAGATTGGCTGGGGCAGGAACATCAAGCGCAACGGATTGCTCGGAGGCGTCGAGCGGCGCGTTGACGATTGGGCCGGCGGTCAGCGTCACGCCGCCTTGTTTGAAGATCGCCTGCATTTGAGCATGGCCGCCGAACCCCGCTGACGCAAGAGTTGTCTGCATTGCGCTCGGATTGGCCTCGCCGATGGCGATGGACGAGCTGAATTGAGCCGACTCGATGACAGCAGGCCAGACAATGTTGACAGTCTCTTTGCCCACGACCAAATTGCTGGGCAGCGCAGCCTGCACGAGAAAGGCGCTGTTGGGGGGCGCAGGTGGAAGCGGCAAGGTGACAACAGTCACACTCACACCGTCGCCGTCGCTGAGGGGCGTGCTGGTCGCGGCGATGAGACCGTTGTTGCCCACAAGCTGCCAGTTCAACGCCACGCCGCTTACGTCGCCCAGCTTGCCGCTGAGCGTGGCAGTCGCCGTGACCGAGCTGTGAACGCCAGCCGGGGTGCGCTGGGTTGAAAGCGCCAAGTCCAGGGCAGGCGGTGTAACAGGCAGACGCAGCCCCAACCTGCTCACGCTGGCGCCATTCTCCTGCACGTCCATGCGCACGTCGGTCGTCTGCCAGATGCGCACCGGATAGCTGCGGATCGCACTCTGGCCGGCGGCCAGCGTCACCATTTCCGCAGCGACGCCGGGCAGCCCAGCCAGGGGCGAGATGACGAAGGTGTGGCTCAGGGGGCCAGGGTTGCTGAGGCTGGCGGTGACGACGGCCGTTGCGCCAAACGGATAGGCAGGCTGGTTGCTGGTCAACGAGAAAGCGGGTGGGCTGACCGGCGACGCAACGCGAAAGAAGGGGCCGCCCGTCGTCCCCACCAATTTTGTGCGGGTGCGCAGGTTCTGCCAGTCGCAGACACTTGGATCGCAGGCAGACTGATAAATCAGCTCTGTTTGCGCTTGAGTTGCGCCGCTGCGGAAGACGCCGGCAAAGGCTGGCGCAGTGTGGTTGAGGGTGACGGTCTGCACCGCGCCGCTGGCCAAAGGCGGCGCAAAGGAGACGATCTGGAGTCCCTTCGGCCATTCGGGACGTAGCGCCTGCAGCGAGTCTACGGTTTCGCTGATGGGGCGACGTTCCATTCGCCAAAGTTCGTCATTCCAGAAAGCGCGGTGATTGGTCGCCACGCCAATCTGGTCGGCTGGCTGCGCCAGACGGTTGCTCAGACGATGGTCAAGGGTGAAGCCCTGGTCTGGTTGCATGGCCGGCGGCAACGGCTGACCCAGCGCCAGAAGGTAGGCCGTGGTGAAAAAACTCTGGGCAAAGATCCAGTCTTCTGGGCTGGCTATACGGCCGGAGATGTACCAGTCGGGATAGAGTGAGGTGGCGACGACGCGCCCTGCGCCGTAGGCATACTCGATCATGGCGGCCATCTGATTGCCAGTGCGCCGGGTGAGGATCACCTGGGCGTTGGTCGGCCAGCGGGTGAGCGAGCCGTCGAGCTGTAGATTGGGCTGGTTGCGGTTCAGCCCGGCGATCCACGGAGACGCATTGGCGACGAAGACTGACGCCTCGTTGCAGAAGATGTCGGTGCGATAGCCCTGGCCTGCCACCTGGCCGCCCGGCAGCAGCGACCAATCTTCATCGCGCGCCTGGGCCAGCACGATCAGCACGCCGCCGGAAGCCACGTAGGTCTCCAGCCAGTCCATGGCGGCCTGGCTGTTGAGATAGCGGCCCAAACTGCCGCTGGGCGCAATGAGCACAGGCGGCGCCTCATAGGGCGAGAAATAGCGGCTCGGCGTAATGCGCGCCCATTCGGGGCGTCTGCTCCTTGTTGCCAGACGGGGAATGCTGGATACGCCGCGCACGATCTCCACAGGCGTGGCGTCCAGGCCAAACTTGCGCATCGCCCACATGGCAAATTCGACCAAGCCGCTGTCCAGCACCCCGATGCCCGTGGCCTGCTGCAGCAGACGCAACTCACGCTGGAATTCCAGTTCCTGGCCGGTCAATGCGGCATAGTTGCGTTGGGCGAACTCCAGGGCATCGAGCAGTTGGCGACGCTTCTTGTCGTAGCTGCTGTTGAAGACGCGCTCCTGCACGGTCTCCAGGGTTGCCAACAGGGCGTCGGTGATGGTGAGTGATGGCGCAATTGGAATGGCGCCAGAGAGCAGTCCTTCGACGCGGCTCTCACCTTCGGCCACCGCATTGCGGATTTCCAACGTGCGGCTGATGACCAGGCTGGTGTTCTCCTCGAAGAAGGCCAGCTCTTCCTCGCGCACTTGCAGCGCCCAATAGGTTGCGGCGCGCTCCAGGCCGAGCGATTGCGCACGTGCAAGTTGGCGATAGGCAGTCTCCAGCGCGCCGCTGGCGCCGGCCGGCTCCGGCAAGAAATCATTCTGGAAGGCATCGCGGCGGTCATCGGGCGAATAGCCCCAATCGAAGGGTAGGCCAGGCGGGACGCGGTTGCAGTTGCCGTTGACCACATACTCCTGCGCGTCAAGGATGGTCAAGAAGACATCCGTGCTCAGCTTGAGCAGGTCGACCATGCGCAGCACCTCGATGGAGAAGTTGGCGGTGCCGGAGATCCATCCGATGATCTTGTCGAAGAAACCGGAGCGTGGATCAATCACCAAGCTGGCTTTGACGCCAAGCTCAGCGGCCAGCTCGGTATAGACATAGACATCCTGCGTAGAGCCGCCATCCATTTTGAAGGCGAGCACCGGCCCCGCCTGGACAAAAATCCACCAGGGAAGCTGGGGGGCAAGTGGAAACTTCCACTGAACTTCGTTGGCCGAACCCTGGTACTTCTCCGATAGCTCTTTGGCGCGCAAGGTGATGCGGCGGCCCAGGTCTTTCACTTGCAAACCGACGGATTTGACATACTCGATCGCCTTTCGGCGCGCGGATTCGTTGGGACAGCTTTCGATCTCGACAAGTTTGAGCTGCAAGCGCGCCGATGCGACGCCGACATTGGAAAGCTCGCCGATGGTGATGCCATTGCGGACCAGGCGGCTGATCGCCTCCTCAATGGTGGAGTTGCTGCTGCCAGGCGGCACATTGACATCGAAAGTCTTGGCCAGCCAGTTGCGCAGCCCATCGAAGACCACCAGCCACCAATCGGACGGACTGGTGAAGAGCAAGCCGCGCGTGCTCAGGGCGCAGCCGCGGCTGGCCGACGTGCAGACCAGACCGACCACAGCCAACTCGATTTCCAGCAGTTTGATGCTGCTCTTTGCCCCGGCCGTCAGCGACACCCCGTAGCGATCCAACAGATGGAAGAATGACTCCACCGTGTTGCTGAACTGCTCGATGAGCCACACCAGATCGAAAGGGTCGTGGACGATGATGCGTAGCCCGTGGGGTTCGCCGCGGTCGCTGGGCACGATGACCTCGTAGTCGAGCGGCGCGCCCGGTTCCAGCAGGATCGGCGCGCTCTCTTCGTAGATGACGACGCCGTTTGGCCCCAATACCTGCACCGTGATCGTGTCCTCCACCGCTGCGTCCATCAGCGATTCGACGCGCACGGTATAGCGGCGCTCGATAGGTTCGTAGTGAAAGCCTTGCAGCGCAACGCGTTTTTTGCCGTCGTCGGTCTGGATGTCGGTCTTGACGCGATAGCTGTGGGTGCGCCAGCCAAAGGCGCTCACCCGACTTTGCTGTTGAAAGACGGTCTGCTCTGACGGGTGGAATGCTGCTGTGGGCAGGGCGTCCACCTGTTGGGTGAAGATGGCTGCATCGCCATCGGGCGTGCGATATGCCACACGGAGATTGTCGGCGTCGCCGATCTCCTGAATGCCTTCGACGCGGGCGACCGGGGGCGCGGCCCTCTCCTCAACGACGGTGTAGATCGGCGCGCTCACGGCCTGACGTCGCCCATCTGCCAGCGTCGCCGACGCCAGGAGCAGATAGTCGCCCGCTTCCAGATAGAGTTCGGCGCGTGCGCGGCGGTCATCGAGCCGGCGCGCAAGCAACGAGGGCAGGATTTCGCGCCGCGGTTCACGACCTACGCCAGTTGAGATCAGGCGAATGGCCGTCACTTCTACGCTACGATGATTCGGATCGATCTTCTCATACGTGGCAACATCCACCACCAGGCGTCCGTCGCGCTCTGTCTTCGCAGCAACCGCAGCGGCCCCCAAGATCGTCTCGTGACTGAACGCGCCGCGGTCGAAATGGAAACGCCGCGTCGCGCTGGGCGCGTAGCCATCGGCCTGAGCGCGATAGCGAAACTCGCCGGTCAGAAGCTCCTCGGACAGGGGAATCTCGACCAAGGCCGCGCCCCAGGCGTCGGCGCGTGCTGTGCGTGTGAGATCGACGCGGCGCGAACCTGGTGCGTCACTCCAGAGGCGAAAAGTCACCATCGCGCCGGCCGGGTTGACCCGAGCCTCAAGAGGGCGCACCTCAACTCCCAGGCGCACCACGGCATAGTCGAGGCTGGCGCTCCCATCCACAGTGGTGATGCGCTGCACTGGCGCGGGGCGGATGTGCGGATTGGTGGCCGCGTCGCCGTCTGCATCCAGTTCCACAGGAAAGCGGAGCGTTCCGATCAATCGATCTGTTGCTGTGGGAGGGGTGGATGTCTGCGCGCCAGCGGTCAGCGTCGGCGTAGCGTCAGGGCGAGCTGGCGGCGAGTGCAAGGCGGTGAACAGTGGAGACGATTCAAGTAAAAGCGCGGCGATGAGGACAACGTTGAGGAAAAGATGACGAGCCATGTCACACTCTCCTGTGGCGCAGAGGGGGACAACAAGGCGATGGGGTGGTCGTTGGGCGTCCAGTCGACCGTCAATCTTCCAGGAAGCTGGAGAGCTTCCTGGAAGATGTCCAGCGTAGATGTTTTATGTAGAGACCAGTAGAGGGGGAATCGTGGACATGAACAGGAGCGAACCTGGTCAGCTCATTTGGTCCGCGGCAAAGTCATGGGGTCGGAAATTTTCGTCGTTGCGGATGACGACCATCTCGCGACCCTGCACGCTCAGAACGAACAACCCCTGACGATAGGCAAAGCGGTCGGCGCCTTCGGCGAATTCCAGGGCCGCGACTGCGCCAAAGATGCGAAAACCGGCATAGCGGGGGAAGAAGTGCGTAAAGCGACGCAGATCGACGAGAAACTCGCGCACATCCTCGACGCCCATGGTGCTCTTCACTTCGCCGACGACGGTCTCCACGTCGCCCTCCATGAGCAGGTCGACTTCCATGTTGTCGCCATTCGCCTGGGCGGCGGCGCGCGAAAAGAGGCGGCGCACGTTGACTCCGCGCTGTTGGAAGAGCGCCAGCAGCCCCGGTTTGACCAACGCTTCGATGAGCCTGCCCCAACGATTGCCAAAGATGCCCTCCAACTGACGAATTTTTTCGTCTGTTTCTCGATAACGCTGATCGAGACGGGCGTCTGTTTCGCGAATGCGCTCGTCGAGGCGGGCGTCGGTCTCGCGGATGCGCTCGTCGAGGCGGGCGTCGGTCTCCTTGAAGGCCGAGGCCGTTTCTCGGAAAAGCTGCCTGATTTCCTCGAAAGGGTCAATCGTTGCGGATGTTTCCATGAAGCGCATCCCTGAGCGAACATTGGTCGTCACTGACTGTTGACTGTGATATTATAGCCAAAGAGCCGTCACTGTCAAACAGTGCATCGACGCCTTCAGGCTGCCTCGCCCATACCACCGCCGCTGCGAACTGGGCTACGCCGTTGCGCAAGAATACTGGGGTGCGGCCACGCCACCGAAATGGTGCAGACGCTCATTGCTTTTGGATTCGACAAGATGAAGCTGGCGCGGATCGAGGCGGTCTGCCCGCAAGAAAATGTTGCGTCGAGGGGCGTGCTGTTGAAAGCGGGATGCAATACGAAGGGCTGTTGCGCAATTACCAAATCTGGCGCGGCAAGCCGTGCGAGCTGCTGATATACACCATCACACCTGGGGATGCTATCCCTTCAGCCCGCTCATCACGATGCCTTGGATGAAGTAGCGCTGAGCGAAGAAGAAGAGCAGCACCACGGGCAGGATCATCGCGCTGGAAGCCGCCATGAGCAGATCCCAGCGGGTGCGCATGACGCTGCGGAAGGTTGCCAGGCCGATGGCGACGGTGAAGTTGTCCGGCGAGCTGAGGTAGAGCAACGGGCCGATAAAGTCGTTCCAGCCAAAAAGAAAAGTGAAGATGGCGACGGTCGCCAGGGCTGGCTTGGCCAGGGGCATCATGATGCGCCAATAGATGCCCAGCTCGTTGCAGCCGTCGATGCGGGCCGCGTCGGCCAGCTCCGCCGGCAGCGTGCGGAAGAACTGACGCAGGAGGAAAATGTTGAACGCGCCGCCGCCGAAGAAGAATGGCACGGTCAGCGGCAGAAAACTGTCCATCCAACCCAGGCGGGTGAACATGATGAACTGGGGAATCATCAACACGAAGTAGGGCACCATCATGGTGGCGAGAACGACGGCGAACCAGAAGTCGCGACCCGGGAAGCGGATGCGGGCAAAACCATAGGCGCAGATCGACGCGGTGCCGATGATGGCGATCTCGTTGAGCACGACGATGGTCAGGGTGTTGATGATGTAGACGTTGAAGGGTTTGTAGGTGAGCGCATCGCTATAGTTTTGGAAGCGCACCGGATTGGGAATCCATTGAGGCGGAAATTGGAAAATCTGTGTCTCCACCTTGAGCGAGCTGCTCAACAGCCAGACAAACGGCAACGCCATGACGAACGCGCCGATCAGCAGTATCAGCCAGACAAAGGCGCGCCACAGGAGTTCCGACCGCCTGATTGCTGCGTCAGAGCGATAGGTTTGTTGCCTCCGCGAGGGCAGGGCGGGCGCAATCATCTCCACCGAAGGTTCACTTGCTGTTGTCATCGCTCATGCCTCACTTATGAATAGAGTTGGCGTCATGGGTTTTCCTCATAATGAACCGTGCGCCCAACGAAGCGAAAGATGATCAGCGTCAGCGTCATGATGATCAAGAAGAGCACCCAGGCCAACGCAGCCGCATAGCCCATGTCCAAGTATTGGAACGCGTTGCGATAAAGATAGAGCACATAGAAGAGCGTCGCGTTTTGCGGCCCGCCGTTGGTGATCAAGTAGCCGGCGGTGAAGATCTGGAACGAAGCGATGATGCCGATGATCAGATTGAAAAAGATGATCGACGACATAAGGGGGATGGTGATGTGGCGCAGTTGCGCCCACCGTCCTGCCCCGTCAATCTTGGCCGCTTCATAAAAGACTTCGGGGATGCCTTGCAGCCCGGCCAGATAGATGACCATACTGCCGCCCAGGGCCCACAGGCTCATGAGGATCAGCGCGGGCAGAGCCCACTGGGGTTCTTGCAGCCAGGCTACCCGTGGGATGCCAAACCAGCCGAGCATAGCGTTGAGCAGACCGAACTCGGTGTTGAGAATCCACGCCCACAATACGGCGCTGGCGACCGCCGGCACAATGCTCGGCAGGTAATAGACCGTGCGAAAAAAGCTGATCCCCCGCACCTTCGTGTTCATGAGCAGAGCCAAAACGAAGCCCAACACCAAACCCAGCGGCACAGCGATCAAGGTGTAGTTTGTAGTCACCTTGAGAGACTGCCAGAAGAGTTTGTCTCCGCCCAGGCGGGTGATGTTCTCGAAGCCAACATATTTGGGAGGACTGATGAGATTCCAGTCGGTGAATGTCAGCCACAAGGCAGTCAGCGCCGGGATCATGAACCAGATGGTGAAACCCAAGATGAAGGGCGAAATGAAAAGATAGCCGGTGATTGTCCGCCTGGCTGCCAACGTGCGGGGGGTGAGTCTCTGGATCATCGCGCTCATGGGTGCATTTCTCTCAAGGATGTGCTTGTCATTCTGAGCGCAGCGAAGAATCCCAGTTCTGCAAGCAGGATGCTTCGCTG
>CAZLMM010000124.1:0-15307 GCA_964560495.1 uncultured Caldilineaceae bacterium
TGTCAGACGCAAACCCAGAGGCGCGCAAACCGCCGCGTCTTTCCAAAACAGAAGAACGCCCACTACGCGAGGGCGATACGATTCAGTTCTACGTCTATCGCTATCGCTTCCATCTTGAGAATGAAGCGACCGAATCGCCCGACGACAATCTCACACAGGCCCCGACATAGCATTAGCTGGTTCATATAACAATCGCTCGGCAGCTGTATAGCCGCCGAGCGATGCGATTCCTTCGTAATGAATGACCCCACTTCATAGGGGCTTGAACGGCGGCGAGAGAGTTTTTCGGGTGTAACAGGGTATGTTCACCGCCGTTCAAGCCCCTACAATCAACTGATTTCACACCTACCACGCATACGCCTTGGGCGCTTCTCCGCCGGGGCCGGGGAAGATCTCGTCCAGTTTGCGCAGTGTTTCCTCGTCCAGGGTGATCTCCGTGGCGCGCACGGCGGCTTCGAGCTGCTCAATGGTGCGGGGGCCGATGATGGGTGCGGTGACGGCCGGGTTGTGGAGTAGCCAGGCCAGGGCCACCACGCCGGGTTCCTCGCCCAGCTCCTTGCACAGCGCCTCGTATTTTTCCAATTTGGAGCGATTCGCTTCCACCTCTTTGGCAAAGTTCTCGTTCATGCGGCGGCCCGCCTGAGCCTTTTCCAACGCGCCGCCCAGCAGACCGCCGCCCAAAGGGCTCCATGGGATCAGCCCCAGGCCGTAGTGCCGACAGGCAGGAACTACTTCCAGCTCGATCATGCGGTTGTTCAGGTGATAAATGCTCTGCTCACTCACCAGGCCGCTCATGCCCCGCTTCGATGCCTCCTGACACGCGGTGGCAATATCCCAACCGGCGAAGTTGCTCGACCCCACATAGACCACCTTGCCCTGTTTGACCAGCGCATCAAAAGCCTGCCACGTCTCATCCCACGGACAGCTGCGGTCGATGTGGTGCATCTGATAGAGGTCAATCCAGTCGGTCTGCAATCGCTTGAGGCTGCCCGCACAATGCTTGTGAATTTTGGGCGCCGAAAGGCTGCGTCCGTCTGAATTTGGCTCGCGGAGTGCGGCTTTTCGCGACACCGGGTTGAAGACCTTCGTTGCTAGAATGACCGCGTCGCGGCGTCCACCTCCCTGGGCGAACCAACGGCCGATGATCTCTTCCGTATGACCGTGCTCTACGGCCCAACCATAGACATCGGCTGTGTCAAAGAAGTTGATCCCCAACTCCAGCGCCCGATCCATGATCTTGAAACTGTCTTCTTCCGTCGTCACCCATCCAAAATTCATGGTGCCCAGACACAAATTGCTGACCAGTACTCCATGCTTTCCTAAACGTCGATGCTGAACTGCCATATGGATTCTCCCTACTTTCTATGAAAAAGAGGCGCTGCGATGGGGGAACAGTTTCGCACCACACTGACAAAAAAGACTGTCTGCTCGACTCCAAAGCCTTCATGCTGATGGTGAAGAATGGCCCACGGCGCTACACAAACTGTAGTGCAGCACCCAAAATATCAAGACGAACTCAAGTATCATTCTGTCGACATGGTGCTTTGAGTCGGTTGCCTCTTTGTTGCATATCCCCCGGCAACCCTAATCACAATTGTATCAGGAGTAGATCAGGAGTCAGCAATGCGCGTTTTCGTTGTAATAAAACCTTTCGTTTGGAGCCTCGTATTCGTGATCATGCTCATGGGGCTGGCGGCGTGTCAGTCGTCAGATGCACCAGAAGCAGAGACGCCCACAGCAGCTCCACAACCTACCATTGCGGCAGCCCCCACCGATACACCCACTCCCGCTGCAGATAACCAACCGGCCAGTGAGGCCAGCTCATCTTCGGCAGGCCAAAGCGTTGGTCAGGCGCTCACATTTCAGATCGCTCAAGACGCCACGCAAGCCCGCTTCTACGTGAACGAAGAATTGTTGGGACAGCCCAAAACTGTAGAGGGGATCACCTCGCTCGTCACCGGTCAAATCACTGTCGATCCGTCGAATCCAGCCAGCGCCCAAATCGGCCCAATCCAGATCGATGCCAGCGACCTGACCACAGACAGCGACCGACGCAATAGCGCGATTCGCCGCTTCATTCTGCAGTCGGCCCAAGACCAGTTCCGTTATATCACCTTTACGCCGACAACAATCGAAGGGATGCCAGAAAGTGCGACAATCGGTCAGCCCTTCAACTTTACTGTGATAGGTGACTTGACGATCCGCGATGTGACCCACCCGGAAACCTTCCAGATGACGGTGACCGCCAATTCAGAAGCTGAACTGGTCGGCTTGGGTACAACGGTCGTCCAACGTGGCAACTATGGGCTGACGATTCCCAGCGTGCCCAGCGTCGCCAACGTATCGGAAGATGTTCGCCTGGAAATCGAGTTTACAGCGCGCGCCAGTCAGTAGTACACGCGGGCGGAAATACGCCAATAAATTGTCATGCTGTTTGGTACAGGCGCTCTGCGCCAACGCAGTGAAGCATCCCTCGTGGTCGAGCAGGATTCTTCGCTGGCGCTCAGAATGACATATCACGGAGTCACTTACGCCGCCGTGTAGTAGTTTTTCCCCACACCTCCGAGTCAGGCAACCAACCTTACTTTGTTGCCTGGTTGCGTTACTCATCGTCCTATCAACAGCGCAAAGGAAAGGAAGAAACACACATGACATCAGAGAATTCACGCAACGCATCAGGAGCCGCCTTCGGCGGTATCCATCTGGCAACGTTCCTCGTAGGTATTGTCTTGCTTACGTTGGTGTTGGCAGGCTGCCAACCCTCTCAGCCCCAAGCAGCGCCCCCTGCACCGATTGAAGAAGCGACTGCCGCACCTGCTGAAGAGGCAACCACAGCACCTGCTGAAGAGGCAACTGCCGCACCTGCTGAAGAGGCAACTGCTGCACCGACCGAAGAGGCTGAAGAAGAAATGACCATTGCAGGCGACCCGGTCAATGGCGCGGTCATCTTTGCTTTGGGCAATGGCAACGGTTGCGGCTGCCACTTCAATCGTGACCTGGGCGGGCCGGCTGGAGGAAACAAATTCGAGGGACCCTTTGGCGTGGTCTATAGCGCCAACATCACCCCCCATCCAGCAACGGGAATCGGCAGCTACACTGATCAGCAGATCGCCGACGCCATCCGGCTGGGTAAGCGCGGCGACGGTGAAAACCTGGCGCCAGTCATGCCGCGTTTCGCCGCCATCTCGGATAAGGACATCATGGACCTGGCTGCCTATCTCCGGAGCCTGGATCCTCTGGAGAATGCGGTGCCGGCGCGTGAACTGACCATCGAAGTGGCTGACTTCACCCCGCAAACGCCGCCGCCTGCTGAGGCTCCGACTGAGCCAGCCGCCCGTGGACAGTATCTGGCTTCTATCGTGCGGTGTGGGCGGTGCCATACGCCAGTCGGACCCGATGGCGCGGCGGATATGTCCAAGTTCCTGGCAGGAGCGCCTTTCATGGATACCGTGGCGCCAAATCTGACGTCAGATGCAGAGACTGGTCTGGGAGAGTGGAGTGCAGAGGAGATCGCTGCATTCTTGGGCACGGGCGTCTACGCAGATGGCCTTGAGGCGCACCAGGGAATGAAATCTGTCGCGGAGCGAAGCCTGAGCAAGCTCAGTCAGGACGATCTGTTGGCGATTGCAGCGTTCTTGAAGAGCCTACCGCCAGTGGAGAACCTACCTGCGCCGAACCCATAACGATGTGAAGCTGCGAGGGCAACGACGGTTGATCCTGTCATTTCTCTCGCAGCTTCACACCTTCCCGGCAGCGTCACTCGGAAGGCAGCAACACAACGCGAAAACCGACATGATTGAGCGCGAGATCGGGATAGTTGCGATCTGCGGCTGCGCATGAGGTCTGCGCAAGCGAGTTATAAAACGCTCCACCTTTTAGGACGCGAAAAACATTGGCCGGCAGGGTGGATCGTTCACGACCGTCGTCACGTTCATAGGGCCAGCCAAAATCGCGCACGGCGACATTGCCGCCCCAAGCTGTGCGCGTCCATTCCCACACGTTTCCACACAAGTCTTCGATCCCATAGGGGCTTGCCCCCTCGCCAAAGCAGCCGACGCCGCATACTGCGCCAACGCCCGCTGCATCAATGTTCGCCCGTTCTCCTTGTGGCTCGTCGCCCCAAGGATAGGTGCGTTTGGGCATTGGATTGGCGATCATATCCCCCTCTTGCCCTTCCATCATCCCCGGCGATCGTGGGATGAACAGACCTCCACGGCCTGCCTTCTCCCACTCTGCCTCGCTGGGCAGGGAAGCGCGCCAATACTTTCCACCGCCCTCGCGCATCAGGAACTCCAGCAGCCTGGAACTTTTCGGGGTGCTCTGCTGTAGCCTCTTTGTCAGCCAGTTGCAATATTCAAGGGCTTGTAGCCAGCTGACCCCGGCTACCGGGCAGTTGTCTGCTGCAGACGCCGCCTGAGAGGCGTGGGCATGAAGCCCGGCGTCGAGCAGGAATGCTCGAAACTGAGCGGTCGTCACGGGATAGCGACCGATCAAAAAACCCGGCAGTTCGACTGTGTGTTCATGGGGCGGCGCGCCCATGATGAAAGGACCAGCAGGCACAAAAACGAAGCCAAGCATCGAATCCGACGGAAGGAAAAGCCAATCGGGGTCAAAACGGGGATCGCCAAAATTGACCAAAAGTTGACTTGCCGCGGCGCGCTCAACAGGAGACAATTCTGGCAAGCGTATCCCGAGCGCAAGGCGTCTTCGCACGCGTTCGGCCAATTCCACGCCAAGCGCTCGATCACCCATGCGGTTCAGCCCCATCTCCTGTAACACTTCTGCAGCCAACCGCACTCTGCGCCATTGCGCCGCGTTCTGAGGCTCCCGATGGGGGCATAACTCTGCCGCCAGGGACAATGGCTTGTCCACATCACCGGCGACGTGCACCAGCCGTCCTGTGGCAAGCAGAATGACCTGAAACCAATAGTCATTCGAGACCGAGAGCCGCGCAGCCTGCAAGGCGAAATCTGACTGGGAAGCCAGGTGGGCGCCAGCCAGGTACTCCTGAAAAGTGCGGTGGGGAAATGCGTAGACCTCGGGCGCCCGTTCCAGGAGCAATCCCGAGCGCAGCTTGATCGTCTGAATCACAGCCGCAGCCCAATCGCGACTCTGTTGCGGGTGTAGTCCGGACAGCGCGCGCTCCAGTGTATATTCATGGATGTCGCTCAGCCCGGCGTCATCAGGAGCAGCGGCGCCGGCGGCGTGCGACTGATAGGCCAACTGCCACAGAGTGCGCTTGAGGTCCACATCGGTGCGGTTCGCCTCTCGCAACAACTGACGCAACCGAGCGCCTTCGCCGACCGATGGGTTCTTGATCTCCTCCCAATGGAGTAGCATCAGATCTACCGTCTCTTCATACAGCAAGCTGCGCGCGTCAGGCAGCCGTCCTTTGTGCGTATGCACCAGCGCCATCACCGTAAGGAGAAGAGGATTGGTGGCGAGCGAATGTAGATCGGCGCGCGCCACCGCCTCTCGCAGTTTGACCACCAGGTCGCGTGCATCGCTACGAGAAATGATGCCGATGCGCGCCAATTCTGCATACCAACGTGCGATGAAGTGATCGATCTGCACATCACTCAGAGGCGCAATGGTGAAAAACGGAATACCCGGCAAGCGCCATTCCCAATTCTGATAGGTAAGGGTGCGACAGGTGATCAACACCCGGCAGCGGGGATAGCGCTCGACAAAGGAAGTGATGGCCTTACGCACAAAATCGAGCTGACGGACGTTGGAGATTTCGTCGAGGCCGTCCAGCATCACCAGCGCAGAGCCTTCTTCCAAAGCTGTCCGCAACAACCCCTCGGCGTCGCCCAGATTCACCTCGTACAACTGGTTCATGATGAAACCCCAAAGGCGCTGAGGCTGCTCTCCATCGCGTACACTCTTCATCCGACGGGCGAAGTCGCGTAACACGACATGGACGGGCAGCAGATCAGTCTGGCCCGACGGCCAGCCAGGTAGATGGGCCAGCCAACCACCCTCTGGTTCAGCCTGATGCAGCGCCAGGGTGAGGCCGATGTAGCTCAATACGGTCGACTTTCCAGCGCCAGGGTCTCCCAGCAACACGACATGCTGATTTTGAACAATCGCCTCCAATACGCTCAGCAAGCGCGGATGAGTGACCTCATGGGCGGCTGCGGCGATCTCTAAGCCCATCAGTTCGTCAGGATGCGGTCCCGCTTCACTACCTTCCACGAAGGCGGTCGTGTCGAGCATCACAAAAATCTGATCTAGAGTCGGCTGCGCGCGTTCATTGGCAGGGTTGCTGCTGTCCCAGCTAACGCCGCGCATGGTCAGGCGGGAATGCTTCGTGATGAACGTGCGCAGGTAGGTTAGCCTGGTCGCGGCCGCGGCCTTTTCCTGCGGCTCGAACATGTAGAGATCGCCATGCACCTCTTGATGGAGCCTTGTCACACGATTGTGATCCCCCAGAATCGCAATCCCGTGTTGACCTGCCGCTGCGCTGTGATCCTGAGCAGCTGCGCCTGCGCCGGTGACTGCTGCCGAATAGATGACGCCGCCGCCCGGCTGGAAAGCCTCCGGCGGCTCGTCGCCGCGCACGCCAACGCCGCCCCAAACCAGCGCAATCGGGAAGTCTTCCGTCGCCGTATCAAAAAACGGCGTTTGTTCAACGTGATAGAAACACTGGGCGTCTGTCGGCGTCCAGCGCGCCAGATGATTCATCAAGTGGGAGAGACGAATGGTTGTCTCGCCGGGAGCGCACGCCCCTCCTTGAAGCGCTTCGATGAGCCGCCAGGTGTAGATGCTCAACGCGCCGTCAGGGCGGACAAATGACTGCTGCCCTGCCCGCGACGAAGTAAAGACTGCGCGACCCATTCCCCGGGCAAGATCAGCAAAAGAGTGAGGAGGCAAGGCGTCGCTCTGAAAACCGCCTGGAAAGCGTACAGGAGGGGGCGTTGTCACGCCTTCTTTGGCAACAGCCATGCCGCTTGCATGACAAGCATCCACAATGACCAGAAGCCGTGCGGCTGGAATGGCGTGCAACGCCTGGGTGAACTCCTCGGCAGCTAATGCTGTGCCGGGAATGTCATAGGGCGCCACGTCGTGTGGGAGGAGAAAGAAACGACCGTTCGTCCTGTCGCTGCAACCGTGACCGGAAAAGTAGATGATCACCGTTGCAGCGGCATCCTGAACAGCGCAGAAACGCAGCCATGTCAAGCCAGCGAGAATGGCGTCGCGGGTGGCTTTGTGATCCGTGAGCAAGCGAACATGCGCCTCGTCGGCGATATAGGCGCAACGGTGAGGGTGGGTCAAGACCGCGTGCAGAGCGTTGGCATCTTTCACTGTTACAGGGAGAGACCAGGGAGTGTAGGCGCACTCGCCAACGCCGATGACAAGGGCATAACCGTGCTCGAATGAGTGTTCCATTGGCAGCCAGGATGTGAAAAGCATTGACCACGTTGCAGGGCGTCCATCAGTGCGCCCACACGATCAATGTTTTTTCCAGTCGTGGCGTTCCCAGGTCTGCTCGCGCAGTCGGTCCTCTAACCCTGGCATGATGAACTTTTCGTCAGCGTCCCAATTGGAAATCGGTTGAGGTTGTTCAACACCTTCGCGTCGAAAGACTTGATTGACAACAAGGACTGCGCTGGTGATATAGACGACGCTGCCGAAGAGCCAGGTGAGCACCCCACCCAGAAACTGGTCTGCCACAGGCGGCAGAAATGCATCCGGCGCAGACGGAATGATGCCATTGGCGCGCTGATAGACGCCATAGATGGAGACGGCTGCAAATGCTATGATGATGCCTGTCGCCACATTCGCCATCTCCATGGTCACGAGCATGGCGAGTCGAGCAATATAGCCGCGGTGCGTATAGCGACGTGGACCGTTTGCAGTGATCTGCTGCCAAAAGAGCAGCGCAACAGCGAAGAGCCAGAGCAACGACGCGGTGCGTGCAAAGGAATGAGGAACCGTTGCGTCAACGAACGCGGGGTCATGCCACAACACGATGCTGGATAAGTAAAGCAGCCATACCACCCCGGGATGGGTGGCAAGGTGCAGCGCAGGCGCCATGCCCGATGGACGCACCAGCCAGCGCGCTGCCCAACGCCGCGTCCCGCCGGGCGCGCCATGCGTCAGAACATGGAACGAGCAGGCTAACCAAAGGAGGGGTGGCGCAATGATGCAAAGAAGGACCTGCTGCACCGTGCGCGCCAGAAAATGGCTTTGGCTGAGCAACATCAACGGCGGGGTCAGGGCGATGATCACGCACAGCGTCGCCAGACCAAAGGCAATTGCCCTGGCCGGGTGCGTCAGACTAGTCATCGTTGCGCCCAATCTACGCCGCCCGCGCCTGTAGCAAGCGGCGCAGACAACACCGCTGGCGACCACTGCTAAAGTCCACGCTGCGTCTGCCCAACCCATGGCCCTGGCCCTATTTTGTCACCAATGGAAGGTGCTGACGGTAGGCGATGGCGCGCGTCGTGACAACCGCCGTTGCCTGCACCTCCTGGTCTGCCGTCGATGTGACGCGGATGATCGCGGCGTCGGTCATGCCGACGGCGACAGTGATCGGCGCAGTCACCTCAATGATGACCGAGGTTTGTTCCAGTGAAGCCAGCGGTCCGACGGTAACAGGTGCGTTGACCGGCCAGGCGCTGCTCGTTTCCAGAGCGTAGGTGTCGCTGAGTACGCCCTGATTGGCTATGCGCAATAAAAATGAGGCAGTCCGCCCGGGCAGCGTCTCAACCGTGGGCGGCGAGACGCTGGCGACCACAGCCCGAGTCTCCAGTGGAAGCACTGTGACGAAGGCCGCCGCTGGCGCGCCCCAATTGCCGTCGGCATCTTGCCCCTGGCCGAAAACCAGATGGCGTCCAGGCGACCAGCCCGTCGTATCGATGAACGCGCTGGCGTTCTCGACCTTTTCGTCGAACGCGCCGTCGGTCGCCGCCATCAGCGCTGTTGCGGTTCCCGTCACCCAGGTTGGCGCACCCACCGAATAGACGACTGTGGAAATGTTCTGGGTGGACTCGACGCCCAGATGGAGCGCGTTGGCGTCGAAACGGGTGTCGTCCAGAGCGGCAGTAAACGTAACTGGCTGCCCGGCAACCACCACGGTCGGGGTGATCGTCACGTTCAATGCGTCGGGGCCTGATGGAGATTGATAGGGTCGTCGCGCCGCCTTAAAAGCCGTCGTCAATGCAGGCGTGACTGCGGGCTGGATCGTGTTCTCAAAACTAGAACAGTCCTGAAAGAAGCTCGTGCCGATCTCAAAGGTGTAGGATGCCACGCCCAGTTCGCCATAGCCCCAATCGTCGGTCGTCCCATCTGTCATATAGAGACAGCCCGGTGCACCCGCCTGGCAGACGACGTAGCCGGTGTGATAGCCAAACTTGCGCCCCAACGTCTGAAGAGCAATTCCATTCGGGGCCAGGCTGGTCGAATAGCCCCAGGGGAACAACACAAGTTGGCCGTAACTGTGGACGGAGATGAACAGCCCCCCTGTATCAGCGGGAGCTGAATCACTGACATTCGGCCCGCGCTGGTCGGCGAATACAGTGCTCAGGTAATTCTGAATCGCCTGTGTCTCCGGTTCGGAGGCGGGTCCAGCGCCGCGATAGGTCTGGGTGCAAGCCGATGAACTGGAGCAGGCGCCCCCTTCGCACTCGTTCCATTTGAAACTACTGTTGCGATTCAGGTCTACGCCGTAATGGGTGGATGAGGTCGGCGCGCCTGGGCAGTCGATAGTTCGGTTGGTGTTCTTGCGCCAGAGAAACCCTTCTTCGGCGAACTTGCGCCCATCGGGATTGGCCTGGGGCAGCAGATGGAACTCGCCATAGTCGAGCAGCCAGGTCACGTCAGGATCGATGCCGTAATCGGCCACGAGCTGTTCGGCAAAGCGCGCCGCCAACTCCGCAGTCGCCAACTCACGGGCGTGGATGGCCGCCATGAGGACGAATTTGAACTTGGGCCCCGGCTGCGCCTGATTGGTCAGCACCAACGCATGAAGGTCATGGCCTGCGGGTCCGTTAGGCGTGGCCTTGTCCCAACTGTTGCCGATATCTATCCAGGAGGCCAGGTTGGGGTGCGCTGCGGCCAACGCAGCAAGGTCGGCGTAGGTCTCCTCCACAGTGCGATAGCAGGCAAAGCCAGGGATGCCGCTGTCCTGCGCCGTCGCGGCTAGGGGCCGCGATGCGGGCGCCAGTTCGGGCGCTGGCTCGATCTGGAACCCGGCTGCCCGTAAGCGCTCGGCTTCACCAGCACTCAGCGCCGCCACAAAGACGTGCTCAGCGTGGCGCACCTCCCATACATCGAGGCTGCCCGCCACGGCATTCAGTTCGGCCCAGCTGCGATAGTGCACCTTTGCGACGATTGGCGTCTGGGGGTCTTCCTGGCCGCGAACAGGAACCCACAAGCCGGCCAGCATGACCAGCGTGATCCACAGGAGGCGTGTCCCCAAATAGGAAATTCTACATCGTCTAGTCATCGGCCAAATCCATATTCCGTTACACTGAAAAAGAGAGGGATCATGACGGCGGCGCCGACAAAGATGGCAAGGATCTCAAGATAGACCCAGCCCTGGCCGGCGCGCAGGACAAGCCGAGACCACGTTGCTGCTGCGCGGATGCGGCGGCGCGGGATATAGCGCACCGTGTATTGCTCCGCTTCGCGCACCAATTCCAGGGGCTGGACATCCCATCCGGTGTTCTGAAAGATGCGAGGAAACGAAGTCACCAGATAGTGCGCCGCTACACCCAGAGGAAGCACCAGGAAAAAAATGTAGGCCGCTACGCCTAGCATGCCATCGAGCCAACGCCAGGGAATCGGGCTGAAGTGATTGAAAAGATCGAGCCAGACCCAGCCGAGAAAGAGCAAGATGGGAGATGCCAGCAACCAATGCCCGAACATACCGGGCGTCGCTTCCACCAGGTCAGCCGCCACTTTTCGACGCTGAAATTTCGTTGTGCTCATATCAGCGCCTCCAATGCACTTCAGGGTTGTCTCGATTCTTCCAACGCCACCACAACCCCACCGGGTATCCGGCCATTTTCGCCAGGTCACCCACGGCGCGCATCACCGGAATGAGCACGGCCGCCTGGACGCGCTGACGCGGCGAAAGGGATGCGCCGAGAGTCATCAGTCGCTGCCACGGACGCCGGCAGTAGAGAACGACTCCAGTGATCAGCCCCAACCACCCCAGCCAGCGCGCAAAACTCCCGAACAGCGCGTGGCCGCAAAGAGCAGGCAGCACAACAAAATAGATGACGTAGCGAATGGCGTGCCGTTTGCGCCACAGGTCCGCCTTGCCATCACCGCGCGCGTAGCGATAATACTGCACCCAAAAGCTGCGCAGCCTCTCTCGGGGACGGAAGAAGACGAGCGCCTGGGGCGCCCATGCGAAGGCTGTGCTGTGCGCCGGGGTCAGGCTATTGATGCGGAAATCGAAGATCAAGTCCTCGCAATAGTCAAGCCACTCTGGATAACCGCCAGTTTCACTCCATGCGGCCTTGGTGAAAGCCACCGAACGGCTACTGGGAAGAAATCGCTGGGGATCGATGTCATCTTCAAGAGGCAGTACGGTCGCGGCCATGGCGGTCTGGAAGACGCCACGGACATCCGGCGCAAAGAAGCCCGCAACGGCTAGAGGCCCAGCCGCGGCGCGCTCCCAGGGCACAAGCAACTGTTCCAACCACCGCGGCGAGAGGCGCACGCCTGCATCGGTCGAGGCGATGATTGGTCCGGCAGAGGCAGCGATCGCCAGATTGCGTCCCCGGCTGATGTTGGCTCCTGGCGCAACAATGACGCGCAGATTGGGCAGGGCATTTGCTTGGGATTCGGCAAAAGCACGGATGAACTCAACCGTGCCATCGTTGCTGCCGCCATCGCAGATGACGATCTCGTCTGGACGGCGCGTCTGTTCAGCGAGAGACGCCAACAGGCGCTCCATACTCCTGCGTTCGTTGAAGACAGTACAGATGACGGAAACGTTCATGAAACAGTTGAAACCGGCGCAGCTGGCGCGCCGGCGCGCAACCACTCCATTGCAGCCGCCAACTTTTGCGCATCCTCTGGCGAGAGGTCAGAGGGTAGATTAGCCGCAATTTCGTCCACTGTTGCCGACGTCGGCGGCGCAACTATTTCGTCCGCCTCTTGTGAGAATAACTCGATGCCGACGCTGCGGGTCGGCATGACAAACTTGCTGAGCATGACGAGAAGCCCTTTGTCGCTCAGGAGGGGGCCAACCTTGTCCAAAAGCAGCGCCATACCTGCTTGCACATCCCCCATATCGAATGTGCCATCTGTGAACTCTTTGAGGGCAGTTTCGGTCACCGATGGGCTGGATTTCTTGCGTGGACGCTTCGCAGTGGATTTTTTGGCGTTGCCCTTGGCAGATGCATTTGGGCTGGTGGTCTTTTTGGTCGTAGCCTTGGCTTTGCTTGACTTGGGCTTGCTTGACTTGGCCGTGCTTGACTTGGGCTTGCTTGACTTGGCCGTGCTTGACTTGGGCTTGCTTGACTTGGGCTTGCTTGACTTGGCCGTGCTCGCGTCACTGCCCCCACTACTTTTCTTTTTACGTGCTGTGCTCGCCCGTGTTGCAGAAAGTTCGTCAGGCTCCGATTGGTCGCTCATGGATGCACCTCTTCAAACCAAATGAGACGCTTCAGTCGCCAGCAGCCAACGACACTGCTGAACCGCGTCGAGACCAGAACAACCAAGCCGCCAGGGCCAGCGAGAGCGCCAAACCAATCATACAGACAGCGATCAGCCCACCCCACTGAAAAGCTGGCCCGGTGAGAAAGCTGCCTGCAGCAGCCGCCACTGCAACGAACGTCTCGCTGATACCCTGCGTTTTCCCCTTCTCACCGGTTGTCAGCGCGCCCGTCAACAAGGCAGAGCCTGCCACAAAGCCGAAATTCCATCCCAAACCCAATAGAAATAGGGCAAACGCCAGCATCCACACACTATTGGAGATAGGCGCCAGCAACGCAGAGACAGCCAGAATCAGCGCGCCCATGAGAATGATTGGCAGCTTACCCACGCGCACCACCAACCAGCCTGTGACGCTGGATAGACCAAACATCCCCAACGTGTGCGCCATGACCACCCAAGAGATCGCCTGAGTGCTGTGGTGAGCGTGCACCATGTGCAGCGGTGTGATAACCATGATCAACGTCATGACGAGTTGGGAAATGATGAGCGCCGCCACTGCAAGACGCACGGTTGGCTCATGGAAGATCTCGCGCTGCCTACGGATACTATGATCGTGGGTTGGCTCGGCGCGTGCTCGACGCCGGCTGAGTTCTTGCGGGTCAGGACGCAAGAGGGTAAAAATAATCAAGAGGGAAACGAAAGAGAGCGCAGCTGTCAAGGCAAATGGCCCGGCTAACCCCACGACGCCGCGACTCTCTGCAATTTGCTCGGCAGGCGACAGCAATAGTGGGCCAAGCACTGCGCCAACGGTGCTCGCAAAAATGATGGCGCCGATGGCTTTGGCAGCGCGATTCTCCGTCTCGATGTCGGCCGCGGCATAGCGTGATTGTTCGGCTGTACCGCGCCCCATGCCGGTCAATAAAGCGCCCAAACAGAACCAAACGAATGAACCCATGATGAGCGCAGCGACCGCCACGACCGCACCCACTACAGCCGGAATGAGACCCAACGTGATCCCCAAACGACGACCCAAGCGATCCATGAGCCAGCCGATGGGAAAAGCGATCACAGCGCGCCCGACCAGCACGATGGTTGTTGGGATGCCCGCTACAGCCTCGTTGCCTGTCAGATGCACGGCAGCGAGAGGGAGAATGGCAAAAGAGACGCCCTGCGCCGCGCTCATGACGGCCTGGCTCGAAAAGAGAGTTGCCATCAACCTGCGACGCACCGAATGTGAAACGATTGAGACGGTCATGGAAAGTGAGCAAAGAAACAAGATGCGGAACAGACAGCAGACTGTTCCGCACCTTACATTGGCTATGCGCCTACCATCTGCGCATCCAGGATGATTTCGGGGACGGCAGCCAACGCCTTCGAGATCGGGCAATTGGCCTTAGCTGCGGCGGCCAATTCTGTGAACTTTTCTTGGCTAACGCCGTCGACGTCGGCGCGGCAAACCAATTCGATCTTGCTCACAGTGGGGCCAGCCGTCAAATGCACCGTCGCGGTGGTGTGAACCCGCTTGGGAGGCGTTCCGTTGTTTGTAAGCAACGCAGACAGGAACATGGAGTAACAACCAGCATGAGCTGCGCCAATCAATTCCTCTGGATTCGTTCCTTTGCCTTCCTCAAAACGCGATGCATAGGTGTAGGGGCCTTCATACAAGCCGCTGCCAAGCTTCATCACGCCGCTGCCTTCTTTCAGAGTGCCCTGCCAGATAGCTTCTGCTCCTCGAACTGCCATGGTCTGTTCCTTTCGTAAGGTAATGCAATGCCGTAATCCGGTAAAAAAATCCGGAATGTTATTGTACCGATAGTCTGGCAACAATATCAAGTCTTGCTGCACGTTTCGGCAATTCGACAAACGATTAGCATTCGTTGCGCCGCCTGCATGAAAGCGAAAGGCGATCTCCTTAGCGGAGATCGCCTTTCTAGTCAGGTAGCGCATACGGGATTCGAACCCGTGTCTCTGCCTTGAGAGGGCAGTATCCTGGGCCGCTAGACGAATGCGCCACGAAACAACGCCCAGAGATGGCAAAGAGTTTATCCCCAAGCACATGGGTTGTCAAATTTGGCGGCTGCAGCGGGTCAACTTCGTGGGCCAGCCCATCGTGTTTGATATGCATAGTACTTGTTCTATAATGGTTGTTGCAACACGATAAATCCAGGATGAGAAACGACGCGCTTCACAGGGTCGGAACTCGATGAGATGACTGAAATACGCACAGAATACGACAGCGCCTGGAAAGAGGTGCTGGAGCGATTTCTTGAGGAGTTTATCCTGTTCTGCTTCCCAGCAATCCATGCTGAGATATATTCTGGAACTATTTCGACTTATGGATTGGATCATGATACTACCAGAGAAACTTGAGCAGCTTTTCGACGAGGCGATCAAAGAGTATGAGGAAGACAAACGTATGCCCTATGTGACATCAATCGAACGGCGAGCCATCAGGCGCGGTCTTCAGCAAGGGCTGGAACGAGGGCTGGAGCAGGGGCTGGAACAAGGGATAACTCGCGGTGCACTGCAAAACGCTCAAGAGAATGTGCTAGAGATACTGCGCATTCGCTTCGGGGCAGTTCCCAAGCAAGTGATTGACGAAATCATGAGCTTGACAAACTTAGCGCGGCTGAAACTAGTACAGGCGGGCGCAAGTAACCCAGTGGTTGTCATGCTGAGTTTCCAATGC
>CAZLMM010000125.1:0-15024 GCA_964560495.1 uncultured Caldilineaceae bacterium
AATTGAATTGTTCCATTCGCGCGCTGCTGCCCGAAGTGCGCAGCCTGCTCATCCGGCGCATGGAAGAGACAGCTCACGGCATCTGCGCGGCCTATGGCGCGACTTGCCGGATGACTGTTGTGGGCGGCGTGCCGCCCACGATCAACTCGGAGGGAGGCGCGGCGGTCATGCGCCGGGTGGCAGCGCAGGTGGTTGGGGCGGAGCTGGTAGGCGAGATGACGCCGCTCATGGTGAGCGAAGACATGTCGGAGTTCCTCAACCGCGCCCCGGGCTGTTATGTGCTCGTGGGTGCATCGGACCCGACTGGCCCGCTCAACGCGCCTCATCACAACGACGCCTTCGACTTCGACGAGCGCATGATGCCCACAGGCGTAGCGCTGCTGGCTGGCGCAGCCGTGAGCTATCTGGCAGACAAAGTGTGATACACAGGGATTTGATAGTCGAAAGAGGGGGGATCGCCATGCCATCGCCATTTCCTGGAATGGATCCATACCTGGAAGGTTATCTATGGCCCGATGTGCATCATCGCCTGGCAAGCCAGATCGGCGCGCAGTTGGCGCCGGCGCTTGCCCCGCGCTATGTCGCGCGCATCGTCCTGCGCACTGTGGTGGAGGAACTCTCGTCGGGCGACGCAATCGGCGTGGTGGCGCCGGATGTGGAGGTGACGACCCGCCCCAGATCGGGCAATGGGGCAACGATTGCGCCAGCACCCCCTAACAGAGCGACAGGCGTCGCCGTCGCCGAGCAAATCACGCCGGCCGCAGCGGTCGCGCCCCAACCTTTTCTGTTCGAGACTCGACTGGCGACAGTGGAAATTCGCGACGTGGCTGGCGGATTGCTGGTCGCCAGCATCGAGATATTATCGCCGACCAATAAACGCGGGAATGGGTGGGATGAATATCAGGCCAAACGCAGAAGGGTGATTCAGGCTCAGGCCCATCTGCTGGAGATCGACCTCTTACGACGCGGGCGACGGCCGGCCTCTACCATGAGCGCGCCGTCGGCGCCATATTACGCGTTTCTCACCCGCGCCCAGCAACGCGACAAGGTTGAAATTTGGCCCATGGCGCTGGAGGAGCCGCTGCCGACGCTGCCTGTGCCTCTGCGAGCGCCTGACCAAGATGCGCCGCTGAATTTGCAGACGGTCCTCATCACGGTTTACCATCAGGCGCGTTACGACCTGAGCATCGACTACACGCACGCGCCCAATCCGACGTTGAAGGGCGAGCACGCAACCTGGGCGCAAGATCTGCTCGGCGTGCAATGGCCTGCTGGAGAAGATGATGACTGAACTTTTCATCCATCCTCTCGACTACGCACAGGGTCGAGCGGAAAAACCTTCCAAGTACACCTTTTTTCAGAGCGAACGGCTGTTAGTCGGCCTCAATTGCCTGCTCCCAGGTCAGGAACAACACCTGCACGACCATCCAGAGCAAGACAAATTCTATCTGGTGTTGGCGGGCAGCGGACGTTTCACGGTGGGTGACGAGAGCTGTTCCTGCACAGATGGCGACCTGATTCTCTGCCCGGCGGGCGCAGTTCATGGCGTCGAGAATGACGGCGACGCGCCGCTCACCTTTCTCACGGTGATCGCCCCGTCTCCCAAATTTGCTACATGACCTGGCGGACACCGCTATACTTTGCTCTGTTTGAATCCAGGAGTTTTCGCAGATCGAAAACACCTGGTCTCAAAGCAACTGCAGTACAGCGACAAAAATGAAGGTCGGCCATGCTTCTCACGCTACAAGCAAGACCGACGAAGGCTATCCGTTGTTGTCTTTCTGAACACAGAGAACCATGTATCCACCACTCAATAGCAATCTGACTGGTCAGGTGCTCTCCATGCTGGGCTGCGCGCCGACCAAACCTGGCGTGCGCCAGGTCAATCAGCTCATCAGGGCGTATGTGCGCAACGTGCCGTGGGAAAGCGCGTCGCGCATCGCCAAACGCGCCCGCACCGCCGAGCTTGAACGCCGCCCGCGCTGGCCCGCCGAGTTTTGGAACGATACCATCAATCATGGCTGCGGCGGCACCTGCTTCGAGAGCAACTACGCGTTCTTGTCGCTCCTGGTCTCACTTGGTTACTGGGGCTATCTCACCGTCAACAACATGGGCGAAACCGTTGGCTGCCACTCGGCGATCATCATCGAGGTGGAGGGCAGTCGCTATCTGGTGGACGTGGGCATCCCCATTCACACCATGCTGCTGCTACGCACCGATGCGCCGACGCGCCGTCCATCCCAATTCCACACCTACATCGTGCGCACCGATGGGACGGGACAGTATCAGGTGGAACGCACCAATCATCCCAGGCGCAACATCTACACCTTGATCGACCGGCCAATCAACGAAAGCGACTATCGCGCCATCACGACACAGGACTACGGACCACTCGGTCTATTCCTTGATCGGGTGGTCATCACCAAAGTCATTGACGAACAAGTGTGGCGCTTCAACAGCGGGGAAAAACCCTATCAACTAGAAGCGTTCGCTGGGAAAGAAAAGCGTGTAGTTCCCCTCTCTGCGAACATGGCAAGTGAATTGGCTGACCACTTTGGCATGTCGCCCCACATCGTCTCTGCGGCGCTGGATGCTGTCGAGACAGTTGCGCAAGTGGGCGCCCCTACCCCATCCACCGACGACAATTGAGAAGCCCTGCTACAGCCGCCCTCAAAATTGACGAAATCCCCCATTTGTGGTATTCTCTTATCAATTGCATTAATCGGATGATTCGTGACTTATCCGAGAGAACATGATGCGGATGGGATTGCGGTCATCGCTCCCGGTTACACAAATGCTTGAAACGAAGATCGATTCGGATTTTCTGCGTTATCTCTTTGCGCGCGGGTGCAAACCAGGCGACCGCCTGCCTTCGCTGACGGATCTGAGCAGCGAGACAGGGATCAGTGTGGGGAAACTGCGCGAACAGATGGAAGTGGCGCGCATGTTGGGATTGGTGGAAGCCAGCCCCCGGCGCGGCATTACGCGCACCCCTTATGATTTCTTCCCTCCTGTGCGTCTAAGCCTACTCTCTGCGCTCGCCATCGACCGTCACTATTTCGAGGCCTTCAGCGGTCTACGCAGCCATCTGGAGCTGGCCTATTGGGACGAGGCCGTGGTGCTGCTCACCGATGAGGACAAGCGGCATCTGTCGGCGTTGGTGCAGAGTGCATGGCTCAAGCTCGATCAGCCGCGCATCCAGATTCCCTATCAAGAGCATCGCGATTTGCACCTGACCATCTTCAGCCGTCTGGACAATCCTTTCGTTCAAGGGTTGTTGGAAGCATACTGGGCGGCGTATGAGGCAGTAGAGCTCAACACCTATGCTGATTACAACTATCTGCGCTGCGTCTGGTCCTATCATGACAGGATCGTGCAGGCAATCCAGGCTGGCGATTTTGGCCAGGGCAAGGATCTGCTTGCGGAGCACATGCAGCTCCTCACCAGTCGTGGCGTGGCGATTGAGGGGCCGCTGACTTTGGTTGGCGGGAGTGAGAGTCTGGGCGAAGAAAACAGGTAGGATGAATGTCGGCAAAAGCGGTCATCGATTCGATGAAGCGCATTCTCGAAAATGAATGAAGGTCACACAAATACTCAGAGTTGAGAAGCACGGAGAAACACCATGAGCGTGTTGGTAAAAGAAGCGCCCGAAGTCGCTGTGCAATCACAAATTGTCAACGACTTCAACATCAATGTGGCGACAGCAAATGGGTCGGGCAGCCAGACAAGCAATAGCCTGCTCATTCGTTCCCTGTTCAAGATGGGCATACCAGTGACTGGCAAGAACCTCTTTCCCAGCAACATCCAGGGATTGCCCACCTGGTACAACATTCGCCTGAGCAAGGAGGGCTTCCTGGCCCGGCGCGAAAACGTGGAAGTAATGATTTGTATGAATGGCGCAACTGTGGCCGAGGATATGGCGTCCGTGGCGCCCGGCGGGATCGTGCTCTATGACGATATTCTGCCGGTGGCGGCCCGGCGCAAAGATGTACACTATTTCCCCATGCCTGTGCGCGAGTTGGTGAAAAGCGCCAACCTGCCCTACAACCTGCAACGCTACATCGCTAACATGGTCTACGTTGGCGTTGCGGCCTATCTGTTGGAGATCGAGCTGGATGAGATCAAGGATGCCCTGATCTGGAATTTCGGAGGCAAGACCAAGCCCATCGAGATGAACTGGAACATGCTCATCAATGCCTACAAATGGGCGATGGAGAACCTCGACAATGACCAACCCTTCCGTGTTCAGCGGATGAGCGGCTTCAACGAGAATAAAGTCCTGGTGGATGGTAATACTGCGGCTGCGTTGGGTGCGCTCTACAATGGCGTCAGCTTCGTTGCCTGGTATCCCATCACGCCATCTTCCAGTCTGGCCGACGCCATCAACGCCTACGCCCCAACGCTGCGCACGGACTCCGAGACCGGTAAGACCACCGTGGCTGTCATTCAAGCCGAAGACGAACTGGCGGCTATCGGTATGGTGATCGGCGCGGGGTGGGCTGGCGCACGCTCCATGACGGCCACCAGCGGCCCCGGCATCAGCTTGATGGCTGAGTTTGTGGGTCTTGCCTATTTCGCCGAAGTGCCCGCGGTCATCTGGGACATCCAACGCATGGGACCGAGCACCGGCCTTCCGACGCGCACCAGTCAGGGCGACATCACCTCCGCCTATTACCTGAGCCACGGCGACACGCGCCACATCGTGCTCTTCCCAGCTACGCCCAAGGAATGCTTCGAGATGGCAGGCATGGCGTTCGACCTGGCCGAGCGATTGCAGACGCCCGTCTTCGTGCTCAGCGACCTGGATTTGGGGATGAATCTGTGGATCAGCGACCAGTTCGAGTATCCCGAAACCCCCATGGATCGGGGCAAGGTGTTGACGGCTGAAGACTTGAAGACCATGGGCGGCAAGTGGGGGCGCTATCTGGACGTGGACGGCGATGGCATCCCCTATCGCACATTGCCCGGCACGCGCCATCCCATGGCCGCCTATTTCAGCCGCGGCACGGGTCACACGCCATACGCCACCTACAGCGAGCGTCCCGAGGACTGGGAAAACAATCTCATTCGCCTGTTGCGCAAGTTCAACACTGCGCGCAACCTGGTTCCTGGCCCCATCATCGACGATGTGGAGGAGGCGACCGTGGGCATCATCAGCCTGGGTAGCAACGACACCGCCATTCAGGAAGCACGCGCTCGCCTGCGCAAAGCCGGCCTTGAGACGGGCTATCTGCGGGTGCGCGCGCTGCCCATCAGCGAGCTGGTGCGCGACTTCGTGGCAAGCTATGACAAGGTTCATGTGATCGAAAACAACATCGACGGGCAGTTGCATGACATCCTGGTGGTGGATATGCCCGAATTCGCCCACAAGTTGGTCGAGACGGTCAAGTGCGATGGCCTGCCATTATCGGCGCGCTGGATTACCGAACAGATTCTGAAGAAGTAGAGAGCAGAGGCGAACAATGACTACAACAGCGGCAACTAAAACGGCGCGTGCGCCCGTTGCGCCCAAGGTCAATGTATTGGGACTGGAAAAGACCGAGTACAAAGGCAGCAACTCTACGTTGTGCAATGGCTGCGGCCACGATTCCATTAGCGCGCGCATCATCAACGTAGCCTGGGAGCTGGGGCTGGATCAGACTCAAGTGATTAAGTTGAGCGGCATTGGCTGTAGCAGCAAGACGCCGGCCTACTTCCTGGGGCACAGCCACGCATTCAACGGCGTCCATGGAAGAATGCCGTCCCTGGCAACCGGCGCGATTGTTGCTAACCGCAGCCTGAAAGCCGTTGGCGTCAGCGGCGACGGCGATACAGCCTCCATCGGCATCGGGCAATTCAAACACTTGGTGCGGCGCAACGTACCCATGGTCTACATCGTGGAGAACAACGGCGTCTATGGCCTGACGAAGGGGCAGTTTAGCGCCACGGCGGACAAAGGGCAGAAGCTCAAATATGCCGGCGTCAATGAAATGATGCCGCTCGATGTCTGTCTGGAGGCGCTGGCCGCCAACGCCACCTTTGTGGCGAGGTCATTTGCGGGCGACGCCAAACAGTTGGAGACGCTCCTCAAGGCGGCCTTCCACCATCGCGGTCTGGCCGTACTGGATGTGGTCAGCCCGTGCGTCACCTTCAACAACCACGATGAGTCTACGAAATCTTACGCCTACGGCAAGGAGCATCAGATTCAGCTCCACGACATCACCTTTGTGCCGTCGTACGAGGAGATCACCATCGACGACTATGACGACGAAACCGAGGTGCAGATGCACGACGGTTCTTGGCTGGTGTTGAAGAAATTGGGAAGCGATTACGACCCGACCGACCGCCAGCTCGCCTATCGGACGCTGGACGAAGGTCGCCGCGATCAGAAGTTGTTGACTGGCATTTTCTACATCGATCCCAGCCAACCGAACCTGAACGAGCTGCTCGATACAGTGGACACACCGTTGGCGCATCTGCCGGCGGAGAAGCTGCGCCCGTCGCGCGAGTCTCTGAAGAAGTTGATGGCGGCTTTGTAGGAAGTGGGAGATAGGAGGTGGGAGGTAGTTTTCTACCCGCTACTTTTCTATTTCCTATCTCCTTTCCTCACCCTCCAGGCGCGCGCCCCACTCGCCGCGCATCTCTGACGGCAACAGAGCGGCGATCTCCATCATGATGCGCCTGGTACCCTTGACCACGGCAGCACGATCGCGCGACGAACTGCCGTCCAATGAAAAAGGCTTACCAAAACGCACGATGACCACCGGACGTCGCCGAAAACGCAGGACATTCTTCCATGCAGCTTCTGCGCCGATCACCACGACAGGTATGATGATGGCTTCCGCATCGAGCGCGATGCGAGTTGCGCCGGTCTTTCCGCTTTGCAGTACACCGTCCGGGCTGCGCGTTCCCTCAGGATACATCCCCAGAATCTTCCCAGAGCGCACCACTTGAACCGCCATCTGTAAAGCTTCCATGTCTGCCGCGCCGCGGTGGATAGGGATCACACCGCCCTGGCGCATAATCCACGTCAAGAATGGGTGAATTTCGAAAGCCTCGATCTTCGCCATGTAGCAGATCTGGCGCGGCGCAGCGACGCCGAGGGCAAAGTAGTCGTTGCCGCGGGTATGATTACAAACGAGCACGCAGCCGCCGGTCTTTGGCACATTTTCGCGCCCTTCCACTTGCAGGCGCATAAAAGTCCACAGGAATATCTTGAAGGCGAGATAGGCAAGATTGTAGATGAGCGGTGCATCTGGCAGCCACATAGTAAATCTCACAGAGGTGTCAATGCAAAGACGTCGAGCAAGGGTCAATTGATACGACTGAGACCGTCCTGCAACCTCCTATACAGCAGGTAGAGTTCGCGGTCTTGAGACGAAAGCATTGTCAGCAAGCGGTCGCGCGCGTCCGGCGGTCCGGCGAGCAATGAAAACTGCCCGCGCAGAAAGAAATAACGGTTCAGGCTGCGCAGGGCTGGCTCGTAGCGGCCGGCATGAAAATTGAAGAGCGCACACTCGCGCCAGAGCGGCGGGTTCGTGGGTGTGATAGCGATCATAAAATCGGCCACCTGCGCCGCCATTGCGTAGTTCTCTGTTCCCAAGTAGACATTGCGCAGGTTGTTCAAGATGCGCTGGGCCCAGGCCGCTGGCGTCACGGGGCGGAAGACCTCTGCCGGCAAAGCGACTGGCTGCCCCAAAACCTGGGCCAGATAGTCGCTGGCGCCCGCAAGCGTGACCAGGTGTCCATTGAAGGGATCGAGCAACCAGTCCCCCTCCTCGTCATGCAGGCGCGCCATGAAGTGACTTGGCAGACCAACGCCATCAATCTGAAGATGCAGGCGACGGCCAATGGCAGCGCAAATCAGGCTGAGCAGAATAGGCAGCCCGGTGCGGCGATCCAAGACGACGTTGAGAAAGCTGTTGTCGGCATTATAGTAGTCTTCACGGTTGCCGCGAAAGCCCAGCTCGATGTTGAAGATTTCCATGAAACTCACGGCGCGTTCGTACCCTGGGTCCAGAGCGGCCAGACGCCTTCCAACCAAAGCCGCCATGCGGTCTACGACGTGAAGATTCTCCTCGATGTCCACATGAGGATAGGCCATACTACAAATGTAGAGAGCCAATCTCTCTGGCTGGGCGTCAGGACCACGCAGTTCATCAGCAAACGAGCGCAGGTGGTTCACTTTCGTCCTTTGCGTTGTCGAGCGACTTCCTGCTCCAAAATGCGACGCAGTACAGCCACGCTGGTAGCATAGGTGGCGTCCACACCGAAATAGCTGAGGCTCTTACTCAGCAGCGCCTGCCGTCGACTGATAGGCGTGTCGCTTGCATAGTGAATGACGCCAATCTCGTAGGGCACGTTGATGAACAGATTGACAATCTCGTTGATGGGATAACGTTGCGGGAAGACATCTTCGTAAATGCTCGACAGATAGGGGCCGGCCTCCATCTCGATGTCGGTGTAGCCCTCCTGGTAAAAAACACCCATGAAGCGACGATTTTGCAGAATCGTGCCGCGCACGGTGACTGCCTTCTGGTTGTCGAAGACGGTGCCGTAGTTGAGATAGGGCGCCACATCCTGGGCGGTGAAGCAGTTGCGAAAGAGAAATGAATTGCGCGAGTGTTCATCATAAACCACATTGGGAATCATGACGTCACCCACCCGCCCGTTGAGGGTGGCGGCTTTGCCCAAAATGTACACACCCAGAATGCGTCCCCCGGCGGTGCTCACCTGGCTGAAGATGTGATAGGCGGCCATACCCAGAGGATAGTCGATGTTGAAGATGAGCGCGTCGCTCTGCTTGAGGATCTCCCATTGCTGCTGATCAAATATCTGCAACCGGGGATCGAAGCGCGCTGCATCCAGCCGACTCACGTCGATAACCTGCGCCTCCACATCCAGACAATGAGGCTCGCTGACACGGTGAATCCCCACCTCTTCCTCAAAAAGCCGCATACTATCGCGAGCATTGGTGCGCCCCACGTAGGGACGGGATGCATAGTAGAGGAAATTGACCAGATGACCGTTGTCCTCCGTGGGCAACTGCTCGTACTCCTCCAGTAGATTCTCTGGGTTTTCTGCCCGCACAAACTCCAGAATGTCCTGGCGGTGTGCGCCAACAAAGCCAGAGAGCAAATTGCTCATGCTGTGAGCATTGCTGCTGATGAAGTAGAGGGGACGCTGTTCGAGCTGCATTTCCGGCGCTTCCCGCGCCAGCTTGATCCACCAACATTGGACGCTGCGCCGATAATCGCTCAGTCCGCTGCCGAGGACATGCACTCGAATATCGAACTCGCGCTGGGCTGCCGCCTGTAGGTTTTGCACCAGCAGACGGCCCTGCCAGACTTGCAGTAGCTTGGCGAAGTCATCGTCATGAAAACCCAGTGCATCTTGAACGGGGGCGAGCATATCGGCCGGAAGACCAGGCAAGTCGTCTGGGAGCATGAGCAACTCCTCACCCACGGTGCGGGCCGAGAGCTTGATGTGCATCTTGTTCCACTCGATCTGCAAAGTGGTGAGACATGGGATCAAGTCGTCAATATCGCTGACCGAGGCGATGAAGGCTGCCAGTGAGCTGGACTGAGGATCGAAGAAAAATTTGCGCCGCCGCGCCCGCGCTTTTACAGGCCGCCATTCCTCTACATTTTGGTAACCTTCCCGCCAAAAGACGTCAGCCATCTGCCCCATGACCATCAATTTCGTCTGCACGATACAGTCGGGAAGCCGCAACGCAGAATAGGTCAGAGCTGAAACGTCGATCTCGGGGCTGGCGGCCTGCTGATGTAAGCTCGAATTCATGGCTGCATGGGATTCCTCCAGACTACGAATACGAATCGGTTCGCTACTGCGCAGGAGGGAATAGTAAGTGCGGATGTAGAGGTCGATCTCCTCGTTGTGAACCACGGGCATGGTGCGAACCATGGCAATCCTCTTTCCTCATCCCAATGGGCGCGGGTTGAATGTGCTGACGCCAAATGAAGCCAGGCAAGAGTATACCAAGACGGAACGGGATTGCCCAAGGTGACAAGCACTGTTGGAAGCGACTGTCACCCGGTGTGGACATATCCACTGCACAATCATGACTGACAGAGCGGTCGTGCTCTGACCATTCTACACGCCCATGTGCAGGCGGTGCGCACGGGGGCGTGCGCACCAAACGTGTTGGAGATAGATTCAAAGGAGGGCGAGCTGCTCTTTGCGCTTTGGCTCTGAACCGGTAGGCTGCGGCGACCACGCCGGCATCTCAATGAATTGCGCCAGAAAGTTGCGCAGCCGGCGCACGCTGGCCGGCGCATGCCCTTCATAGGGATTATGCATATAGCCAAAAACGTCCAAACCGTACTCGGCCAGCCGCGCCAGGCGCTCTGCCCATTGTGCAAGTTGCGCATCGCGCAGTGTTTGCAGCTCCCGGTCTCCCTGTGGGCCACTCTTGTCGTCGCCGATCCAGCGAATCATGGCAAAGCGCGGTGAACTAGCGCGCTCGAGTTGCTCCGCCCAAATGGGAAATAGATCGAGCGTTCCCACCCGGTCGACCAAGACCAGGACAAAGCCACGCTCGGCCAGGAAAGCGGCAAAAGCAGGGGTCATCAGGTCGGCGCTACGCACCTCTACGGCAAGGCGCAGGTCCGTATGCTGAGTGGCCAACCAATCTAAATAGACCGCCAGGTTGCGCCCGTTGCTCCGTCGAGTGAAATCAGGCGGGAGCTGCAAAAAAGCGGGGCCGGCGGCGGCGCCCATGGAACGCAGCACCTCAAGAAAAGCAAGCGTCTCGTTCTCTGCACCCACGAGCTTCTTTTCGTGGCTGATCACGCGCGGAAACTTCAGGGCGAAGGTAAAACCGGGCGGCGCTTCTGTCACCCAGTTGATCACAGTGGAAGGTGCAGGGATTGCATAGAAACTCGTATTCACCTCGACCGTGTCGAACTGCTCCACATAGTACGCCAGATAGCGGGCGGAGGGCAACTTGTCTGGATAGAAAACGCCGCGCCAGGTGTCGAACGCCCAGGACGACGTGCCAAGATGGATCATTAGCGCTGTCATGTTTCGATTATAACACGTGTCAGGAAGATCGACCCAGATACAGTTTTCACAATGAATTCCAAAAGCTGTCTTCCATGTATGAAGTGTACACGATGTGGCGCAGCTCGATTTCGTGCATGTTGCACATTGAGCGATGATGTTACTTTCGATATCATCACCATGCTTGTGAAATTCAACACAACTGTTCATTGAAGTTATCGCCATCTTGAGAGACAAAGAGAGAATAAGTTCATGTTAAGAAAAGCATCCTACGCGACATCGCTTGCACTGCTCCTAAGTCTGGTGTCCACCGCAGCCTATGCCCAAGACACGATCGCAACAGCCGAGCTTGCCTACGCGATCAACAACATCGTCTTGTTCATTGCTGCGGTGCTAGTGCTCCTCATGCAGGCTGGGTTCGCCCTTGTCGAGGTCGGATTCAACTCCTCCAAAAACGTGGTCAACATCATGTTCAAGAATCTGATTGATCTCTGTGTGGGGGTGATCATCTTCTGGTTTGTCGGCTTTGGCATCATGTATGGCTCCAGCGAGATTATCCCGGGAATCCTGGCATGGAGCGGCGCCGGAGTTAGCGAGACGGCCACTGGCATCGAGGGGTTGAATCCTCAGGTTGATTTTCTCTTTCAAGTTGCCTTCGCTGCGACAGCAGCCACCATTGTTTCGGGAGCAGTAGCAGGGCGCATCAAGTTTTCCGCGTACCTGGTCTATACGGTCTTCATTACAGCCATCGTCTATCCCATTAGCGGCTACTGGACGTGGGGCGGTGGTTGGCTGAGCCAGATGGGATTTCATGACTTCGCCGGCTCATTGATCGTTCACGCCGTGGGCGGTTTCGCCGGTCTGGCTGGTGCGATTGCTCTGGGGCCGCGCATTGGTCGCTTCGCCAAAGATACACCCAAGCATATTTTTGCGCCCCACAACTATGTCTTTGGTGGGTTGGGCGTGTTCATCCTCTGGATCGGCTGGTATGGCTTCAATCCAGGCAGTCAGCTTTCCTTTGCTTCGGCGGCCGACGTCAACGCCGTCATGTTGATTGCCGTCAATACGACCCTGGCAGCGGGGGCGGGTGCGCTGGCCGCCCTCATCCTCTCTTGGATCATGTTGAAGCGACCCGATCTTGGTTCAACGCTTAATGGAGCACTGGCAGGATTGGTGGCGATTACGGCCAACTGCGATGCTGTCACCAACACTGAAGCCATGATCATCGGCGCTGTTGGCGGATTTCTGGTGATACTAGGCATGATGCTCTTGGAGAGACTACGCATTGATGACCCGGTGGGTGCGTGGCCGGTGCATGGGCTGGGCGGCTTGTGGGCAGGCATTGCCACTGCGATCTTTGGTGGCTACAGCCTCTCCACTCAGATCATCGGCTCACTGACCTATGCAGCATGGGCGTTCTTCACATGCCTGCTCCTCTTCCTCATCTTGCGAGCCATCAAAATGTTGCGCGTTTCGCCGGAAGAAGAGGAAATTGGCCTGGACCTCACCGAACATGGCACCGAGGCCTACTCGCTTTCGGGCATGGGCGTATTGAGCAGCGACTGAGATCGCCGTGAATAATTCGCCTCAACTCACCTGAGCATCTGCCCCAAAAATTTGTAACTGGCGATCCTAAGGGGGGAGGCTGAATCAGCCCCCCCCTTTCTTTGCGTCAATTTGCGCACGCAACTCCCCCCAGCAGGCCGCCAGGCAACGGTGCAACGGGGCTGAATCAGCCTCCCCCTTTCTTTGTGTTGTGCACGCTTTACAATACAATTCCCCTATGCCGACGACCACCTATCCACAGCGCCAATCTCTGTCTCCTCAAGAGATGCTTCGACGCTTGGGTCCCTACCAAATCGAATCTGTATTGGGACAGGGCGCGGCGGCGGTCGTCTATCAGGCGGTGCGCCTTGGCGCAACTCCTATGGCGCTCAAGGTGCTCACCCAGAGTGCGGCGGCTGAGCCAAAGCTGCGGCAGGCATTTCAGCGCGAGGCGCGCATCATGCTCCGCCTGAACCATCCACACATCATCCGCTGCATCGAGGCGGGTCAACTCGACGGATATTACTTCATTGCCATGAACTATCTGGAGGGCGAGACCCTCGACGCGCTGCTTACACGCAGCGTCAAGCTCGGCGAAACGCCTGCCATCGACATTGCCAGGCAGATGGCTGATGCGTTGGACCATCTTCACAGACTTGGCATTGTGCATCGCGACGTCAAGCCTGCAAACATCTTGCTCGACCGGAATGGTCGAGCCTTTCTCTTCGACTTCGGCACTGCGCTCGATCTGAATCAGGACACGCCTATTCCTGGCGAGATCTACGGTACGCCTGCATTTCTCTCGCCCGAACAAGCACGGGGAGATGGGCGCATCGACGGCCGCGCCGACCTCTATTCCCTGGGGATCGTGCTCTATCGTATGGTTGCGGGGCGCAAACCCTTCTATGGCAGCCGCAATGAAGTTCTGGAGGCGCATCAACTTCTTGCACCACCGCGCCCTTCCGAGTTCGTCTATCTTTCTGACGAATTGGAGGGGGTCATCCTGAAAGCGATTGCCAAAGAACCCTCACAACGTTATCAAACAGGTGCTGAGATGGCGGCAGCCCTTGACTTTGCGCGTCTGTCCCCGTCGCCTGTGCGCAGCGAATTTCCCCAACGAATTCTCCACTGGCTGCGCAGCGCAGTTGGCGCCAACGAGTGACATTGTGTTGGGTGCAAAGCACAAAGGTATGCTCTATGGCGGCAGCTCCCAATTCATGGCACAACTGACAGAGGCGATGGTCATTGCCGTTACTGGCGGTATGCGCGCTGTCGGCGTGACCTCGCTCATCAAGTGATAGAAGGAATTCACATTCATATGACGAAGAGAATCGAAGCAATCATCCGTGAAGAGGCGCTGCAGGACGTCAAAGACGCGCTGCGCGAGATTCGGCATCGTTGGTCTCAACGTTCGTGAGGTGCACGGTCATGGGCGCGAAGGCGGCATCGAACTGTCTTGGCGCGGCACCACCTATCAGATGGACCTGCTGCCCAAGATGCAAGTCACCATCGTCCTGAGCGACCACAACGTGGAGAAAGTGGTGGAGACGATCATCAAGGCCGCGCGCATCGGCAAAGAAGGCGACGGCATTATCTTCATCTCGCCCATCGACGACGTCATTCGTATCCGCACCGGCGAACGGGGACCGGAGGCGCTCCACTACGCGGGCGACATCGACGAGATGCGCGAGAAACGCAAATGACGTAGTTCACGCGCTGGGTTGTCCCGGCCCAGCGCGTGCCACAGCCACGCTACGCTGACCAGACAGCGCAAGGTTAGGTAGATGTTGGGAACGGCGGCGACCGTTCCAGCGCGCTGCGCAGATGGCCTTTGGCCTGATCCACCTGTCCCAGGCGCAACGCATGACGCCCCAACAGGTTCAGGATGCGCCCAATGCCAGCCTGATAGCCCATCTCCCGATAACGAGCAAGCAGGCCGCTCAGCCATCCCCTCATCTTTGCCCTCCTCGAAGCCTGCCGTCACCATATATTCGTCGATGATCGACACGCCCCGTTCATAGCCGACTTTGGCGAAGAGGCGCCCCATTTCGGCGTCATAATCGCTTATTCAATAAATTCGCAAAATCCTCAAGACTTGTCGTCTTGTTCAACAAGGCGTTGATCAGCTCGTCGAGGTGGTGCAGGTCTTGAATCTTCGTCACCTGTCGCACATAGGGAGATAGTTCCGCCTCAGCAAGCTCGAAACGAAATTGCAGCAGTTGCCCGATAGTCTGCCGCTGGGTTTCCACACGTCCTTCGGTTCTGCCTCGAGCCTCACCTCTGGCCTCACCTTCCTGATAGATGCGCTTGCGTTCTTCTTCGAGTGTTGTCATCAACATGGTCTGCACCTCCTCCTTCGTCCGATAGACATAGTCCAACTTGCCATAGTCCTCTGGCGAGACCTTGCCGTAAAGCGCCAACTGGCGACACCGCCTGCTTGTCTTCCTCGCGCTCGTAGAGGTTGAGCAACTCCTCTTC
>CAZLMM010000126.1:0-14851 GCA_964560495.1 uncultured Caldilineaceae bacterium
TGCTCGAAGCCGCACAGGAGCGTCAGCGCGCCGAAGAGGAGCATCAGCGCGCCGAAGAGGAGCGCCAGCGCGCCGAACGCGCTGAGCAACGCGCCGAGAGGCTGGCAGCCAGGTTGCGCGCCGCGGGCGTCGAGGATGACGAAACAGATGCCGCCTAGCGCCACCCCTGTCCTGACCGTTCTGAATGAGGACCGCCACGCCTGGTTCGCCGGGCGCACGCGGGCAATCCTCAAATATCTGGACGCCGAGATGCCGCGTTCTCAGAATGGCAGCGAGCGTTTGGTGCTGGACATTGGCGGCGGCGCCGGCAACATGGCGCATCATCTGGCTCACTATGGCCAGGTCGTTGGCGTCGACGCCAACCTGCGCCCGCTGGCTGTAGCTCAACTGCGTGGGCTGGAGGTCTGCGGCGGTTCGGGTGACCGGCTACCTTTCAGCGACGACGCCTTCGACCTGGCTGCGCTGCTCGACACGGTGGAGCATATCCCGGACGAGTTGAGTGTTCTGCGCGAATGCATGCGAGTGCTCAAGCCAGGCGGCCTGCTCGTTGTCACTGTACCGGCTTTTATGTGGTTGTGGAGTTACAACGACGAGATCAACGCGCATCAGCGCCGCTACACCGCGCCTGAATTGCAGCAAAAACTCGAATTATGCGGCTTCGAGATCAGGCGCATCTCCTACAACAACTTCTTCCTCTTTCCGCCCATCGCCGCTATTCGCCTGTTGCGCCCCTATCAACCAAACCTGGAAAGCCCTCACCTGACCGGCGATGCTGAGGTTTACCAGGTGGAGATGGAGCGCATCCCCGAACCGGCCAACACCATCCTCCATGCTGTCGGCTGGCTGGAGGCGGAGCTTTTGCAGCGCACCACGTTCCCCTTTGGCGTCAGCGTCATTTGCGTGGCGCAGAAACCGGCGGTTGCCCCATGACCACCCTTACCCTCCATCGCCCGGGTTTGTGGCTCACCGAGCTGGCGAATGAGATCATCGAAGTGCGCGGCGCGGTCATCATCGGCGAGCGCGCTGCCCTGGTGTGGGACACCCTCTCCCATCCCCGCGACATGGCGCCGTTGCAACCTTTGCTGACCGGCAAACAAGTCTTCATCGCCTACAGCCACGCCGACTGGGATCACGTGTGGGGAACGACCGGGTTGGGCGACGCATGGCCCATCATTGCCCACCATGTTTGCGCGTTGCGTTTCACCGACCCGGCGGATGTCGCGACGACTCTGGCTGAATTTCGCCAGCAGACCCCCGGCGCATGGGACGCAGTGACGCTCATCCCGCCCACATTCACCTTTGGCGATTCACTCGCGCTCGATCTGGGCGGCGTGACCGTGGAACTGCATCACCTGCCCGGCCACACGCCCGACTGTCTGGTTGCATTCATCCCCCAGTGGGGCGTCTTACTGGCCGGCGACACGGTCGAGACGCCCTATCCCATCGTCAATGATGGCGCAGCTACCCCCAAATGGATTGACCTGCTGCGCGGGTGGGCGGCGGACGAGCGCGTCGAAACGGTCATCCCGTGCCACGGAGAGATCGGCGGTCGCGAGCTTGTCGAGCACAACATCGCCTATCTGTCGCTGTTGCTGGATCGCGCCGTCGATGACGAAAGCGCAGCGGCGGCCTTTCCTGGCCGCACCCATGTCAACAATTTGGAAAAAGCGCGCGCCAGCCTGACCCCAGATTTCACGCTGCGCCCACTCACGCCCGCCGACCGACCTTGGGTCGCCGCGTTTCTGGCGCAGGAATGGGGCGACGAAATCACGGTCGTGCGTGGAACGGCCTATCATCCTGCTGAGATGGCGGGTTTTATTGCGCTGCGCAATGAGACGCCAATAGGGCTGGTCACCTATCATCGACTCGATGACCACGTGGGTGAGATCATGACGCTCAACAGCCTGGAGTCGGGCAAAGGCGTGGGCCGCGCCCTGGTGGACACGGCGGTCAACGCGCTGGCCGCGCAGGGCGTCAGCCGCGTCGTGGTGGTCACGACCAACGACAATCTGAACGCATTGCGCTTCTATCAGCATTACGGTTTCGTTTTGTCGATTCTGCGCGCCAATGCCTTAGCGACTTCGCGCCTTGTCAAACCGCAAATTCCCCTGACCGGCGATGGCGGCCTTCCTTTGCGCGATGAGATCGAGCTGAGCCTCGACCTCTCCCAGCGCCGGCTGCCCGGCCAGCCGCCCAACTGATCGTTCATGACCAACCGTCGCAGCGGCTTTGCGCGCCGCCATCTCATCGTTCTGGCGCTCTACACGTTGCTGAGCGTGCTGCTCACCTGGCCGTTGACGGCCAACATCGCCATCCATGTTCCGGGCGCGCCGACCTGGGCCTTCGACGAGGCGACCTTCGTTTGGAACATCTGGCAGTTCAAACATGCGGTCGTTGACAACCTAACCACCCCACTGCACAGCGACCTGATCTACTATCCCCTGGGCATTGACCTGATCCTCTACACCTACAATTTCTACCACGTGCTCGCCAGTCTGCCCTTGGCGCTGGCGACCAACCTGGTCGTCGCCAGCAACGTTTCTCTGCTGGTCAGCGCCGTGCTCAGCGGTTATGGGACGTGGCTGCTTGTGCGCAGCCTGCTCCTGCGTTGGGAGCGGGCGAGCTCGTCAGCCATCGTGGAGGTCGCCCCTTTTCTCGCTGGCCTGGTCTTTGCCTTCGCCAGCAACCGGGCCGTCTACGCGGCGCTGGGGCACTACGACATGGTCACAACCCAGTGGATACCGTTCTATGCGCTCATGTTGCTGCGCAGCCTTGACGCAGCCGTTACAGCGCCGCAACGCCGCCGCGCGGCAGCGCTGGCAGGTCTGTTCTTTGCGTTCAATGGCCTGGCAGAGATGATCACCGCGCTCTTCCTGGCCATCTTCACCCTCATCGTCTTGTTGACCTATCCCAGCGGCGAAGCAGGCGCAAGGTCGCAGCAACGCGTCGCGCTCTTCACCCCGCGGGTTGCTTTGCCCGCTCTGCTCATCACCGGCGCAGTGGCGTTCGTGGTCTGGTCTCCGGCGCTCATCCCCATTCTCATCCAGTTTCTCACCGACGATTTCTCGCTCAAAGGTTGGGGCGAGGCGATTCCCCTCAGCGTTGACTTGTTGGGTTGGTTCACGCCAACAGCGCTCCATCCTATCTTTGGCGGCGATCTGGTGCAGGAGTTGCGGCGGGTGCAACTGCGCGCGCTGGAGATGGGGGTGACTGGCTTCCGCGATATCAACACTGTGTTTCTCGGCTGGATGACCCTTGCGGTGGCTGTGATCGGCGCGCTGGCATTTCGCCGCCGGGTGCGTTTGTGGATTTGGACGGCGGTCGTTTTTGGCCTGTTTACGCTGGGGCCGTTTTTGCAGATCAATGGCGAATTTCGTTTCGACATGGACGGCGTCGAGGCGACCTTCCCTCTCCCCTACGGCCTGTTGCATTATTTGCCCATCATCAAGGCCAACCGCGCGCCCAATCGCAACAGCGTCGTGCTCATGCTGGCGCTGGCCGTGCTGGTGGGTTATGGCGTCTACTGGGGTTGGAACAAACTCACTGCCTGGAACGCCCGCCAGGGAAGAACAAATGCGGCTCTCGCTTACGCCGCGGCTGGCGTACTGGCGGTTGCGTTAGTCTTCGAGCACCTGGCCGTCCCTTTGCCCCTGTCGGACTTTCGCATCCCCTCAGTCTATGGGCAGATCGCAGCTGACCCGCGCCCGGTGAGCGTGCTCCAGGTTCCCCTGGGTTGGCGCAACAGTTTTGGCGTCTTCGGGCCGGAGCAAACCTTGCTGCAATACTACCAGTCGGCCCACGGCAAACCGATGTTGGGCGGCAACATCAGCCGTGCGCCCGATTTCAAGATGGATTACTTCCGGCGAATTCCCTTTTTTCAGGCGCTCACCGAGATAGAATTCGGACGGCCGGTGGATGCTCAGTTGATCGACGCCGCCAAAGCCCAGGCGGCGGAACTGATGGCGCTCTACGACGTGGGCTATGTGCTGCTCTATCCGCCTATCCCGGACAAGCCGCCCTACTCCGATAGCTGGCAGTCAACCTGGCAGTTCATCAAGGAGACGTTGCCCCTTGAAGCGCAACCCTTCTGGCGCGAAGATGGCATTGAGGCCTATCGCGTTGTGCAACCGCAGCGAACGGACAGGTTCTCACTCGACCTGGGCGCCGCAGGAACGCACCCTTATCGTGGAGAGGGGTGGGATGCGGCGGAGACCGATGCGCCCTATGACGTTAGCGCAATCTGGGCGTTGGGCGAGGAGAGTCGGCTCTTCATCCCTCTGGGACAGATCGACAAAGACGCCGAATACACTGTCACTGTCAGGCTCCATCCCTTCGCCTATTCGGGCAGCCCACCCCAAACTGCAACTCTCCAAGTGAATGGGCGCGCGGTGGGTGGGGCGCAAACGCTGGTCGACGGTTGGCAAGAAATCGCCTGGAAGGTTGCTGGCCCAGAGCTGGTCGATGGCTTGAACCGGCTGGCCTTCCGGTGGGGATACAGTGCGGCGCCACGCACTGTCGTGGCCGGCGACCGACAGATCGGCGCGACGGGCGTTGCGCTGCCTCTGGATGCAGACCTGAAGGGCTTTGCGGACGGCGGCTTCATCGCGCTCTTCGATGAGCAGGGCAACCAGATCGATGCTTCGGCGGGTCGCCGCGGGGTGAATGTGACGACCCTCGACCCGGCCACAGGCGAAGTCTTGACGCAGGCTGGCTTCGACACCGCCGCCAATGCCTTTGAGAGCGACGCGCTGGCGCAGGCGCTCAGCGACTTTGCGCCGGGGGTGATCGTCCTGGTGGTCAGTCATGGCGATGCGACGGCTCATCTGACAGAGGAGGCAGTAGAGGGGTTGCGCGCCATCGGCGCCGATGTGACGCTTGAGGAGATCAAGGGCAATCACTTCGCCATTGTTGGCGTGAAAGGCGCAGCGCCGGGCGCAGCAGCCCAGGTCATCGACCCCACTGAGGCGTTTCTGCGCATCAGCCTGAACCGCGACCGTCGCCCCTTGGCTGCGGCAGTGGATTGGGTGCGGGTGAGCGAGGACAATTAGGGGTTGATTCAAATGAGGCGGAAAACGGCAGTGAGATTCAGATCAGATTCCATTAAAAACCTGTGGCTTATTTTAGCTCTGGTAGGGTTAGCACTGGTGGTCTTTGTTTTTGAGTTTACGCTAAATGCACAGTTTTTGGGTTCAGATGATGCCTATATTCATCTTCGATATATCGACAATCTTCGAAATGGAGATGGATTTGGCTTTAATCCCAATATGCCAGCGTATGGTGACACTAGCCCTTTGTGGGTGTTCATTGCGGCAGGTATTACGCAAATGGCAAGCGACCTTCCACAAGCCGTTAAGACTCTTGCCGTTCTTCTGTTCGTGAGTTCGATTTTTATCTTCTACATGTTGACCTTTCAATTGACCTCTTCTAGAAAACTGGCATTTTTGGGAACTGCCATTTATGTTTCAGATGGCTGGCTACTAAAGTGGGCCGGATCCGCTATGGAGGCGAGTCTTGCATCGTTTCTCGTTTTGTCAATCGCTCTATTTTTTGTGAAATCGGAGAAAATTCGGAATCTAGTTGTTACATCGATACTCCTGAGCATTGCTACATTGGCCAGACCGGAGTTTTTATTGCTCTTCTTATGTTTTTTTGTTTTGCAACTGACACTTGGTGCGTCTCTCGCTGAAAAGACCAAGCGAGTATTATTTGTCTCCATCATATATTTCGGTATTCTGGTTCCTTGGTCTCTGTATGCACTAAATACATTTCAAACTGCTGTACCTTACACTTTCTTGGCAAAAACAGTTGCTTCTACAACCACAATGTGGCAAGTAGGCTGGTACTTTTTCCGAATTATCGGAGTGACCTATTGGTGGGTGTGGTTAACACTTTTTGCAACTATACTACTGTGCTTTGTAATACGAGTACATAACTGCGTCGGTTCCTTAAAGAAATCCGAAAACAGAGCGATTATCTTGTTCTGGTTATGGTGTATTTCGCTTCCAATTTACTACACCGTTGGAAAGCTGCAAACTCCCAGCACAAGATACCTTCAGATCACAACACCCCTACTAATTCTCGTTGGTTTCTATGGTATTGTCACTTTAGTTTCTGTTTATCTTGTGAGACAGCAACGGCGAAAATATTTGCAGCCGATCATAACCCTGGTTACTGTAAGTATTGTCATATTCAACATTGCCCTGAATATGTTTTTGGTGCTTCCGTCAAATCTTGATTTCTCAAGCGGACTTCTGGATACTTACCGTGATGTGGGTAACTGGCTAAGAAATAACACCAAAGAAAGTAGCCGCATTGCTGTTGCCATAGATGTTGGCACAATCGGATATTTTTCCAAACGAGAAATCATTGATCTGGGAGGGCTTAATACTCTTGAGGTAATTCCATATCTACCGAACAGTATTCAATATGTATTTGTTTCAAAACCAGATTATTTAGTTGTGACGGGTGAAAGCGAGCAATATAGACTCGTAAATGAACCAATATTTGAAGAAGTTGCTTCCCCAGTGTTTTCGCTTCCAATGGAAATTGGTATGCGAGCGAACATTGATCAAGCAACTGGTGGTAGCCAAAAATTTGACCAATTTGTAACAGTTTATCAATTGTTGTGGCGATGAGTTCTAGCCTTGATATCGACAACTGCACACCGTACGCTTTCAGACATTCAAGAAAGCGCAATCTGTGGTCATGTGAAGTATATCACCAAAACGCAGAATTGTTCTTTTACACGTCCGAATTGTTCGTCACCTTCTACTTGCCAGCTTCTTGTGTTCGCGATAATAGCCGACCATGCGCTCCCAGGGCAGAATGCCGGTGCGCAGCCGCAAAAGCGTGTAGAACGCCCGATAGATTTCGCTCCTGCTGATCTTGCTGGCGCCCTGGGTGCGATTGGTGAAAGTGATGGGCGTCTCGCCGATGCGGAAACCTGCGCGCTGGCAGAGATAGGCCATTTCGATGAGGAAGCTGTAGCCACTGGAGAAGATGGCGTCCAGATCAATGGTTTCGAGGACGAGGCGGCGATAGCAACGGAAGCCAGCGGTGCAATCTCGCAGCGCCACGCCCAGGACGACGTGGGCCAGCCAATTTGCGCCATAGCTCACCAACCTGCGCGACATGGTGGAGCCGACGACGCGGCCGCCGGGTACGTACCGGCTGCCCACTACTAAATCGTAGCCGCCGGCGGCCTTGTGTAGCAGAGCAGGCAGGCTGGCCGGGTCATGGCTGAAGTCGGCGTCCATGGTGCACAGATAGTGATAGCCGCCCTCCAATCCATAGCCAAAACCAGCCTTGTAGGCCGTGCCCAGCCCCAGCTTGCCTGTTCGATGTAGGACGTGCACACCCGGATCGGCGGTCATGTCGTCTGCCAGCCTGCCGGTGCCATCGGGGGAGTTGTCGTCCACGATGAGCACGTGGATGTCGCCCGATTGTGCGCGAATCTGGCCGACCAGGCGCTGGATATTTTCACATTCGTTGTAGGTGGGTACGATGACCAGCGCCTGCCCCGACCAATTCTCTAAAGTCATGTAGTCTGCCGACTGTAGTTGTGTTGTTGGTTGGTTCCAACGCTTCAATGAACCCGAATTCGACTATACTCTATGATGAGAGTTGTCTGAAATCAACAGATTATGAGCCAGATGTCACGAGTCGTCAAGTTTTCTCAACCTGGTCGGATTGACCGTTTGCTGACGGCCTTCCTCTTTGCCGTCGCCTTTGCGCTCTACGCACGCACGATGGCGCGAGATGTTCTCCCTGGCGACCCGGGGGAGTTCCAGTTTGCCGCGTGGAATTTCGGCGTCGCCCACGCCACCGGCTACCCCACCTATCTCATCCTGGGCGGCCTGTGGCAGCATTTGCTGGCCTTTCTTGGTTTGAGTCCTGCGCTGGCATTGAATTTGTTGAGCGCCTTCTTTGGGGCGACAGCCGTCGCCCTGTTCTATCGGGTAATGGCTGCCTGGCTGCCCGGCGAGGCTGTGATCCGTCGGACAGCTGCGGCGTTTTCTGCTCTGCTCCTTGCCACAAACCCGACATTTTGGAGTCAGAGCCTCATCGCCGAGGTCTACGCGCTTCACGCCTTGTTTATTGTGCTTCTGTTGTGGGCGTTGGAGCGGTTGAGAAGCGATGACCCACAGGTGAAACGCTCGCCCATTCCGCTCTTCCTGATCTTAGGGCTTGCCTTCACCCACCATGCAACGACCCTCTTGCTACTCCCAGGTCTGGCGCTGGCCGTTTGGTGCAACCGGCGCACGGTCGCCCATGACTGGCGGCATTGGCTGGGCGCGGCGTTTGCGCTCATTGCGCCGCTGCTGCTCTATCTTTATGCGCCGCTGCGCGCGACTCCGACGGCCTCGCCCTGGTTTTTTCCGACCATTGGCGGCGAGCAGTTGGCGCTCTATGGAGAAGGCTGGCAGGGCTTTGTGGATTTCGTGACGGGACAGTCGATTTCTGTGGGCTTCTATGGATTGGGGGCCGGACTTGCCAACACGGGCCAGGGCTGGTTCCTTTGGCAATTGCACTTTGGCTGGGCCGGTTTGGTATTGGCGATCATCGGTCTCTATTCGCTCAGCAAAGGTCGCCGTTGGGACATCCTGGCAGTCACTGGTCTGGGGGTTGTCGCTCAACAGATTTTCAACCTCTTCTATGCCATCCAGGATATCCTGGTCTACTACATCCCTATCTATATCTTCGTCACCGTCTGGATTGGCTTTGGGGCAGCGCAACTGGGCAATGGTTTCATGAGCCTGGCCGAGCAGATCGGACGCAGCTCTGGCCAGTCGCCCACCACCGCCCAAACCGGCTCAACGCAGCCATCTTTGCGCAGCATCGCGGTGCTCGTCACAGCGCTCCTCTTCCTGTTGCCCCTGCGTCAAACCATGAGCTATCTGCCCAGCTTGGATCAATCACAGGCGACGCAAGCCCGGAAGAATATCGAGGCGATCATGGCAGCTGCGCCGCCCCCAGACGCTATCCTGGTGACCAATGATCGAGATGAGATGACGCCGCTCTATTACGCCCAGGTGGTGGAACAGCGCCGCCCAGACCTGACCGGCGTCTTTCCCCTGATGGCGCCCGAACTGCGTTTTGCCGATATTGGCGCCACACTGGACACACTGCTCGCCAATGGGCAAGGTGCGCCGGTTCTGCTTATGAAGCCCATGCCTGGGTTGGAAGTGAAATACGCGCTGACACCCACCCTCCCACCCCTTGTTCAAGTGAACGGCCCCGCCGTGGCCGGCGCGCCCCAGGTGGAAATCAACCAGACCTATGGTCCGCTCACGCTGCTGGGATTCGATTGGGTGCAAAATGGTGAGAATGTAGAGTTGCGGCTATACTGGGAGGTAAACAGTGGGCTTCCGGGCGTCTTCACCACGACGGCGCAGTTGTTTGGGTCCGATGGCGCCAAGCTGGTCCAAAGCGACATAGCGGCTGGCGGCCTCTATTATCCCACGTCGCTCTGGAAGCCGGGCGAGTTACTGGTCGAGACCCACTCGGTCACATTGCCGGCCGGTCAGACGCCGGCAAGTCTGCTTGTGGGCATGTACACCAATCCGGCGCTAGAGAATCTTGCGCCGCCCATGGTGATCGATCTGACCGCCTACCAACTGGGCGAATAAGGCTGTTTTCCTGCTGGCGGTGTAACGTTTCAATGGCCTGACGCGCCGGACACATTCCTGCAAGCTCCGAGCTTCCAGGAGGGTTTGACAGGCGCGTGCGTAAGTTCTGATAGACGCGACAAATAAAGATCATACAACCGTAAGTGCGGTTATGAACCGCACAATCGTGGTTGACCAGAGACGTGCGGCGACGAGCCGCGCCTACACACTGTACGAAGTCTATTTGTGTTGTCTATGAGAAGGAAAGATGCTGAATGACCAGCCAGAATTCATGGTATAGCCAGGATACGTTCTGGGAGACATTCGAGCCGATGATCTTCAACGAACATCGGCTGACAGGCGCCAGAGATGAGGTGGAAAAGATTGTCAATCTGCTGCGGATTGAAGCAGGCGCGCAGATTCTCGATCTACCCTGCGGAATCGGTCGCCACAGCTTGGAGCTCTCGCAGAGAGGGTTCAGCGTCATTGGCGTGGATCGCACGAAGGCATACATTGAAAAGGCCCGTGCGGAAGCTGCCAGGCGCACTCTGACGGCGGAGTTCGAGATCGGCGACATGCAAATGTATTGCGCGCCAGGTCGTTTCGATGTTGCGCTGAATTTGTTTGGCTCCTTTGGCTATTTCGACGATGCCGAAGACGACCAGAGGATGGTGAAAAACGTCTTTGCCTCCCTGCGTCCAGGCGGCCGCTTTCTCATCGAGACAATGGGTAAAGAGATCCTGGCCCGAGATTTCCAAGCGAAAGATTGGAGCGAAGACGGCGGTCTGGTGGCCTTTTTCGAAAGAAAAGTCACTCCAAACTGGGAACGCATCGAAACGCGCTGGATCACTATACGTGGCGCAGAACGTAGCGAGCACTATGTGTCGATTTGTTTGTACTCGGCAAAAGAAATGTCAGCGTTGTTGACCAGGTGCGGCTTTGCAGAAGTGAAGGTCTTCGGCAGCCTGGACGGCAGCCCGTATGACTACACTGCCCAAAGGCTGGTCGCAGTAGCGCGCAAGTAAGTACCCGACAGGGTGAATGAATTGAGTCGAAATGTCACAAGCTGAGTTCACAGTCGCCCGCCGTTGGTCGACGAATCAGAGCAGCCCCGTTCGCTGGATTCTCTCACACACTGGGCGCAACAAACTGCTCATCCTGGGGATGGTGGTAGGCGCGCTGAGCAATGCGCTGTTGGCTTCCGCTGTGCCGATCCTAACGGGCGTGGGCTTCGACGCCATCACCGGCAGTGAGCCAAATCTCCGTTTGCTGGCGATGGCGGCGTTGGCCATCATCGCCACGCAAGTGGTGCGCAGCGGCCTGCAGTTGATGCGCAACTACAGCGCCGAAGTGTTGGGGCAGCGCTTGGAGCGCGACGCGCGCGACGAACTCTATTCATCTCTTTTGGGCAAGAGTATGGCCTTTCACGACCTGCGCCCCACGGGCGAGATCATGGCGCGCGCCACGAACGACGTGCGCGAGATGGCCCTGCTCATCACGCCCGGCGTGAACCTGGTTTTTGGCTCGGGCATCTTCCTCTTTGTCCCTATCCTCTACGCGCCCAACATTTATCCATCCCTGGTTCTTGTGCCGGCCCTCTTTGCCATCGCCTATGTCGTCTCTATGATCTTCTATCTGCGCGACCTGCGTCCCGTCACCGAGGGGGTGCGCCGCAGCTTTGGCGTACTCAACGCCGGGCTGACGGCAGCCATCGAAGGCATCGAAACGGTGAAAGGTACGGCGCAAGAGGTTGGTGAAATCGAACGCTTTGCGACGAACGCACGTGCGTTTCGCAACGCGTTCGTTCGTCAGGGCCGGGTGGAGGCGCGCTTTCTGCCGCTCCTGCTTCTGGGGCTGGCGCAAGGACTGGCTTTTTGGCAGGCTCTCCATCTCTTTCAGCAAGGCGTGCTCACCGTGGGAGAGGTGGTCGCCTTTATGGGGCTGGTTGCATTGTTGGGCTTTCCCGTCTTTACATCTCTCTTTGCCTATTCACAAATGTCGGCTGGCCTGGCAAGCGCCCGACGCATTCTGGAGCTGCTGCGCAGCGAGACGCATGATGCAACTCGCACGGGGAAAGCCGCAGCCAGCGCCTACGCTGCGCCCATGAAAGGCTCGATTCGCTTCGAGAACGTTACCTTTCACTACGCAGCAGAACGGAACGATGGGGCGGCGCGTCCGTCTCTGGAACAAGTCTCCTTCGGTCTGGCCGCCGGGCAGACGCTGGCGTTGGTGGGGCAGACTGGTTCGGGCAAGAGCACGGTCGCCAAGCTGCTCAACCGCATCTACGACGTGGAGCAGGGCGATGTCTTTGTGGACGGCGTGAACGTGCGCGATTGGGACCTGAGCGCGCTGCGCCGTCAGATCTCTATCATCGAGCAGGATATCTTCCTTTTCAGTCGCACCATTGCCGAGAACATCGCCTTTGGCAAACCGGACGCGACGCAAGAGGAGATCGAAGATGCCGCGCGTGCAGCCCAGGCCCACGATTTCATTATGGGGTTTCCCCAAGGCTACGCCACCATGGTGGGCGAGCGTGGCGTTATGCTCTCTGGCGGCCAACGTCAGCGTATCGCCCTGGCGCGGGCGTTTCTCACCAATCCGGCCATCCTCATTTTGGACGACTCCACCAGCGCCATCGACAGCGCCACGGAGGACCAGATCCAGCGCGCCATCGAGCGCGCCAGCGCAGGACGCACGACCATCCTCATCACCCACCGCCTGTCACAGATTCGCTGGGCGGACAAGATCGTTGTCCTGCGCAAGGGGCGGGTCGCGGCCATTGGTTCGCACGAGGAGCTGCTAGTTCAGTCCCAGGCGTATCGTGACATCTTTGCGCGTTTTTAGAATGGTGAACGATAGAGCGTGAATCGTAAACGGTGAATTGCGAATGGTTAAGTCAGTTCGACTACTCTACCTGGCTTGTCTGATTGCTGGTTGGTTGCAACTGGCGGTCGTTCCGCCAACCCTGCTGGCTCAAGAACAGGAGAAGCCATCGCTTGTCGTCGTGTTGACCTTTGCCGGCGCGGTGACGCCCACATTGGAGCGATACATCGAGGATGGCATTACAGAGGCGATTGCACGCGATGCAGAAGCGGTGATCCTCCAGCTTGACACCCCTGGCGGAAGCGTGGATGTGACCAAATCGATTGTGCAACGCATCTTGGCGTCGCCTGTTCCCATCGTGGTCTATGTGGCGCCGCCTGGGGCGCAGGCCGCCAGCGCCGGTACATTCATCACGCTGGCGGCTCATGTGGCCGCGATGGCGCCCGGCTCCACCATCGGCGCCGCCAGTCCTGTCATGGCAGGCGGCGAGGATGTGGGCGAGACCATGGCCGCCAAAGTGAAGAACATCCTGGCGGCGGATATGGAGAATCTGGCCGAACGGCGCGGCGAAGAAGCGGCGCGCTGGGCCATTGCCGCGGTGGAAGAAGCCTCCGCTGCCACCGCTGAGCGCGCCCTGCGTATGGGCGTCATCGACTACGTGGCCGCTGATCTACCAGACTTGTTGAAACAGATGGATGGCATGGAAGTGAAGGTTGTCGGTGGGGTGGAACTGTTGGAGACAGCTGACGCTTTCATCGAGTCGATGGCATTGACGCCACTCCAACGCTTTCTCAATTTCATCTCCAACCCCACCATCGCCACGTTGCTCATCACCATTGGCGCGGCCGGTTTGCTGGCCGAGGTGTGGAATCCCGGCACGTGGATTCCGGGCTTTATCGGCGTGGTGAGCCTGCTGCTGGGGCTGTATGGGTTAGGTCAACTGGATGCCAACCTGGTGGGACTGGCGCTCATGGTCTTGGGGGTGGCGCTCTTCATCGCTGAGGCCTTCACGCCCGCGTTTGGCGCGCTCCTGGTGGGCGGCATGATTGCCTTTGGCCTGGGCGTGGCTTTGCTCTTCGATGAGCCAGGGCTTGAGGTGCCGTGGTCTGGCATCGCCCTGTTGGCTGCCGCTCTGGGTGGATTCATCTTTTTTGCCAGCCTCAAAGGGTTGGCTGTGCAGCGCCGCCGTTCCATCGCCGGCGGGGAGGGACTGACCGGTCAGATTGGTCGCGTCGGCAAACCCTTTGACGCAGGAGAGACCGGCAGCGTCTATGTCAACGGAGAATGGTGGAGCGCAGAGCTTGACGCGGGGGCAGCCCATTCTGGCGATCATGTCCAGGTGGTGGGCCGCCGCGGTTTCACGCTGCTGGTGCAACCCAGCGCGCAAGAGCGAGAGAACCATGGAACAACCCGCTGAACCGTGGCGCGCCTATCTGACCGACTACAACGAAGGGCTGGGGCTGGTCTACGAGCGCTTTGTGCTCAACGACTTTCTCGACGATCTGCGCCGCCGTTATGCCATTCGCAGCGTTCTGGAAGCGCCGCTCTACGGCATGGCCGGCGTGAGCGGGATCAACGATGTCATTTTTGCCCAGAACGATGTAGCGGTGACGATGGTCGACGACAACGCCGACCGGCTGCTGGGAGTGCGGCGCATCTGGCAGGAAGATCTGCGCCTGGCGGCGGAGCTGGTCTACACACCGCCTCATGGGTGGGGACGCTTGCCCTTCGCCGACCGCAGCTTCGACCTGACCTGGCAGTGGGCCGGCCTGTGGTGCATCGGCGACCCGGCCGGTCTGCTGCGTGAGCTGGCCCGAACCAGCCGCAATCTGGTCTTTGTCGCCATGCCCAACCGTATGCAGGTGGGTTACTGGATGCGCAAGCTGGTCATCGATCGGGACTTTTTTCGTGCGCACGATGAGGGCTGGACCGACATGGGGCGCATCCGCCGCATTTTGGAGGAGGCCGGCGTGGAGATCATGGAGCAGGGCGTGCTGGATGTTCCGCCGTGGCCCGACACGGTGATGCCGGCCAATGAAGTGCTCAAGCGCCTGGGCATTCGCAGCAAGCAGTTGGAGCAGCAGTTCACCGGCGAAGGATGGCGCTGGAGCACCATGGCCTACTACATGGGGCAGGAGCCTGACCTGCGCGCACGTGTGATGAAGTACGCCTGGCTCGATCACGCCCCGCTGCCCTGGCAGATCAAGGCCATCTGGGCGCACCATCGCTATCTGCTGGGGCGGGTGAAAGATGGCTCGTACAGGTGGGCTAGATAAGCCTGGTGAATTGTCATTGTGAGCGCCAGCGAAGAATCTGGTGAATCGTCATTGTGAGCGCCAGCGAAGAATCTGATGAATCGTCATTGTGAGCGCCAGCGAAGAATCTGATGAATCGTCATTCTGAGAGACTTATGCCTCGGG
>CAZLMM010000127.1:0-14752 GCA_964560495.1 uncultured Caldilineaceae bacterium
AGGATAAGAGAGGTTTACGGTTTACGGTGGCGCAAGTGGTGACTATCAGCACGGAGTCAGCATTTGTCGAAGTTGGATATTCAGACAGCCATTTACTTGCCAAGAGAGCAAGAGATACCTCCTCAGTTCTTGACTCGCGCATTTCTCTTGAAGAGTTGATTCAGGCCCTTGTAACGATTGGACAAAACGATGCCAAAATCCATACTGATCGATCCAAGCGAAGTACGTCGGAAGTCTGTTTTGAGCAGACCCACCATTCCACTGAACGCCTATACGCCCGACCCGCAGGCCGAGGCCGCCAAATTCGGCTCAACGACTTTGGTTCGTATCTATCGCGACATGGTGATTATCCGTGAGTTCGAGACCATGCTCGACCGCATCAAGAAAGAGGGCGTTTACGAGGGCATCGAGTATAACCACAAGGGGCCGGCCCATCTTTCCATCGGCCAGGAGGCCGCGGTGGTCGGTCAGGCGCTGCACCTGACGCCCGACGACTTCATCTTCGGCTCCCATCGCAGCCACGGCGAGATCTTGGCCAAAGGGCTGTCGGCCATCGAACGCCTGGATGACGCCCAACTGCTCGCCATTATGGAAGGCTACATGGGCGGCCTGACTTTGCGTATGGTGGAAGGCCTCCCTCAGGGCAGCGTCAAGGAGTTGGCGACGAACTACTTGCTCTATGGCGCGCTAGCCGAGATTTTCGCCCGCCAGGCTGGTTTCAACCAGGGCTTGGGCGGCTCCATGCACGCCTTCTTCCCACCCTTCGGTGTCATGCCCAACAACGCCATCGTGGGCGGCTCGGCGGATATCGCGGTGGGCGGCGCGCTCTACAAACGGGTCAACCGCAAGCCCGGCATCGTCATCGCCAACATCGGCGACGCCAGCATGGGCTGCGGCCCGGTGTGGGAAGCCATGATGTTCGCCGCCATGGATCAATATCGCACCCTGTGGCCCGAAGAGATGGGCGGCGCGCCGCCCATCTTATTCAACTTCATGAACAACTTCTATGGTATGGGCGGTCAACCCGTGGGCGAGACCATGGGCTTTGGCGTGCTGGCGCGGGTGGGGTTAGGCGTCAACCCAGAAGCCATGCACGCGGAACGCGTCGACGGCTTCAACCCCCTGGCTGTGGCCGACGCCATTGAGCGCAAACGCAAGGTGCTGGAGGCTGGCCAGGGGCCTGTATTGCTGGATACAGTGACCTATCGCTTTTCCGGCCACTCGCCCTCTGATGCGTCGTCGTATCGCGACAAACGCGAGGTCGATCTTTGGCGACAGAGTGACTCGCTTGTCTGGTATCGTGAATATCTCATGGAAAACGGCCACGCCAGCGAGGGCGAGCTTGACGCCATCAGCGAGAATGTACTGGAGCGGTTGCGCCGGGTTGTGGCTGCTGCGGTCTCTCTGGAAACATCGCCCCGGCTCGCCATGGACGGCGAGGCCATCGGCGACGTGATGTTCTCCAATCAGCAGGTTGATCGGCTGGATGACCGCACGCCCGAAGTGTTGCTGCCCAAGGAGGAGTCGCGCTGGAAAACAACGCAGGAGAAAGCACGCTTTGGCCTGGATGAGAACGGCAAGCCGCTGCCCAAGCTCAAGTGCCTCACCTACGCCGAGGCCATCTTCGAGGCTATGGTGCATCGTTTCTACGAAGACCCAACCATGGTGGCCTATGGCGAGGAGAACCGCGATTGGGGCGGCGCATTTGGCGCTTATCGCGGCCTGACCGAGATGTTGCCCTATCATCGCCTCTTCAATAGCCCCATCTCTGAAGGTGCAATCGTAGGCACAGCAGTAGGCTATGCGATGTGCGGCGGGCGCGTCGTCGCCGAGTTGATGTACTGTGACTTCATGGGGCGCGCCGGCGACGAGATCTTCAACCAGATGGCGAAGTGGCAGAGCATGTCCGCCGGCGCGCTGCGTATGCCGCTGGTGCTGCGCGTCTCTGTCGGCTCAAAGTACGGCGCGCAACACTCACAAGATTGGACCTCCATCTGCGCGCACATGCCTGGGTTGAAGGTCTTCTTCCCCGCCACAGCTTATGACGCCAAGGGGATGCTCAACCTGGCGCTACGAGGTACGGACCCAGTCGTCTTTTTCGAGAGTCAGCGTCTCTATTCGGAACCGGAAACATTGGTGGATGGCGGTGTGCCCGTCGACTATTACGAAACGCCCGAGGGCGAACCGGCGCTGCGTCGCTCCGGCAGCGACCTCACCCTCATCACGGTGGGGGCCACACTCTATCGTGCACTGGAAGCCGCTGACGAGCTGCAACGGCGGTATGGGCTGTCGTGCGAGGTCATCGACGCGCGCTTTATCAACCCGCTGAATTATGGCCCGTTGGTGGAATCAGTGAAAAAGACGGGTAAAGTCGTCCTGGCGTCGGATGCGTGCGAGCGCGGCTCATTCCTCCACACCATGGCCAGCAACTTGACCCAGCTCGCCTTCGATTCCCTGGATGGCCCCATCGTCGTTGTGGGCGCGCGCAACTGGATTACGCCAGCCGCAGAGATGGAAGAAGCGTTCTTCCCCCAAAAGGAGTGGATTATCGACGTGATCCATGAGCGCATCTTGCCGTTGCCAGGTCACACGCCAACCACTCGCCAGGCCACGGGCGAGATTTTGCGACGGAATCGGCTGGGGGTGTAACATATTTGCCCTATCGTGTCGCATGGGCCATATTTGACCGTGGCAGGCAAGTACGTGACAATGGATTTCAGACTCAAGTCCCTCGGTCTGGGTGGATGTGGTCAGTTATCTGCGTAACCCAAGAGTGACTGTCACCGTTTACAACATGGAGGAGTAACCATGCTTGATCCTCGAATCTTGGTTGATGCCCGTCTTTATCCAGATCAGCCCGCTGTTATCGCCGACGCTTTGCGTTCATTACTACAGGAGAAGCCACAACTACGCACTGAGGTGGCGATCTATCGCTACCAGACAGAAGATATCTCGCTGGCAAAGGCTGCTCATCTAGCAGGGGTGAGCTTTGACCGCATGAAAGCGGTGCTCGTTCAGCGTGGAGTACAGTTGCGACTTGGGTGCATAGATGATGGAGAGATAAAAGAAGAGATTGCCACATTGGATCGTGTGCTAGTGAGCCGCCCATAGCGATGGATGTCATTGCCAACACAACCATCCTCTCCAATTTCGCATCGGTGGGGGAGCTTGAACTTCTTCATGACTTGCTCGGCGACATCCATATTTCCGTGGATATCTATGCCGAGATTCAGGATGGACTGGCTGAAGGCAGCACTTTTTATCAGAACATCGACAGATACATTTATCCATTTTCTGAGACGGGTTGGCTTCGTTTAACTTCTGTCCAGCACGACGCTGAATTACTCTTATTAGGTCAGTTGCCATCCTCATTGCACCGGGGAGAAGCATCGTCCATCGCTATTGCTGCACATCGGGGCTTTGCCTTCCTGACCGATGACGCTAAAGCTCAGAGTAGTGCTCGTTCTCTGGGAATATCAATTTCAGGTACATTGGGAATTCTCATTCGATCGGTGACTGCAGGATTGCTCGAATCTGTTGATGCTGATTCTCTGTTGGGCAAGATGATTCAGGCTGGCTATCACTCGCCATACAGTACGATTAGTGAGCTACTGTAACGTTCCTGCTAATAAAGGAGAAAGCGCATTCGTGGCTTCGCACCTTCCTCAAACCACCACAGAATTTGAGGAGCGCATCGCCGCGGTCTATGACAACGGCGCGGAATGGCTGGTCAGGCTGCCTGCCCTTGTCGATGAGTACAGCCGACGCTGGTCCCTGACCATCCTGCCGTCTTTCCCGCTTTCCTACAACTATGTGACGCCGGCCTTGCTCCCGGATGGGCGCGAGGTCGTGCTCAAGCTGGGGCCGCCCAACGACGAACTGACCAGCGAGATGATCGCGCTGCGCCTTTGGGATGGACGCGGCGCGGTGCGTCTGCTCCACGCCGAACCGGAGAATGGCGTCATGTTGATGGAGCGGGTGCGCCCCGGCTGTACGATTCTGGATGTCTTCGACACAGGCCGCGACGATGAAACGGCCACGCGTATTGCCTGCCAGGTGATGCGCCAGATCTGGCAGCCGCCGCCTGCGGACGCCAGCCGACTTGTTACGGTGGAGCGTTGGGGTCGGGGGCTGATCGAGCTGTACAACGGATACGATAACTGGAGCAAATTCTTTTCCCGCCGCCTGGTGGAGATGGCGGTGCATCATCATGCCGAGTTGCAGGTCAGCGCCGACGCGCCGGTCGTGCTGCATGGCGACCTGCACCACCAGAACATCATTCAGGTGGAAGATGGGCGGTGGCTGGCCATCGACCCCAAGGGGGTGGTGGGCGAGCGCGCCTATGAAGTGGGCGCGTGGCTGCGCAACCCTCTGCCCGAATTCGTGGAGAAATATGATTTTCGGAGCATTACTGCCCGCCGCATCGACATATTCGCCGAAGAATTCGGCCTGGCGCGTGAACGGCTCATGGGCTGGGGTCTGGCGCAGGCCGTACTTTCGGCCTGGTGGGATGTTGAAGACGGCAACGCCGGACCATGGATACGTGGGACGTTGGCTATCGCCGAAGTGTTGGCCGATATGTTGGGGTAGCGACGCAATGTTCAAACGTCTTCTCACGTCAAGGTATGCAGTTCTGTTTGTCGCCATTGTGCTCATCGTCTTTGGCGTCTTTGCCATGGTGCGTTATACACGGGGCGCGCTCGACGCCTACCGCGTCATGGAATATGCCCGCGCCAACGATTTCGATGCTGGCAACGTCGATCCCGCGCTCATCCGGCCCTGGATGAATTTGCGCTTTGTGGCTGTCGCCTACGCTGTACCACAAGAGTACTTTTTGGAAGAATTGGGCATTCACCCCCCGGAGGGACGCGGCGGACCGCCTGATGGACCGCCTGGGGGACGTGATGATCGGGAGTTTACGCAGGCGTCGCTGGACAGATTGAACGAGCGGTTGCGGCTGGGCAACACGAACGGCGAGCCTGCTCTACTGCCCATCCTGCGCGCTGCCATCCTCCGTTACCGTGAGAACCCGGTCGCCACGGGCATGACGGAACGAGGCGTGCGCCCGTGGATGAACATGCAGTACATCGCCAACAGCACGGGCATCCCCATCGAGGCCTTCTTCGAGGCTGTAGGCGTTCCCAGCGAGGGCAACGCCTACATTCCACTAGAGCGCCTGGCCGATGAGTTGCAACTCGAGGGAGGGTTGGAATCGCTGATGGATGCCGTTCGCCTTGTCATTGATACATACGAGGCGCCCCAATGAGTGACATCGACCTCAGCGCGCTGGTGTTGAGCTGGATCGCCGCCTATGGCTCGCCCATGGTTGGCGCCATCCTCTTCGTCAGCGCGCTGGGCGTGCCTTTCCCCAGCACACTGGTCGTCATTGCTGCCGGCGCCTTCGTGCGCCAAAGCTATCTCGATCTGTACAGCACGCCATCGCTCGGCTTGTTGGGCGCAGTGACCGGCGATGCGCTCCTCTTTGGCATTGGGCGTTTTGCTCACATCTGGATCGAGAAACGCTTTGGTCAGGCCGCGGGTTGGCGGAAGGCCGAGGCGTACTTCTTGCGGAGCGGCGGCATCGCCATCTTCCTCACCCGTTGGCTGCTCACTGCGCTGGCGCTGCCCGTCACCCTCATTGCTGGCGCCAGCGGCTATCCTTTTGGCAGATTTCTTCTCTTCGTCGTCACTGGAGAGCTTGTCTGGATCGTTCTTTATGGCAGCCTGGGCTATGCCTTTGGCAGTCAGTGGGAACTGATCAGCGATTTCATCTCCCAATTTGCCGGCGTCATCTTGGGTGCGCTCGTTGCCGCCCTGGGCATCTACCTGTTGTTTGTCTATTGGAGGCGGTCGGGCCAGAAATCCACAACGGCATGAGCCAATTCGGCGACGGGGACGTTCTCGCTGCAAGTGGGTCCTATTCGCCAACCATCTGCGTCCGGCGCTCTGCCAATGTCGTCACTGCGATCCCACCCAGCAGCAGCGCGCCGCCCAACACCTGCAACGGCTGTAGCGTCTGGTCAAAAATGACAATCGCCAGCAATGCCGCGCCAATTGGCTCGCCCAGAATCGCCACGGTGACAAGCGTGGCCGACAGGTATTTGATCGCCCAGTTGAACGAGCTGTGCCCTAACAGCTGCGGGCCAATGGCAAGCCCCAACAACAACGCATAGGCCCCGGCCGGCAACCCCCACAGCGATTGTCCGGCCAGCGCCAACCAGATGAGCAGTGTCAATGCCCCAGCGGTATAGACCAACCAAATGTAGGGCAGCAGCGACAGACGCATGCGCAGTTTGCGCCCTACCAGGAAATAGCCCGCCACAGCCAGCGCGCCGATGAGGGCTAACCCATCTCCTAGCAGAGGGTTGCTGCCTGCCCCACTGTCGCTGTCGCTGAGAGCGATGAGGAGCGAGCCGCAGACGGTCAACGCCACGCCGACCCACGCCCCCATAGGCAGCCGTTCGTGGAAGATCAGCCAGGAAGCCAGCGCCACGAAAACCGGATTGGTCGCCGCCAGCGCCGTCGATGAGGCGACAGAGGTGAAGGCCAACGAACTGATCCACGCCGCAAAGTGGAGCGCCAGGAAGATGCCCGCGCCCAGGGCCCACAAGGAGTCGCGGCGCGTCGCCTGGCGGATTTCCCAGCCCGCCCGACCCCAGGCAATGGGCGTCAGGATGAGCGCGGCCAGGGTGAGACGGCCAGCGGCGATGGTCAGAGTCGCCACGCCTAGGTCGATGGCGCCCTTGCTCAGCACGGCGGCTGTAGAAGCGACCACGACGCCAAAGGCCAGGACAACATAGGGCAGCGCCGCGCTCTGTATTGGCTGTGCATTCTGTTTTGTTGGCGACGAGTTGGTCATCAGCGTTCCGTTGCTCGCTTACGCAGCTTCAAGGCAAGTGAGTAGGGGCGCGTGCGACTGTTGTGCAGCTTTCGTTCGCTTTCCGCCAGGTGATACCGTTCAGGCGTGATGCGTGGCTCATCGAGATCGACGACGTCGAAGCCGGCGTCGGCGAAGGCCCGCCAATACATGGATAGCGGGCGATGAAACCAAATGAAGTGAGCATCGAAGCCGCCCCACGGCTCATCCACATGGCGCGACTCTTCGTAATAGTTGAATGGCCAATGATAGCTCACCACGCCGGTCGTCTCGTCCACTTTGGCATAGCTTTGGGGGAAGCACGGGTGAGAGAGGATCAAGACTGCAACGCCGCTGGGCTTGAGCACGCGACTGAAGGCCCGAACAGCCCCGGCCAGGTCGCTGACATCCATGAGTACGTAATTGGCGACAAGCAGGTCGAAGGTTCCATCGGCCAGGGTGACCAGACCGATGCAGGAATCGACGTGAAAGTCGATGGCCTGCGTCTTGCTGCTGGCAATCTCGATCATCTTCGGCGAAAGATCGACGCCTGTGACCGTTGCGCCCTTTTCATGCAGCTTGCGCGCCAAATAGCCGGGGCCGCAACCAGCATCCAGCGCAACCAGTCCGCGCACATCACCCACCATGCGCCACAACACCGGGTCCGAATTCAGGCGGCGATTAGCGTCGCCATCATCGCCCACTGCCTGATCCCAGTCCGCGGCTACGTGATCCCACAGCTCTTGTACACCTGAATTCCATTCGTCGGCGTTCATCTATGCTCCTTTTTGTGCAATGTTGCATTGCCAATCGGCTGTATGTCTTGCGCACGCCCGATATGCGCCGTCCACCACGAAAGATCGTTGCTGTTGACGCCCTTGATCGCCCATTCCAGCTCGATGTAACCAGCGCGCAATCGCGCCCGGTCCAACAGGGCATCGAGGTCAGGATATGACAGCGCCATGCGCCGAACGAACGACTCGCCATAACTGGAGATAAGCGCCGCAAAGTCAGCGGCGGGGTCCCCTGCGCCAGCCACGCCAAAGTCGATCACCCCGGCGATCGTTGGCGCTCCTGTACTTTTCTCGACAAGGATGTGATAGGACGCCAGGTCATTGTGGATCAACACCGGCGTGAAGTTCATTTCCAGCCAGCCTTCACGCACAGGCGCAAAGAGATCGGCCATCCAGGCTTTTTGATCGGCCCAAAGATAAAGATGCAGCGCCTCTTCGGCCCGATCGAAGCGTTTCAGCCACTCGGAGCGCGTACTACCAGGCAGGGCATGGTCCAGTCCGTGCTCGGCCAATTCCGCCATCGTAACGCAATGCAGTTCCTGGAGGAATGCGCCCAGTTGGGCAGCGAAAACATCCTGCCCGCTTTCGTCCAATCGCATCAGGTCGTGACGATAGAGCAGCGCGCCCTGGATCATGAGATAGACGACGGCGTCATCCCCCAGCGGCTCGCAGGAAGGAACGCTCACAGGGACGCGCGCACGGATCAGGTCGAGGATCAGCCGCTCTCGCGCCAGGTCGGCGCGCCCCTGTTCGTTTTTAGCAAAGCGAAAAACCAGACGCTCATCTGCAATGTAGACGTCGTTCGCCAGCCCATCGGTGTTGGCGCGCACATGCGCCAAGTCGATGTGAGGCATTCGAGAAGCGATGCGTACAAGGTGATCCGTAGGGATGCCCGACAAGTTTCACTCCAATTGCATGGCGAATGCTGACTCAAGAAAGCTACTGCTCGCCAGGGAAGCAATTCATATGCCACGAGCGATTCGTGATAGCCAGCGATATGAGCAGCCAATCTAGAGATCGAGTAAGCGGCAGCCCTGTCCCCCAAATAAAAAGGGGCGAGAGGTTCTCGCCCCTTTATTTGGCTGCAATGCCGGGCTAATTGCTCAAGTGCGTTTGCAGACGACGCTTGAGCTGGGGTTTCTGCTGAAAACCCACGATGCGATCCACCGGTTCGCCATCCTTGAACAATAGCAGCGTGGGGATGCTCATGACGCCATAGGCCATGGCAGTATCCGGATTGTGATCCACATCCAACTTACCAATGAGCAGTTGCCCATCCATCTCGGTCGCCAGCTCGTCGAGCACAGGCGCAATCATCTTGCACGGACCGCACCATTCAGCCCAGAAATCAACCAGAATCGGAGTCTTTGACTGGATCACCTTTTCTTCGAAGGTGGCATCGCTGACTTTGACTGTTGCACTCATGTAAATCTCCTTTATCCACTCATGTTACTGGTCTGTTCGGCCACTGGGTCGGCATTTGCGCCGTTCCCCCTCCGGGACGCCAACGCATACGACACGCAATTCATACCGAACCAATTCACTACAAAAAATATAGTAATCCTTTCCTGCGCTTTTGTCAAAACAGGCAGGGTGAGCAAACAGGATTTTCTTTGCAGTCGGGTCATTTTCCGGTATGATAGACGTGCGCTCCTATCTGGGCAGAATGTGCCATGCTTTTGTGGAGCAAGTCTTACCGAATCTCGAGATTGGCTGCTCATATCGCCGACCATCACGAGTCACTCGTGGCGTATGAATTGTTTCCCTGGCGAGCAGTAGCAATAGATGACAGGAAAAACACGCATGTTGACAAAAAAGATGAGTGGTCAAGCCCCCTATGTCTTTACCAGCCGCGATGATCTGCGCTCGCTGCCCCAGGCGGCGTTGCCATTTGAGGTCAATCTACACGGTGGATTTGCCATTGACCCGCGCAGCGGTCAGGGAGAGATCTTCTATGGGATGCCGGGCTGCGGCGTCATGCGGGTCAGTGCAGACCTACAACGACAGGAGATTATCGGACTGCCCGACAAGTTGCAGCCGATGAACTTCCACAGCACAAAGATCGGGATATTCGATGGCGGCTGGCGGTTGATTTTGCCGGCGAACGGCGACGAGATGGTCGTTATTCTTCGTCTTGATGGTCAGGTTGATTTTATCGTGCCCCGCCCTATCTTCGATGAATACCAGTCGCAAGACGCGCCCTATCGGCCCACCGATGTAGCGTTGGTTGGCGATCGCCTCTTTATTGCCGATGGCTATGGCTCGAACTACATCACATCGCTGGATGTACACACACAGCAATGGGCTGAAATCTGGGGCGGCAAGACCACTGATCCCACAGAAAATGGTCGGTTTGCCACTGCCCATGGCATCGGATTCAATCCTGTTCACCACCATCTCGATATCGCTGACCGCCCCCACTCGCGCATCCAGACCCATGCAACGGATGGTCAATTTGTTGCATCACATCACTTGCCGTCGGGCGCGTTTCTGTGCGGCATCAGCTATCTCGAACATGGAGGACGCTGGATCGCAGCCATTGGCTGTCTGCAAGACCCAGAGGTTGGTCGCCCAGCGCCGATCTATATCGTCGACGCGCAGAGCTATGAGCTTCTCTCAATCGTTCGCCCCAAAGAGGAATTGGGAATTGAGCTTGCCCAACATCTGCACAATGTCGTTCTGCATCGCCACGCTGACCAGCTCTATTTGGTCTGTCAATCGTGGAATCCCGGGTGCTATTTTGTGCTGCAGGCAGTGTGATCAGATGCGCTGTTCAGTTTGACATTACGCATTTCGCTCGCTATACTGCACAACACAGGCGATTGTGCGCTGAATTACAGGTGTGATGATGGTGAGATTTGTTTCAGCCAATGGGATGAACGTGGGAGTTGCGGCAGTCATGGCCGCAGCAGCTCAGCGCGTGTCACGGTGATGGCTGATTGATAGCCAACGCCGTGGACACACCCCACGGCGATCTTGCAGGGATGGCAATCCTACTAACGTCGTGGACAATCGCCACGACGTTTTTTGCGCCCGCCGACAGCGACACAAGAGATTTCCAGCAATGATTGACAGCCAACCATTCACCCTTCTTCATTCTCATGGACTGACCGATGCAACTGACTCACGCTGATGTCCGCTATGTGGCCGAACTGGCCAAACTGCGCCTGACCGACGATGAAGTCGAGGAATACACACGTCAGCTTTCGGACATTCTGGAATACGCGCAAATTCTGCAAAGGGTGGACACGAGTCGTGTGCCGCCGACTCCCTATGTGCTTCCACTCCATTCCGTCATGCGTAATGATGAGCCTGAAACGCCTCTTCCCAATGAAGCAGCGTTGGCCAACGCGCCCGACCAGGCCAACGGTTTTTTCCGGGTGCGCGCCGTCTTCGAAGAGTGAAACGAGTAGCCTGATGACCCAGCCGCTCTACGCGTTGACCATTCATGAAGCGCTTGCCGGCCTGCGCCGCCGCGAGTTTACCTCTGTGGAGCTGACCCAAATGCTCCTCGACCGCATCGCGGCGGTGGATGGCCGATTGTGCGCATTTCTCACTGTGACGGGCGAACGCGCCCTGGCGCAAGCCGCAGCCGCAGACGCGCGCCGCGCTCACGGCGACGACGCTCCTCTGTTGGGCATTCCCCTCGCCATCAAGGATGTGCTGAGCACGGCCGGCGTGCGCACCACTTGCGGCAGCCGCATCCTGGAAAACTACATCCCGCCTTTTTCGGCGACTGCGGTGGAACGCCTGGAAAACGCCGGCATGGTCATGTTGGGCAAGACCAATACTGATGAATTCGCCATGGGGTCGAGCACAGAAAACAGCGGCTATTTCACTACCCACAACCCGTGGGATCTGACGCGCGTGCCGGGCGGCAGCAGCGGCGGTTCAGGCGCAGCAGTGGCGGCCCGGATTGCTTTGGGCGCGCTGGGCACCGATACCGGTGGCAGCGTTCGTCTGCCAGCTTCGTTCTGCAACGTAGTGGGGCTGAAGCCCTCGTACGGGCGCATCAGCCGCTACGGGCTGATCGCCTATGGCAGCAGCCTGGACCAGATCGGCATTCTGGCCAGAACAGCAGCCGACGCCGCCCTTCTCCTCAACGTCCTGGCCGGGCACGACGAGCGTGACAGCACCAGTTTGCCCATAGCGCCGCCCAACTACCTGGCTGGCCTCACCGGCGACGTGCAAGGATTGCGCATCGGTCTGCCGCAGGAGTATTTTATCGACGGCGTGCAGCCCGAAGTGGAGGCGGCCGTGCAGGCTGCGGTCGCGCAATTGGAGCAGCTGGGCGCAGAGATCGTCCCCATCAGTCTGCCCAATACGGACAAGGCCTTACCCGTCTACTATCTGGTAGCGACTGCCGAAGCCAGCGCCAATCTGGCTCGCTACGATGGCGTGCGCTTCGGCTACAGCGCCGGCGCCGAGAGCATGTTCGAGAATTTCCGCCGCTCGCGCGGGCAGGGTTTTGGCCCAGAGGTCAAGCGGCGCATCATGCTTGGCGCCTATGCCTTGAGCGCTGGCTATTACGACGCCTACTATCTGAAGGCACAGCAGGTGCGCACCCTGGTGAAAGAGGATTTCCAGCGGGCGTTCAGCCAGGTGGATGTGATTGCGTGCCCCGTGGCGCCGACCACTGCGTTCAAGATCGGCGAAAAGGCGAACGATCCCTTGGAGATGTACTTGAGCGACATCTTCACCATCACTGTGAATCTGGCGGGCAACTGTGGCGTAAGCGTTCCTTGTGGCTTCGACGCCAACGGGTTGCCCATCGGTCTGCAGCTCATTGGCCCGCACTTAGGTGAAGAAGTGATCCTGCGCACGGCGGACGCCTATCAGCGAACGACTGACTGGCATAGACATCTTCCCCCACTCGACTAGGCGGCGTTTGACTCTATGACTCTGTTCCACTCACCACTCATGGGTTTTGGCGTTGGCGGACTGGCCGGCGCTACCCGCCGGCAGTCTGCGGCGGCGTCGCGTCGTGGACTGTGAACGGCCTTCAGCGGCGGTCAACCAAGCAGGCGTATGCCTGGCGGCTCGTTCCTGTTTTCCAATGAATTCAATCCAATCAATTCGCCAGCCAGAGGAGGCAGGCGACCCATGTATACAACACTACCAGTCAACCAGCGAATCAACCACCAAATCAACGGCCAGCCCAATGGACATCACACCAACGACCTCTCTCCCATGCGCAGCATGGCCAGCAGATTGAGCCAACGCGCCTTGGCCGTGCCCCCTTCGGGCATTCGCCGCTATTTCGACATCGCTGCCACCATGGATGATGTGATCAGCTTGGGCATCGGCGAACCGGATTTCGTCACGCCGCCGCCCATCTTGCAAGCGGGCATTGCCAGTTTGCAGCGCGGTCACACTGCCTACACATCCAATTCGGGAATGTTGGAATTGCGCGAGGCCGTTGCCCAGATGCTCACAACTCGCTACGGCGGGCCGGACTATGACGTGGAAAAAGAAGTGCTCATCACTGTGGGCGTCAGCGAGGCCATGTACCTGGCCATGCAGGCCATCCTCGACCCCGGCGACGAAGTCATCGTGCCCCAGCCGTGCTTCGTTTCATACACGGCCAGCGTCATCCTGGCCGGCGGCAATGTGGTGGATGTGCCCACCTATGCGGCTGACAACTTTTTCGTCAACCCCCGCGCCATCGAATCCGCCATCACCCCGCGCAGCAAAGCGCTGCTCATCGGCTTCCCCAGCAATCCTACGGGCGCAGTAATGGATTACGCCGGCATGATGGAAATCGCGCGCATCGCCGAAAAACATGATCTCATTGTCATTTCCGATGAGATTTACGACCGGCTGGTCTACGGCGGCCACGAACACATCATGTTTGCTGCGCTCCCTGGCATGGCCGAGCGCACGATTCATCTGGGCGGCATGAGCAAAGATTATGCCATGACTGGCTGGCGTATCGGCTACGCTTGTGGCCCGGCGGATATATTGGGCGCCATGCGTAAGATTCACCAATATCTCATCATGTCTGCGCCCACCACCGGTCAAGAGGCGGCGTTGGTCGCGCTCACCGACCCGCTGGCCGAAGAGTATGTGCAGCAGATGTGCGCCAGTTATGATATGCGCAGGCGTTTCATTGTGGATGGACTGAACGAGATCGGGCTGGACTGCTTTGAGCCGAAGGGCGCGTTCTATGCTTTTCCCAGCGTGCGCATCACCGGACTGGATGAGCGGGAATTCTGCGAACGGTTGTTGGTGGAGGAGCACGTGGCAGTGATTCCCGGGAGCGCGTTCGGGCGTGGGGGCGAGGGTCACGTGCGCTGCGCTTACGCCTCGAGCATGGAAAATATCGAAAAGGCGTTGGAGCGAATGTATCGTTTCGTCCGCCGCCATCGATAATGTGTTTCGTGCTTCGTAATCGTACTCGTGCTCGAAGACTTCGAGCACGAGTACGATTACGGTAATTCTGTTACGGTAATTCTGTCTCCAGGATGAGTTTGTAGATCTCCAGGTAGGAGATGGGCTGGGTCAGGTTGTAGATCTCGATGCGCCGGTTGAGGCTCACCATCTCTTGTCGTAAGCGTTCGATCTGTGACTGCCGCGCTGCTTCGAGTTGTGCGCGCTTTTCTGCATCTTTGACACTGTTCAGCGCCCGGTCGTGGGTCGCTTTTGCGGCTGCCAGTCGGCTGCGGAAGGTGGCAATGGCAGCGAAAATTTCCTTGCGCTCGCTGATCCATGCGGGTGAGAGTTCGTTGTTCTTGAGCAACGAATTCGCCATCTGCATCTCTGCCGGCGTAAAAGGATCCGGCGCAGCATCGACCGGTCTCCCCTTGCCAGAAAGGTTGTCGAACGCGCCGGCGGCCATGGCCTCTTCGATGCGTTGGCTGATGAGATCGCTCCATGCCTGTTCGTTGCGCGGTTTGGCTGGGGGCTTGGGCGGCGTCTCTTCTCCCTGCTCTGCTTTGCGATAGTCTTCGGCTCGTGACCGTGCATCGGTGTTTGATTGCGCCATCATACCCTCTCTGAAATGTGACTTGGCGGGGCCTACCCCCCATATTTGCAGCTGTCACGGCGCTAGTACACGAGGGCGCAAGTAACCCAATGGTTGTCATGCTGAGTTTCCAATGCC
>CAZLMM010000128.1:0-14640 GCA_964560495.1 uncultured Caldilineaceae bacterium
AGTCGCGGTTGATGTAGCGCCAGCCCATGGGGTTGACCACCTGATTGGAACTCCACTGAAAGCCCATGTCGTGGAGCGCGGCGTAGCTGTTGTCGCACATGGCAAGACAGGGCGCACGGAAGCCGAGCGGGGTGTAGCCGAAGATACGAGCGAGGATCTCTCGCCCCTGCTCCAACTTGTCACGCAGTAGGGCATAGGTGTGATGTTGTGTGAACTGCTCAGGCGTCTGGGCGTAGGCGCTCTGAACTTCAGTCGGCAGAATGTCGAGCATGAAAAAGGGGGGGACGCCAAATTCAAAGCATGAGCCGTGGTCGAAGCCATGGTGCTGCAGATCGTGGCCACCATCCAAAGCACGCTGGAGCAGGCCAAGCCACTCCGGTTTCTGGTCCAACGGCTTACCGCCACTATGTGGCACGACGAAAAAGGTGGCCGGCACCCGTTCTTCGGCCAGGAAATCGAGCAACTCTGCGAAGAGTTCCGGCTCCTGCATGCCGGGGTCATCATTGGTGAATGCAAACAATGTCTCTGTCATAGTCGAGTCCTCTTGGGCGCACGAAAATCGAACGATTTGTCCCCTAGCCTTTGAGCCCGGAGAGAACGACGCCACGGACGAAGTATTGCTGGGTGAACAAGAAGATGAGCAAGATCGGCACCAGGCTCACGGTGGCGCCGGCCATCATGTAGGCCCACTGGGTGTAATACTGGCCGCGAAAGCGGGTCAGCGCAAGCGGCAGTGTGAACAGGTCGCCGTCATATAGGTAGATGATTGGTCCCAACAGGTCGTTCCAACTGCCCATGAACGCCAACAGCGCCAGCGTCGCCAGGACAGGCTTGGAGAGGGGCATCATGATGCGCCAGTAGATGCCAAAGTGGCTGCAGCCGTCGATCTTGGCCGCATCGTTGAGATCTTGCGGCACCGTCAGGAAATATTGGCGCAGCAGGAAGATGCCAAAGGCACTGGCGAAATAAGCAGGCACGAAGAGCGGCAGGTGGGTGTCTACCCAGCCGATGCGCGTCATAATCACGTACAGCGGAATCATGGTGATCTGCGCCGGGATCATCAGCGCTGCCAAGGTGATCATGAACAAAGCTTCACGCCCCCAGAAACGGATGCGGGCGAACGCATAAGCTGCCAACGAGGAGGACAACACGACACCCAGTGTCCACAACAGGCTGACCTTCAGGCTGTTGAAGACATAGAGGCTGAAGGGCAACTCGGTGAAGATGTACCGATAGTTGTCCAGGATCGGTGGGGTGGGAATCCATTCCGGGGGAAAGGCGAAAACCCGTGCTTCCGTTTTGAATGAAGTCGCCACCATCCAATAGAAGGGAAAGAGCATGCTGGCAGCGGTGAGGAACAAGAGTACGTACGCTAATCCCATCACCAGCAGCGACGTAAGTGAGCGGGAGCGCAGCGGTGGCATTGGGACGGTTGGCGTAGTCATGAGATTCTCCTGTAGCACGATCAGACGGACATCTGTCTACTCGTAGTGCACCCAGCGACCTTGCAGCCGAAATTGGATGATGGTTAGCCCCAGCAAAATAAAGAAGAGCACATAAGCCAGCGCAGAGGCGTAACCCATCTCAAAGTTGCGGAATGCATAATTGTAGATATTTAGCACCATGGTGAGCGTTGAATACACAGGACCGCCGGCGGTCATCACATAGGTGTATTCAAATACCTGGAACGCGCCGATCATGCTCAGGGTGACCAGCAAAAACGTGGTGGGCGACAACAGCGGCACAGTGATGTGCCAGAACTTGGCCCAGCGGCCGGCGCCGTCGATCTCAGCGGCCTCGTAGTAGACCTCGGGTATTCCTTGCAGCCCAGCCAGATAGATGAGCATGTTGTAGCCCAGTCCACGCCAGATCGCCATGACGATGATGGCGGGCATCGCCCATGCCGGTGAGCTAAGCCATGCCGGCCCTCGGATGCCGATCTGCTTGAGCAAGAAGTTCAACACACCAAACTCCGGGTTGTAGATCCACAGCCACATCAGCCCAATCGTTACAGAGGCGGTGATCGCTGGTAGGAAGAATATGGTGCGGAAGACCACAATCCCGCGTAGCTTCTGATTCATGGCTAGCGCCAACAACAGTGCCAAGACCAGACCAGCAGGCACGACGCCGACAACATAGTAGAGCGTGTTTCTGAAGCTTTTCCAGAACAGATCGTCGTATAGTAATCTGGTGTAGTTGTCCAATCCGATCCATTTTGGTGTGCTGATGTAGTCGCCTTTGGTGAAGCTCAGGCCAAATGCAGCCAAAACTGGCCCATAGGTGAATACCAGCAACCCGATGATCAGTGGGGCGACAAACAGATAGCCGGCCACGTTTTCGTTGTTGAGTAGGCGTGCGGTCCAAGATAGTTCAGACCTGCGATTGATTGACTGCGGTTCACTCTCGCGTTTAGTCGATATCGAAGTGCTCACTCTTCCACTCCTGAAAGACTCCGAAGTCACCCCGACAGAGGTGGGATGCGCCGAGCTGAACAGCGGCCCGGCGCATCATGGCTGCTATAGTTCGTCGACCGGGGTCTCTAAGATCGGTGTAATCTTCTCGCAGACGGTCTGGAGAACCGTCTCAGCGTCGCTCTGATCGATCAAGAGGGCTTCACGTTCGGCAATGTAGATCTGCTTCCAGGTGTCACTCTTGAGACCTGGATAGTAGTTACGACCGTATGCGCCGATGTTTACCGCTTCAGCGCGGTGATCGGGTTGGCCAGTCAGGTACACGTCCGAGTTTGCTGTCTCCTTGAGGCTGGGCGTGCCTGTCTTCGCAAAGTAGGTCATTCCTTCCGGGCCAACCATGTACTGTAACAGTTTCCATGCCTCGTCGATATTGGCCGAATCCTTGAACACGTGCAGCGTATTCGTTCCGGCATAGGTCACCCGCTCCAGTCCCTTGTTGCCCAACGGGATCGGTGCAATGTCCCAATTGAACTCCAGGTTGGCGACATAGTAATCGACGTTCCACGTGCCGTCCATGCTCATGGCAACCTTGCCCACTTGCAGCGGGTTCGGTAAACCCTGTAACTGCGCAGGTGTTGGATTGGCGTGCTGCTCATGGAGCAACTTGTCAAACCAATCGAAGACCTCCACCGTGGCCGGTTCGGTCATCAGGCATTCTGTCTGTTCGGCGTTGATCAACTCGCCGCCGTTGTTCCAGGTATGCACGGCCAGGCCATAGTCGAGGTTATGGGTGATGCCCCACTGTGTGATGTCATCGGGGTTGAAGCCTGCGGCGCCGGAGCTGTTGCCGGCACTATCTTTGGTCAGCGCCACTGCCACTTCGGTCAGCTTGTCACGCGTCCAGGTGTCATCGGGATAGGCCAGCCCAGCCGCGTCGAACATGTCCTTGTTGTAGTAGAGCACCAACCCCACATAGGTGGCGGGCATACCAAAGAGTACGCCGTTGCCCACGATGCCGGTGCTCTTGTCATAGCGGCAGTCATCGGTCGTCACCTTGAACCAGTCGTCCAGGTTCACCTGGCCACTCTCCACATACGATTCCAAATCCAGGTAGTATCCCTTGTGGGCATAGCGGCCAAAGTAACCTGGGTCGCCGATACTGAGGTCTGAAGGGTTGCCGGCTGCCAGGCGGGCTTCCTGGCGTGACCAGAACTCTTCCCACGGTGCGCTTTCGACCTTGGCTGTGACATTGGGATTCGCTTCCATGTAGGCAGCGAACATCTCATCCAACGCCTTGAGCCACGGATCAAAGTTGTACATATCAAAACTCAACTCGATGGGCGCAGCGGACGGGCCTCCTCCGCTGGCTTGTGGCGCAACGGCCGGTGCACAGGCCGCCACCAACGCCCCGGCGCTCAGGCCGGCAGTCAGGCGCAGAAACCCGCGCCGCGTAAGTTGCATAGACTCCATTGTGTTCTCCTTATCTTCTTGGACTAGACTCTTGGATGAGAAACCGGTTGAACCTGCTCGAAGACGTGTAGTGACAATCGTAGAGAATAGTGAAGCTGTTCATCAATGCTCCTGACAGCCCGATCTATATCGCCCGCGCAGATGGCATCCATTAATTCCTGGTGCATCTGCAGCGTTTCACCCCAGTTGAATTGATAATCAGTTTGACTCGTCATAAACATAAAGATGGGGCCAATGATTGAGTTCAACATTCTAAGCAGATACTGGTTCCCTGTTTGCAGCCAGATCAGCTGATGCGCCTCCAAATCGCTCTTCACATAGGCGTCGCGATCATTCTGCTCAATGGCGTCTCGCATACGCTGGAGATTGGCCATGAGGGCCTTGTTGTCTTCGTCTGAACGCCGCTGGGCCGCCTGACTAACTGCCAGCCGCTCCAACGTCAATCGAACTTGAAAGAGATTTTGGATGTCCTCCTTGCCCAACTCGATGACGTAGCGGCCATTCGGCTTGTTGACGATCAGTCCCTCGTGTTCCAAATCCACCAACGCGTCGCGGGCTGGCATGCGGCTGACACCGAGCAAGTCGGCCAACTCCTGTTCCACGATGCGCGTCCCTTGGGGAATGCGACCGCTGATGATCTGCTCGCGCAACAAGTCAGTTGACTGCACTTTCAGCGAACTTCGTTCCAGGTGAGGGGTGTTGCGCCCCGGTCGATTCAATAAACTGTTCAAAGTCATGGGTGATATCCGTCTGGCTTTCTGTACTATTTTCGTATACCGTATACTATATACTGAATACGAGGAAATGTCAAGACCCAATTTATTGGGAATTTGGGGATACTGCATCTCGACGCCGACACGACTGACAAATGACTCGATGAAGGTTTTGCCGAGGAGCCTGTTGGAGAAGCTGAAAGAACAAGATTTTGTACGCGGATGAACGCAGAGTGACGCAGATTTCAGGCAATAGCGGTACCAAACAGCCGTGTTGCTACTGAAAATCCGGATCCCACTCTTTCGCTCCGACAGGTTGCTAGGGGAAGCGGATGATCAAGGAGGGCAGGTCATCGCGATTCCTGTTCAGATCCGCGCAGAATCTGGCGAGTACGTCAGCGGGAATACCAGGGGTGTGCAGATTTCGAGTGGAACAATCGGGTAGTCTTTCGCTTCACAGAGGTGGTGACGTGGCAAGTGAGAAACAACACGAGGCTGCCCACCGCAGGCGACCTCGTGTTGTTTGGGTGCGTTCAAAGTTATACTTCACTCTGTTTGAAACCAGGGGTTTTTGGTCTGCGAAAACTTCTGGTCTCAAACAGAGCAAAGTATAGGGAGAAAATTTTTCAGTTTGTTCCTCCGCTGATTGGTGGAATGATGACCAACTTGTCACCATTCTGCAAAGCGGCGGCGCGCGAAGCCAGTTGATCGTTATGCGTGATCAGCCATGGAGATCGTTCGTCGATCTGCAAGAGCGCCAGCGCGTCAGAAACATTGGCGTCATCGGCCACTTCCAGCGCGCCGCCACGGAACCCATTTGGGAGACCGATGCGCTGCAAGAAACCAGACAACTTGACTTCAATCTGCATGAGCTTTCGCCATCTCCTGCGGGGAATCTGTTGGATTCTGTCCCAGTCCGGTCAACAGGGGCGTCACCCAGCCAAGATCGAGCCAGTGCAGCCGCGCCGCAGTTGGCTTACCGTCGTTGTCCCACCCACGCATCGCGTAGTAGAGCCTGACTGCCGCTGCGTATTCGTCGCGTGGAATTGCCACGCCCTTGTAAACACCGGATGTCAACGGTTCGTGCAGACGGTCGGGCAACATGTCATCCTTGAAGCCCATGCCTTCGCGGGCATTGAAGGCGCGGGCCAGGGTCACGCCCCGTTCACCCCACAACAGCAATTCGTGCAGGCTCGTGTTCCAGCCGGTCACGGCGCGCACAGCCCGGACGATTTCGTCCAACTGGTAGGAGGAGAATTCAGGCGCCATGTCGAAAAGGCAGAAATCGATCACGTTGATCAAACTCCACACATTTTGCAGCGCCGTGAAGAGCCGCACTTTCTCCGGCCCAAGATAGAGCGCTGGCACCGGGTCAGTGATACCCAAGGGACGGATGTCGTCGAGGCTGACCCATGCTGTCTGCGGGTCGGCGTCGACCGTAAACCAGGGATCATGCGCGGCGTTCAAATGGTCGCCGCCGGTAGGAGAGAGTCCATAGCCAAGCGCCACACCCCATTTGCCGCGCGGTTCGTGGGCCGGCAGTTCTTGCCCCTTCACCTGCATCGCGAAGCGCAGCGCGTCGCCACCCAGGTGCTGCGCCATGCGCCGTGACCCTTCGGCGAGCAGGTCGCCGACACCGTCGCGCCGGGCAATTTTCTCGATACAGGCGAGAATTGCCTCGCCGTTGCCAAAGCGCAGGTCGATGCCGTCAGTCTGCGTCGGTTTCAGCAAGCCATGCTCGAAACAGTCCATGGCGCAGGCAATCGTCATCGCACACGAAATGGTGTCGATCCCGTAGCGATTGCAGAGCTCATTCGCCTTTGCGACCACTTTGATGTCACCAACCAGACTGCCCGAGCCGAACAAGCCGATTGTTTCGTACTCAGGCCCACCATACGCTGGATCGATCTTGAACTCGGGACCCTCGTAACCGACCACCCGTTTGCAGCGGGTTGCACAGGAGAAGCAGGTATCGTTGCCCAGCAAGATTGTCTCCTGCATGCGTTCTCCCGAAATCCCCTCGGCTTCCTCGAACGAACCGCCGCGGAAGTTGTGGGTCGGCAACATGCCGGCAGCGTTGAGCGGCGCAACCCCCTTCGATGTACCCAATGCCTGATGCACCGAGAGCGCCGGATGGGAAGGGATGGCTTTGTTGAATTTGACGGTCAGATCGCGGATCGTTTGGGCATCGGCCACCTGTGGCTTCTGTTTGCCGCGCACGACAATTGCGCGCAGCTTCTTGGCGCCCATCACGGCGCCCAGCCCGCTGCGACCATAGAAATGAGAGAGGTCGTTGACGATGCAGGCATAGCGCACCAGGTTCTCGCCAGCAATACCGATCTGGCAGACGCGCGCACGCGCGTCACCCACCTCAGCCTTCAGGATCTCTTCGGCTTCTTTGGTATCCTTGCCCCAGATCTGATGGGCCGGGCGCAGTTCAGGTACGCCGTCCTTGATCCACAGATAACAAGGCTCGGGGCTGCACCCTTCCACGATCAGGGCGTCGAAGCCCGCCGCCTTGAATTCCGCCGGCCAGAAACCGCCCGCCTCTGCTTCGCCCCAGCCGCCGGTGAGCGGCGATTTGCCCACCGCGCTGCTGCGCGACTGGCCGGAGATCGTCGTGCCGGTGAGCATACTGACGGCAAAGATCAGCTTGTTTTCCGGTCCGAGCGGGTCGGCGCCGGGCGACACCTCGTTGAGCAGGAAATAGGCGCCGAAGTTACGACCACCAGCATAGCGGCGATAGAAGAACGGATCTGGCGTTTCGACCCTAAAGTCCCCTGTAGCTAGATTGACGCGGAGTAGCTTGCCGTTATACCCATTCATTTGCGCGAACTCTCCAATCTATAGACGAAGCCTGAAACCGGCGTCGATCATCGTTTCGGCCAAGCCCGCCGATTCAAATCGGCGTCTGATAGCCAAAGTGCGCTGAAGCGCACTGGATACTCGTCCAACCCGCTGAAGCGGGTTTCGCATAGCAGACGCCGGTTTCAACCGGTGGCCCAAACGATGACTAACGCCCCTGAAACCTTAGCGCCTGGCGTTGATGCGAATGTTGAGCATCACAGCGAGGAGGATCACAACACCCTCTACCGCGCTCTGGATGTACTGGTTGACAAGCATGATGTTCATCAAATTACCCAACGCGGCCAGAATCAATGCGCCAACCAGGGCATCCTTGATCGAGCCTTTGCCGCCCTGTAACAACACGCCGCCGACCACCACCATAGCAATGCTCTGCATCAACAGGTTGCGCCCCGAATCGAGGGTCACGCTGCCGATTCTGCTCAAGAAGAGAAAGCCGCCAACCGCCGCCAGCAATCCGCAGATCGTGTAGAGCGCGATCTTGACCGTTTTGACCTGGATGCCGGAATAGATGGCTGCGCGTTCATTGGCGCCGATGGCATACGTTTTGGCGCCCAGTTTGGTGCGGTGGAGTAAATAGCCCATTACGACCAACAACGCAAACCAAAGCAACACCGGCGCCGGAATCCAAAGCACTTTGATCGCAGCAAATTTGGTAAAGGCCTCATGTGGATAATAGATCGGCGCTCCACCGGTCAGCAGCATCGAGATGCCCGAAACCACCAGCATCATGGCCAGGGTCGAGATAAAGGGGGGAATACGCGTAAACGCCACGACGAGGCCATTGACAAGACCAACCCCCAGTCCTGCGCCCAGCCCCAACAGAATCGCCGGCGCCAGGCCCAGATATGGCAAAACGCCAGAGAAACTCATCGCTTGCTGCCGCTCCGAACTCGTCCCACCCATCAGGATCGCCGCCAGGATCGCGACTGCGGCAACCGACAGATCCAGACCGCCGCCGATGATCACCATCATCTGACCGAGGGCGATAACGCCGACGATGGAGGTCTGGAAAAGAATCGTGATCACATTGGATGGGCGCAAGAAGACGCCGCCCGAAATCACGGTGGCAAACAAGACGAAGGCGATGAGCACCAGCAACATGCTGCTGTTGGTGATGAGATCAGCCCACCGTCCATAACGCAACTGTGCACGCAGGTCTGAGCTATCCGCAGTCGTTTGACTCATTGTTCTTCTCCTAGCGCTTTGGCGCCCTGGCCAGACTCAGCCCCACGGCCGCAAGGATGATGACCGCTTTGATGATGTCCTGGAAGAACGGATCCAAGCCGATGATATTCATGGCGTTGCGCACCAGCATGTAGATCAACACGCCCGCCATCGCAGAAGGGAGTTTGCCGACGCCCCCGTTCAAGCGCGCACCACCGATGACCACAGCAGCGATGGTGTCGAGTTCCCAGCCGACGCCCACATGCGGTACGCCACTCTTGGCGCGCACAACAAACAACGCACCTGCTGTCGCCGAGATCAGCCCGGAGAGCGTGTAGACCAGCAGTTTGATGCGCTTCACCTTGATGCCAGCCAGGCGTGCAGTGTCCTCATTGCCGCCCACCGCATAGATATAGGCGCCAGTGCGGGCAAAGTGCAGGAACAAGGTAAAGGCGACGGCCAAAGCAATCCAGGCCAACGTCGAATAGGAAAAGATCGAGAGATTGCCGCGCAGGAAGTTCACAAACGGGTGGTCTACCGAGACGGCCTGCGCCGTGATGTTGAAGGCCAGCCCCCGGGCGATGCCCATCATGGCCAGCGTTGCAATCATGGGGGGAACGAGGCCGAAGGTGATGCTGAGGCCATTGACAAAACCCAGCACACCGCCAGCTAAAATGGCGAAAAACGCAAACAGGGCGATATTCCCATCACCGCCATAGACAGCAATCACACAGGAACTGAACGCCATGATGGCTGCCACAGATAGGTCGAAGCCGCCACTCAGTACGACCAGAAACTGCGCAATGGCCAAGATTCCAATGATGGATGACTGGGTCAGAAGGCTCTGGATGTTGTACTCAGTCAAAAAGTTCGGTGTCAGCACCGAGGCAACTACCAACATCCCGAGCAGCACCAGCCAGACCTCATTGCCTGCAACCTTGCTGCGCAGGAGTTCCCAGCGGCTTGGTCCCGTTGTCAGTTGCTTTGCCCCGATTGCCTGGCTGCTCATCAGTGGTTTCCTCCATCTCCGCGTGCAACAACGCCAGCGGGATCAGGTTGCCGCTCGGCACCATTGACGCCGCCGGGGACGGCATAGCGCATGATTTCGACCTGGCTGGCCTCGGCAACCGGAAATTCATGCGTAATGCGGCCACCCGCCATGACCAGAATCCGATCGCTCATACCCAGAATTTCGGGCAGTTCGGACGAAGCCATAATGATAGCCACACCTTGCTGGGCCAGTTCATTGATTGCACGATAGATCTCTGCTTTGGCGTTGACATCGACGCCACGCGTCGGCTCATCCAGCAACAGGATTTTTGTATCGGCTGCCAGCCATTTGGACAGCACGATCTTCTGTTGGTTGCCGCCACTCAAGTTGCGCACAAGTTGCGCAATGCTCGGTGTTCGTATGTTCAAACTGTCGACGTATTTTGTGGCAAGTTTGTCAACTTTCTTGCCGTCAAGTGCCAGCCCCCGTCCCATACGGTCGATCACAGTCATGCAGATATTTTCGCGCACAGAGCGGTTGACGACGAGGCCGCTTTCGCGGCGATCTTCGGGGATGAGACCCAATCCCTTCGCCATGGCTGCCTGCGGCGAATGAATCGTGGTGAGTTCACCGGAGATGCGGATTTCGCCAGCCGTGGCTCGGCTCAGGCCAAATAGACAATGCAACAGCTCGCTGCGCCCCGCCCCGACAAGGCCAGCCAGGCCAAGAATTTCGCCCTTATGCAGGTCGAAGCTGATCGCTTCGAGTTGACCCTTTACCGCCAGGTCTCGAACAGAGAGCGCCACCTCGTCTGTCGCAGCAGGTGTCTTTGTGTACTGTTCGCCGAGTGGGCGGCCTACCATCAGCTCGATGATCTTGTTGGTCGTAATCTCGCTGGTGAGCGCGGTGGCGATATGCTCGCCATCGCGCAAGACGGTCACGCGATCACCGATCCGGAGAATTTCTTCCAGTCGGTGTGAAATGTAGATGACGCCCATCCCGCGCGCTTTGAATTCCTGGAGCAGACCGAATAGACGATCTAGTTCGTAGTCGCTGAGCACCGCGCCCGGCTCGTCCATGATCAGGATGCGGCTGTGGTATGACAGCGCCTTTAGAATCTGGACCAGCTGGCGGTTGGCAGGGGTCAGGTTGACGACCAGTTCGTCCGGTGACACATCCAGATGGATCAGATCGAGCAGTTCTTGGGTCTTCTGGCGCAATTTGGGTCTGTTCAGCCCGCGCCAGCGATAGACCGGTTCATGGCCCAGAAAGATGTTGTGGGCCACACTCATGTCGAGCACCAAATCGGTTTCCTGGTAGATTGCGGCGACGCCAAGCCTGTGCGCAGTGATCGGATCGTACCCGGCGTAAGACTGCCCGGCAATGATGACTGCGCCGGCATCCGGGTTTTCCGCACCCGACAAAATTTTCATCAGGGTGGATTTTCCCGCCCCGTTCTCACCTACCAGGCAGTGCACCTCGCCGGGCCGCAACTCGAAACTCACGTTATGCAGCGCACGGACGCCGGGATAACTCTTGGCAATACCCGTCATCTCTACCAACAATTCGTTCATGGTGAAACCTTTTGGTTGATCGCAACTGACCACAGGGCGCACCGGTTTCGGGCGGTCAGCACACCCTGTGGAGTTGCAACTTCGTAGATCAGCAGCAGCCTACGCCGAGTTCCTTTAGTTCCTCGATGCGCGCTTTGAGGCGCTCGATCTGCTCCGGTGTGTCGTTGTCGAAGGTTTCCTTTGGCACATATTGCACCGGATCGCCCAAGGACTCACCATCCAGGTAGTTCTGCCACTTCTCCATCGTGCTGGCGCCGAAGAACGGCGGTGTCTGCACTGTGAAGGTGATGTCGCCGTCGATCATGGCCTGCAGACCATCGACCGTGCCGTCCTTTGCCCAGATCCAGCCCAGCAGTTCGTCGCGACCGGCGGCTTTGATGGCCTGAATCCCGCCAATCGCCATGTCGTCGTTGTCATAGATGATGCCGTCGATCTCGCCGGCGGCAAAGGCCTGAAGCATGTCCTCGGTGCACTTGCGACCGGGTTCACGGGAATACTGCCCGTCACAAGTTGCGGCGATCTCGATGTTCGGATACTCCGCCAAGATCTCGTTGATGCCGGTTTCCTCATCAATGACCGGTGACGCACCCTTGGTGCCCTGGATGTGGATGATCTTGCCCTTTGGCTCGCCGTATTTCTTCGTTAGCTCATCCACCACGTCTTGACCCACCTGGCGCCCGGTGTCGACAAAGTCGGTTGTCAACAACACCAGGTAGTTGTCGATGCCAGGCTCACCCTTGAGTGCGCGGTCGACGACGATCAGGGGAACGCCTGCCGCCTTTGCCATCTCTGGGACTGGGGCCAGGGCTTCGTATTCGAGTGGCGCGATCACAAGCAGTGCTGGTTTCTGCGCCAGCAGGGATTCGACGTCGGCAAGTTGTTTGGCCGGATCGGAGTTTGCATTGGTCCACACAAAGTCATAGCCGGCGTCACGCACCGCCTGCTCCATTTCCTTTGTGTTCATCGTGCGCCATTCGTTTTCCATGCCAGCCTGGGCAAAGGCGATCAGCCCTTTGGTTTCCCCGGCGGGTGCGGACGTCGCCGTAGCGTCGGTCGCTGGCTCAGCGCCAGGTTGCGCAGGCGCAGCGGGTGCAGCACAGGCAACAAGTAACAGACTGGCGATCACAAGAAGGGTGATGATACGCTGCAATTGCTTCATAGATCTCTCCTTTCAGGAGGGTTCGTAAATCCAAGTTGTTTCGCAAACATTTCCATCTGACGGCGTTCATACCTCTCGATTAGGTTGATGTTTGTTCGTTTGCTATCATTGTCGCGGGATAAGTCTGCAGTTTCATGTTGTCACTGGCCAATGGACGCTAGATGCTGCGAGGCTTATCTCTCTTCTTTCCCGCAACGGCGACACCTCCTTTGCGCTTTCTCCTTCATGCCCAGTGAGACGGGGTCAATCTTCACTGGCTGTAAGTCGATCCCAATTGGCTATTGTGCGCAGATACGAATTGCGCAGATGAGTGCGCATGGCCTCCCGCGACTGGTCGGCGTCGTGTGCTCGCGCCGCTGCGAGGATGGCCATATGCTCTGGTTGCGCCTCATCATACGACCTGACCTCGCGCACGATGATATTGCGCGCCCAGGAAACCAGATCGTCAAGCCCCTCCATGATTTCGATCAATTTGACGTTGCCCGAATGCTGAACAAAGAGATTGTGAACCAAGTCGTCGACCGCTCGCATTGCTGCCACGTCATTTGATTCTTGGTATTTGGCATAGGCATCTTCATACGCCTCGATGGTTGCCTCAATCTCATCGTCCTTCAGATTTGGTAGCGCAAGCTCCACAGCCATGCACTCCAGAGCGATGCGCAGATCGAAAATATCCTTGAATGTCCGCGCATCGAGGGTCGCCACATAGATCGACTTGCGCGGAGCCACCTTGATGAAACCGATTGCTTCAAGACGGCGAATCGCGTCGCGCACGGGGGTGCTGCTGACGTGCCACTGGGTTGCCAATTCTTCGATCGAGAGCTTCTGCCCCGGTTGCAATTGGCCATTGACGATGCCGCGCTTCAATTCGCGCTCGATCTGAATGTTGAGTGGGGTCAGGTCGATCATGGGGTGCTGTACCTTTCCAGGATAGCCTGGTCAACCGTGATCCCCAGGCCAGGTCGCTGCGGCACTGTCACACGGCCATCGACCAAAGCAAAAGGATTGCCAAGTAGATGGTCGCGCAGCGGATTGGTCTTGCGGTCGAACTCAACGACGGGTTCATTTTGCAGCGGCACCGGGTTCGCTGTATGCGGAGCGAGCGGGGTGGCGGCCAAGACATGCAGCGCGGCCGCCAACGCAACACCCGACCCCCAAACGTGCGGCACAACACTGACGCCGCGCGCAGAGGCGAGCGCAAAGATCTTCTGCCACTCGGAGAAGCCGCCGGCGACACAAAGATCGGGTTGTGCAATATCGACGCAACCATTGTCCAAAAAGCTGCGGAAGCCATAGCGTGTATATTCGCATTCGCCGCCAGCGATGGGAATATCCAGTGCTGCCCGTACGCTGCGATAGCCATCGTGGTCCTCCGGCGGGACGGGTTCTTCGAACCAGCGCACATCCATCTGCTCCAGGTGGCGCCCCATGCGGATCGCTGTGGCAGCGTTGTAGGCGTGGTTGCTGTCCACCAGCAGCGCCGGCGCAGGCCCAATGGCGTTGCGGATGACGCGCACGCGCTCAGCATCGGCTTCGGTCGACAGCAGGCCAACTTTGATTTTCAAGATGGTAAACCCGGCATCGATATACCCGCGCGCTTCATCCGCCAATGCTGCCAGCGAAGACCGATAATCGGTTATGTCCTCTGGGCGATAGTAGCAGCCGGTTGCATAGGCAGGGATGCTGTCGCGGAATGCCCCGCCCAGCAGTTGGTGGATCGGTGCGCCGAGGGCCTGGCCCATGATGTCCCACAACGCAATGTCGATGGCGCTCATCGCTTCGATGTAAGCGCCCTTCTGCCCGAAATCTCGCGTCGAGGCGTACAATTCTTCCCACAGCCGCGTCGGCTGGCATGGGTTGCGTCCAACGATCTGCGGCGCCAAGACATGGTTGATACAGGCCGCCACTGGTTCAGCCGGTCCATATTGGCCACCCTCGCCCCAACCACAAATGCCGGCATCCGTGGTAATGCGGACAAGCAGGCTGTTGCGCTCAGGGAATGCGCACTGAGATGAGAAGAAACGCCCATTGCCCAAAGGAACGCGCAACACAAAAGTTCGGACCTCGGTGATCACCATGACGGTTACGTTCCCTTCCATTCATGCTCGCAGGACACCTGGCGATCTGTCCTGTAACAAACAATTGTCAGGGCGCCTGCGATGCCTGATGTGTAATGTCTGATGCATCACAGTGTAGCACGTAATTTTTGGGCTGTCAAGTCCTCAACCCTAAACTGTAGGGCTTATCAGTTCTCTAACATAGGGGCTTGGCCAATAGCCACATAAGGTCA
>CAZLMM010000129.1:0-14290 GCA_964560495.1 uncultured Caldilineaceae bacterium
CTACAATCGGTTGATGCCTAAAAACCGTCACCAACAAGATTCATTTTCAGGATAGGATAGCGCCAGCGAAGCATGACGATACAGCCGGTGCATTTAGGCCCACGTGTACTAGTAGACTGTAATTGAAGTTTTGATAGATTAGAGCGTTTGCATTACCAGCGTGATTGGGGAGAAAATTTCTATCACAGCTTATCTCACACTCTACTAGTCCAAATAGCTGATGTTGCATTATGAATATGTTGATATATCAACCTATCTTTAGATAGGATACCTGATTTCTTTCCCTTTGTCAATAGGGTAAACCTGGATTTTCCAGGGCAATCGCGTCTTATTTGAACAATGTCGAGAGTACTTTGAGTAGATAACCTTGATCCCAGGCCGCTTTGAGCCGTTTGTTGTAGGCACCGAGCTTACAGGAGGTCTCCTGGTTGAGTAGATTGAGAGCGATGCGGCGCAGCAGTGCGAAGTTTTGGGGACCGTGGTCTTTGCGCAGCCGTGAGTCGTCTTCGCGGAAGGCGATGTCGAGGATCCAGTGGACAGAGTTTTCAATTTGCCACTGTGCCCTGCATGGTGAAACGATTCGAGTTGCACATTCCGCAGAAGCCGGCTAGACTGCTCGCATCTGCAATCCTTTCCAGCCAATTGTGTCTGCTCCTCTCCGGCGCCTATGCTGGATTTGGATCAACGTGATTGACAGCCTGACAATCTGGGAACCAGGTCAACACCATGCTGTTCACCATCGAACGCGTTGCGATTATGAAATCCGTCGATATGTTCGCCGAGACGCCGGATCACACTCTGGCGTCGGTGGCACGGATTGTCGAAGAGGTTGAACTGACCGCCGGGCAAAGCCTTTTTCACGAAGGAGAACCCGGCGACTGTCTCTACATCGTCGTCGAGGGCGAGCTGCGCGTGCACAGCAGGGATCGCACACTCACACGCCTCGGTCCGGGCAGGGTCGTCGGTGAACTGGCGCTGCTCGATCCGGAGCCGCGCTCCGCGTCCGTGGCCGCGCTCAGCGATGCGCTCCTCTTCCGGATCGACAAGGAACCCTTCGAGGAGGTCATGGCCGACAGACCGGAGATTGCGCTGGGCATCATCCGCACCTTGACGCGCCGCATCCGCCAGCTCTAGCGCTCTGCTCAGGCAATCACAAAGAGTGGCGCCCCCAGAACATCCAGGCGCGGTTGAATCCCAAGACCAGGCGCCGTAGAAGCAGCCATACGACCATTGACCCGTTGCGGCGCGCCCTCCGCCGTACTGACCGTCACGTAGCTGTTGAAGTCGGTTGCGGTAAAGAGGAACTCGGTTGGGGTGCTGTGCGCCAAATGGGCAATGGCGGCGGTCGTGATGTCGCCCCCCCAACTATCTTCGATGGTCATCCCAATGCCGAGTGCAACGCAAAGATCGCGCGCCTGGCGCGCCTTGCTCAAGCCGCCGAATTTGCTGATCTTGATGTTGACCACATCCATCGCCAGGTCAGCGCGGCCGCGCAGCAACATGTCGATCCCGTCGATGACTTCATCGAGGACAAACGGATGATCGGTCGCCCGACGGATGGCCAGGCACTCTTCGTAGGTCAGACAGGGCTGTTCGATGTAAACATCCACATCACGCACGGCCCGCACGACGCGTAACGCCTCATGCATGAGCCAGCCGGTGTTGGCGTCGGCCACCAGTTTGTCGCCCGGCTGCAATTCGGCCGCAACGGCATGGATACGCGCAATATCGACGTTCGGGTCGCCCCCGACCTTGAGTTGAAAGCGACGATAGCCTTGGTCCCGATAGCCAGCCACGCGGCCAGCCATCGCCTCAGGCGCCTCCTGCGAAATTGCCCGATAGAGAACGAAATCGTCACCGTAGCGGCCGCCGAGCAGCGTACAAACCGGTTGACCGCTCACCTGGCCCAGGATATCCCAGCACGCCATGTCAATCCCTGATTTGACATAGGGGTGCCCCTTCAACACCGCATCCATCCAACGGTTCAGTTTATCCAGTTGCAACGGATCAACGCCGATCAAATGGGGCGCCAGCTCGTTGAGACCGGCGCGACAACCCGCCGCATAGGCGGGCAAATAGAATGGCCCCAGCGGGCAGACTTCGCCATAGCCGACCACCCCCTCATCTGTGTCGATGCGCACCACCGTGCTGTCAAAGACCGAGACCGATTTACCGCCAGACCACTTGTAACTGCCCTCATGGAGCGGCAGATCGACTTGATAGACCGAGATTTTGCGGATTTTCATGGTTGATTATGCCTCCGGTGAATAGGTTAAGCGACGACGCCCGTTGGACGGGTGGCGATGGCCTGGCGAATGATGCCCAGGATGCGCTCCCGTTCCTCGCCGTCCAGCGGCAAACGGGGCGCCCGCACCATCTCGGAGCCAAGTCCGCATTCGGCCTCGGCCAGCTTGATGTACTGCACCAACTTGGTGTGCGTGTCGAGGTGCAGGAGGGGCATATACCACCGATAGATTTTGAGGGCTTCTGCATAGTCGCCGCGTTTGGCTAATTCCCATAAGCGGCGGTTCTCGTGCGGGAAGGCATTGACCAGGCCTGCAACCCACCCCACTGCGCCAACGACCACACTCTCCAGGATGAGATCGTCGACGCCGCAGAAGATCGCGTAGCGATCGCCACAGGCATTCTTGATATCGGTGATGCGCCGGACGTTCTCCGAAGACTCCTTGATCGCTTCCAGTGTAGGTTCGTTGGCCAATTCAGCAAACATAGCCGGGGTAATATCGACGCCATAGGCGACAGGGTTGTTATAGCAGATGATGGGAAGGTCGGTGGCGTGCGCCACTGTCCGAAAGTGCGCCATCGTTTCACGGGCGTCTGCCTTATAGACCATGGCCGGCAAGAGCATGAGGCCATCCACCCCGATCTTGCCGGCGTCTTCGGCAAAGCGGCAGGCCAGGGCGGTGGAGCACTCGGCGACCCCGGTCAGCACAGGAATACGACCGTTGACCTGTTCAACCGTGGCGCGCAGCACCGCTAACTTCTCATCGTAGGTCAGTGAACAATTCTCGCCTACGGTCCCTAACATGATCAGGCCTTCTATCCCGGCCTCGATCATCGCTTCATTGTGTTGCAGCGTGTTTGCCAGGTCGAGTGACTGATCGGCGTGAAAATGGGTTGTCGCCGCTGGAAACACCCCTTGCCAGTTGATTTGCATGATTCGTTTCGCTTTCTTGAATAGAGCGGTTGCTCACGAAATGGATGATTGAAATAAGAATCAGAGTTCTCAGAGACTGTTTGAAATGGCGCCTTCTCATCCTGCTCCCCCGCTGGCGGCGCCAGCAAGGTTTTCATATAGCTTCTCAGAAAAGTGACGGTTGACAACTGTGTAAGGCCTACCCGCGCCTGCGCTCAAGCGGGCACGGATCCGCCCATCGCCCGCGGGCGCAATCTCAACGTCAGCGTTGAGCAAGACATAGTCGGGGCCGACGGCGAGCACCACGTCACCGTCGACTCTGGGGGTCAGGCTGGCGCGAGTCAGCTTGCCGCCTTCCCACCAGGCATCGACCACGACATTGCCGCGCGCCACCAGGCCGCGGAAGCTGCCTGTTTGCCAGCTAGTGGGCAGGGCGGGCAAGATGACGATCTCGCCATCATGACTCTGCAGCAGCATTTCGATGACTGCCTGGACCACACCCAGGTTGCCGTCAATTTGCATCGGCTTGTTATCTTCCATCAGCTTGGGCGTGTGGCGGATGTTGCAGCAACTGAACAGATTCGGCTGCCCGGATTCACGCGCCATGCTGCCGATCAGGTCGCGGGCGGCGTTGCCGTCGCCAAGCCGAGCCATCAGACCGGCTGCCCAGGCGCGGCTAAAGCTGGTGTTGGCGCCGCCGTTGCGGATGCGCTTTTCGATGCTCTTGCGCACGGCTGTGAACAGTTCAGGATGGCGGGCAGTGATGAAGTTGTACGGATAGGCGCCGATGACATGCGACTGGTGGCGGTGATTCGGTTCGGCCTCTGCCACTTCTTCACCCCATTCCAGGATGGCGCCGTCTGCGCCGATGCGGGGCGGGGCGATGCGCGCGGCAGCCGCTGCGATCTCTGCCTCAAACCCATCAGGGATCTCCACGTCGCTCCGGCCGGCAGCGCGCAAGGCGTCCATCGCCTCCAGGCAATCCTGGATGAGCAAGGGGATCAGCTCGGCATCCATGGCGGACATGCGGCAAAAGGAGACTCGCTCGCCATTGGCGGTAAAGTAGCTGTTCTCGGGCGATGTCGTCACCCCCATGACCAGGTGGCCGTCTTCATCCTGCTCCATGAAATCCAGCACAAAAAGCAGCGCGTCGCGCAGGATGGGCCAGGCGCGCGCCAGAAAGTCAATATCCAGGGTGTACCGGTAATGTTCCCACATATCGGCGGCGATCCACACCCCGCCTAGAAACCAATAGGAACAGTGGGCGCCGGCGTCCTGCACGGCGGTATCCGCCCAGATGTCCGTATTGTTGTGCAGCACGAAACCGCGGCAGCCGTACATCTTGCGCGCAGTCACCAGGCCATTCTGACGGACACGCTCGGCGAGTTGATAATACGGCTCGAAACAGGTGGAGAGGTTGGCCGCGTCGGCGGGCCAGTAGGCCATTTGCAGGTTGATGTTGGTGGTGTACTTGCCGTCCCAGATGGAGAGCAAGTCACGACACCAGATACCTTGCAGGTTGGCCGGCAGGGCGCAGTTGCGGCTGGAGGCGAGCAGAATGTAACGGCCAAAGGCAAAGAGCAGTAACGTCAGAGTATCGTTCAGCTCTTGCCAGGTCAGCGACTCGCCCAGCAGGGTGAGATCATCTTGCTCAAAGGCCTGGAAGACGCGGTTCATCGCCAACGGCGCGCGGACGGCCGAGGCATTTTCCAGCTCGATGGCGACATTGCCATACAACCCGCGCCACTCGGCGATGTGGTCGCGCAGGCAGGCGTCGAAGCCCTTCTCCAGTGCAGCCTGGCAACGCGCCACACAGGTCGCTTCGATCTCACCATCCTCGAAATCTGTGCCGGCGGCGATGAAAAGCACTGCTTCGCTGGCGTTCTCATAGACCAACTTATCGCCAATTGTCAGGGGCTGGCTGCTGCCAGCGCCAAACAGCGCGCCGCGGAAGCGCAGCCCCGTCTCGCCGCCGCAGGAGCCGCGCATGACCAATCCGTGGGGGGTGTAGCGCACGGTTTCGTCCATGTGGGTGCCGTAGCTAAAGTTGCCGACGCGCTCGCCACGCTCGATATTGGCGGAAAAGTGAAGAACGGGCTGGGAGGCGCGCAGCCTGACGGCAATCACGGCGTCCGGCTGGCTGGCAAAGGCTTCGAGGGTGAAGGTCACGCCGGCGATGCGGTAGCGCTCGGTCACGACGGCGGTGTCGAAATCCAGCACGCGTTGATAGTCTTCGACCGTTCCTTCATGGAAGAAGTCCAGCATGACCATGCCCAGGGTGGAGTAATGCCGTTGGGTCTCAGGCACGCCGGTCAGGGCCATCACCGCCAGGCGCTGCGCCTCGCGGACCTTGCCTGCCCGCATCAGTTGGCGGATCTGGCCGATATAGCGGATGGCATCTGGATTATTTCTGTCACGCGGGCCGCCATACCAGACGGTTTCCTCGTTGAGCTGCAGGTGCTTTTCTGGCAAGCCGCCCGTAACGACGGCGCCCAGCCGTCCATTACCGATGGGCAACCCTTGATCGAAACGCTCTGAGGGTTGGTCGAATAGCAGTTGCAAGTTCATCATTATTGCTCCGGTTCAGGATGCCATCAAGGCTTCGAGTTCTTCGATGGTTGCAGGGATGGCGGCGGAGAGGTTCTCACAGCCAGCGGCGGTGACGCACACATTGTCTTCAATGCGCAGGCCAATGCCCCACTCGCGCACGTAGATGCCGGCATCCACAGTAAAGACCATGTGCTCGGCCATCGGTTCTTCATAGCCGCCTACATCGTGCGCATCCAGCCCGATGTGATGGGTCACGCCATGCCAGACATATTTGCCGATGTCAGCGAAATCATCCAGAAGGCCGAGCGCCTTCAATCCAGCAAACGAAACTTCACGGCAGACGCGGTTGGGCATGCTGAAGGGAACGCCGGGGCGCACCTGCGCCATGACGGCGCGGTTGGCTTCGTAAGCCACGCGGTAGAGTTCCGCCTGGCGCTGGCTGAAACGACCATTGGCAGGAAAGACGCGCGAGATATCGGTGCAGTATTCGTCATACGCCGCGCCAACGTCGGTGAGAATCAGCTCGCCCTCTGCGACCTGGCCCATGAGCGAGGAGTAGTGCAGATAGAAGATGCGCTCACCGGAGGCAATGATGGATGGGAAGGCCGTGCGGCGCTGACCGCGGGCAGCCAGCTCGCGATGGAATTCAGCTTCCAGTTCATATTCCATCTTGCCAGGTCGCGCCGCGTTCATCAGGCGGGCGATGCCAGCGGCGGTGATTGCCATGCCCTGGCGGATGGCTTCGATCTCGCCAGGAGCCTTGATCTTACGCAAACTGCACACCAACGGGTAGCTGTTGCGGATGGCAACGTGCGGATGGCGAGCAGAAATGCGCGCGGCGAAGTGGCGCTCCGGGTCGAAAGCACGCTCTGGCATCAGGGCGTCAAAACACAGCCACAGCGTCGCTGCCGGACGTTGCGCCAACAGCCCATCCAACACCCGTTCGAGCGTGTCAATGTCCTCGATTTGGGTGACGCCGCTCAACTCGGCTAATTCATCCCAGGTGAAACGCCTGCCCGTCCACACCTCGCGGGCTGGATCAGGCGCAGCCGCAAACAGGCTTGCTGACAGATCGCCGTGACGACGATGCAGTAAGAGCGCGGTTCGTTCTTGTTGGATGCCGGTCAGATAGAGAAAGTTGCGGTTGGTAAAGAAGGAATAGTTCTCATCGGCGGTTTTGCGGACGCTTTCACCGCTGAAGAACAGCATCAAGTCGCCATCTTCCAGGTTCACTGCCAGCTTGCGTCGGTTTTCTATGTAGAAGTCTTTATTCATGATCGTATCCAAGTTCAACGATTTTTGCCCGGCATGATTGGCGCACGACCAGCTCGCAAGGCAAGACCACCCGCTTTTCGGGCGCCGGACGACCGTCAATCAAAGCCAGGATCATCTCGGCTGCCACCTGGCCGATCTGGCGGGTGGGCTGGCGTACGACGGTCATCGACGGGCAAGAGACCGCCGCCCAGGGATGATCATCAAAGACCACCATGCCCAAATCGCGCGGGCTGCTCACGTTTTGTGCATTCATTTCCAGCAGCGCCCCCAGCGCCAGCAGGTTGTTGTTGATAAAGACGGCCTCGGGGCGCTGTGGCAGACTGAGGAGCGTGCCCATTGCTTCGCGCCCGCTTTCAACACTCAATTGTGAACGGATGATCCACTTAGGAATGAGCGGCAAGCCGGCATCTTGCAGCGCCTGGCAATAACCATCTAGCCGCTCGCGCATGGTGGAAAGGCGCTCAAGCCCCGCCAGGATCCCAATCCTCGTGTAGCCACACTCAATCAAGTGCCGCGTTCCGGCATACGCCCCGGCGCGGTTATCAACGCTCACGTAATAGCCGTTGAGGTTGTCGAAGGCGCGATCCACAAACACGATGGGAGTGAGCTGGATTTCGGCTTTGGAAAGCTCGACCCACGGCTGGCTGGTCGCAGCAGCAATGATGCCATCCACACGCTGGTTCAGGAGCAAGTCGAGGTAGTGAGCCTCATATTCGAGGGTCTCATTCGTGTTGCAGATGATCAGGGCGTAGTTTTTAGGGCGCAGAACTTCTTCGATGCTGAGCAGCAGTTCGCCGAAGAAAGGGTTGGAGGAATCGGAGATGACAATGCCGATGATGCCGGTGCGCCTGGTGGTCAGGCTGCGTGCAGCGGCGCTGGGCCGGTAATGCAGTGCGTGGATGGCGTCCAGCACTTTCTGGCGAGTGGTTTCTTCGACGAAGCGGGAAGCGTTGATCACATGAGACACGGTAGTCTTAGAGACGCCAGCCCGTTCAGCCACATCTTTGATGGTTGCTTGTTTCAAAGCGTGATTCTCCTGAGGATGACCAGTGTCGCTTGCCGCAACATGCTTCCTGCCACGGTTGCCAAAGCGTGCTTGCGACCGCCCAGGGTGCCGATCGGGCGGTCGCAAACAGCAATTTGAGAATCTTACTTGGCAACCGATGCCCTGGCGATGTACAGCGTATCGGCGGTGGAGATGAACCAGTTCGTGACGTAATCTTGCATCATCAGCGCGCCAGACGGTACGGAGACCGGCACAATCGGGCTTTCTTCGATGAGAATGTGCTCAGCTTGCACCATCAGATCCAATGCTTCGGCTTCGTCAGTCGCCACGCGCGCTTTGGCGATCAGATCATCATACTCGGGATTGGCCCAGCCGGTGGCGTTGTCATAGGCGGTGGAGGTGAAGAGCTCCAGAAAGGTCATGGGGTGGGTGTAGTCGCCGCCCCAGCCGCCAAAGGCGATGTCGTACTTGCCTTCAACCATCATGGGGAAGTTGAGCTTGGTGTCAACCGGCCTGATCTCTGTTTGGATGCCCAGGTTGGTCAGCAGCATCTGTTGGAGGATTTCAGCATTCTTGACCATGTTGTCGGCGACGTGCAGATGGTAAACTGGCAGCCCGGCGCCATCAGGGTAACCAGCTTCAGCGAGCAGCGCACGCGCTTCTTCGATCTGGGCAGTGGGCGCCAGGCCATTATCACCGGAGACTTCACGGAAGTCCTTGCCATCCAAGATCAGGCCGCTGGGGACAGAACCGAGCGCAGGCTGGGCGGTGATGTTGCCCAAGCCATCCAGGTAGCCCTTGCGGTCGAAAGCCAGGCTGATGGCCCGGCGCACCAGAGGATTGGACAGGCCTTCCGACCGGGTGTTCAGGCGCAGGAAGGAGAAGCGCAGTTGATCGTAAGCGTGGAGGCGGTCGTCAGTGGCGAGGATGTTCACCAACTCGGTGCTGGGCACCCCGGCAATGCCGTCGACGTCGCCAGCGATGAAGGCGGAGTAGGCCGTGTTGGCGTCTGGGATAAATGAGAATCTGACCTGATCGATGGCCACATTATCCGCATCCCAATAGTATGGATTCTTTTCGGCGGTGATGTACGAGCCGATCTTGTACTCCGTCAGCTTGAACGGGCCATTGGAGATGGCAGTCTCTGCGTTGAAGGGCCACTGATCGGGGTCGGCTTCGACCACATCCTGGCGCACCGGCAGCCAGACGCCGGCAAGTAGCGCCTGCAGGAAGTAGGCGGCAGGCATGTTCAGTTTGACATTCAGCGTCTTGTCATCCAGCGCTTTGACGCCCACTTCATCCGCTCCGACCTCGCCCTTCGCGTATGCTGAGCCGTTGTGGATGAACATCTCAACGAACCAGCTATAGGTGGAGGCTGTTTCGGGCTGGAGGGCGCGCAGCCAGGCGTACTCGAAATCCTTGGCGGTCAGGTCTTTGCCATCGGACCACTTCAGACCATCCCGCAGGTAGAAGGTGTACTCTGTGCCGTCCTCGCTGACATCCCAGCTAGTGGCAGCGCCAGGGACGATGTTGCCGGCTTCGTCCACCGTTACCAGGCCTTCATAGAGCGTAGCGTAGATGGTGGATTGGGTGCTTCCTTGTGAGATCGTCGGATCGATCCCCGGCGGTTCATCCAGAAAGGCGTAGTGGAAAGCGCCCGGCGCAGACGCAGCAGCGGGCTCTGCCGCCGGCGCCGTGGTGGCTTCAGCTTGCGCCGCGGGCGGTTGGCTCGACCCGTCGACAGCGGTGGGCTGCGCCGCACAGCCGGCAACCAGGATGAGCACCATCGTGCAGACAACGACATACAGGATCAACTTTTTCATTGGAAGGTCTCCTTACGAAAGATTGTGCCGCTTGGGACAAGATTGTTTCTTCGTCGTGAGTCATTTCTCTTCTTCTCGGTTCTTACCGGGGTGAGGGCAGTCCCCCTTGGTTTGCCTCCTTTCTGTCATAACGGATGACTGATCCCCCTCGCAACGCAGCACGCCACACGGGACGCGAACCCATCGGCCTGCTTGCGCCCACGCGCACTAAAATAGATGGCAGGCAACAAAGTGACCCGGCGAGATCTCTTTCAGCTCTGGGCTTACTTCCTTACACTTTTCCATGGCGAAACGGCAGCGGGTGTGGAAGCGGCAACCTGATGGTGGGTTGAACGGGCTGGGAATCTCGCCCTCGATGGAAACCTCGTCCTTTTCACGCGCCGAGCGAGGGTCAGCGATTGGAATAGCCCGCATCAACCCGATGGTATACGGGTGCTGCGGCGCGCGGTACAGGGTGTGACTGGGCGCCACTTCCACTAACTGCCCCATGTACATGACTCCCATGCGCCTGGAGATATATTTGACCATGGCCAGGTCATGGGCAATGAACAGGTAAGTGAGTCCCAACTGCTCTTGAATCTCCTGGAGCATGTTGACCACCTGGGCCTGGATGGAGACGTCCAGCGCAGAGATAGGTTCATCGCAGATGATAAAGTCTGGCTGGGTGATCAGCGCGCGGGCGATGCCGATGCGCTGCCGCTGCCCGCCAGAGAATTCGTGCGGATACTTGCTCATGTGCACAGGGTCCAGGCCAACCATCTGGAGGGAGTGGGCCACGCGTGCTTCGACTTCTGAGCGCGGCAACGCGGTGGTGGCAGTCAACGGCTCCGCTACGATGCGGGCGACGGTCATACGCGGGTCGAGCGAAGCGTAGGGATCTTGGAAAATCATCTGAATGCGACGGCGGTACGGACGCAGTTCTTTTTCACTGAGGTGCGCGATCTCTGCGCCGTCGAATGTAATTGAGCCGGTGGTGGGTGTGTAGAGACGGATGATGGTGCGAGCAGCAGTAGATTTGCCGCAGCCGGATTCGCCTACCAGGCCAAACGTTTCGCCGCGGTTGATGGAAAAAGAGATACCGTCCACTGCCCGCACCAGTGGTTTTTTCCGGATGATCCCGCCGCCGCCAAAATACTTCTTCAGGTTTTTCACCTCGACAAAGTTGACTGTGCTCATTGACTCCCTCCATGGCCGGGGTAGTCAGGATCCAACAACCAGCACATGCTGCGATGGGTGGGGCTGAGCTGATAGTAGGGTGGACAATGCTGCTTACAGATGCGCATGGCTTGATCGCAACGAGCGTAGAAGGGGCAGCCTTGCGGCGGGTTGATCAAATTGGGCGGCGACCCGGGGATGGAAAACAGACGGTCTTCACCCAAATTATTGACATTTGGTATAGACTTCCTCAAGCCGATGGTGTACGGGTGGGCGGTTTCGTAAAATATCTCATCCACCAGCCCCTCCTCCATGATCATGCCGCCGTACATCACGATCACCCGCTCGCAAGTTTCCGCCACGACGCCGAGGTCATGCGTAATCAGGATGATGCAAGCGTTGGTGTCATTGCGCAGGCTGCGGATCAGCTTCAGGATCTGGTTTTGGATGGTTACATCCAGCGCAGTCGTTGGTTCATCGGCAATGAGCAGCTTGGGGCCGGTGGCGATGGCGATCGCGAACATCACCCGTTGGCGCATGCCCCCTGACAATTCAAAAGGGTAAGCGTCCAGCAATCTCTTCGCCCCAGGGATGCGCACCAATTCAAGCAACCGTTCAGACTCAGCGCGCGCTTGCTGCTTGCTGATACCCTTGTTGAAGGCGCGCATGCGCTCAACGATTTGAGCGCCTACCTTCATGGTAGGGGTGAGGCTGGTCATCGGCTCCTGGAAGACCATGCCGATACCCTGGTTACGCATCCTGCGCAGTTGATTGCGGGACATTGCCAGCACATTTTCCCCGTCAAAACGCACTTCGCCGCCAACGATCTTGCCTGATTCGGCCAGCAAGCGTGTAACGGATAGGAACGTCACCGACTTGCCTGAACCGCTCTCGCCCACGACGCCGACGATTTCGCCGCGCTGCACGCGAAGGGAAACATCCCTGACTGCCTGAACCTCGCCAGAAAAAGTGAAGAACGAAGTTCGCAGATGATTGACTTCCAGGAGTGGACTCTCAGGCATCTGGATTACTTATTTTCTCAGACGCGGATCGAGCGCGTCGCGCAAACCATCGCCCAGAAAGTTGAAAGCAAACATGGTCAAGCTGATGGCAATACTGGGCAGCAAGATCTGGTAAGGAGATGAGCGGATCGCGCCGATGCCCTCATTGCTCAAGATGCCCCAGGAGGGCATGGGCGGCTTGACCCCCAAACCGATAAAACTCATGAAGGCTTCGGTGGCGATGGCGAAGGGGATGCTGAGCGTGGCCAAGACGATGATGGGGCCGATGCTGTTAGGCAGCAAGTGGCTGAGGATGATTTTGAACGGCGATACGCCCGCCGTCCTGGCCGCTAGCACGAACTCTTGCTCCTTGAGCGATAGCACCTGCCCTCTGACCAACTGCGCCATGCCTAGCCAGCAAGTCAGGGCCATGGCGATCAAGATATTGTAAATTCCCTGCCCGAAATAGACCATCAGGAGTATGATGTAGATGGTGGCGGGTATGGACATCAGGATTTCGACCACGCGCATCATCAAGATATCGGTGTTGCGGCCATAATAGCCAGCGGCGCCGCCGTAAATTACCCCGATGAGCAGGGTGCAGAAGGTGACGACGAAGGCCACCAACAGCGAAATGCGCCCGCCGTACAGCAGCCGGGTGAGCATGTCACGCCCGATCGAGTCGGTGCCAAGCAGGTAATTCTGGTTCCAGACGGTCCTCTTGTCCGGCAAGGGCTGGTGATTCTCGTCCTCGAATTTGACCCCGTCACTGAAGCTGAGATAGTAGGTCTGATCGTTGTGTTCGAAGACGAAAACCTTGTCCTTTAGTTGTGCGGAGACAGGGGCCAGTTCCTCGCCGACAAAGCCGCTTGCATTCGCCAGGAAGACCTTGAGGTCTTGATGAACGTAGAAGTGCGTTCCGTCCGCGGCGGTCTGAATCTCGATGCGGGGAGGCATGTTGCGCAGGGAGAGCTGCTGGGCATCATAGCTCTTGCCCGTCAAAGGGGGGCCAAAGACAGATGCCAGCAAGATGAAGAGAATGACAAAGATCGAAGCGATTGCCAACTTGTTCTGCCACAGGCGGCGACGCACATCCTGCCAGTACGTGACCGTGACAGCGCTGGTGGTCTCGGCGTCCTTTTCTTCCGTTGCCAGCGGGGTCCAATCTTTCGTAAAGGCGTCCGTTTGCAGTTGGCTGCTGATTTGGCTCATGCATCCTGCTTTGCGTTAGTTGTCATGTAACTTGATGCGTGGGTCGATCAACACGTAAATGATGTCGATAACAAACACTGCGATTAACAGTACGGCGGAGGAAACGATGGTCAGCGCCATCACGGCGGTATAGTCACGGTTGGTAATGGAAGAGACAAAGTAGCGTCCCAATCCAGGCACGGCAAAGATTTTCTCGATGACAAAGGTGCCGGTGAGCAGTGCGGCGAAGATCATTCCCAGTGAGGTGACGACCGGGATGAGCGAGTTACGCAGCCCATGAGCGAAAATGATGCGGGAACGCGAAAGCCCTTTCGACTCGGCTGTGCGCATGTAATCCTGGTGGAGCGTATCCAGCATGCTGGAGCGCGCGAGCCGGGCAATGCCGCAGATGGCGCCGACCGCCAGACAGATTGCAGGGAGAATATACCCCTGCCACGTTTCAACGCCGAAGGTTGGCAGCCATTCCAGCCTGACCGAAAACAGGTACAACAAGAAGGTTGCCAACACAAAGGAAGGTACGACGATGCCAACGGTGGAGAACACCATGGTGACGCGGTCAGCCATGCGGTTCCGGTTGAGCGCCGCAAGAATGCCCATGGGCACACCGAAGATCAGGATCAGGAGGGTGGCGTACAATCCCAGCCTGGCCGAGGCGGGCCAGCCATCGGCGATCATTTGATTGACGCTCTGGCCGAAGTAAACGTAGGAGGGGCCGAAGTCGAAGTGAAGAATGCCATTCAGGTAATCGAAGTACTGCTGGTGCAACGGCTTATCGAGGTTGTACTTCGCTTTGAGCGCTTCTTCCACCCTGGGAGGCAGCACGCGGTCGAAGGAAAAGGGTCCGCCAGGGATGGCGCGCATGAGAAAGAAAGTAGCAGTGATGATGATGAACATCGTGATCAGCATCATCACAAAGCGCTTGAAAATATAAGCTACCATCCGGCTGCCTTCTCTCCATTCAAGCTCATACACGTGGGCCTAAATAGACCCGATAAATTGTCATTCTGAGAGACTTATGCCTTGGGCGGCATCGACGCAGGCAAGAAACACCGCGCCTGTCATGCTGAACGCCAGTGAAGCATCTACGCCAGTGAAGCATCTACGCCAGTGA
>CAZLMM010000130.1:0-14248 GCA_964560495.1 uncultured Caldilineaceae bacterium
CCTTCAGCCCAACTCTGATGACTGCCGGTGTGATAGGGTGAAAGTAGCCAGATGTTCATCGATTTATCTGTATCGCAACCCGCCGGAGCCATAGGCCCCCATTCGAGCCAGAAGGAATGGGAATTGGGCAAGACCGAGCCGGATGCTGCGGATTGTTCCGCATGGATGTCAGCCATCATCCCCCTATTCATCCGCGTCCCGCTGTTCGAATGCCTGTCAGGGGAGTTTGTCGTGCGCGCCGAAGGATATAGCAAAGATACTGGCAGGTCAACTTGTGGGCAAATCCACCCAGATGATTTGACGCTAACCCACGCTCACGATAGACTGCACAGACTATCGTTGAATGTCGAAGACACAGAGGAGGGAGCAATGCGCGTCGTTATCATCGGCGGGAGTGGACATGTAGGCACCTATCTGACGCCGCGGCTGGTAGAAGCCGGCCACGAAGTGATTGCAATCAGCCGTCAGGAGCGCGCGCCCTATCAACCCCACGGCGCATGGAAAAAGGTGCGCCAGGTGCAGATCGACCGCGCCGCTGCTGAGCAGGCAGGAACGTTCGGCGCGCAGATTCGCGACCTGGCGCCCGACGCCGTCATCGACATGATTTGCTTTACGCCGGAGAGCGCGCGCCAGCTGGTGGAAGCGCTGGTCGGCCAGGTGCGCTGCTTCCTTCACTGCGGCACGATCTGGGTGCACGGCCCCAGCGTGGAAGTCCCCACGCGCGAGACCCAGCCGCGCAGGCCATTTGGCGAATACGGCATCCACAAGGCGGAGATCGAACGCTATCTGCTGGAAGAGGCGCAGCGCAACGGCTTTCCCGCCACCGTGCTCCATCCCGGACACATCGTCGGTCCAGGTTGGGCGCCCCTCAACCCGGCCGGCCATTTCAACCCCGCAGTCTTCCGGCAATTGGCGCGGGGCGAAGAGCTGGCCTTGCCCAATCTTGGCATGGAGACCGTGCACCATGTCCACGCCGACGACGTAGCCCAGGCCTTCATGCAGGCTCTCGCCCATTGGAGCGCAGCAGTGGGCGAGAGTTTCCATGTTGTGTCGCCGGCTGCGCTCACCCTGCGCGGCTACGCCGAGGCCGTCGCCGGCTGGTTTGGCCAGGAAGCCCGGCTACGCTTTTTGCCCTGGGAGGAGTGGCGCGCCACGGTGACGCCGGAGGAAGCCCAGGCCACCTGGGATCACATCGCCCACAGCCCCAATTGCAGCATCGAAAAAGCGCGCCGCCTCATTGACTATCAGCCGCGTTACTCATCACTCCAGGCCGTACACGAAGCCGTCGCCTGGTTGGGCGTCGCACCGTAATTCATCCACCATAGGCCGAAAACCAGGAGGAATCATGCTCATCGGACTCCCCAAAGAAGTCAAAGATAACGAAAGTCGGGTCGGGCTGACGCCCGGCGCAGTCAAGGCATTGGTGCGCCGCGGCCATCGCGTGCTGGTGCAGCGGGGCGCGGGCGAAGGCAGCTCCCTCTCCGACGAGGAATATCAAGAAGCCGGCGCAGACATCGTGCCCGAGGCAAGCGACGCCTGGTCGGCCGAGATGGTCGTCAAGGTGAAAGAACCGATCCCGTCCGAGTATCGCTATCTACGCGCCGGACTGATCCTCTTCACCTATCTCCACCTGGCCGCCGACCGCAGCCTGACCGAGGCCATGTTGGCCAGCGGCGTCACCGGCGTGGCCTACGAAACAGTGCAGACGCCCGACGGCAAGCTGCCCTTGCTCATGCCCATGAGCGAGGTGGCCGGGCGCATGGCGACCCAGGTGGGCGCGACCTACTTGCAGCGCACTCACGGCGGCCGCGGCATTCTTATCGGCGGCGTACCGGGGGTGGCTCCGGCCAACGTGGTGGTGTTGGGCGGCGGCACGGTGGGCGCAAACGCCGCGCGCGTGGCCGTGGGTCTGGGCGCGCAAGTCACGGTGCTAGACATCAACCATGACCGCCTGCAATACCTGGACGACATCTATCAGGGCGCGCTGCAAACCCGCGCCAGCGACGAGTACAACATCGAGGAGGCGGTCTACGAGGCCGACCTGGTCATCGGCGCGGTGCTCATCCCCGGCAAGCGTGCGCCGTGGCTCATCACGCGCGACATGCTGCCCCACATGCGTCGCGGCTCAGTCATCGTCGACGTGGCGGTGGATCAGGGCGGCTGCGTGGAGAGCGCCCGCCCGACCACCCACAGCAACCCCACGTATATCGAGGAAGGGGTGCTCCACTATTGCGTGGCGAACATGCCCGGCGCAGTGCCGCGCACCAGCACCTTTGCCCTCAACAACCAGACGATGAATTATACGCTGCGTCTAGCGAGCGAGGGATTGGACGCCATCCACAACAGCACGCCGCTGCAATTGGGGCTGAACACCCACCGGGGCATGCTCACCTACCCCGGCGTGGCCGAGGCTTTTGGGATGCCTTGCACAGAGCCGTTGGCGGCCCTCGACAAGTAACTCGAAGAGGAAGCTGGTGAGTTTGCTGCCCGGCATCCGCATCGGTTCCTATGCAGTGCACTTCTATGAATTCGACCTGAGCGAGCCAGCCCATGTCCACATGCGTTGCAAACAGAAGGAAGTGAAATTTTGGCTCACGTCAGTATCTTTGGCTCGTAATCGAGGGTTTACTGCCCATGAGTTGCGTGAAATTGCTGGATCGGCGTCTGGCCCATTTGGTACGTTTCACTAACCTGGAAACATGGGCACGATTCCGAGCCGGGCATTCTTGTCAGTGATTAACTGAAAGGGAAGCATCCCTGTGTCAAAGGCAAACACCGAACCGCTGAGCGGCATGCGCGATTTCCTGCCCCTGGACGTGCTGCGCCGCAACTATGTCATCGACGTCATCGAGCGCATCTATCAATCCTACGGCTTCGAGCCGCTGGAGACGCCCACCATGGAACGGCTCTCCACGCTGCTGGGCAAATACGGCGAGGAAGGCGATCAGCTGCTCTTTCGCGTGCTCAAGCGCGGCGACAAGCTGGACAAGGCGCTCCAGGATCACCCGACCGAAAACTCTGTGGCCGACGCGGGTATGCGCTATGACCTGACCGTGCCATTGGCGCGGGTGGTGGCAGAGTATCGCAGCAAACTGCCCCGCTATTTCAAGCGCTACCAGATTCAGCCCGTCTATCGCGCCGACCGGCCGGCCAAAGGACGCTATCGCGAGTTCTACCAGTGCGATGTGGACATCGTCGGCTCGGCCAGCCAGATCGTCGAGGCGGAGGTGCTGGCCGCTGGCGCACAGGTGATGCTCGCATTGGGCTTTTGCGCGCCTGAAGCCTTCGCCATCCGCCTCAATCATCGCCAGGTGCTGAGCGGGCTGATGGAAGCCACAGGTGTGCCGCCGCACCTGGAAGGCGCGGCCCTGGTCGCCATTGACAAGCTGGACAAGATCGGCGTGGAGGGCGTGCGCCGCGAGCTGGATCAGCGCGGGATCGAGCCTGCCGCAGCGGAGAAGCTGCTGGGCGTCCTCTCTGCTGCATCCGGCGACGTGGTGGAAACGCTGGGCTGGCTGAGCGACCTGCTGGAGGGTTCGGAGGCGGCCAGCCGCGGCGTGGCCGAGCTACGCGAAGTGGTGGCTTTTAGCGCACACGGACCGGCGGCGGATCGCCTGCGCATCGACCCGGCTCTGGCGCGCGGCCTCAGCTACTACACAGGCGCCATCTTCGAGATCGAATTCCCTGGTCTGAGCGGGTCGGGCGGCGGCGGCGGGCGCTATGATGAGCTGGTGGGGATGTTCAGCGGCCAACGCATCCCGGCGTGCGGCTTCAGCCTGGGGTTGGAGCGCATCCTCCTTATCATGGAGGAACAGAGCATGTTCCCCGAACGGCTGGCCGGCGAGCCGCAAGCCCTGGTGACCCAGTTCGACGCCTCGACCGTGGGCGCCAGCATGGCCCTGGCGCAACGCCTGCGCGCCGCCGGGCTGCGCATCGACCTCTACCCCGAAATCGACCGCTATGGCAAGCAGTTCAAATACGCCGAAGAACGGCGCATCCGCTATGCGTTGCTGGTCAGCCCACGAGAGATTGCAGCCGGCGTCGTGGCGGTGAAGGATCTGGTCAGCGGAGAGCAGATGGATGTGGCGGCGGACGCCGTGGCGGAGCATCTCTTGGCGACGTGATCGGATCGACGAAATGATGCGCCGGCAAAGTTCAACTGGCTGAACAACGCGCATCCCCGTCTCCACGCTCGTGCAACACCGGCGTCTGGACTGGAGGCGATGTTCAACTCTTGGAGAGAATCTTCCGACGCTGTGCTAGGCGGGTCTCATCCGGTTGTGGGCCCGGACCTCGACCTGGTTGTGGCTGCGCCCGACGGCGCGCTGGCCGCCTATTGCATCGTCTGGTTTGACACAGTGAACCACTTCGGCGTCTTCGAGCCGGGGTGCGCATCAGGCGTATCGACGGCGCGGGCTCTCCAGGGCGGTGCTGCGCCACGGGCAGCGGCTGCTGCAGGATCTTGGCGCAGAGGTCGCGCACGTGTACGCCGCAGGCGGCAACGACGCCAGCACTGCGTTCTATCCAGCTGCCGGGTTTGTAGCGACGGATAGCATCTATCAGTGGCGGAAGGAGATTGACCATGAACTTTCCTGAGCAAGATTGGAAGTTGCTCTCACGGCTCAAGCCGGTGGCGCTGGATCGCCTATGCCAGCACATTTTGGCGGAGACGCAGGCGTTGGTCACCGCAGCGACGGAAGGCGAGCATCACCGCGCCTATCTGGCGCTCTATCGCTACATACAGGAACAGGATCAGCTGGTCGCCGACTGTTTCAACGACTGGCGGCGTTCGCAGGCGCTGCTGCTGTTGATGTACTGGCGCAAGCAGCGCCTCCTCACCAATGAGGAGTTTGCTGGCTTCAGCGCAGAGACGCGCACCGCTGTGGATTCCTGGGTTTTCAGAAATGAATGATCAGTAGGTGCGGTTACGAACCGCACAATCGTGGTTGACCAGAGACGTGCGGCGACGAGCCGCACCTCCGCAATGTACGAAGTCTATTTGTGTTGTCTATGAGACCATCTGCAATACATCCCCGCTTCAGTATCTGCATCAACTTGGGCTTCTTGACGTGGTGCGAAACATCGTGGGGCAGCTCACGGTTCCCCCTGTTGTCGTCGCAGAAATCGAGGAAGGCAAAGCCAGGGGTGTAGACCTGCCCGATCTGGGCAAGCAAGCGCCACCAGTGTAGTTACTTTCACCGTAGTGAAAAGTAACCCTGTGGTGTAGACCTGCCCGATCTGGGCAAGCAAGCGCCACCTTCTTGCAGTGAAGAATCGCTCGTTCTATTTGACACACTTTCCACCCCTTGCTATAGTCCACGAAAACCATCCCTCCCGCCGTTGACCGGCGGCAGGGATTTTTTATCATCAGGAGCGCACTTATATGATCGTCATGAAATTCGGCGGCACCTCCGTCGGCGGGGTGAAGGCCTTTGCCCACGTGGTCGAAATCGTTCGGCGCAAGGCCGCCGAAGAAGCAGCCAGCGCCAGGCCGGGCGTGGTCGTCGTGACCAGCGCCATGAGCGGCGTCACCAACATGCTCATCGACGCCGCGCAAAAGGCCGCATCCGGCAGCGCAAGCAGCCACCATGAAATCACCGCGGCGTTGGCGAAGAAACATGGCGAAGTGCTCAACCACTTCATCGCCAACCAGGCCGAGCGCGCCCCGTTGGAGCGCATGTTGGAGGAGCGCCTGGAAGAGTTCGACCGCCTTTGTTCCAGCATCGCCATCCTGGGCGAGCTGACCCTGCGCGGACTCGATCTGGTGAGCGGGCTGGGCGAGCGCATCAACGCGCCGGTGCTGGCCGCCGTGTTGCGCAGCCAGGGCATCCCGGCAGAGGCCGTCGACGCGGTGGAGATCGTGGCGACGGATCGGGTCTTTGGCGGCGCAGAACCATTGATGGAGGAAACGACCGCGGCATGCCAGGCGCGGCTGATGCCGCTGGTGCGCGAAGGCATCGTGCCGGTGGTGACGGGCTTCGTCGGCGCGACGCCCGAAGGCGTCCCCACGACGCTGGGCCGCGGCGGCTCCGACTACTCCGGCGCCATCATCGGCGCGGCGCTTAGCGCGGACGAGATTCAGATTTGGACCGACGTCAACGGCGTCATGACCGCCGACCCGCGCATCGTGCCCAACGCCCGCACCATTTCGCAACTGAGCTACGAAGAAGTCTCCGAGCTGGCCTATTACGGCGCCAAGGTGCTCCATCCCAAGACCGTGATCCCGGCGATCCGCAAGCGCATTCCGGTGCGAGTGCTCAACACCTTCGCGGCGGATCACCCAGGCACGTTGATCCTGGAGCACAGCAACAGCGAGGAGCATGGTTCGGTCAAAGGCATCACCGCTATCCGCGGCATGACGCTCATGACCATCGCCGGGCGGGGCATGGCCGGCGTGCCCGGCATCGCCGCCCGCGTCTTTGGCGCAGTGGCGCGCATCAACGCCAACATCCTCATGATCAGCCAGAGCAGCAGCGAGCTCAACATCTGCTTCGTCATTCCCCAATCCAACGTGGCGGCGGCGCGCAACGCCCTGTGCGACGAGCTGCGCCGCGAGGTCGAGCGCGGGGACATCGACCGCATCGAAGGGCATCACGATATCGTCATTGTGGCGGTGGTGGGCAGCGGCATGCGCGGGACGCCTGGTCTGGCTGCCGGCGTCTTCACGGCAGTGGCGCAACAGCGCATCAATGTCATCGCCATCGCCCAGGGATCCAGCGAAGCCAACATCAGCTTTGTCATCGAAGAAAAAGACGTAGCCCCGGCGTTGCGCGCCATCCACGATCATTTCGAGATGCACAAGCCAACAGGCGAGCGCGCGCCGCTGCGTTAAAGTCATGGGCGTCAGAAAACAGGGGTTTGTGAGACGCAAATTCCCCGGAAGATTATCCACAGATTACACAGACAACAGAATCAAGCTACGTAATCTACGGTTGATGCTACGAAGTTGAAAAATGGATAAGAAGACGAAAGCCGGCCTGCCGCTGACTTTTGTCTTCTTTTTGTCGCGCCAACATGGTTTATGAGAGTGTGTGCTATAATCGCAACATGGAGAGGGCGACGGTCAACCGCCGACTGGCGATTCGTCCAAATGCACTCCCCGCGAGCGAGCTTGAATTTGCCAGGATGTGATGAGTTGCAAGGCGGTCGCTGATGGAAATGTTGGTCAACCTGCCGGTCATGTTGTTGGGCGTTGGGGGCGTCGGACGTGCGCTGTTGCGCCAGATCGTCGAGCAGCGCGACTGGCACGCCGAACACTTTGGGCTGGAGATCGCCATCGTTGGCGTGGCCGACAGTGCGGGCGCGCTGCTGGCTGATGGCTCCGGGCTGGATGACGAAACGCTGACCGGGCTGCTGCGTCTCAAAGAGGCTGGCGGCAAAGTGACCGATTTGCCCACAGCCATTCGTGAAGATGAGCCGACGGCAGTTGTCAACATGGCCCTCGACCGCATGAATCGCCCCGGCGTCGTGGTGGATTGCACCGCCACGGAACGTTCTGCGTCTGCTCTATTGGCTGCCCTCGACCGGGGAGGTAAGGTCGTCCTGGCCAACAAGAAGCCCCTCACCATCCAACAGGAGGTCTACGACCGGCTCACCAGAGCCGGCGTCACCGACGGCCCCTTGTCGCCCGCTCGGGCGCGCTGGGAGACGACGTGCGGCGCGGGATTGCCGGTCATCGTTACGCTGAACCGCCTGCTCATGAGCGGCGATAGCGTCCATCGCATCACGGGTACATTCAGCGGCACTCTGGGCTACGTGATGAGTGGTTTACAAGCTGGGCGGCCCTTCAGCCAGGTGGTGCGCGAGGCCCATCAGCGCGGCTACACGGAACCGGACCCGCGCGATGACCTGGGCGGCGTGGATGTGGGGCGCAAGGCGCTGATCCTGGCGCGCGGTCTCGGTTGGCAGTTGGACATGGCGGACGTGGAAATCCAGGGTCTCTATCCCCTGCACATGGATAGCCTGAACGTCGCCCAATTCCTGGCCGCGCTGCCCGAGCTGGACGAGTATTTCGCCGGGCAGGTGCGCGCCGCAACCATGCAAGGCAAAGTGCTGCGCTACGCCGCGGCTGTGGAAGGGGGACGCTGTCGCGTGGGGCCGGTCATGGTGGATGCTGCCAGCCCCTTGGGACGGCTCAGCGGCACAGACAACCTCATTGAGTTCCACACGCGCTGGTATAGCCCGAACCCGCTGGTGGTGCAGGGTCGCGGCGCAGGTGTGGATGCAACTGCCGCCGGCGTCTTGAGCGATGTGGTGGAGTTGGCTTTTACGAACTGAAGCATGATGAAGCATGATACAGACATCCCGTCCGCATCATGCTGCGATATTGCTCGCCAGGTTGACAATTCATGGGCCACTTGTGACGGGCGGCGACATTGAGTAGCCAACCGGGAGCCCAGGAAGATAACGGAGAATTGACGGAGATGTTTTACCCGAAAATCAAAGTGGGTGTGCTGGGCGCAACAGGCGCAGTGGGACAGCGCTTCGTCCAGATGCTCCAGGGACACCCCTGGTTCGAGATTGTGGAGCTTTATGCGTCGGAGCGCAGCGCGGGTCGGCGCTACGCCGACGCCTGCAAGTGGAACCTGCGCGGCGACATGCCGCAACATCTGCGCGATGTGCGCTTGTTGGAATGCGCGCCTGGCGGCGAGGCGGCGATTGTCTTCAGTGCATTGCCGGCCGAAACGGCGGGCGAGATCGAAGAGAACTTTGCTGCGGCGGGTCATGTGGTGTGCAGCAATGCGCGCAATCACCGCTACGACCCAGATGTGCCTCTGCTCATCCCCGAGGTGAACCCGGAGCACCTGGGGTTGATCGAGGTCCAGAAGCGCAAGCGGGGCTGGCGCGGCTACATCACCACCAACCCGAATTGCAGCACCACCCACATGGTGAGCGCGCTCCACCCGCTGCATGTGAAGTTTGGGGTGACGAAGATCTTTGTCGTCACCATGCAGGCCATCAGCGGCGCGGGCTATCCGGGCGTCAGCAGCATGGACATCCTGGATAACGTGGTGCCCTACATCGGCGGTGAGGAAGAGAAGATGGAACACAAAGAACCCCACAAGCTGCTGGGGGTGTTGGATGGCGAAGCCATTCGCTACGCCGATATCGTGGTGAGCGCGCATTGCAACCGGGTGCCTGTGCGCAACGGCCACCTCATGGCCATCAGCGTGGAATTTGCCGAGAAGCCCACCCAGCAAGAGATTCTCGAGGCGTGGAGCAGCTACCAACCGCTGGCCCAGCGTCTCAAGCTGCCCAGCGCGCCTCAGCCGGCCATCCTCTATGATGAACGCAACGACCGGCCTCAACCGCGGCTGGATCGGCTGGCTGGCTCTGTGGCAGGTATGGCGACGGTGGTAGGTCGCCTGCGCCCGGACCCGATCTTGCATTACAAGTTTCTCTCTCTGGGGCACAACACCATCCGCGGCGCGGCGGGCGGCAGTCTGCTCAACGCCGAGCTATTGGTGGTTCAAGGCTATCTAGGGGTCGAAGCCCAGGCGATGGCGCGGGGGCTGCAGATCGCCTGACAAAAGATCGCAGTTACAGCGAGAGAAGAGCGGCAGGCAAACCCATGCCGCCTTTCTCTCGACCAATCTCTCAAACGAGCGCCGTGTGCTGCGCTCTGATCAACGATGATGAATTTGTAGTGTGATTGATGAGACGGTGACTATGCTTCAAAACTTCGGACGGGCCTCATTGGCAGATTATGTTGGCGATTGGGTAATCTATCGCAGCTTGGAACCTCTGGACAAGCGGCTGCCCGGTTTCAAGGCCGCGTCGTATCGGATGGGGCTGAACGATGACCACATCCCGCGCAAGCAGGACCCGGAATACGCCAAAGCGGCTGTTTGGTTCCTGGAAGAGGCGCACAATCTGCGGGATACTGGCCGGCGACTGAGCGAGCTGCTTTTTGTCGGCGACACCCTCTTCAACGACGGGCAGGCCTTTCGCAATATGGTGAAAGTCAGTGGTTGGCGGGGAACATGCTTTATCGGCGCTGATCGGCTGGAGCAGGAGGAAACCGCCAGCATGACCGACGAGGGCGACCTATACAGCGCCAATCGCTGGGCCAAGCTGGGGGCTTGGTTGGCGTTGAGTCGTGAGCAAGGATTTCATCTGGATGGTCGCACGTGTGCAGTCATCGACATCGACAAGACCGCATTGGGCGCCAAAGGTCGCAATGACCATGTCATCGACAAGGCGCGCCTGGAGGGCATCTTTCGCACTATGACTGCTGTTCTGGGCGAAGATGGTTTCGATCAGCCCCTCTTTGTGGAACACTACAACGAACTCAACCGCGGGCGCTACCACTTCCTCACCGGCGACAACCAGGACTATCTGGCCTATATCTGCCTGGTGCTAAACACTGGACTGATCTCCTACGAGGAACTGCTCGACGAAATTCAACAGAATAGCCTGGCGAACTTCGACCAGTTCATTCGCTGGGTGGACAGCCGCATGATGATCAACGAAACGGGCAGTGAGACGCTCATGGAGGTGCATCAAGCCATTCTCAGCAGTGTGCGCAACGGCGACCCTACGCCCTTCAAGCAGTTCCGCCGCCGCGAGTTCCTGTGCACCGTGGAACACATGGGGCAGATGCCCGATGACTCACCTGTAGACGAACTGCTGAACCAGGAAATCACCCTGACTGAAGAAGTGTGTCAGGCGATGGAGTGGCTCACAAAGCGCGGCTGTTTCGTCCTTTGCCTGAGCGACAAGCCGGATGAGGCCTCGCGCCCCACAGGACGCAGCCTCTCGGAGATCCCGCCGATTCATCGGGCAACGACCCATCGCATCGGCAATGATTTGCGGGGTCTTCTGGTTGAAATTTCCTGATGACCACAACTATCCGTGAGGCTGGGCGGAATATGATCGCCGCTACGGAAGATCAGAGGGCGTTCGGGCATACTATGGGTGTTGGGCGGCGGCTTTTGTAAGGAGGTCAGATGGCAAACGAACCGAAAAAATCATCTCCCAAGAATCAACGCTCTGGCGGCGACCGCGACCCGAATGGCTTCGGCAATTTCTTTGGGCGCGCCTGGTTTTGGATTTTGCTGGCGGTTGTCGTGTTGTTTGGGTCGCGTTTTCTCTTCAGCGCGCCCGGCGAAAGCGCCAACATGATCGGCATCGATCAAGTGGCGGAGATGGTCAACAGCGATCAAGTCAGAGAGCTGGTCGTGCAGGGTGATGTTGTGACCGTGGAGCCGAAAAGCGGCCAGCCCATGCGCACGCGCAAAGAAGGCGAAGACAGTGTGCTTTCCACATTGGAACGGTTGGGCGTCAAGCGCGAGAAGCTGGAATCCCTCTCCATCACCGTAGAGACCGCGCCCAATTCGAGCGCCATCCTCAGCTGGGTCGTCATGCTGCTGCCCATGATCTTGATTTTCGGCTTTTTCCTGTTCATCATGCGCCAGTCGGGGGCCGGAGGACAGAACCGTGCGCTTCAGTTTGGCCGCAGCCGGGCGCGCAAATTGGACAACGCCGACCGACCCTCCATTACCTTCAACGATGTGGCCGGCTCGGACGAGGCAAAACAAGAACTCCAAGAAGTTGTCGAGTTCCTCAAAGAACCGCAGAAATTTGCAGCTTTGGGTGCACGTATTCCCAAGGGCGTGTTGATGGTGGGATCGCCCGGCACGGGCAAAACCCTACTGGCAAAGGCGGTGGCTGGCGAGGCTGGCGTACCCTTCTTCAGCAGCTCCGGCTCTGAATTTGTGGAAATGTTTGTGGGTGTAGGCGCCAGCCGTGTGCGCGATCTTTTCGATCAAGCCAAAAAGAACTCCCCCTGCATCATCTTCATCGACGAGATCGACGCCGTGGGGCGGCATCGCGGCGCAGGCATGGGCGGCGGCAACGACGAGCGCGAGCAAACGCTCAACCAGATTCTTGTCGAGATGGATGGTTTCGACACAGACACCAACATTGTCATCATTGCCGCCACCAACCGTCCCGACATCCTCGACCCGGCTCTGTTGCGCCCCGGGCGTTTCGACCGCAAGGTGATGGTGGATCGCCCTGACCGTCGAGGGCGCGAGGCGATCTTGCGCGTGCACACGCGCGGCAAACCCCTTTCGTCAGACATCGACCTGGAAGTGATTGCAGCGCAGACGCCGGGGATGGTGGGCGCTGACCTGGAAAATCTGGTCAACGAGGCGGCCATTCTTGCGGCCCGACGCAACAAACGCGCCATCTCTATGGAAGAGCTGACCGAGTCCATCGAGCGGGTGATGGCTGGACCGGCTCGTCGCAGCCGCGTCTTGCAGCCAGAAGACCGGCGCACTGTGGCCTACCACGAAGCCGGGCACGCCATCGTGATGGAGACGCTGCAAAACACCGACGGCGTGGGAAAGATCACCATCATCAGCCGCGGTCAGGCCCTGGGCTATGTCATGCCGCTGCCCAATGAAGAACGCATGTTGCGCAGCCGAGCCCAGTTCGAGGATGCCATCGCCGGGCTTCTGGCCGGTCGGGTGGCGGAAGACATCATCTTTCAAGAAACCACGACCGGCGCAGCGGAAGACCTGGAGCGCGCGACGAAGCTCGCCAAGTCAATGGTGACGCGCTTCGGCATGAGCAACGTCATCGGCCCCATGCAGTTGAGCCAGGGCGAGACGAATCCATTCTTGGGGATGGAGCTGGGCGAACAGCGCGCCTACAGCGAAGACGTGGCGCGCAAGATTGACCGCGAGGTGCGCCGGCTCATCGAAGAGGGCTATGCCCGGGCGCGCGAGGTCTTGACGACCCACAAAGACCGGTTGATCCTGGTTGCCGAAACGCTCTTGCAGAAAGAGGTCATCGACCGCCAGGAGTTTCTAAAGCTGTACGGCGGCGCGGCAGCATAATGCTCTCTTGAGGTGTTGGGGTTGTAAGGTCTTGGGCTGACGTTCCTGCGCCCCAACCCCAACACCCCACAACTCCAATCTCACCCTATTCCCGCCGCCAGGGCCACCGCAATCTCCGCCCCAACGCGCGCGTTGTTCTTCAACAAAGCCAGGTTTGCCGACAGGCTGCGCTCGCCGGTCAGTTCAACAATGCGGGCGAGCAAGAAGGGCGTCACCTGCGCCGAGCGCAAGCCCTGTCGGGTGGCTTCTTCCACTGCCTGCTCGATAGCGGGTTCGATCTCGCGCGCAGGAATCTCATCCTCCTGGGGAATGGGCGCGGCCACGAGCAGCCCGCCGGACAGCCCAAGCTGTTGCTTGGCGCGCCAGAGCGCCGTTACTTGCCCGGCGTCATCGCAACGCACATCCACGGGCAACCCGCTGCTGCGGCTGTAAAAGGCGGGGAATTCGTCCGTCTGCCAGCCGACGACTGTCACACCGTGAGTCTCCAGATATTCGAGTGTGGCCGGCAGATTGAGCAGCGCCTTGGCGCCCGCACAAACAACGATCATGGCCGTCTGCGCCAACTCCTGAAGGTCTGCGCTCACATCACTCCCATCGCCCCGGTGGACGCCGCCGATGCCGCCCGTGGCAAAGACCTCGATGCCAGCGCGCCGGGCGATCCACATGGTGGCAGCAACGGTGGCGCCGCCATCCAGCCTGCGTGCGACGACCACAGGCAGGTCACGCCGGCTGACCTTGTGCACTTCTTTTGCCTGGGCCAGGCGGCTCAGTTGGGCATCGTTTAGCCCGGCAATCAGCTCGCCGCCGATGACGCCGACTGTGCATGGTTCGGCGCCGCCGTTGCGCACGATCTCCTCCATTTCGCGCGCAAGGGCGAGATTGTGGGGATAGGGGAGTCCGTGGGTGATGACCGTGGATTCAAGGGCAACGCGTGCGCTCGCCAAGATTGTGCTCCTTTTGCAACGAAAAGACGACTCGATTGCCTGATTTTACCACACCTGCACACAGCGTCCGTCGGATGATTGTGGATTGGGGCATGGTTCATGTTTGCGTGCGGGTTGAGTCATGCCTGGATTGGTCTCATTCAAATAGGTGTGTTCAATAAACTACTACAGAGCGGCCAAAATGAGACCAGGATACCGTCATTCTTCGCTGGCGCTCAGAATCTCGTTATGCCACCCGGATGTTTCACTGCGTTGGCGGGTGCGCCCGTTCCGATCAGGATGACAAATCTAGTACACGAGGGCCTAAATGAGCCGGTGGTATTGTCATGCTGAACGCAGTGAAGCATCTGGGTGGCAGCGCGAGATGCTTCGCTGGCGCTCCCTAGAAACTCTCGCCGACACGCAGATGCTTCACTACGTAGATGCTTCACTACGTAGATGCTTCACTACGTAGATGCT
>CAZLMM010000131.1:0-14138 GCA_964560495.1 uncultured Caldilineaceae bacterium
CGAACCTCTGCCGGATGCTCTGGCGCCAACTGGTTACAGGCCGGAAAAGGTCAGTGAGCTGCGCTGGAAGTCGTCGCTTATCGGTCAGATTCGCGATCCAGTCTATCCGCCGCCCTACTGGGAATTTGAGTTTCCCGTATTCATCTATAGACTACAGCGTGAGTGATACATATAAACAAGGAGACTGAATGATGAACCCTCAATTCCGTTCCCGCAACATACCCATTGTTTTGGCATTATTTGTCCTGCTTATCTTGGCCGCTCGCGCTCCCCTTTGGGCGCAACAGGACATACAGCCCGACGATGCGACCACTCCTGAATGGCTGGAGCCGCGCTCCCTCAACATTGTCGATCTGGTTGGGCAGGCGCCAGAGGAGCATCTGAAAGGCAGCGTGCTCATCTACGAAACGGGGAGAGGCATCTTGCAATATGAATCTGGCAAACGCGTGGGAGACCAGGTTGAGATTACGGTGAAGATCACGCCGCGTTACTTCACTTTTGGAGAGAACACCTTCACCAAGTTTGGCTGCCTGGGGCAGACCGCTGCCTTTGACCAGATTCCTTCCACTGCGCCAGCCTCCACCATGCGCCTGTTCCAAGACGGACAAGACATCACGTCCAGCATTGCGAGCATGAGCGTGATTGCCGCTGGTCAGATGCTGCCTACCAACAACGCCAATGGTTATCTACGCTATCCTGAACCCGTGGCAACCCCCGCGCTCATTGAAGACGGCAGCCTCGTCATTCCTGCCAACATGGGCTGCACCATCATTGCGCCTGGCAGATTGGACGAGCTGACCGCTGTTTTCACGCTCGATTCACCTCAATTGGTGCAGGTCACACCATTGAGCAGCGAAACCTTTTCGGCGCACTCCTATATCGGCGCGGGCGGCGCGGGTATTCTAGCGTCCCTCAACAGCCAAATGTTGGCGCGCTTTGGTGAGCGCGGCGGTAATTTCACCCTCTCGATCCCGCAAGAAGCCGACTATGTGTTTGTCAACTTTCCGCCTACGCCTGTCGATCCCTATGCTGGCGAAGACCCTATCAACCGCCCCTTGCCCGGCAGCGGCACCTATCGCTTTAGCAATGGCGCGGGATTCCTGTCGGTGGACCATGTTTCCAGCGCTGGCTATCCCTTGTTTGGTCAATGGCGCGACTCAGACCAAACGGGCAATTCGCGCTATCTGACTTACTGGGAAGATGTGCGCAAGCTGGGGATCATGGAGTATTTCCTGCCGCCTGGTTTTGACTATGACCTCTGCATGACCGACGGCGGCTGCCCAGATGAGCTGCTCGACGCCATCCACGCGGCCCGCTACCCCATGAAAATCTATTACTACAAGGTGGAACGCATCGTCGCCGAAGGACTGGAGCGCATCCCCCTCAAGATGGTGGGCAAGGGCTGGTCGGCCACCAATCCTTTGCTTGCGCCCCAAGGAGGCACGATTCCTCCGCCGCAAGACAGCACAGTCTATTTGCCGCTGGTGACAACCGCGCCAGAGGAGCAGAAGCCCATCCCGCCCGATGACCCAACCGGCTGTCCATGCGGCTGGTTCGATTCCTTGGGGCGGATGATGGATTTCATTCAGCAGCCTTGACCCAATGTGGAAACGCCTTCCCGTCGCGCTTGCATTGATCGTCCTTGTCGCCATCTTTTGGTGGGTCTATGGACGATTCGCCGGCAGCCTCTACTTCGTTCTCGATGACACCATCGAGACCTATGCGGCGCTCTCGCGGCCTTTGGGGCAAGCGATCATCGATAGCTTCACCGGTCACATCAATTGGTCGGGCTATCGCCCGGTCAGCTACGCTGGCCGGGCGCTCATGTCTCATCTTTTCGCCCTCGACACGATGATCGGCTACTATCTGGTCAGCCTGGGGCTGCACCTGGTCAATACGATCTTGGTCTTTGCCCTTGGCCGGGTGTTCATGCAGAACGTGGCGTGGGCTTTCATTGCGGCCTTGTTTTTTCTGCTGCTGCCGGCGCACAATGAAGCCGTACTCTACATGAGCGCCAACGCCAATCTCATTGCCCTCTTTTTCTGCCTGATCAGCCTGCTGGCAAGCCTTGCTCCCCCTCGTCGCCCCGGCCCCAGATGGTGGGATGCACTCTCGGCGCTAAGCTATTTGCTGGCTGTTCTGGCTTATGAAATCGTGCTGCCCCTGCCGGTCTTCGTGGCCCTGGTTCAGTGGCGGCGGCGGGACCTGACGCGACAACGGTTGCTGCTCTACCTCGGCTATGGCGGCGCAATCATCGTCGCACTGGGGTTACGCATATGGGCCGGCGCCGGTCGGCTGACGCCTGGGCGCGAAGATTACACACTCTCTCTGGCGCCGCTTCATCTCTTGCAGGGCTACGCCGTCTTCCTCGGCCAGATGATCCTGCTGCACACCAGCGCCTGGATCGGCCTGCCGCTCTTCTCCAATATCCGCGAGTGGATGTCGCCGCTCAATCCTCGGGCGATTGTCTCCGTGGCGCTCACGGCTGGCGGCTCCATTGCTGTGTTGGCCCTGGCCCTACGAACGCACCGCCCCACCCCCTCCGGCGACGCCGCACCTTCGCGCCGCGTCGACCCTTTCTGGATCGCCTGGGGACTGTTGTGGCTGGCGGCGATGAGCATCCTCTTCGCCGCCCTTGCCGGCCGCCACCCGGAAAACCGTTACACCTACGTCCCTTCTCTCGGATTGAGCATTGCCATCGGCGCACTGTCCGGTTGGCTCTATGGCGCGCTGGCGCGGCGGCCCGCCCTGGCCGGCGCGTGGCTGGGTTTGATCATCGCAATCCTGACTGGCTACGCCTACGTCTCGACCAGCGACGTATCGGCCTGGGAGCGCGCTTCTCTCCACACCCGCTCGTTCGTCCAGCAATCGCTGCAACGACTCCCCAGTCTACCCAATGGGGTCGGCGTCGCGCTCATGGGCATGCCCGGCGTTGTGGGAAATGTCTTCACCTTCAACACCGAGGAGTCATTTCATGCTGCCATACAAATGCTCTATGGCTCTGGCGTGGGACAGACCTGGGTCAGCGACTTGGCACTCTTGGACGCCTTGCGCCAAAACACCAGCCTGGGCGACAACGCCGTGCTGCTGGCTTATGACCGAAGCACCCACACGGTGCATCCAGCAAATCGGGCGCTTCTCTGTAGAGAGGCTACCGAGTGCAACAGCTTCTCTTTTCTCAACCCGTCGGAGGATCATCCCTGGACTTACGTGCAGAGCTATCGCCAGGCAAGCCCACAGGAGGGTGGTCTCGCCATGTTGTTCGATCCAGCCGGCGGAAGGTCGCCTCGGTTGGCGTCGTGTTGGGCTTTCTATGACTTGCAGCGCGTCGAGATCGACCCCAGCCAGTTCGACGAGACCGCCCTTGCTGCTCGCTGCGCAAAGCTCGCCGCCGACCTTGTCACGGCCGGCGCGCTGGACCTTCCTCCTACTCCGCAAAGGGAGGATGGCGCACCTTGACCATGCGCATCGCATTCACAGTTCACAAGCTGCCGCCAGATTCTCTCGGCGGCACGGAAATCTACACGCATAGCCTGGCCGCAGCGCTGGCGCGCCGGGGGTGCGAAATTGCGATCTTCTGTCCCCAGGCGGGCGCAACAAAGCTGATCAGAGCGACGAACCGAGAGGGCGTTCAGATTTGGGCCGCGCCTCTGCCGACCGGGCGCCCGCGCGAAAATCCCGTCAGCATGTTTTGGCACACCTTTCGGGATCATGCCATCGAAGAAGCGTTTTGCGACTTTCTGGTGAAGACCAATCCAGAGGTGGTGCATTTCCAGCACGTGCAAGGCGTTTCAGCGCGCCTCATCGAGCTGGCGGCCGGTCATCCACGCATCGCCACCCTCCATGATTACTGGTACTTCTGCGCCAACAGTCAGCTTGTGCGACCCGACCGGCGGCCTTGCGCCGGCCCGTCGCCCGGCTGCCGCAACTGCGTGGATTGTGCAACCAGCCGCGCCGATCTGGCTCCGCTGCGGCTGCTGCGTCCACTGACGGCCCTGCCCTTGGCCTATCGCAACGCCTATCTGCGCAAGATGGCCGGACAGATCGACCTCTTCATCTCGCCGAGTGCGTTCCTGCGCAGTCAGTATGCGGCGCAAGGCTTCCCTGGCGACAAGATCGTGGTGTTGGAAAACGGTATGGACTCCAGACGGCTGCTCCATGCGCCGCCCCTGGAGAAGCCGGCCCAACGTGTACGCCCTCACTTTGGGTACTTGGGTGCATTCGCCTGGCAGAAAGGCAGCCACATCCTTGTGGAAGCATTCAACCGCCTGCCCGAGGACGCAGCTTCGTTGACGCTCCATGGCAGCGAACAGACTTTTCCCGACTACGCGGCAGAAGTGCGCGCGGCAATTCGTCATCCCCGGGCGCGTATGGCAGGACCGGTTCCTTACGAACAGGTGGGCGGCGCACTGCGCGGCTTCGACGCGCTCATCGTTCCCTCTCTGTGGTATGAGAACTCGCCCCTTGTCATTCAAGAAGCCTTTGTGCTTGGCGTCCCAGTCATTGCCAGCAACCTGGGCGCATTGACCGAGAAGGTGCAGGATGGCGTCACAGGGCGACTCTTTCCCGCGGGAGATAGCGCTGCGCTGGCCGCGCTCCTGGCAGAGATCGCGGCGCGACCTGCTCTCCTCGATGAATACCGTTCTCACATCACACCGCCGCCCACCATCGACGAGCACGCCGCCGCCATTGCCAGAATCTACGACTCGCTTGCTCACAGGTCTTGAGCTATGATTGGCGTCAGAACTTACGCACACAGCTGCCCAATCTTCCTGGAAGCTCTGCACTTCCAGGAAGGTATCACACAAGAGTCTGCCTGGGTTCCAGATAGGCTTCTTTGCTGGAGGCTTGATGGATCGCACTTTGTGGAACGCAACTATCCATGTTTGACTCGCACACGTTTCACCCATCCCCCCGCTACGTCGTGTTGGCGGCCGTCGGTTTCATTCTCGCCGGATTGATCGGCTGGAATCTGCGCTCCGACCCCGCCTGGGATTCAGTCTTCTTTGCAGCCGTCGGTTTGTTAGGCGGCGCATGGGCCTTGTGGATGGCAAGCAGCCGCGTCCTGGTCGATGTTTCTGGGGTGACGTTGCATCGTTGGCTCCAGACAAAACGCCAGGTGAGCTTCCAACAGATGATCTCTGCGGGAGAAGTGGGACACATGACGCGCGTTATCGTGATCACTTACTATCCTCGCCAGGCCAATGGGCTGCTCGACATGAACGCAGTCCACACCCTGGCGCTGCCTACTTTGAGCAACCAGGCGGAGCTGGCTGTGATACTTGAGGAGAACGCGCCAACATGATCCCGGTTGCACCCACCCTGTCAGTTCGATCTATTCAGCGGGAAGACGCCAACCCACTCCTGACATTGCTCAACCGCCGATTGCTTGTCGCAGCATACAGCCTGCCCATGGATGAGGAAATCCTGACCGAACACATATTTCGACCACAGCCGCTCTCCGTCTATGATGTGCACTGGGGAACGCGCCTTTTGTTGGGCGCCTGGCGCGCGGGCGAACTGATCGGCTTCCTGGATGCAGCTATCGGCCACGACCGCGACCACCTGGACTTGCCCGACTATGAGCCAGATGGACTGCTGCGATTTCTGGCGCTGACTGAACGCGCCGACCTGATGAATGATGTTTTTGCTGCGCTCATGGAACAGGCGGAGACCTTCTGGCGCGGCGAACGGGCGCGCCAGGCAGTCGCCTTTCACATCAGCACGGGCTATCCAGCATTTCAGGCCGGGGCTGGCATTCTGCCCGCTGAATGGAGCGACATCCAGCAATTGCTGACCAACAACGACTGGCGCTTCAGCGAGCGGTATTACGCGTTGACGCGCTCGCTGGGCGCGCCATTGGAAGAAGAGATCCCCCAGGCCGACGTGAGCCTGGTCCAGCAACGCACCGGCAGCGGGCGCACCTACACGCTCTATCATCGCCGGGTGGAATGGATTGGACGCGCTCGAATGGTGGGCATGACCTTGGATCTGGCCGGCGCTGCCGAACGAGTGGCCCACCTGACCGAGCTGGAGGTGAGCGAACCGTGGCGCAACCGCAACATTGGCAAGTGGATGCTGCGCCGCCTGCTCAATGACGCCGCCCTTCTGGGCTATCAAGAGATGCTGGTCTATTTGCCGGCGCGCGCCGCCGTCGCCATGAACCTCTTCACGCAGCACGGCTTCCGAGAATTGGCCTATCGCGGCTATAGCTTCGAGAAAAGGCTCGCCCCGTAATCACAATGCACATCCTCTTCATCACCGGAGAATATCCACCCATGCAAGGCGGCGTGGGTGCATACACTTCACAGCTTGGCGCCGCGCTGGGTCAGCTTGGCGCGCAGGTGAGCGTCCTCACCTCCCAGGAGGCCAGGGGCGACCTAACGCCAACAGACGCCATTGACGTGCGGCCCCTCGTCGCCAGGTGGGATTGGCGCATCTGGCGGCAGACCGTCGAGCTTGCCACTTCGCTACACGCAGATTGGCTGCATGTGCAATATCAGACTGGCGCATTTGCCATGCACCCCGCCATCAACCTGGCCCCCCAACTGTGGCGTCGTCAGGGGCTGCGCATCGCCTGGACATACCACGACCTGCTGCCGCCCTATCTGTTCCCCAAAGCGGGCGCGCGGCTGCGCCGCTGGGTGACAGAGCGCCCCGCCTTCACTGCCCATGCAACGATTGTGACGAACGAAGGCGACCGGTTGCGCCTGGCCGGCCGCGTTGCCAATCTCCACACCATCCCCATTGGAAGCAATGTGAGCGGGCGTCGCCTGGCCGACGATGAGCGCACTGCTCGTCGTCGTCTGCACGGCTACACGAATCGCACGCTGGTATTGGGCTACTTTGGCTTCCTCAACCGCAGCAAAGGTGGAACGACCCTGGTGCGCACCCTGCAACGCCTGGTGCAGAACGGGCGCGACGCACACCTGCTCATGATCGGCGACGCCCTGGGCGTCAACGACCCCACCAACCTGGCTTACCTACGCGAAGTCGAAACCCTCATCGGCGAGCTGGGTTTGGTAGATCGGTTGCGCTGGACTGGGCCTGAACCTGATGCAGCCGTGAGCGCCGACCTGAACGCCGTTGATGTCCTGCTCATGCCCTATGAAGATGGCGCAAGTCTGCGGCGAGGCACCCTGATGGCGGGGCTGACCAATGGCTGCGCCATCGTGACGACCACACCCCAATCGCCCCTGTCCGAGCTGATGGATGGACGCGACCTCATCTTCATTCCGCCAGGCGATCCTGCCGCCTGCGCCGCAGCCGTGGCGCGCATCGCCGACGACCCGCTTCTGGCCGAGTCCCTGCGCAGCCATGCCCTGGCGCAAAGTCAACAGTTCAGTTGGCAGAGCATCGCCCGCCGTCACCTGAGCCTTTATCACGCGGCCACTGAGCGCAGCAGCGCCGTGCACCAGCCAATGTGACCCAGACGTCAGCAGCGCGCAACGTGCTGCGCTGACATGAACGTTGATTCGTCTGATCATGGTAGAATGGCGCAGGTGATGACCAGACGGGTGGACTCGATGAACACTTCTGACTCACCCTCACAGACTCGGCGCGCGCATCCTCCCTCGTTTGTGCGCGGCGCACTGCTGCTGATCGTGTTGGCCGCCTTTGCCTTGCGCTGCTATACGCTCGACAGCCAGAGCTTTTGGAGCGATGAGGGGATCAGCCTGCAGCGGGCAACCTTGCCTCTGGGTGAAATGTTGGCTGCAATGCCTGTGGAGCATCTGCCCGGCTACTTCGTCGCCCTACACGGCTGGATTGGGTTGACAGGCGACAAAGACTTTGGGTTGCGCTTTCTTTCCCTGTGGCCGGGTGTGCTCAGCGTCGCCCTCGTGTTTCGTTTCGCCGCAGATTTGGCCGGCCTCAGCCCTATCAGTTGGCTGGTGGGCGTGATCGCAGCCAGCCTGATGGCGACTGGCTGGTTTCAGGTGTGGTATGCTCAGGAGGCGCGCATGTACAGCTGGCTCCTAGCGACCAGCCTGACGGCAACCTGGGCTTTGTGGCGGATGCTTTACGATGAACGCTGTCGTCTCATTTTCGCCGGGGTCTATGCGCTGGCAATTGCAGCTTCCGTCTATCTCCACTTCTACGCCTTCCTGACGCCCATGGCTCACACGATCTTCATGATCGGCTGGCTGCTGGCAACGCGTCGCTGGCGCGTTGGCCTCTATTGGGTCGGCGCCGGCGCGACGGCATTCCTCCTCTTTACGCCCTGGCTGACGCGTAGCCTGGGCATCTTTGGCTTTGCCGGCTGGCGCGCAGCCGGCAACCCGCAGGAGATTCCCTGGCGTTACCTGGCTGCCTACACGACAGGCGACGCCGCGCCGCCAGCGCTGGCCCATTGGCTGCCCTGGCTCTACGCAGCGCTTTTGGTTCTTGGTAGTGTGTGGTGGTTCTTTCGGCGAGGGCCGGCTGGTTTCTTTCTTGCGGCCAACACCTTCATCCCACTGGGGATCGTCTATGCCGTGGCGCTGCGCAATCCAGACTTTCACGAGCGATACAGCATCGCCGTCACTGCCAGCCTGCTCGTCCTGGCAGCCGGCGGCGTTGCGGCAATGGATGTGCGCAATTGGCCAGCTCTTCCGACCCCTGGCAAGGGCAGTCGGAGCGCGCTCCTCGGCTTGCCAGCAATCGCCGCCCTGATCCTCCTGATTGGAGCGAATGTTGCCGCGCTCAATCGCCAGGCCACAGACATTTCCTTCCACAAGCCCGATTTTCGCGGCGCGGCGGCCCGCATCCAGGAAGCGCAGCAGCCGGGCGATGTGATCCTGGTGGATGGGCCAAATCCAGAATTGGTCTTCAACCACTATTACACAGGCGGTCTACCTGTCCATGATTTGCGTTCGCTGGAGGGCGCTGACAGCGGCGAAATCGACCGGGTGTTGACCGAAGCAACGCAGGGCGCGCAGCGCGCCTGGGAGGTGCTGCTCTTCCACGAACCCGCGGGCGTGCAGGTGTGGCTGGCGACGCGCGCCTTTGCCAGCGAGCCGACGGATCATAACGGCATTCGCGTCACTCTCTATGGGTTGGCGACGCCGCCTGAACTCGTTCAAGAGCTAAACGTCCCTTTTGGCCCGGCGTTGACGCTCGCGCGGAGTGAGGTGAACAAGAAAGAACTCACGCCGGGCGACCTGTTGCAAGTCGCCACGGACTGGCGGGTGAGCGAGAGCGCGCCGGAGTACAAGTTCAGCCTGCGCCTCAGCGATGCAAATGGCGCGATTGTTCAGAGTCAGGACTATCTCCCTCAGAACTGGTTTGCACCCACGAGCGTCTGGGTGGTCGGCCAGCCGGCACGCGACCAGCATAGCCTGCTCTTGCGCCGCGACCTGCCGCCAGGGCGCTACCGCCTGACGCTGCGCCTCTATGATCCGGCGACAGGCGCGGCGGTGGAAACGGCTGCCGGGCAAGATGTGCTCCTGGCCGAGGTGGAGCTGCGATGAGCATGGGTGCGAACAGTGGGCCTGCGACGGGCGCGTCGATAGCTCGGGGGTGGGGGCGCTGGCTGCTGCTGGGGCTGACGCTGACAGCCTGGCTGCGCGTGACCTGGCGTCTGGACGCCAAGAATCTCTGGTGGGATGAGAGCCTGAGCTTGCAGCGCGCCGAGTCGGCGCTCTTGCCGCTCCTGCGGGGCGACCTGGTCATCAGCGACGGCCTGGCGCAGGTGACAACCATCGACCAGCACCCTTTCTTCTATTTTCTGTTGCAAGGCGGACTCATGCGCCTGGCGGGTGACGATGAATTTGTTCTCCGTTTCGTCTCGGCGGCGGCAGTCACACTCCTGGTTGCTGTCATGTGGGTCTTTGGCCGCGCGTTTGTGCGGCGCGGCGCGGCGCCCAGGGCAGCGCCGCTCTGGGCGGCGCTCCTGACGGCGCTTCACCCCTTCTTGCTCTGGTATGGACAGGAGGCCCGCCCCTACGCCACATGGGCGCTTCTCGCTGTGCTCTCCACCTATCTCTTGCTCATCAGCCTGGAACCCAAACATCGACTGCGCTGGCGGAAGGTCGGTTACGCGGCGACGCTCGTCTGCTTCCTGGCAACCCATTATTACGCAGTCCTTCTGCTGCCTGTCCATGCCGCCATCTGCTTCGTGGAGCTGGCAAAGACCAATCGCAAGGCTGCCTTTGGCGTAGCGGCGGCGATCTTGCTCATTGGCGCGGGGATCGCTCTCGTTGCAGCCCAGGTGATCCTGGGCGCGGGCGGCGGCGACAACTTCTACACTACCTCACTGGAGATACTCTTGCCCGATCTGCTCAACGCGTTCAGCCTGGGCCTGAGCGTGAATATCGACCAGGTGTGGGGGCTGGACCTGGTCTTTGCGGCGACGGCCGCGTTGGGCGCGGCCTGGCTGCTGCGACATAGCCGCCGCGGCGGATGGATTCCTGTCGCCGCGGTCTTGATCCCCGTCGTCGGCGTACTGGCGATCAACGCCGTGCGGGGCGCATACATGAACGCCCGCCACCTGAGCTTGCTTGTTGGGCCATTCGCTTTTCTGATTGCAACCGGATTGGCGACGGTGGGTCTGTGGCGGAGGTGGGCGGCAGCAGCGGTCGCCGCGCTGCTGCTTGTTGGATTCTGCTACTCGACCATCAACTATCACACCATGGAGGAATACGCCAAGGATGACTTTGACCGCCTGGGGCAATATCTGGCAGGACGGATCATGCCGGGAGATGTGGTGCTGATCAGCCCGCGCGATTCACGTCGCATTTTCGAGTATTACGCGCCATTGACGGCGCCACTGCAAGCCATGTCGGCAGGTGAGAACGTTGCGGTCTATGGGACGCCGCTCGTAAACCGATCCATGGATGAGACGCGTGACTTCCTGGGAGAGACGAAGAGGCGTTTCCAACGCATCTGGCTGTTGCGTTCGGGCACCATGTCTTACATCGATCCCCAGGGTGAGGTGGAGGCCTGGCTGAAAGAGCATCTCCTGCGTGTGCGCGACGCCGAATTCTTCAGCCATTCCTCGTTGCGTGCGCAGCTCTACCTGCCAGAAATTCCTGTTTTCACGAGCCTGCCGGCGGATGTGCAACACATCTCAGGCGACGAATTCGGCGACCTGATCCGCCTGGCCGGCTACTCGCTTCAGCCGTCAGTGGCTGGCCTACCCCAGCCTGTTTCCCTGTACTGGCAGGTCGCCGCCAAACCGGAGCGACGCTACAAGTATATCCTGCGCCTGGTGGAGCGAGCCGCAGACGGCAGCCTGCGCACGCTGGGCGAAGTTGAACGCGAACCTTATGAGGGGGATATTCCAACAACCTATTGGGATCCAGGCAAGACGATCATGGAGTTCGTGGAGCTACCCATCGTTCAGGAACCAACCGGCGGCGCGCTCTCTCTAGCGCTTACCCTCTATGATGGGGAGACGTTGGAAAAGTTGCCTGTGACCACAGTTTCTGGCGGACAGCCTCCAGAAGATGGGGTGACAGTATTGCTTCCAGTCGACCCAGAGGATCTCACCGGCGGGCTATGGCGCATGTCGCAAATGGATGGAGCGGGACAGCCGTGAGCAGATCGACCTCGGCGCACGGCGCGCCTGACGCCGATGGAATCGCGCGTCCCTGGTTCTGGGCGCTGGCGATCCTCCTTCTCTTCTCGGCGTTGGCTGTTGGCTACAGCCTGGTCGTACCGCCTTTCGAGACGCCCGATGAGGCGCATCACTATGCCTTTGCCCGCCATTTGAGCGAAGGCAACGGGCTGCCGGTGCTCCACGCCGATTCCACAGAGCCGTGGGCGCATGAAGGCGGCCAGCCGCCGCTCTACTACGCCAGCGTTGCGGCGCTGACGGCGTGGATCGACCAGAGCGACTTCCCTCAACTGGCGGTGCGCAATCCTCGCGCCAACATCGGCGACCCGCTCTTTCCCGGCAACAAGAACTTCATGCTCTATAGCGGCGCGGCGCATCCCTTGGTCGGGAGCAACCTGGCGCTGCATGTTGGTCGCTGGTTGTCGCTGCTCTTGGGTGTGTGCGCCCTGGTCTCCATCTATCTGCTGGCGCGATTGGCCTTTCCAGCCAATGCGCTGCGACCACTCTTGGCGCTGGCGCTGGCGGCCTCCATTCCTCAATTCGCTTTCATCAGCGGCGCGTTCACCAATGACTCGCTGATCATCGCCCTCAGCGCAGCGACGCTCTACTGGCTTGGTCGGCTGTTGGCGCGAGACCAAGAATCGCCTATCCCCTGGTGGGAATGGGTTGGATTGGGCGTCCTGCTGGGACTGGCAATGCTGAGCAAGCTGCAGGCGCTCGGGTTGGTCGCGATGGTCGGGCTGACGATCGTGTTCCTTGGCTGGCGGCGCAAAGATTGGCGCATCCCGTTGCGCGCCCTGGGCTGGGTCGCCTTGCCCGCGCTCGCCATCGCCGGCTGGTGGTATGCGCGCAACATCGCGCTTTATGGCGACTGGACGGGCGCGAATGTGATCTTCACATTGAGCGGCCAGCGCAGTGAGACGCTCGATCTGGCAGCCTGGTGGCTGGAATTCCGCGGGGTGCGCTATTCGTTTTGGGGTCTTTTCGGTTGGTTCAACATCCTGCTGCCCCAGTGGTTCTATGGGGTAGTTGATCTCGTCACGGCGATCGCCCTGATTGGGGCAGGAGTTGCGCTGATTCGCCGGAGTCCGCCTGTCGTTTCAACATTGCCCAGCGCACGGCGCGTCCTCTGGTTGATCGCGCTGTGGGCCGGGCTCTCGTTTGTCCTGATGGTCAGCCTGATGATGCGCGCAACAGCCAGCCAGGGTCGGCTACTCTTTCCTGCATTGGGTGCGCTGGCAATTCTGTTCACTCTTGGGTTGGAATTCTGGCTGCGCCGGGCGCCAATGTGGGCGCGAGCAGCATGCTGGAGTGCACTGCTGGCAATGCTCTTTGGCAGCTCGCTCTACGCGCTCGGCATCCTGTTGCCGGCCAGCTATCGCCCGACTCCGCCCATCGCTGCTGTTCCGCTCGATGCACAGCCCCTGGAATTGACCCTTGGCGACGCAGAGCCGCTCAAGCTGCTGGCGATACAGGTGGCGCCCGGCGTCTTTCGTCCCGGCGAAGATGTGCCAGTGACGCTCTACATGCAGGCAGACCGCCCTCTCTCCCAGGATTACCAGTTGTTCATTCAGGTGCTGGATGAACGGGGAATCGCTGTAGCGAATGTGACGACGCACCCAGGTTGGGGGCGCAATCCCACCAGCATTTGGCAGCCTGGGGCGATCTACGAAGACAAGTATCTGGTCAAGATCTCAGGCGAGATAGGCCGCCGCTCACCGCTTCTGGGGCGCATCTATACCGGCTTCATCGACCCGGCGACAAGCGAAAGTGAGCGTCGCCCTCTCCCGGCTCGCGACAACGCCGGCCATCAAGTGACGCCCATCGTCGGCGAGGCGACGATCTATCCGACCGCGCCGGTGACCTGGAGCGGCCTGGAAATGACGTCGGTTGGCGCCATCTTTGGCGATGTGATCGAGTTGGTTGGATTCACTGCGCCGGAGACGGCGCAAGCGGGCGAGTCATTCACTGTGACCCTCATGTTCGAGGGGGTGGGCATTCCAGCCACCGACTACACCGCTTTCGTCCACCTGATCGACAAAGAGGGAGAACAGGGGGCTGCCTTCGACCGCGCACCTGCTGGCGACCGCTACCCAACACGCGTCTGGCGCAACGGCGACCGCATTCTGGGCGACTTCCCTGTCAGCGCGCCGCCGGATCTTGCGCCGGGCGAATACCAACTGTGGAGCGGCCTCTACGAATCGGAGAGCCAGGGCCAGGTGCGTCTGCCAGTGACCGATAACAACGGGCAAGAAGTCGGTGATGGGCAGGTGCTGCTCGGGGTGATACAGATTCAATCTGCTACACGGTAGTTCGGTAGGAAGTCAAATTCAGGTTGTAAGCGCGCCTTGAACTGGAGATTTTCTTGGTGCGCTGGCTGGAAGTTCAGCACCAAGACTTCCTCGTTCAGGACGCGGGTATGTCCGGTCTTTTTGGCTTTCATACCAGAATATGCAGGATCGATACAGGTCGAAGTGCATTTCTCAACCTACTGTGGGATGAAAGATCAGGCGAATATCAATTATTCCAGTTTCCTGTTAGCTTACCAGATGCTACGGCTATCAGATGGCGGGTGGATGGTCGACGTCTTGTTGGTTTAGAT
>CAZLMM010000132.1:0-13185 GCA_964560495.1 uncultured Caldilineaceae bacterium
TGTACACCTCCAGCCCCTTCAACATCAAGGTGGAGTCGATCACGCTGAAGAACTTCACGGCGCAGGAAGTGAGCGAGTTGTACGGCCAGCACACCGCCGAGCATGGGCAGCCCTTCACGCCGGAGGCGCAGGCGCACGCCTTCCACCTGACGCAAGGACAGCCGTGGATGGTCAATCGCCTGGCCTACATCGCCGTGGAAGACCTGGTCCCCGACCGCAGCCAGCCGATCACCGCCGAGCACATCGACCAGGCCAAGGAGGAGATGATCCAGCGCCGGGACACGCACCTGGACAGCCTGGCCGAGAAGCTGCGCGAGCCGCGGGTGCGCCAGATCATCGAGCCAATCCTGGCTGGAGAGACATTTGGCGATCTGCCAGCGGATGATCAGCGCTATGTGATGGACCTGGGGCTGGTGCGACAGAGCCAATACGGCGGCCTCGAAATCGCCAACCCGATCTACAAGGAGATCATCCCGCGCGAACTCAGCTTTACTGCACAGAACTCGCTGCCAGCGATTCAGCCCACCTGGCTGACGGCGGATGGGCGGCTCGACCCAGTGCGCCTTCTCGACGCGTTCATGGCCTTTTGGCGGCAGCACGGCCAGCCGCTGCTGCGGACATCACCCTATTCCGAGGTGGCGGCGCAGATCGTACTGCTGGCCTTCTTGCAGAGGGTGAGCAATGGCAATGGGGTGATCGACCGGGAATATGCCATCGGCACACGCCGCATGGATGTGCTGGTGCGTTATGGCGAAGAGCGCCTGGCGATGGAACTGAAGGTGTGGCGAGACGATGCGCGCAATCCGCTGGCCGAAGGGTTGGCGCTGCTTGACAGCTATCTCAGCGGGCTGGGGTTGGAGACGGGCTGGCTGGTGATCTTCGACCAGCGCAGCGGTCAACCGCCCATCGACGAGCGCACGAGCAGCCAGCCAGCGCAGACGCCGGATGGCCGCAGCGTGACGGTGATCTGGGCGCGACATCTGGCTCCGCTAGACGCGACTGTGGGGAATGGAATCTGGAGAATCTCGGCAAAGCCTATCGCAACGGCCACCAGGCCGGTAGCCCGCGCGGGCGCCATTGCTGCAAGAAGGCGACTGGCGTCGTGAAGCGAAACAAAAAGGAGGGGGGATGTATGTTCGAACTAGCAACGTTACAACAGGATTCGTCGCTCAAGCTGCCAGACGCTCTGGCCCAGAGATTTCACCCATTCGACCGCTTTATCGTCTGGATTGATGGCGACGTTCTCCACCTGAAACGTATCGAGCCATCGCCATTGCAGATTGTCGAACAAGCGCCCGACGATGAACCGCTAACGCTCGACGAGATCAATGAAATCGTCCATGAAGTGCGAGATATCCACCGATCAGAAGGGGTCAATTGATCCGTGCGAATCGTCATCGACACCAACATTTGGGTGTCCGGTCTGCTCTGGAAGGGTGACGCATGGCGGTTGTTACGCCTGGCAGAGGCTGGCGAACTGGAAATATGCATCGCCTATGCGATGTTGCTTGAATTGGAGGAAGTGCTGGGCTATGAACGTCTGCAGCCCAGGCTGACGGTATTGCAGCAGACGCCCAGGCGGCTGGCGGCCTATGCGCTCAGCCTGGCGACGGCGGTAGATGTCTCACGGGCGGGCGCGTCAATCGTCCAACAGGACCCAGACGATGACATTTTCCTGCTTTGTGTAGTGGCAGCAGGCGCGTCATACCTGGTGACGCATGACAATCATCTTCTGAATTTGGGTTCGTATGAGGGTGTGACGATTCTTCGGGTGGAAACATTTATGGCGCTTTTGTTTCCATCTCGATGAAAATGATGAAACCGTGCAGGGTAAGAGAATACTCAGAGATATAGAGAGTCAGGAAAACATTCGTAGTGACGACTTCAGTCGTCATGTAGGCTGAACGACTGAAGTCGTCACTACGGTACGGATCTTTTTCTGAACATCTATAGCATCCAAACAAGCACCATGACAGATCTCGCTATCCGCGTCGAACAACTCGGCAAATCCTATCGCATCGGCCACCAGGCCGGCGGCCAACGCGGGCGCTATCGCACGCTGCGCGATGATCTGCTCGTAGTCCTGCGATTCTTGGGGAAAGTGTTTGGATTACAGCCGAATATTCTCTAGCGCAAATATCAGGGGAACACAAATCGTATGGATCTAAAAGACAAACGCATTTTGGTTATCGGCGGCGCCGGATTTATCGGCAGCCACATTGTGGAGCAGCTTACCCAGACAGACGTGGGTGAGGTGATCGTCTATGACAATTTTTTCCGTGGCCGCATGGACAATCTACGCCAGGCGCTGACTGACCCGCGCGTCCACATCTTTCCCCATGGCGGCGATGTGCTGCACAGCGACATCCTGGACAAGGCGATGGAGGGCGTCGATGGCGTCTTTCACCTGGCTGCATTGTGGCTGCTCCAATGCCACGAATACCCGCGCTCGGCCTTCGATGTGAACATCCGCGGCACCTTCAACGTGATCGAGGCGGCCATCAAGCACAAGGTGAAACGCGTGGTTTACTCCTCATCGGCGTCAGTCTATGGCGACGCGCTGGAACTGCCCATGACTGAAGATCACCCCTACAACAACTTCACCTTTTACGGCGCAACGAAGATTGCCGGCGAGCACATGTTCAAGTCACTCGGCCACCGTTATGGGCTCAACTGGGCCGGGCTGCGCTATATGAATGTCTACGGGCCAGGGCAGGATTATAAGGGCGCCTATATTGCCGTGATGATGCGCATTCTGGACAATATCGATCGCGGGATCGCGCCTGTGGTCTATGGCGACGGCAGCCAGCAGTATGACTTTGTCGACGTGAGTGATGTGGCGCGCGCCAACATCTTGGCGATGCAGGCGGACGTCAGCGGCAAGAATTACAACGTGGGACGGGGCATCGGTACGTCAATCAAGGAATTGGCTGAACTCCTGTTGCGCCTCACCGGCTCTGATTTGCAGATTGAGTACCGTCCATCGGGACAGACCTTTGTCACCAACCGCATCGGTTCGACTGTCGCCGCCGAACGCGACTTGGGCTTCTGCTGGCGTATTGACCTGGAAGAGGGGATGCAGCGACTGATCGATTGGCGCAAGGCGGATGCCCAGGCTGTTCAAGAGCGACGCGAGCAGCAGTAAGGCCATGGCCAGAGTCCTTGTCACCGGCGCAAGCGGCTACATCGGCCAGCATCTGTCGTTGCGCCTTTTGGCCGCTGGCTGGCAGGTGCGGGGCATGGCGCGTTCAGCGCGCCCGCGCCTGCTCCAAGAAGTTGAGTGGGTGCGGGGCGATCTTGCCGATGAGCAAATTGTGACGGAGGCGGTTGCAGGCTGCGACGCAATCGTCCATCTTGCCTGCCTGCCGCTCGCTGCCAGCAAGCAGAACCCCGTTGAGGCGATGCGCGTCAACGGGGTCGGCACGCTTCGATTGCTCGAGGCTGCCCAGTCTGCAGGCGTGACGACGGTGATCTATGCCTCCAGCGGGCAAGTGTACGGCGGTCGTGCAGAGTTGCCTAACCGCGAAACAGTCGCACCCAATCCTGATTCTTCCTATGCCGCCAGCAAGCTGTGCGGCGAAAACTGGTGTCGAGCCTTCGCCAACACAACGCAGATGACCGTTCAAATTCTGCGCCTGTTCAACGTCTATGGCTCTGCGGCCGATGGCTCTTTGCGTCCCACCGTCGAGTCGATCTTTCTGCGCCAATTGTTGCAGGGGCAGCAGCCGGTAGTGCGTGGAAATCTGGATGAAGGGCGTGACTTTGTGCATGTGGACGATGTGTTGGCTGCGATCGATCTGGCCCTGGTTCATCAAGACCCCGGTCAGGTGATGAATATCGGTACAGGGAAATGTACAACGATGGTCGAGCTTGCACGGCAATGCGCCAGAGCCGTTGGCGCCTCGATTGAACCACGTTTCGAGATGAACGATCAACCGGCGTTGCGCTTCTGTGCAGCCACCGAGGAGGCGGAGCGTGTTTTGGGCTTTCGAGCGCAGGTTCCGATCGTTGAAGGATTGCAACGGCTGGCGAAGACAATGTACGCTGCCTAGGGATTACACAGGGACTGTTTTGATACTGCACCAAAGCTCCATTTGGAGTGGTGCAACGCGGAGGCGACCAAAGCGATGACACTTTCACGCATACCAATCACCAAGCCTTTCTTCGGCCAAGAAGAAATGACCGCCGTGCAGAAACCGCTGGAAAGCGGCTGGGTGGTGCAAGGGCCATTTGTGCGCGAATTCGAGGAGAAATTTGAGCGCTACACTGGCGCTGCCCACGCCGTCGCTGCCAGTTCATGCACCACTGCGCTGCACATCGCCGTCGCTGCACTGGGGTTACAACCGGGCGACGAGGTGATCGTTCCGGCTTTCACTTGGGTTTCTACGGCCAACGTCGTCGAGTACATGGGGGCCAAGCCGATCTTTTGTGACATCGATCTGACCACATTCAACATTGATGTATCCCAGATCGAGGCGTTGATCACTGAGCGCACCGTTGGCATCATCCCTGTTCACTTGTTCGGCCTGTGCGCCGATATGGAGCCACTGCTGGCGATTGCCGCCCGGCATCACCTGTGGGTGGTGGAGGATGCGGCGTGCGCGTTCGGCGCATGGTATCGGGGCCAACACGCCGGCGTCTTCGGCGAGATGGGTTGTTTCAGCTTCCATCCACGCAAATCGATCACCACCGGCGAAGGCGGTATGATTACAACAGCGAGCGACGATTATGACCGCTTGTCGCGCTCGCTGCGCGATCACGGCGCTTCTCGCAGCGACCTGGCGCGCCACGCAGGGAAGGCGGGTTTTCTGTTGGCGGAATACAACCTGCTCGGTTACAACTATCGCATGACCGACATTCAGGGCGCAATCGGTTCGGCGCAGATGGACCGGGCTGACTTCATTCTCAGCGAGCGCTCCCGCTGTGCACGCGTCTACGACGGGATGCTTGCTCATCTCGATTGGCTGACGCCGCCGGGGACGCCAGCCGATTACGTGCATGGCTATCAGGCCTATGTCTGTCTATTTCAGCCTGAACCGCCTTCGCTGGCCAACGTCGATCGCTTGCACGAGGAACGTAATGCAGTCATGCTGCAAATGGAGGCGCAAGGCATCGCCACCCGCCAGGGTACACATGCCCCTGTGATTCAAGGCTACTATGTGGAGAAATATGACCTGCGCCCGGAACAATTTCCTAATGCGTATCTGGCCGACCGGCTGACGTTGGCGCTCCCTCTCTATGCGACGATGGGGATGGAAGAACAGGAGTGCGTTGTGAACCAACTCATCGCAGCATTTGAGACCGCAAGGAACCCATAAGAGTGTGCGGCGTCACGGGTGTGTTCAATCTGAATGGCGAGCCGGTGTCGCCGGTCATTTTACGCAAGATGACCGACGCAATCGCCCACCGCGGGCCAGACGGTGAGGGATTCTACACCGATAGTTTCGTCGGACTGGGGCATCGACGCCTGGCGATCATCGATCTGTCGCCGGCCGGTCACCAACCGATGATGACCGCCGACGGGAACTATGTGATCAGCTACAACGGCGAACTCTACAACTTCCAGGCTCTGCGCATCGAATTGGAGTCCATGGGGTTTCAGTTCCGTTCTCGCTCCGACACTGAGGTGATGCTCTACGCCTACGCCGCCTGGGGCGCGGAGTGTGTCAGGCGCTTCAATGGCATGTTTGCCTTCGCCTTGTGGGACAAGAAGCGACAGGAGTTGTTTCTGGCACGCGACCGCTTTGGCGTCAAGCCACTCTATTACGCGCAGGTGGGACACACGTTTCTCTTTGGTTCGGAAGTCAAGGCCATGCTCGCCCATCCGGCGCTGCGGGCCGAACTGGACAAAGAGGCGCTGCTGGAATACTTCACCTTCCAGAACTTTTTCACCGACCGCACGCTCTTTGCCGGCGTGCGCCTGTTGCCGGCTGGTTGTACGCTGCGGGTGGCGTTGGGCGAGCAACAGCCGGGCGCGCCGCAGCGCTATTGGGATTACGCCTTTAGCGAACCAGAGAGCCACGTGGACGAAAGTGAGTGCGTCGAGGAACTGGATCGCCTCTTCCGTCAGGCAGTCAACCGCCAACTGATCAGCGATGTGGATGTGGGTTCGTATCTGAGCGGCGGCATGGACTCTGGCTCGATCACCGCTGTGGCTGCCAGGCAACTCCCTTATCTCAAAACCTTTACCTGTGGTTTCGATCTGCACTCGGCGTCGGGTCTGGAGTTGGGCTTCGATGAGCGTGAGAAGGCCGAGCACATGTCCTACCTTTTCAAGACCGAACACTACGAGATGGTCTTGAAGGCCGGCGACATGGAGCGGGTGCTGCCCCGCCTGGCGTGGCACCTGGAAGAGCCGCGGGTGGGGCAGAGCTACCCCAATTTTTACGCGGCCCAGCTTGCCAGCAAGTTCGTCAAAGTGGTGCTCTCTGGCGGCGGCGGCGACGAACTCTTTGGCGGCTATCCGTGGCGCTACTACCGGGCAGTGGTCAACAGCAACTTCGAGGAGTACATCGATAAGTACTACTCTTACTGGCAGCGACTGATCCCGAATCAGGTGATCACACAGGTCTTTGCGCCGATCTGGCAGGATGTTCGCCATGTCTGGACGCGTGACATCTTTCGCGATGTCTTTTCACGGCACGCTCCACAATTGACGCGGCCTGAAGACTACATCAACCACTCGCTCTATTTTGAGGCCAAAACCTTTCTCCACGGGCTGCTGGTGGTGGAGGACAAGCTGAGTATGGCTCATAGCCTGGAGACACGCGTGCCCTTTCTCGACAATGACCTGGTGGACTTTGCTATGCGCCTACCGGTGCGCTTCAAACTGGGCAACCTGGGCGAGGTGGTGCGCCTGAACGAAAATGAACCAGGGCTCAAGACCTCCGTCTACTTCAACAAGACGCGCGACGGCAAGTTACTTCTACGTAGGACCATGCAGCGATATGTGCCCGACGTAGTGACGAATCGCGAAAAGCAGGGATTTTCTGCGCCCGACGCGAGCTGGTTCAAAGGAGAAAGCATCGACTATGTTCGGCGGCGGCTCTTTAACCCGCGGGCGCGGCTCTATGACTATCTTGACAGCAAGACCGTGCGGGAGATGGTCACCGAGCACCTGGACGGCAAACAGAATCGCCGCTTGCTGATCTGGTCACTACTGAATGTCGAGCAATGGCTTGAGCAGTTTCTGTCATAAACCCAAGTTTAGATGTAGTCCGATGATGAAAAGGAAACAATGAAGAATGGAAGACAACAGAAGGTTTCTGATCACTGGCTCCAGAGGCTTTATCGGACGCTATTTGGTGCAGGAGCTATTAGAATCTGGCGCAACCGTCTATGCACATGATAGGTCTGATGAAACACCTGCGCTGGCTCGTCACATCTCGCTTGTTGGTGATCTCACTACACCTGGCTGGACGTCCTTTCTGCCAGAGCAAGTGGATGTAGTGGTCCATCTGGCGCAATCCACACGCTATCGCGAATTTCCTGACGGCGCACTAGATATGTTGCGGGTCAACGTCGATGCAACGGTGGAACTTCTCGATTGGGCGCGCACACACGGAGTTTCACAATTTCTCTTCGCGTCAACTGGTAGTGTCTACCGCCCAAGCTCTGAATTTCTCAATGAAGATGATCACTGCCACCCTACATCCATGTACGCTGCAACGAAATTGAGCGCGGAGTACCTTGTGCAACAATACGCTGGCTTCTTTCGCACTGTGATTGTTCGTTTGTTCGGCGTCTATGGCCCTGGACAAAAAGACATGATCATCCCAAACATGATCGACCGCGTGCGTATGGGCAAAGAAATCACGCTGGCGCAGGGAATTGGCCTTCAATTCACACCGATCTATGTGTCAGACTGCGTGACGATGCTGCAAATGCTCATTGACGCCGATCACCATCGCGCTACTGGTGAAGTGTACAATCTGGCCGGCAACGAAGTGATTACACTTGCGGACCTTGTGGATCTAATCGCTGAACATCTCCACCTACCGGCGAATACTCGAAAAACTGACAGTGACCCAACTTTTCTGCAAGGCAGTATTGCCAAGATATGCCATTTGATCGATTATGCCCCCCAGATGAGTCTTGAAAATGGAGTACTGCACACGCTGCAATGCCTGTAGTTCAGCATTTTGGTAGGCATTCCGGAAAACTGGGGTTGACACTTACGACAATTAGCTGATAAAAGAAGAGCTTTCATTTTGCTGATAAATTTCCGGCGTCTGGTAATTGATACCTTCATTTACGGAGGAGGCGACTTCATCCTCCGTGCAACAGCTCTCCTGACAATGCCGATCTATACCCGTATCTTCTCCCCGGAAGACTACGGCGTCTGGAGCTACATCGGCACATTGGTCGGTTTGTACACGATTGTCGTCGCTTTGGGTGGTACCACCGTCTCAAATCGATTCTTCTTTGATGCAAAAGACACTCACAGACAGCGAGTTGCGGTCTCAACTTGGCTGATCTTCATTGCACTTTGGACAAGTGCGATATCGCTAGGATTGGTGATGTTGGCCAGATCGATTTCTAGTTGGCCCTTCCAAACAGACGGCTATGAATCAGTCATTGTTCTATCTGTACTCACTGTACCCCTGACTCAAGTCAACCTTCTCTGTGGGCAGGTTCTGCGCGACCAATTTCAGGCAAAGCGATTGACAGCCCTCAATTTGATGGCCACATCTCTTACGATCGGCATGTCACTCTTTGCCGTACTCGTCTTAGATTTGGGTTTGACAGGACTGGCGGCGGGCGCGTTTGCATCGGCAGCGATCATGCTGCCCTTCCGCCTTTGGACAGCGCGCTCCATGTTACGCATGTCTTTTTCATTTTCCCTGCTAAAGCCAATGCTTCACTTTGGCATCCCGCTTGTTGCCACTGGTTTGGCGTATTGGATTTTCAATGTGTCGGACACGGTCATGCTTGGTCGCCTCTCGACGTTCGATCAAGTCGGTCTATATGCAGTTGCTGCAAAGGTCAACCTCGTACTTGTTCTATTAACGGGTGCATTCGGGCAAGCGTGGGTGCCGCACGCTTTATCAACACACCAACAACAGCCTGAATTGACGCACGTGTTTTTCGGACGAGTCCTGATTTATATGTTGGTAGTCTTCGGCGGTTTGGGCGTGTTGATTATCACTTTTACTTCGGAAATTCTGGTAATTCTGACGTCTCCAGAATTCTATCCAGCCGCAGCAGCTGTTACGCCGCTCGTCCTGGCAGGAGTAGCTACGGCATCTACACAAGTGACATCATTAGGCATCTACTTAGTCAAAAAGACGCATTTTCTAACGCCGATTTCAGCAATTGCCGCGCTGTTCAATGTCGGTCTGAATTTTCTCTTAATCCCCCAATGGGGGATGGTGGCTGCGGGTTGGACAACTTTTGTCGCCTATTGGTTCTTGACAAGCGCGTATCTTTACGTTTCTCAACGGTTATGGCCAATCAATTGTGAATATCGTAAGTTAGCAACGGTTACAGGGCTGGTCATTATGTTTGGAGTGGTTGCTCCCTCGTTGCCAGAAATGGGCTTGCTGTTTACTCTAATTCTGAAATTGGGTTACTGCGGACTATACATTTTGATGCTTTTCATTTGTCGAGTTCTGGGACAACTCGAGTGGGAGGGATTACGCACTCTTTGGAAACAAACGCAGTCACGGCTACATCGATTGCCCGCATGAATCTGTCGCCCACGTTCAGGAAAAATCTTGCTACACTGGAGTATAGATTGGAGAAAGGAGTCCGTATGTCCAATACTGCGCAGAGCTTTCACGATAAATGGTCAAGAAACGAGTCCCTCGTCTTTGCCGAGACTCTTCGTAGCGACTCTGACATTCATCAATGGATTCTTAATCGTAACGGTTTCCATACAGATGATGATCTCAGAATGTTTCTACTCAACAAGCGCCGGATTTTGGATGCAGGTTGTGGCAACGGCCGCGTTACTGCGTTGTTGCATGAGTATTCAGACCCGGAACATACCGAGATTGTTGCCATTGACTTGGTCGCTGCCGCTATCGCCAAAAACAACCTGGCCCAATATCGGAATATCACGGTTCTCGAAATGGATCTATTGAGCGATCTGAGCGAGTTGGGACAATTCGACTTTATCTACTGTCAGGAGGTGCTACATCATACTGCCGATCCGCAGAGCGCATTTGCCCATCTGCGTTCGCTGCTTGCTGATGATGGCGAGATTGCGATCTATGTTTACAAGCAAAAAGCCCCAGTGCGCGAGTTCGTCGATGACTACATCCGTGAGCGAATAACCGCCTTAAGTTATGACGATGCAATAAAAGTGTGCGATCAAATCACCGAACTTGGCCGATTACTTTCAGAAAGTGGGGTAACGGTGTATGTACCATCTGTCGATATTCTGCAGATTGAGGCAGGTGAATATAGTCTACAGCGCTTTATCTATCACTTCTTCATGAAGTGTTTTTGGAGTGCGGACCTGTCGTTTCATGAAAACTCGGTGATCAACTATGACTGGTATCATCCCCAAATCTGTTCGCGCCATACATTGGCGGAAGTAAGACAGTGGTTTCACGAAAACCACGTATCTATCACGCATGAGTGCGTCGATCCCTACGGGATTACGGTACGGGGCAGAGCATGACATTGCCGTTCGACTGTGCATTCAATTCAGGTAGTTCAGCAAAGCAAGAAGGCGACAGACGGTAATCTTCAAGCAAATCTATATCGTCAACTTACATGAACACTCCAATTCGTATTCTTCATTGCCCAACGGCCATAGGCGGCAACCCACAAGGACTGGCAAAAGCAGAACGGACATTAGGTCTGGCAAGTCATTCAGTCATCTTTCGTCAGAATTACCTTCAGTACAAGGTAGATGAGGTACTGTTGCCAGACAAGGGTACGCCGTTACAACTAGAGATCAAGCGATGGCAGCTATTGCGCCGAGCCTTACGTGAATACGATATAGTTCACTTCAATTTTGGTGAAACGATCTTTCCCCGAGTGACGCCTGCAGAGAATGCGCCAACCCGACTGCGAAAGAGGCTCTATTTGTTCTATCTTCGGATTCTTGAGCTTCGCGACCTACCTATCTTGAAGCGAGCAGGCAAAGGTATTGTCATGACCTTTCAAGGAGACGATGCACGCCAAGGCGACTACCAACGCGCCAACTTCGCCATCAATATAGCCAACGAAGTAGATAACACCTACTACTCCCCTGGTTCGGATGCACACAAGCGCTGGCGTATTGATAAAATATCTAGATTTGCAGACATGATTTTCGCCCTCAATCCTGATCTATTACATGTACTCCCTTCACACGCCGAGTTCTTGCCTTATGCAAACATTGACCTGAATGACTGGAAACCAGTGATCGATAGAGTACGATCTGGACCTCCATTGGTTGTCCACGCCCCAAGTCACCGCGGCGCGAAAGGTACTCGATTCGTACTAGACAGCATCGAGCGGATCAAGAAAGATGGAATTCCGATTGAGTTTATCCTGGTGGAAGGACTGACCCATACCGAAGCCCGCAATGCCTATGAAAAGGCGGACATACTGATCGATCAACTCCTGGCAGGATGGTATGGAGGGCTGGCAGTGGAATTGATGGCACTAGCAAAACCAGTCGTTTGCTACATCCGGAACAATGATTTGCGGTTCATACCTGACGGTATGAAACGAGATTTGCCGCTGATCAATGCAACACCAGATACGCTCTATCAAGTAATGCGAGATTTATTGACAGCACGTAGACAGGAGTTGCCTCTCATCGGTCAAGATAGCCGAAGGTATGTTGAGAAGTGGCATGATCCGATCAGGATTGCAATGCAACTGAAAGCAGTGTACGAGTCTATCTATAGTGCCAGACATTGAGACAGAGAGATGGTCACAAATTCGCCTATGAGTAGACGACGAAAATCCATCTGCATTCTGGCGCTCTCACCGATAGCCCGCGACAGCCGGGTATTACGCCAAGTCCAGTATCTCGCTCCACACTATGATCTGACGACTGTCGGTTACGGCGCGCCAACACTGACGCCCCATCAACACGTCAGGTGGCTACAAATCCGAGAACCGCAATCTGATTTTCAGCAGGCGCTCGCAGCAATACGCAAGCGCACCTGGCATGTTTTCTTGCAACAGCTACCTGCCTTGATCAACCCAGGCGTCTATCGCGCCTCGCTCTATGCCGGACGCGTGACGCCACCAGCGTATGATTGGGGTTACGCAATGCGTCCAGTCTTCTCGCAAGCGCTTGCCGCTGCGTTGATGTATCCCCACGACGCCTATCACGCCAACGACTGGAACACCCTGCCGATTGCAGTCAAGGCGGCACGCAGATTCGGAGCGCGCGTTGTGCTCGATCTTCACGAGTATGCGCCGCTAGAGTTCGAGAACCGCCCAAATTGGTGGCTTTACGAACCGATGATCCGTCACATGCTACGCAAATACTCACCTTATGTGGATGTGTCGATGACGGTTGCGGAGCCAATTGCCGAGCGTTATCGCCAAGAATTTGGGCTACAGCCTCTGGTGGTGATGAACGCCCCGGAGTCCGTCTCGTTACCGCCGCGAACGATTGATCCCAGTCACATTCGCATTGTGCATCACGGTGTCGCTTGGCCGGTGCGCAAGCCCGAGGTGATGATCCAGACGTTGGCTCTGTGTGATACGCGCTATACACTGCATCTGATGTTACTGCCGTCTGACTATGTGGCGTACTTACGCCAGTTGGCCAATGAACTGGCGCCGGGACGCGTCTTCTTCCACGAACCGGTCCCACCCGAAAAGATCGTGCCCGAGATCGCCCAATATGACATCGGATTCAACTACATTGCGCCAACCAACTACAATTACCTGGTTTGTTTGCCGAATAAGTTTTTCGAGAGTATCGTTGCGGGTCTTGCTGTGCTCACCGGACCTTCGCCGGCGATGGCAACCGTGATCAATCAATACCACTGTGGCTTGGTGTCACCTACGTTTGCGCCTGAAGACATGGCCGACCTCCTCAATCGAACAACTGCAGCAGAGTGGCAAGTCATGCAGACAGGTTCACGCATCGCGTCGGCAGAGTTGAACGCCGCCCACGAGATGGAGAAAATGGTGCAGGCCTACTCAAGCCTGTTTGCGAAAGGTTGAATCATGTGCGGCATCTACGGTGTCTGGCGGTTCGATGGACAACCCGTCGACTTGAAC
>CAZLMM010000133.1:0-12771 GCA_964560495.1 uncultured Caldilineaceae bacterium
ACCATGTGCCCAGACTTGTCAAATCACCTACAATCTGAAATCACAACTATCGAGTATGATCAAAGATGATTTGGTTCTGACTATTCCCAATCCTCATGGCGAGACGATTGGTGTGGATTTATTGATCCGAATTCTCCAGCGGGCCAAAATAAGTCGTAGCGAATGGCTAGATATGAAGTAGTATCCGATGCACTGCCCAACCCTCAACGAACTCCCATCTCCACCTGTCGGCAGGACAGGCTGGCCGTGGACTGAAGAAACGTTACATGTGGCGCCAACTATGCTCAATGGCGCGCCCTGGCGCAAAGTCAGCATTGTTACACCCTCTTTCAACCAGGGTCCCTTCATCGAAGAAACCATCCGCTCGGTGTTGTTGCAGGGTTACCCAAACCTGGAGTACATCATCATCGACGGCGGCAGCACAGACGGGACCGTGGAGATTCTGCGCCGGTACGAACCCTGGCTGACCTATTGGGTGAGCGAACCAGATCGCGGGCAAAGCCACGCCATCAACAAGGGTTGGGCGCACGCCACAGGCGATTGGTTGGGCTGGCTCAACTCCGATGACATCTATCTGCCGGGCGTTTTTCAGCGCGTCATGGACGCCGTGGTCACCGATCCAACGCTCGATCTGGTCTATGGCGATGTGGAGTATGTCAACCAGGATGGTTCTCACCGGGCTGTGAAATATAGCGCGCCATTTGGCCTGCGCGCGATGGCGCTACGCAGCGGCTTGATCCACACACCCTCGGTCTTCTGGCAACGGCGGCTGAACGATTTGGCCGGAGCGTTGGAGGAACGGTATCATTTCTCCATGGACAATGACTTTTGGCTGCGTGTGGCGCCCCACGCCCGTTGCGTTTATTTGCCTGGGGCGATGGGCACATTTCGTCGTCATGATGATAGCAAGACCGTTCACTCGGAGTTCAGGCTTGTCGAGGAAACCTACGATATCTATCTTCGCCAACTGGCAAGCGAACCATTTGCTTCTCTGTTGAGCGAGGCCGAAAAGCGCCAGATTCTCGGCGGTCTAGTCTGGCAGATGGGCGTTCTGGCCCAGCGTGCAGGACGGAGCGACCAGGCCCAACGCTCTTTTCTGGAGGCGATTGTCACCCACCGAATCCTCGACACGCCCGACGCCGCCGCGCTGCGCACGGTCAAGGTATTGCTCGAAGACCGGGCTGCGCCGGCCGAGGAGGTGGCAAGCACGATCTGCGCTTTGCCGCTGGAAGGTAAAGACAAACAGGCCTTTGCATCGCTGGTGTGGGATCATTTCTATCAAGTGCAATTTTATGGCGGCTTTGCCCAGGGCTGGCCGAAACAGGTGATTCGCAGCGCGTTTCCTCTTGCGAAATTTCAGCCCGCACGCTTGGCGCAACGAGGTTTTGTTTCTATCTTTGCGCGCTCCCTGGCATCTATCCTCAGGTCAACGGATCATGCAGCGTAGCTTGCTCACAGTCGTCGCCATCATCGCAATTCTTGTTTTGTCAATCCACACATCTAGCGCCATCGCCCAGGATGGGACAGTTCGCTGGACGGAAGCAAAGCCGCTCCTGTACATGCCGCGTGGAGACAACGGTACGATTCCCTACATCTTCACCGGCCCTTCCAACAACACGCACCTGCTCTTCTTTGGACGTCCTGAAAACGATGACATCGGCGCCTTCTCTCTTTATTATTCGCGCTGGCAAGATGGCGACTGGCTGCCCATCAAGGACGTGCTGATCAATCCAGACGGCGGCATGCCGGATCGGGTCGTTGGCGTCGAGGACAACCTGGGCTATTTGCACGTCTTTTGGGTGGGCAGCCGTGTGTGGTATAGCCGGGTGCATGGAAGCGAGGCCGGGGATGCGCGTTCATGGATGCAACCGATTGCAGTGTTCGATCAAAGTCAGGCATTGAGTACAGCGGCGGCTATCGGCAGCGACAACACGCTCTATCTTCTTGTCACCACCAGTGACCGCGCTGTATACGCCTTGTCCATCTCTACAGATGGTCAGTCTACAACGCCCGTGCTCATCTACCAGGCAACTACCCACTATCCTTATTACCCCACGCTCATCGTTACGAATTCGGGCAAACTGATTGGCTGTTGGAATGACACGAATGGTGAAGACAGTCGGGCGCGTGGTGTGGTGTGCACCAATTCTGACGACCGTGGGGCGTCGTGGAGCCTGCCAGAGGATATTGCCGTCGGACATTATTGGGGGGGCGTCTTCTACTTCCCGGCTGCCGATCGGCTGGCGCGCATCATCGGCGGCGGAAACGGCGTGGGTGGACGCACTATCGAACTCTCTGAGGACGATGGCGTCACCTGGACGCCGCCTACCGACCTGACCCAGGGCGTTGATATGGCTGGTTACAACAACCATCTGCCGACCATGGATAGCGCGGGAACGACCCACGTGCTCGTCAATCCCGGCGACGCACGTCATGTACACTCCAGCCTGCGCGGGAACGTGTGGTCGCCTAATATCCCCGCAGGGTGGGCGGCAAACGATTGGATCGGTCTGGCGACTGCTCAGGGCAACAGACTGGTGGTTGCCTGGTGGCTCGACAACACGATTTTCACTGCCACAGGAACCGTTGATGCGCCTCTCGCTGAGTCGCAACCGTTCCCGCCCCCATCCAGCCCGGCCAATATCAGCAGCACAACCGAGACGACAACCATGGGCGAGCAACGGGCCAATACAGTCGCCGAATCGTCTGGAAACGGCGAGCCGCCGGTTCTCGCCTCTCTGTCGTTCATTCAGTCGCTGGGCAGCATGACAATTCTGGCGATCAGCGTTGCGCCTGCTCTGCTGTTGGTGCTGACAGTGATTGGCGTCCGAATGGTTCGTCTCCGCAGGTGAGCCTTGCAGGTGGGTGCTTGTCATGAGCAATCAAGAGTGTTCAGTCGCAGCTATCCCTGGTCTGGTTTCGGTGATCATGCCGGCCTACAACGCCGAGCGATTCATCGCCGAGGCCATCGAGAGCGTGCTTGCCCAGACCTATCCCCATTGGGAGTTGATCATCGTGGACGATGGCTCCACTGATACGACGCCGGACATCGTTGTCAGATTCAACGATCCACGGATCAAGGTTATTCGTCAGGCAAACAAAGGTGAAGGGGGCGCGCGCAACACGGGACTTGATGTTGCACAGGGTGAGTTCATTGGATTCTTAGATGCTGACGATGCTTACCTCTCCAATGCTCTGACTGACTTCGTTTGGTTTTTCAATAATCGCCATGAGTTTGACGTAGCTATCTCAGATGGCTACATGTGTAATGACCGGTTGCAACCGCTGATGCGCATATCCGAACACCGCGTCAGGTGTCATGCGGGTAGAGTGCTTGAACCACTAGTACTTCATCCCACAGTCGTTTCTCAACCTGTGTGCATGGCAGCGCGTTCTTCTGTTCTCCAGGCGTACAGGATTCGATTTGACGAAGAACTTCGTTATGGGGTCGATTGGGATTTCTGGACCCAGCTGGCGCGCGTCACTAACTTTGGCATTCTTGACAGGATTACTGGCCTGTACAGAGTACATCAGACCAATATGACGCACACGGCGACAACACGCAAACGCAAAGATGAACTGGTTGTTGGAAGGTTGAAGGTCATGCGTTCGCCGTGGTTCAATGATCTTTCTGTAAGGACACGGGTTGGTCTGTTCTATTATGTCTTGGTTGATCTGCTTGCTGGACAACCTGGACGCCAGATAGAGGTTTTTTGCTCCCCTCAGTTTATCAATCTACCAGGGAAAGAACGCTGTCATCTACTTCGCCGCATTGCCAGCGATTATCTACGCCAACAGCGCCAGATGGAGTTTGCCAAACAATGTCTATGGCTCGCCCATGATGCGTGGCCTGAGGATCGCAAAACTTGGCTTTTGTTGCGATCAACGAATTTTGGACAAGTGACGAGTCAGGTTGTGATTTCCGCGTGGCGCCTAGCTGGTCGAATCACGACCTGGATCGATTCGATCAGGCGAGAAGTACCAAAACCTGCGCCAGATTTGCTCGAGCCAGGCAATGATTGACGCATCAGCCTGTGTCGGCGCCAATCCAAATTCCGCGAACCTACACTGTCCCAAACCATTAGAGCGGAATTCAATGGCCTCAAGATTCTGTACGTAGAAGAGATAGGGCAAAGTAGTGAAATCGTCAACCCTTGCGCATTGGAACCGTTTCTGGCGACAGCCTGATCCGCGCATTGCAACCCAGAAATTCAACCCGAAGCTCATTCACGCACTAGTTGTTGCATTAGGAACCCCGGTCGGCAAGCGGATCTTGGAGGCGGGTTGCGGCACCGCGCTCGATAGCATTCAACTCACAAAATTGGGCGCAGAGGTAATAGCCTATGACTTTTCCATGGAGGCAATTGGCGCTGCAAAAGGCAAGGCTGCAGCAGAGGGATTCACTCCGCACTTTGCTCAGGGGGATATTCAGTTCCTGCCTTATGCTGACCACACGTTTGATGCAGTTTTTCATTCGGGGGTGCTCGAACACTTTCGCACACCCACTGCCATACTAGGCGAGCAGCGCAGAGTCCTCAAGCCCGCTGGCGTACTCTTAGTGGATGTACCACAGACGTTCAACCTCTACACCATTGACAAGGCGCGGCAAATCCACGCTGGTGTCTGGTTTGCTGGCTGGGAGACACAGTATAGCCTGGGGCAGCTAAAAGCAATGCTCCAAAGTGAAGGGTTTGAGGTCATCGGCGCTTATGGCTATGGTTATTATCCCGCTATTTTCGCAAAAGCGCGCTGGCTCTCTTCCTTGGGAAAGAGTATCTTCGGTCGATCTGTGATGCCAGAACCGATTGCACGTCGATACAACCTAGTATGGGAACGATTTGAGAGGACGCATTCCTTCCTCTATGTAGCTCAATGCATAGGGGTTGTCTCTCGAAGAATGGAATAATACCTTGCGGATTGCAGTTTATCACAACCTTCCCTCTGGCGGCGCCAAGCGCGCGCTTCACGAGATGACGAGCCGGCTGAATCGGTCACATGTTGTGGACATCTACACCCTGAGCAGCGCCGAACACGACTTTTGCGATCTGCACCCCCATTGCCGGCAGCACCGCGTCTATCCGTTCCGTTCCCTGCCGTTGGCGCGCTCTCCATTTGGACGGGTGAACCAGCTCGCGCGCATCGCTGATCTTCTGCGGCTGCGCGCACTGCAAAGATGGATTGCGACTGACACCGACGCACAGGGATACGACGTGGTCTTCGTTCATCATTGCCGCATTGGCCAATCGCCGGCGTTGATGCAGTTTCTCCAGACACCGAGTGTCTATTTTTGTCACGAGCCGCCCCGCCAGGTCATTGAAAGACAGGTTGCGCGGCCCAATAGTCAGGCCAGCCTGCACCGGAAGTTGCTAGACGCCTTCGACCCACTTCCCGCGCTCTATCGGCGTGTACTCCTGACAATTGACCAACGCAATGTGCAAGCGGCAGACCTGGTCTTGGTCAATTCCGCATACTCACGCGAGACGCTCTACCGCGTCTATGGCATCTTTGCCCAGGTCTGTTATCTGGGGGTGGACACCGATCTCTTTCGCCCGCTCAACCTTCCCAAAGAGCAATTCGTCCTGTCAGTCGGTCAACTCCATGCTTTCAAGGGTTTCGACTTTCTTATCCGCAGTCTGGCGAGGCTGCCTGTTGACCAGCGTCCACGATTGGTCATTGCGTGCAATGCAGTTATCGCCCATGAGGAGCATCACCTTCGGAAACTCGCCAATGATCTGGGTGTGTCGCTCGACATCCAGGCCAGGGTGAGCGATGATGAGCTCGTCCAACTCTACAACCGGGCGCTCCTCACCGTCTATGCGCCCGTGATGGAGCCTTTTGGCTTCGTTCCCATCGAGTCCATGGCCTGCGCCACGCCGGTCGTTGGTGTGCGCGAAGCAGGCGTGCGCGAGACGGTGCTGAACGGGGTGAACGGCGTATTGGTGGATCGGGATGAGCAGCAGTTTGCCGATGCGCTTGCTGCCTTAATGTCTGATCCTGTCCGTCGTGATCGTCTAGGCAGACAGGCGCGTGAGGAGACCGTTATTCGCTGGTCTTGGGATGCGACGATCCAGAATGCGGAGCGGGCGCTGCTCCATGCGGCGCAAATGGGCGCACCTTCGAGTAGAACATGACGCCTTCCGTCGCCGTCATCGTCCTCAACTGGAACAACGCGTCGGACACACTCGCCTGTCTGGAGTCATTAGATGGGGTGAAGTACCCTTCGTTTCACATCATTGTCGTGGACAACGGTTCGACGGACGATTCGCGTGAACGGATCGCGGCTGCGTTTCCTCATGTGGCAATCTTGGCGACCGGAGCGAACCTGGGCTATGCTGAAGGCAACAATGTGGGCGTGCGCCTTGCTCTAGGCAGTCCTGTGGACTACATCTGTGTACTCAACAACGACGTTGTCGTTGCGCCGGACTTTTTGACAGCCCTTGTAGATGAGGCAGAGTCCGCTGCAGACATCGGCATGGTTGGGCCGAAGATGTATTTTGCTGCGCCGTCCAATGTGATTTTTGCCGCCGGCAGCATCATCAAGTGGTCAGTGGGCGAACTTGATCAGCGGGGTATGGGAGTAGCCGAACAGCCCGATGCACTCTTGTACAATGCAGAGGAAGATGTAGATTTCATCATCGGCTGTGGGGTGCTGGTCAGGCGGCAGATTATCGAGGCGGTTGGCCTGCTTGATCCAGCCTATTATCTGAACTTCGAGGATGTGGACTGGTGCATTCGGATGCGGCAGGCGGGTTATCGGGTGCGTTACACGCCGAAAGCGATCCTGTGGCACAAGGTGTCTGCCACTCTGGGACGGGCGTCGCCAGCCAATACCTATTACATGACGCGCAACGCGCTGCTGTTTTTTCATCGTCATGCGCCTGGCCTCTGGCGCTGGATCACGCCGCTGGCGATCATGGCGCGCACGCTGCGCACCGTCGCCGCTTGGACGCTGAAGCCGCGCTATCGCAATGACTATCACCGACGCAAGCGGGCGGCGAATCTCTATGCCCTGCGTGATTTTGTGTTCCGCCGCTGGGGGCGCATGGGCGAGGATGTAGCCAGGGTATGCTACTCTTCCCAAGAATGATGGGGAACAATCGGAGATCACGCCAAACCAAATTCGGTTGACAACGGGTGAAAATGTTCATGAAGCGTATCAAAGGCTATCTCAAATATCGGTTGCGCAGGTTCCTTGAACTGGATCGTCAGTTTCAAGAGGTGGATGGGCGTCTGGATATGCTGGAGCAGACTGTTTACTCGGCTGCCGGGATCCTGCGTCCTCCCCACAAGATGAACTTTGTCGGCGAAGGTGATTTCACCCAGGTCGGCGAAGTCCTATTGAAAGACTTCATCGAGTTTGGAGGATTGCGGCCTCACGAGTCTGTTTTAGATGTGGGTTGTGGCATCGGGCGTGTGGCTATCCCGCTGACGCGCTATCTCTCTGACGCTGGAACATATCACGGTTTCGACATCGTGCAACAGGGGATTGAATGGTGCCGCGCCAACATTGAACCAGCTCACCCCAATTTTCATTTTTCTTGGGTGAATCTCTACAACCGCATGTACAATCCCGAAGGTGTCGAACACGCCAGCAAGTTTTCGTTTCCCTACGCAGATCGTACGTTCGATTTCGTTTTTGCCACGTCAGTTTTTACACACCTGCTCGTGGATGATATGCGCAACTACCTGCGCGAGATCGCGCGCGTTATGCGCAGCGGCGGTCGATCATTCATCACTTTCCACCTGCTCAATCCAACATCCCTGGCGGCGATGCGGGCCGAGAAGGCAAGTTCCCAATTTTTTCACCAGCTCGACCATGTCTCATGGTCGAATGACAAGGTCACCCCGGAAAATGGGGTTGCATTCGCCGAAGAGTTTGTTCGTTCGGAGTATGCCAGAAACGGGCTGACTATCTCAACAACCTGCTATGGCGCCTGGTGTGGCCGGGATGATGGCGTCCGATTTCAGGATATCATTGTCGCGCTGAAAGAGTAGGGACAGGGGATTGCACCTCTTTCACGAGTTCGAGTAGCACTGTGTATACAAGCGTGATTATCCCTACCTATAATCGCTGCAATTCTCTACGAGAGACGCTCCTTTCACTCTCTGGTCAGAGTCTTTCTTCCGACCATTTCGAGGTGGTCGTGGTGAGCGATGGCTCGACGGATGAGACCGAAGGGGTTGCCCGCGCTGGCTATTCCTATTCGATCTCTTTCATCCATCAGGCCAATCAGGGGTCGGCCGTTGCGCGCAATACGGGCGCCAGCCATGCTTGCGGTGACTTGCTCATCTTCCTCGATGATGATATGTTGGCGCAGCCAGACTATCTGGCAGGGCTGGTCGATGAGCACACACAATTTGATCGTATTGTTGGCATGGGGCAAGAGCTTCCCTGGCTGCCGCCCGAACCGACCACGTTTGCCCGCCTGGCGGTGGATGACCGCCGGGCGCAGGTGAATCGGCAAGCCGAGAGCGAGTTTGTGGATTTCACAGCGTGCGTCACCAACAATCTGTCGGTGCTGCGCAGCGACTTCATGGAGATTGGCGGGATGCAGGATGTGGCAGGCGATGGACCCACCTGGTGGGGCGATGTGGATTTTGGTTATCGAGCTGCCCAACGAGGCTTTCGCTTTCGTCGCAGTGTGCGGGCCAAATGCGTGCACTGTGACTATTCCATACGCGGCTTGGCGACCGCTGCTTGCCGGGCAGAAAAAGTAGCAGAGATGGCGACCGCGCTCTTCCGCAAACACCCTGGGGTCGAAACCCAGTTGCCTATGTTCCAAGACAAGATGCCAATCGATTGGTCGGCTGACCCGCCGCGGCTGGTTGTGCGTAAAGCAGCGCGCAGAGCCGCATCGACTGCTATCAGCCTGCGCCTTCTGACCGGCTGCGTTCGTATGTTGGAACAATTTTGTCCCAATCCCGTCCTGTTGCGCCCCCTCTATCGCTGGATCTTGGGCGGTTATCTTTATCGCGGCTATCGATCAGGAATCAACGATCAGGCGCACAGATTAGTCGGTAGGGGTTGAGCCGTGCGCAATTCTCTGCTCGGACGGCTGCGGCTTTCGCCCCAGGTCGACCTACGCCTGACTCTGCGCCTGCTCGTCATCGCAGGCGTTCTCTTCGCCAGTGTTTACATTGCTCCTCGTCTCCACGGCCAGCGGTTGTGGATAGTCCTGGCCATTCCCCCACTTGTCGCCGGGGTCATTTTGTTGCTCCGCCATCCTCAATGGGGACTACTGGCGCTGATCCCAATTGCACTGGTCATTCCCTTTACCTTCGGCACCGGCACGCAGACGCGCATCCCGCTGGTCGTTCCACTCATCGCCGGATTGACGAGTCTGTGGGTATTCGACATGCTGGTTCGGCGCCGGGTGCATTTGCTCCGTTCAGGCGCGCTACCCCCTCTACTTTGCCTGACGGCGGCAGCCATACTGGCGTTCATCAACGGCCAGTTGCCCTGGTTCGGCGTGCGTGGCGCGCCGCTTGTCTCTCAATTGGGCGGGCTGGCGATCTTTCTCCTCTCGGCCGCGACAGTCATGCTGGTAGCCCATCAAGTGAATGATATGCGCTGGCTGCGTTGGCTTGTCTGGAGCTTTCTTGGGCTGGGGGCAGTCTTTGTCGTGGGCCAACTGGCCCAGCTTGGCGTCGTGACGAGCCGCCTGTTTCCTGCCGGAGCGACCGGCGGTCTGTTCTGGGTGTGGCTGACCGGCCTGGCTGCTGCGCAGGCTGTCTTCAACAACACACTCTCCCGACCCTGGCGTCTGGCGTTGGGGCTGTTTACCATTGCCACGTTGGGGCTGGGCCTGCTCGATTTCGATTGGAAGTCCGGTTGGCTGCCAGCGCTGGCGACGACGGCGGTAGTTGTCTGGTTGAGTGTGCCGCGCTTGCGGTTGCTGCTGCTCATTGCGTTTGCGGTGGTCGCCTCGCCATATGCTGTGGATGCGCTCAACGCGCTGATCGTCGACGATCTTTACAGTTGGAACACGCGCATCCTGGCGTGGCGCATCGTCTTGGAGGTGGCCCAGGTCAGCCCGATGATCGGCCTTGGGCCGGCGAACTACTACTTCTACACGCCGCTGATCCCCATCCTGGGCTATCGCGTCCAGTTCAATTCCCACAATCAATATGTGGATCTTGTGGCGCAGACGGGCGTTGTGGGGCTGCTCTGTTTCCTGTGGTTTGCCTGGGCAATTGGTCGCCTGGCTTGGCGATTGTTTCACCGTTTACCTGGCGGTTTTGAACGAGCATATGCCGCAGGAGTCTTTGCCGGTCTGCTCGGAACTCTCGTCGCCGGTATGCTGGGCGATTGGCTGCTACCCTTTGTCTATAACATCGGATTTACGGGATATCGCTCGGCAATCCTTGCGTGGCTCTTTTTTGGAGGATTGCTGGTGGTTGAGCGATTGGCGCAGGCAGAACCGGAACAGCGATGAATCATCCGCAATCTGCACAGCGGCGCCTCATCTATGCCAGCCAGTTCATTGACGATCTCGTGGAGATGCGTACGCAATTTTTGCTCTGCAAGGGCTTTGTTGACGCGGGTTGGGAGGTGGAACTGCGCACCCTGGCCGGGGCGATACCCCAGCAACAGACGCGCGCCTGGGGAACAGTGCCAATCGAGGTGATGACAGGCTCCTCACGGTTTGCGCGTCTCCTCAAGCTGTCCTTGTTTGTCTTGCTTCGGAAACGCACCCATTTCGTTCTGAGTTGGGTGTGGGATTGGCACGGCTACGCGCTGGCCCTTGCCCGCAGGCTGGCTGGTTCACCCTACGCTGTCTTGCTCGACAGCTACCCACATCGCGCCAGCTATCACGGCGAGAGTATCTTCACACTGGTGCGACTCGAACTGCGTTACGGCTTTGTCCTCCGCAACGCAGATGTGATCATTGCAGAAACGCCAGCGGCATATGAGGCAGCCCAAAGGCATACACGCGCTCATGTCATCTTGGCTGCCCCAGGTCACTGGCTTCATGATTTGCAAGGCATCGAAGAAGAGTGGCGAAAAGAGGACAGGCTTCTCGTGCGCAACCCTACGATTTTATTTACTGGCCGCCTGATTCGCGGGAAAAACATCCACCACCTTATCTATGTATTTACCCGAATTGCCGATGACTTTCCGCACTGGAAAGTTGACATTATCGGCCCCGCTACGGATCAGGAATATGCTCTTTCGCTGCAAGAGCAAACGCGACAATTTGGCCTGGAACATCGAGTGCGGTTCTTGCCGGCCATGACAGGAAGCGAGCTCTTTTACAGCTACCGGACAAGCTCAATCTACTGTTTTCCATCGCAGAGCGAAGGTTTTCCTTCGACAATCCTGGAAGCCATGTATTTTGGCGGGGCGATCGTCGCCAGCCATGTTGGGAGCATCTCGTATCAACTGGATGAAGGCCGTTGCGGTCTACTCTGTCCCCCTGGCGATCTCAATGCCCTGGAAGAGCATTTGATCCATCTCATGAGCTCAGAAACCATCAGGCAGCGACTGATTGCTTCTGCCAGAGAGCGCTGTATCGAGAGGTTTGTCTGGGATGCTCATTTCCCCCATATCTTACAAGCATTTGAAAATGCCTTTGATGAAGCGATGGCAGGTAAGTAATCGAATGACTTCACGTGTCTTGATCCTGCCCACGTCGGCCACACCTGCCGGAGCAGTCTCCGAGATTACCCAGGGAAGGCGACCCCGTATTGACTATCTTGACCTGCAGGTTCGCTTGAACGCAGACATCATCGACTTCGGCGTCTATGAACGGGCGCCGCAACGCTGGATGACGAGACTCGATCGCGCGGCGAGACTGGCCTGGGGACAGGCATTGTATGTCGTGCAACACTGGCAAGACCATGACCTGATCTATTCTTTGGGAGAAGACATTGCGCTGCCGCTTGCTTTTCTGCTGCGTCTGCGTGGCTGGCGACCACGCCATTTGGTTGTGGCTCACAACATTGCTTCGCATCGAAAAGCATTCCTGGTGCGTGGTTTGTGTGTCATGAATACTTTCGAACGCATCATCGTGCTGTCGCAAGCTGAACTGCATCAGGTCGCCCGTGCATACCATCTGGTAGCAGAGCGGATCTGCTTTCTCATGGATGCAATCGATGAAGTCTTTTGGCAGCCTATCGCTGGCGGCGGTGTTCGCCAGGTTTCGGCAAGTCGTTTTCTGTTGAGTGTCGGTCAGGCGAAGCGCGACTATGCAACGCTGTTTCGCGCTGTGGAAAATCTGCCGTGCCGGCTTGACATTCGGGCCGGCAGCCAATGGCTTGACGAAAGCACGCGCCGGTTTCAGGCGCTACCCATCAATGTGGAGATGAGGCCGCGTGTGAGTTTTACACACCTAAGAGAATTGTACGAGAAGGCGAACTTCGTCGTTATTGCGCTTTTGCCAGAGGCTCACCATTCGGCTGGCTCTGTCTCCATCAAAGAGGCGATGGCCATGGGAAAGGCCGTCGTAGTGGCGTCGAGCGGCGGTCAGGCAGACTACGTGCAACACGGGCGCACTGGTCTGTTGACGCCGGCGGGTGATTCGGCTGCATTGGCCCAAGCCATCAGGCTCCTCTTGGAGAACCCAGATATGGCTGCGTGGATGGGCCGCAATGCTCGCGCCCTGCTGGAGCGCGATATGCGCTATGACGCCAAACTTGATCGGCTCGTCCAGCTGGCTCAGGTGAATTCGCAGGCGGATTCCCATATTAACGTCAACAACACATGAGGCGCCAGAGTGAATCTCTCGATCATCATCGTCAACTGGAATACACAGGATTTGACGCTCCAAT
>CAZLMM010000134.1:0-12701 GCA_964560495.1 uncultured Caldilineaceae bacterium
CCGCGCGACGCCATCTGGAAGAGGCGCTCAGCGCCTGCACCCAGCCGGGGATCACCCACACCAACTTTCTGCCCACCACGCTGGTCGAGATGGGGCATCTCGCCTGCGCCGAGCATGACTGGCCGCAGGCGCGCCAGCACTTCAGCGAGGCGCTGGCCATGAAGGGACTCGACGCGGCGGAAATGCAAGACGCGCTCACCGGCCTGGCCGAGGCGGCGTGGGCAGAGAACGACGCAGTCCGTGCCACCGAACTGCTCGACCAGGTGATTGGCGACCCGGCCACATCCGCCGCCACGCGTCGGCACGCAGAGCATCTGCGGGCAAGCTGGCGCCTGGCGTGAAGGAAAACGTGTTCGTAGGGCGGATGTCGCCGCTGAGCAACTCCATCATCCTCGAATCGGCTGCGTCGACATCCGCCGTTTTGCGCGCCGAATGCCTCTCTGATTCAACTGGACCGCAGTAACGTTCGCTCGTGTGAGCATTATCCCAGTATGCGATCACTCTGGTTGCTCCATCGAGAGGCTCACGGCAGACTAGTGGCGTCGCAGGTGTTGCTTCTGCATTCCATACTTGGAATCGCTGCCGCTTCCGACAAGGAATTGTGAAAACAGCCGGGAGTCGGTACAATGGCAAGTTGTGTAAGCGGGCACGGGCACAGGAAGCAAGGAGCGGTGGAGATGAGCAAAAAACAAGCGAGCACAACGTGGCAAGAGGACCCAAACGATGTCATTCTCGTGAGCAATCGCACTGGACAAAACTTCATCCTGGAACTGCCTACGGGCCGCTGTCGCCTGGACGCCGGTCGAAAGTTGCGCACCCTGCGCTCCATTCTCAAGATTGGTCAGGTGAAGCAGTTGGTGGACGCCGGCCAGTTGGTCATCGAGAAAGGGTGAGATGAGCACCCTGTTGCTGGTCGACGGCCACTCTCAGGCCTATCGCGCCTATTTCGGCCTCAAGACGCCGCTGACCACCCGCGCCGGCGAGCCAACCACTGCAGTCTATGGCTTTGCCCGCAAGCTCCTCAGCGTGCTGAAGGAATATCGGCCTGAGTTCGTGGCCGTGGCCTTCGACCTGGGCGACACCTGGCGTCACGTTGAATTCGGCGATTACAAGGCAACGCGCGAACGAATGCCCGACGACATGCGCACGCAGATGACGCGCATCGAGCAATTCTTGCAGACGTTCAATATCCCCGTTGTCACCTATCCCAACTACGAGGCCGATGATGTGTTGGGCGCGCTGGCGCGCCAGGCCTCTGCCCAGGGTGTGGACGTGCTCATCATGACCGGCGACCGCGACATGTTTCAGCTCGTCGATGAGCGGGTCAAGATCCTCTATACATCCGGCGGCCCCAAGCCCGTCACCAGCGTTGTGGACGTGGCCGAGGTGCAGGAACGCTACGGCCTGACGCCGACCCAGTTCATCGACTTCAAGGCGCTCATCGGCGACAGCTCGGACAACATCCCGGGTGTGCCCGGCGTAGGCGAAAAGACCGCGGTCAAGCTCTTGCAACAGTTTGGCTCGCTCAACCAGATTTACCAACGCATCGGCGAAGTCAACGGGGCAAAACTCAAGGATGCACTGGTTGAATATCGGGAGCAAGTGCTCCGCAACCTGCGCCTGGTTACGATCAGCACCCAGTTGGACGATCTGGTCTTCGACGCTGAGGCGTGTCGCCTGCGGAATTACGACCAACGCGCGGTCGTTGCGCTCTTTGAGGAACTAGAATTTCGCAGCCTGATCAAGGAACTGCCCGAAACCGACCAGGCGCACAGCGTGGACGAGACGCCTGCTGCAACGGCTGAAGGGCAAATGGCGCTTTTTTCTGGAAAAGCAGAAGAGACCGGCGGCGTTGCTTTGACTGCGTCCCATTCCTATCTCACCGTCCAGGACGCCGACGCCCTGCAACAGGTGATCGATGTTCTGGCAAGTGCACCCCATTTCAGTTTCGATGTGGAAACCACCAGCACAGACGCCATGCAGGCGAAGCTCGTCGGGCTGGGCGTCGCCTGGGGGCCGGGTCAGGCCGCCTACATCCCTATCAGCCACACAGAAGGCGACCAGCTCCCTTGGGGACAAGTGCGTAACGCCATCCAGCCCTTCTTTGCCGATCCGTCCCTGCCCAAGCTGGGCCACAACACGAAATATGACCTCACCGTCTGCCTACAGCACGGGCTGGACGTAGCCGGCCCAATCCACGACACCATGGTGTTGGCCTGGCTGCTGGACCCTGGCAGCCGCAGCCTGGGACTCAAAGCCCAGGCCGCCGCCGAATTAGGCGTGCAGATGACCGAGTTGAGCGAAATCATCGGGACGGGCAAGAAACAGATCACCATCGACCAGGCGCCAATTCCCCTGGTCGCCTCCTACTGCGGGGCCGATGTGGACTCCACCATACAGCTCTTTGGCAAGCTGGCGCCACGCGTAAAAGAGAGCGGCGTGTGGCCGATCTATGAGGAGATTGAGCTGCCTCTGCTACCCGTGCTCACCGATATGGAGCGCGCCGGCATTCTGTTGGACACACGCTTCCTGGCCCACATGTCACAGCGACTGAGCCAGCGCCTGATTGAACTTGAACGCGAGCTGGTGCAGATCGTCGGTCATGAGTTCAACCTGCGCAGCACGCAGCAAATGGGCCAGGTGCTCTTTGGCGAGATGGCCTTCCCCACGCGCGGCATCGCTAAGACGGCCTCGGGCCACTTTAGCACGGCGGTGGGCGAGTTGGAAAAGCTCTATGTCCAAAAGAACCTGCTGAGCGCCGACCAACTACGCCTCCTGGAGATCATCTTCGAGCAACGTCAGTTGGAGAAGCTGCGCGGCACCTATGTGGACGCGCTGCCAGCCCTGGTCAACCCCCACACCGGGCGGGTTCACACGAGCTTCAACCAGGCCGGCGCAGTGACAGGCCGCATGAGCAGCAGCGACCCGAACTTGCAGAACATCCCCATCCGCACGGAATTGGGGCGCGAGATTCGCCAGGCGTTCGTTGCGCCGCCTGGCTGGTCGCTCATCTCCGCCGACTACAGCCAGGTGGAGCTGCGCATCCTCGCCCATGTGGCTGGCGAGGAATCACTCATCGCCGCGTTCAATGACGACCAAGACATTCACGTCGCCACTGCGGGGCGTCTTTTTGGCGTACCCATGGACCAGGTGACCAAAGATCAACGCGGTCTGGCAAAAACCATCAATTTCGCCACGGTCTACGGCTCCAGCGCGTTCGGCATCAGCAGTCGCACGGAGATGGACCCCAAACAGGCGCAACAGTTCCTTGACCAGTACTTCGTCATGTATCCGAAGATCGCCGCCTACATCGAAGAGACCAAAGCTGCGGCCAATCGTGACGGCTATGTGCAGACGCTGTTGGGGCGCAAGCGCTTCTTCCCAGAGTTGAGCAATCCCAAGCTGCCCTTCAATCAGCGCGGCGCGCTGGAGCGCCAGGCCATCAACGCACCCATCCAGGGCACAGCCGCCGACATCATGAAGATCGCCATGGTGCGGCTGCACCGGGCCCTGCGCGAGAGCGGCGTGCGGGCGCGCATGCTGCTCCAGGTGCATGACGAGCTGGTGCTGGAGACGCCGCCTGAAGAGGCGGAAGAGGTCGCCCGGCTGACGCGCACGATCATGTCATCGGCCTATCGCCTGGTCGTGCCCTTGAAGGTAGATGTGGAGATGGGGCCAAACTGGTATGATCTGACGACAGTGGTGTAGAAGGGAAGCAATTTATGGCGTTACAGTTATATTCGGCGGTCATACACCGTGAAGACGACATCTATGTAGCAGAGTGCATTGAGGTCGGCACCGTGAGTCAGGGATACAGCGTCGAAGAAGCCATCGCCAATCTGCGTGAGGCAACCGAACTCTATCTTGAGGAATTTCCGGCGCCAATAAGCGCCCACCCCATTGTGACGCTTTTTGAGGTAGCTATGAATGCCTAAGTTACGGCGCATTTCTGGGCAGGATGCTATCCGCGGCCTTGAGCGCCTGGGCTTTGAGCAGGTCAGGCAGCGCGGCAGCCACGTGGTTCTCAAGAAGATTACGTCCGAAGGTGAAATTGGCTGTGTCGTCCCTTTACATTCAGAGCTGGCAATTGGAACATTGCTCGGCATATTGAAACAAGCGAAAAATTAGTGCTGACGAGTTGTACATCAATTTGTAACAACGATACTTATGGCAAGAGATCGACTAAAAACAATTATCATCGACGCGATTCACGCCGGCCAGGCTGACGGCAGCCTGCCCGGCTTCGACCTGCCTGCCTTCGATGTGCTTCATCCCAAGCAACCCGGCCACGGCGACTACACCTGCAACGCGGCGATGGTCATTGGCGCGGCCATCCGCAAGACAGGCGGCGCAGCCAACCCGCGTGAGATCGCCCAGGCCATTGTCGCTCATCTACCAGCGAACGAGATCATCGGCAAGGCCGAACTGGCCGGCCCTGGTTTCATCAACATGTGGCTGGCCGATGTCTGGTTGCAACAACAGGTTCCTATCATCGCGGCGGCGGGCGCGGCTTTTGGCAACAGTCAGCGGGGCGCGGGTCAACATTGGCAGGTGGAATTTGTCAGCGCCAATCCCAGCGGGCCGATTCACTACGGCGGCGCACGCAACGCAGTATTGGGCGCGGCGTTGGCCAATGTGCTGGAGGCCAGCGGCTACACTGTGCAGCGGGAGTTCTACGTCAACGATGGCGGAACGCAGTTTCAACTGTTTGCGGCTTCGCTCTACGCCCGCTACGCCCAACTGCTCGGACGCGATGAAGCGTTGCCTGAAGATGGTTATCAGGGCGAATACATGATGGACTATGCGCAGCAAGTCGTGGATCGGGTGGGGGACCGCTTCCTCCACCTGGACAAGGCCCAGGCCATTGCCGCAATCAAGCCCATTGGCCGAGAAATCGTTCTCGCTGCCCTGGCCGACGAGCTGGCGCGCATCGGCGTCGTCTTCGACCGCTGGTTCAGCGAGCAGAGTCTCTACGACGAAGGACTGGTGGAGCAGTCGCTCGATTATCTGGACAAACGGGGCGAGCTGGAACGCCGCGACGGCGCCATCTGGTTCAAAGCCAGCCAATATCCAGGCTGCGACAAAGACGAAGTTGTCGTGCGCTCCAACGGATTGCCAACCTATCTGGCCGGCGACATTGCTTACCATTACGACAAATTCATCCGTCGCCAGTTTGACACTGTCGTCGATGTCTGGGCCGTGGATCACCAAGGGCATGTACCGCGCATGAAGGCGATCATGGCCGCCTTTGGCCTGAATCCAGACCGGCTGATCATCTTGCTCTACGATCTGGTCAAGCTCGTGCGCGACGGCAAGGAAGTCAAGCTGAGCAAGCGCAAAGGCAACCTGATCACCATCGACGATGTGGTGGATGAGGTCGGTTCGGACGCGCTGCACTTCAACTTGCTCACTCGCGGCCCAGAAAGCGTTATCGAATTCGATCTTGATCTAGCTGTGGCCCAGAACAACGAGAACCCTGTCTACTACGTGCAATATAGCCATGCCCGCATCTGCTCGATTCTGGTCAAGGCGGCCAATGAGGGCTTCCAGGTGGAGAACGTCCCCGGCGCGGCGGATGTGTCGCTGTTGGGGCACCCTTCCGAGTTCGCCCTCATCCGCAAACTGCTCGAACTGGAAGAACAGATCGACCTGGCCGTGGAGAAGCTCTCCCCGCACAACCTGGTTCACTACTCCATGGATCTGGCCAAGGTCTTCAGCGGCTTCTATCGGGATTGTCGCGTGGTGGACGCTGAGAATCGCCCACTCAGCGACGCTCGTTTGCTCCTGTGTCGCGCCGCCGGCGTCGGCCTGCACAAGGTGCTAAGCCTGGTGGGTGTGAGCGCGCCACAGAGCATGTAGAACTTGGGCGTCATTGTCCGGCCACTTCTTCGTCATTCAATAGAGCGATTGTCATGATTCATGAGTCAACACAACAGAGGGAACGAGTGAACGGCGCAGAAACAAAGCAGGCGCAACCGGCCTATCGTGTCCTTGTCAGCGAGCCGATTTCGGAAACTGGATTGGCGCCGTTGCGCTTGGACGCCAACATCCAGGTGGACGTGCGCCCCGACTTGACGCCGAACGAGCTCGTCGAGATCATCCCCGGCTATGACGCGTTGTTGGTGCGCAGCAGCACCCAGGTGACTGCCAAAGTCCTGGCGGCGGGCAAGAAACTGCGCGTGGTGGCGCGCGCCGGCGTCGGCGTGGACAACATCGACCTGCACGCGGCCACCAGCCTGGGGGTAATCGTGGTCAATGCGCCCACGGGCAACACCGTAGCCGCGGCAGAGCACACAATCGCCCTGCTCATGGCTCTGGCGCGCAACGTGCCCCAGGCCGACGCCCACGTGCGCGCCGGCCAGTGGAAGCGCGGCCAATTCATGGGGGTGGAGGTGCGCAACAAGGTGCTCGGCGCTATCGGACTGGGTCGCGTGGCGCAAGAGGTCGTGCGGCGCGCTCAGGGTCTGGGGATGAGTGTGATCGGCTACGACCCCTATGTCACTGAGGAATACGCCGAGCAACGAGGCGTGCGTCTGGCTGATCTGGACACGATCTTTGCCGAGGCTGATTTCATCACCGTGCATGTGCCGCTCAACGCCCAGACGCGCGGTCTGATCGGCGCGGAGCAAATTCGCAAGATGAAGCGCGGGGTGCGCATCCTCAATGTGGCGCGCGGCGGCGTCATCGACGAACAGGCGTTGGTCGAGGCCGTCGAGGCGGGCATGGTGGCCGGCGCTGCGTTGGATGTCTTCGACGAGGAGCCGCTTCCTGCCGACAGTCCCCTGCGCCGCAGCAGCAAGATCATCCTGACGCCGCATCTGGGCGGCAGCACGGTGGAGGCACAAGAGCAGGTGGCCGAAGATGTCGCGACCCAAGTGGTGGATGTGCTCAACGACCGACCGGCGCGCTATGCGGTCAATGCGCCCATCATCCCGCCGCGGGATCTGGAGCGCCTGGTGCCCTACATCGACCTGGCGGAACGCATGGGGCGCTTCATGAAGCAACTGGGCGGCCACGGCGTGAGCGATGTGGAAGTGACAGTCCATGGCGAGCTGGTCAGCTTTGACATGGCCTACATCAATGCCGCTTTCATCAAAGGCCTGCTCAGCGGCATTACTGAAGAACGGGTCAACCTTGTCAACGCCAACCTCATGGCCGAGCGTCGGGGCATGAATCTCATCGAGCGCAAAAAACACGAACACGACGCGCCCTATGAGAACATGCTGACCTTGCGGGGCGCCATCGGCGCGGAGCGATGGACTGTGCGCGGGGCGATTCTGCTCAACGAACCCCACATCGTGGCGGTTAACGAACTGTGGGTTGATTTCCCGGCCATGGGTCACATTTTGCTTACATCCCACCAAGACCGGCCTGGCATCATTGGGCGCGTGGGGACGCTCTTGGGAAAGAACGACATCAACATCAGCTTTATGCACGTGGGGCGTCGCGGCCCGCGCACCAACGCGATCATGGCTCTGGGAACGGACGAAATGACGCCGCCCGAACTGGTTGCGGAGATGTCCACCTGGGCGGACATCATCTGGCTCAAGGCTATCACTTTGTAGGAAATTTGTAGGTATACTCCGCACGGCATCAAGCTGAGCTTTTCTGTGGTTGAAAAAAGCTCAACTTGTGCCCTTGTGCGGTATAAATCGGACAGGATTCCAGGGTGGACAGGACAGATCGGATGAATTGTCGTCCTGCAAATCCTGTTTGTCCCGTCCACTATCAACATCTTTTTGTATGAATCAAAACGCAGCAGGTAAATCGAGTTTTCTGGGCCGCTGGCAAGTGCGGCTTCTCCTTGCCTTTTCCCTCATTTGGCTGACGCCAACGTTGGCGTGCGGCAGCTTTGCGCCACGACCGACGCCCACCCCAACCCCTGTCGTTCCCGTTGCTCCGCCGGACACGCCCACCTCCCCCGGACAGGTTGAGATAGCTCCAACGCCTACCCCGCCCGTCCTCGAACCGCCCACGGTTGCGCCCGTTGAGACGCCCACACCTACGACCGCGCCGCCGCCCCAAGCAGGGACAGCGTTGGCGGCAGGTCAGCCAGCGCGTGTGACTGCGCCTAACGGCCTCAATATGCGCGACATTCCCAGCCCTAGCGGAACCCTGCTCATCCAGCTTGCCACAGGTCAGCGAGTGAATGTAATTGAGGGACCTACGCAGGCGGAGAATTACACCTGGTGGCGCGTCGACGACGGCGCTGGCAGGTCGGGCTGGGTGGCTGATGGAGACGGCGAGACGGTCTGGCTCAGTCCCCAAATCGGCGAAGCCCAGCCAGTGAACCGGGCGCCGAGAGTGGGCGAGCGCGTCGTCGTCACCATGCCGGCCGGCGGCCAACTCAGCATTCGCTCCTCGCCGGGCATCCAGGCCAGCCTGGTGACGCGCGTCAACACAGGAACGCAGTACACCGTGTTGGCCGGCCCACAGCAGGCCAATGGCTATGTCTGGTTTCAGATTCGTTCCGACGATGGGACAGTGGAAGGTTGGGCGGCGGATGGCGAGGCTGGAGTGCGTTGGCTAAGTCCGTTGGAATAGGAAAAGAGAATGGTAAATGGTAAACGGTGAATTGTGAATGGTTGAGCCCGTAGGTCACGCTTGCAGCGTGACAGGCTCACCTACAGCCCCATTCGCCACGACCCGTTCCGGGTCATAATCGGGCGATTGGTGACGAAAGTAGGTGTTGTACAACTCTGCATAGTGGCCGCCAGCCTGCATCAGGCTGTTGTGGTCGCCCTCCTCGATAATCCTCCCCTTACGCAGCACGATGATGCGATCCGCCGCCTTGATGGTCGAGAGGCGGTGGGCGATGACGATGGCTGTGCGCCCTTGGAGCACTGTCTCCAGCCCTTCCTGAATTTGCGCCTCGGTCAAAGGATCCACGCTGGCGGTCGCCTCGTCGAGAATGACGATGCCGGGGTCTTGCAGCAAGACACGCGCCAGCGCAACCAATTGGCGCTGCCCCATGGAAATGCCCCGCCCTTCTTCGCCCACAGGCGTTTCCAATCCCTGCGGCAAGGCCAGCAGCCAATCGCCGCCGCCCACCTGACGCGCCGTTGCTTCCACCGCTTCGTCGCTGACATGGGGAGCGCCGTAGCGGATGTTGTCCGCCACCGTGCCCGAAAACAGAAAGGGCGTCTGGGGCACGATGCCCAGGCGGCGGCGATAGAAATGGAGATCGAAGGTGCGGATATTGCGGCCATCGATGAGCAGTTCGCCGCCCTGAAACTCATAGAAGCGCGCAACCAGCTTGCCCAGGCTCGACTTGCCCGCGCCGGTGTGGCCGACCAGGGCGACCGTCTCACCCGCCTCGATGGTCAGGCTGAAGTCATTCAGCACCCGCTCCTGTTCGGTGTAACGAAAATCGACCTGACGGAATTCGATGCGCCCGGCCAGGTCATCCACCGGCTGCGAGTCGATCTGCACGACGCGCGGTTCTGCGTCGATGAGGGCAAAGACGCGCTCACTGGCAGCCAACCCCAACTGAAACTGACTCCAGAACGATGCAATGCTGGTGAGAGGAAACCAGAGCAGCGCCAAACCTTCCAGAAAAAGAAACCAATCGCCGGCGGAGATGTTGCCGGCAAGGACATTGTTGCCGCCGAAATAGAGCATCAGGGCCGTTCCCACGCCCGCCACCGTCCCCAAAATTGGGAAGATGGCGCTGAAGGTCAACCCCTGACGCAGACTGTAGCGATAGACCTGTGCGTTGACGACGCGGAATTCATCATAGACCGTCTGTTCCTGTCGAAAGTTCTTGGCCAGGACGATGCCAGAGACAGACTCTTGCACCTGAGCATTGATCTGGGCAAGGACGCGCCGCGCCTGTTGGGTGTTGTGGCGAGCGATGCGACGGAATTGCAGCGCAATGAGAATGATAGCAAAGGCTATGAGTACGGCGAGGAGACTCAACGGTACGTCGATGAAGAAAAGAATGGCGAACAGGATCACCACCAGGAGCAGTTGGCTCACCAGGTTGAGGGTCAGAGTCACCACATTGGAGAAATCCTGCGTGTCAGAGGTCACCCGGCTGACGACTTTGCCCGACGAAAATTCATCGTAGAACGACATGTCCCGATCCAACACCGCGTCGAAGGCGTCTTTGCGCAGGGTGAACACCACGTTGCCCACCACACGCGCAGTGTAGCTCTGGCGCACATAGTTGCACACCCAGCCAAAGACGCCGGCCAGCAACACGGCCAGGAGATAGGGGGTGGCGCGCGTCCACAAGGCCTGGGAGAGGTCCGGCGCGGCGGTCAGACGATCCAGGCTGAAGCGGATGAGCAGCGGCAGCGCGATGTCCATGAGCGCGGCAAGCGTGATCGCGCCGGCCACCAACCCCATCTGTCGGGCGTATGGGCGGAAGTAGGCGGCGATGCGCTGCAACAACGCGGCGTCGCCATAGGAACGGTCATAGGCCTCGGCGTCGAGACCATCCATGATAAAGCCCATGGGCGAGAGTTCCTCAGATTCAATCGTAGCGGGCAAAGATGCGTTGATAGAGCGCACAGCGCGCCAGCAGTTCAGTGTGGCTGCCCATGTCCACAATGCTGCCCTGATGAAGCACCACAATCACATCAGCGCGACGAATCTGGGAGAGGCGATGCGTGATGAGAAAGGTGGTGCGCCCTTCCAATACACGGTCGATGGCGCGCTGGATCTCGTCTTCGGTGCGGCTGTCGATGGCGCTGGTCGAGTCGTCCAGGATCAGGATGCTGGGGTTGGTGAGCAAGGCGCGCGCGATGGCGATGCGCTGGCGCTGCCCACCCGATAGAGTCACGCCACGCTCGCCCACCTCTGTGTCATAGCCGTCTCTGAAGCTCATGATAAAGTCATGGGCCTGGGCCGCCTGAGCCGCCGCGATGACTTGCTCTCGATTGGCGTTTTGACCTACGCCAAAGGCGATGTTCTCGGCAATGGTGCGCGAAAACAGAAAGATGTCTTGCTCGATGATGGAAATCTGGGAGCGCAAGGAGGCCAGATTCCAGTTCCGCACATCCACGCCGTCGATGAGAATGCGTCCCTGGTTGACATCATAGATACGGTTGATGAGTTTGGTCAACGTCGTCTTGCCAGAGCCAGTCTGGCCGACGATTGCGACAGTCTGGCCCGGCTTGACTGTGAAATGGATGTTGTGCAGCGTCGCCAATGCGCTATCAGGAAGCTGGAAAGTTACATCCTCAAAGGCAACATGGCCAATCATTGCGGAACGATGACCTGTACTGTTTTCGTCCAGCTCACTGTCGGCAGCCATCAGGTCCAGGATGCGCCGGGCGCCAGCCATGCCCATCTGTACCAACTGAAAGGTAAAAATGGAGATGAACGCCGGGAAACGTAATACACCCATCAACCCCATGAACGCAACCAGGTCGCCCAGACTCAGCACACCGTTGACATAGAGCCAGAGACCCTGAGCAAAGGCCAGCGCTAAGGCAATCGCCAAAAAGAGCGTCGGCAGATAGCGCGCCTGCACCTGTCCTTCTTTGACAAAATAGTCGCGGAAACGACTGGCGTTTTCATAGAATTTGCGTTTCTCTTGAGATTCCTGCGCGGCGGCTTTGACCACCTCGATGCCGGTGATGGTCTCGTTCAGCCCGGCGTTCATGACGCCGAATTGATAGCGTTGCGCCCCGGCCACCGGGTTGAGTTGGCGCATATAACGCCGCACCAGCACGATGTAGAACACAACCCAGACCAACGGAATGATCACCAACTGGGGATCGATGAGCGCCATGAAAATCAGCGGCGCCACGATTGCCATGACCGATTCGATGATGAGCGCCACACCAGGATTCATCATGGGGTTGAGCTGGCGGATGTCGTTGGTGGCGCGCGCCATGATGTCGCCCACCCGCTGCCGATTGTGAAAAGTCTGGCTCTTGCCCAACAGGCTGATATACAACTCGTCGCGCGCGTCTCGCTCCAGCCGCTGCCCCAGCGTCTCGATGGACCAGCTGTTGGTGAGGTCGATGACGCCGCGCACGAGCACCACCCCCAAGGCAACGAGCGCAATCATCGTCAGCCGCCACGGGTCAGGCTGTGGGCTCGTCACTTCATCGAAGGCGACGCCCGTCAATCGCGGCAGGGCTGAGAAGAGGAGGTTGGTGAGCGCAGCGCAGATGGCGAAGGAGACGACCAGGCCGGGATAGCGCGCCAGGTGCGATAGAATCCAGCGCAGCGGGCCGGAGCGATTGTAATGATGTTCATCAGCGACGGTGAACTCGCGTTTCGGCGTCCCCGCGCCAGAGACGTTTTGAGCAAGCACTGCAATATCCTTGTGAAATGCGGTCGCAATCAACAACCGCAGAAAGATACCATATTCTTGTCAAGGACGCGAATCAAATACCTGCCGCCGGAGCAGTTCTTTCACACCTTCCAGGAAGCTCGGAGCTTCCTGGAAGGTTGGAAACGGGAAGTGATTTTGGGAGGTGACTTAGCGCCTGATCAAGGGTAACCAGACGCGCTTCTCTACGCTGGAATCAATCGTTGGCGTTGCGGTCGGCGTATTTGTGCTTGTCGGCGCGGGTGTATTCGTACTCGTGGCTGTCGGTGTGCTCGCACCCGTGTTGGTCGGCATCGGCGTACTCGTCCCGGTGTTGGTCGGCGTACTCGTGCTCGTCGGAGTGGGCGTGTGCGTCTTTACCGGCGTGTTCGTACCCGTGCTCGTCGGCGTCGGCGTACTCGTGCTCGTCGGA
>CAZLMM010000135.1:0-12581 GCA_964560495.1 uncultured Caldilineaceae bacterium
TCGTATAATCCGCTTGCATCTGCTGAATCCGTGTACAAAATCCGCAGACAGGTTTATGACCAAACAGATTCGTGGGATAATCCGCTTGCATCTGCTGAATCCGTGTACAAAATCCGCAGACAGGTTTGTGACCAGAAAGAAGATCACAAATGTATACATTGGAGGAGATTGCCCGCGCTGCGGCCAAATTACCAGTGTTGGATCGCCTTCGGCTCCTACGACTGCTGGCAACAGGCGTCGAATCCGAAATGTTCGGCCAGCAGATAGGAGCAATCGCCACCGCGCCGAACGACGCCCCACCGGCAGTCAAAGAACTGGAGGATTTGACTTATCGAGTCATTGGCTGCGCAATGGCTTTGCACCGGCAGCTTGGACCAGGACTGAGTGAAATCAACTATCAGCGGGGAATGGAGGATCAACTGACCGCGGCCGGAATCATGTTCACTGCGCAGCAAGTGCTTGAAGTCTACACCAATGGACCACGGCGCGCTTTCGTGGGTTATTACATTCCAGATTTCTTGATCGAGCGCCGGCTGGTGCTCGAAATCAAGGCGCTTGGCGGCCTGAGCAACGACCATCTAGCGCAGACGATCTGTTACCTGGCTGCTACCGGATGCGCGGTCGGTCTGCTCATCAACTTCGGAAAGCGAAGCCTCGACTGGCGACGCGTCTTGCCGCCGCGTAACATCGATCGCTATCGCATCAATCGGCAATGGCTCTATGTCCCAGAGGGATATACTCTCGAAGCGGTCTCCGACTCACCGGATCAGCAGGGATGACACGACTTGGTCGCACAAGTCACCGGCGTCTACGCCGACATCTATCGTTTCGACAACCTCTATTTCGCCTATCGCGATGCGGCGCGGGGCAAACGCAGTCGCCCAGCCGCGGCGCGCTTTGAATTCCGCCTGGAAGACAACTTGGTGCGCCTACAAGAAGAACTGGCCGACGAGACCTATCGACCGGGCGCGTATGTCAACTTCACTATCCACGAACCCAAGCGCCGTTTGATCAGTGCAGCGCCCTTTCGCGACCGGGTGGTGCACCATGCGCTGTGCAACATCATCGAGCCAGCCTTCGAGGCCAGCTTCATCGACCATTCCTACGCCAATCGTTTGGGCAAGGGCACTCACCGTTGCCTGGATCAGTGCCAGCAGTGGCTCCACCAATATCGCTACGTGCTCCAATGCGACATTCGCCAGTACTTTCCCTCTATCGACCACACCATCCTCCAGCGCATTCTCAACCGGCGCATTCAGGATGGCGGCATCCGCCGCCTCATCAGTCGCATTTTGACTAGCGGCGCGGGGGTGCTCCAAGAAGAGTACGAGATGGTCTACTTCCCGAATGATGACCTCTTTGCTGTCAACCGTCTCCGCGGGCTGCCCATCGGCAATCTCACCAGCCAGTTCTGGGCCAACTGCTATCTCAACGAATTCGACCATTTCGTCAATCGTAGCCTGGGTTGCGGCGCTTATCTGCGCTATGTAGATGATTTTCTGCTCTTCTCCGACAGCAAGGTCGAGTTGCAGTGCTGGCGGTCGGCCATCATCGAACGGCTGGCCGGGCTGCGCCTGACGATCCACGAGGCTCAGGCGCAGGTGCGTCCGTGCAGTGAGGGCGTGCGTTTTCTCGGTTTCGTCGTCTATCCCACCCGCCGACGGCTGCTGCGGCGTAAGGGGATTCACTATCGACGCAAGCTGCGCCATCTGCTGGCTGCCTATCGCCGCAAAGAGATCGAGCGCAATGCCATCGGTGAATCGCTCAAAGGCTGGATCAATCACGTGCGCTACGCCCAAACATGGAAACTACGCGCCGCGCTGCTCAAGGAGGTGCGTTTGTGAGTCAACAAGAGTCGGAGACGCCGCTTTTCACCAAAACGGCTGATTTTCTGGATTGGCTGGTGCAGGTCAGCAACCACTTTCCCCGTCTCCATCGGCACACCATCACCCGCCGCTTGCTGAATGCTGCCCTCGACTTTCAAGAAAGCATTTTAGAAGCCAACGTAAAGCGCAGCCGGGCGCGTCTGGCCGCACAGGAGGAAGCCGACGCCCACCTGGACAAGGTGCGCAATTATCTGCGGCTGGCGCTGCGTTTGCAATGGTTGAGCCTGGGGCAGTATGATCACGCCAGCCATGCCGTCGCCGAGCTGGGGCGGCTGTTGGGCGCCTGGATCAAGCGCACGCGCAAGGAGGTGAGCTAGACTGCGGTTGCAGCGAAGTATAGGGCAGCGATCAGCCCGAAGGGGCTGTTGTTGCGGGGGTCAGCGGAAACGTTCTGGGGTGGGTCGGCTGGACCGGGACAGGAACAATCCGAATAACCGGAACTCGAACAACGGTTTTCGGGTGGTTGCCCCCACAGCTTTCCGTTTCGCCGCAGGTTGGCGAGACGCCAGCACACTGCGCCGGTTACGGCTTGCGCAGCAAGGATTGAGAGCTAGCGCCGCTGATTCCTGGCCGGTCCTGGCAATGTCAGGCCGGGCATATAGGATGTGGGTCCGCCCCCTGCCCGGAACCGGCGCAACGGCCGGGTTGGGGCGGCCCTCCTGCGACGAAACCCGCGTCGGCTCAACTGGAATTGAGGTGGTCAGGCCCTATGTGCCGGGGATCGATGAAATCGTGTATGGAAATTCATAGGAGGTAGCCATCATGTCCAACGTGCGGGCAGACATCGAGGCCATGGAACGCTTCCTCGGCCATTTGCGCGACTTCGACCGCAGCCTGAGCGACGATTTCCGCGCCATGTTCAGCCATCTGCGTGAGCTGGGCGACGCCTGGAGCGATGCCAAGTATCACGAATTCCGCGATGACCTGGAAGAGGTGACGACCGGTGTGGAGCGCTATCTGGCCGCTGCGGAAGGGCACGAAGCCCATTTGCAACGGCTCATCGAGCACCTGCGCGTTTTCCTGGAAACATAACCCTGCGCAGCCGCAGTCCCTGTTCATCATTCACAATTCGCCATTTATCATTCATTTTCCGTCATGTCCACCGTTTTTGCTGACCGCAACGCCCTCATCGATCTGCGTGGGGCGCTGATCCGCTTCGCCAGCCACGTTACGGATGAGTTTCCCGCCATCGACGCGGCCATCGAGCGAGCCTTCGATGCGTTGGCGCAGGCCGAGCGCTATTGGCGCAGCCAGATCGTGCGCCAGGTTGCTGGTCTGGCGCTGCAGCTGCCCGACCTCTTCGCTGCGACGGAGCTGGGCGTCGATGTGTGGCAGGCGGAGTCTCATTTGGACGCAGTGGCAGAAGCCGCGCAGGTCTCGCCGGCGCCGGTCATCTTCGCCGCCATCCGCACACTGACCGGCTTCATGCCCTTCGTCTCTGGCATGACCCAGGGCTATGGCCTGCTGGCCGCAACCCAGCGGCTGGCCGAGATCGAGCAGATGCGACGGCGTCTGGAAATGGAGATGGACACCTACCGGCCGGCCTTGCACAGATTTCGCCATATTCTGGAAAATGATCTTTCCTATGCGGTCGCCTATCTCGACCGGCGCATCACCACCCTGGAAGCCTACCTGCTCACCAGGCTGAGTGAGACGGCCCTGTCCGTAGGCGCAGCAGGCAGACTCGAACTGATGGCCGGCGTCATTGGCGCCATGCAGATTGTGGCAGGACGCGCCAACGCGCTCAAAGGGCGCATGGCCGAGGAGATCGCCAGCATCGTCCTCAGTCAGCGTTTCGGCCTGGAGGAGATTCCCTTTACGCAGCCCCACCACGGTTTCGACCGGGTCTTTCGCGCGCCAGGATTGCCGCTCATCGTGGTGGAGGCCAAATTCAGCGCAGATGGAATGCTGCGTCTGGGGCAGAGCGAGAGCGGGGAGCAGGGGTCGCTTGAATGGGTGGCCGCAACCGCAGAGCGCATGGCGAAGCCGGCGACAGCCCAGTGGAGTCCTGCCAATCAGCGCATTGCAGAACTTGTTCATCAGTTGGGAACAGAGAATGTGCCCGTGCTGGCGGTCGTCATCGATGGGGTGCGCCAGACCGCCGCGATCTATGCCCGCAATGACGACGAGTGGACGTTGATAGTCGGCGACATCGATCTGACTGCGCTCATGTAAGGCCAGGCGACCATTCGATTCAAGAATCGTGCAATATCCGCGCCCGACTGGTTGAAGGAGACTCGGATTTAGTCATGACTGACTTTGGTGACAGCATCGAAGCGGCGACGCGCCAACTCGCTGAGGAATGGCGACGAACGCAAGAGCACTGGCAGGATCGCGCCGCTGAAACCTTTGTAGATATCCATCTGCAACCACTCCTCGACGAAGCGCACTCGTTCCTGGTCGCCCTTGACCGTCTGGAAGAGTGCCTGTTCGCGGCCTCAAAGGTCAGCCACATCAGTTGAAACCCGCTTTCTCAGTTCATACGCTCCGTGGCAGACCCCGATATGCGCGTATGCACAAGCGAGAATCCACCGGCGTGCGGAAGGCGACCAGGATGCGCACATGTCCTGGCGCCGGCTCCGCTTCGCGCATGGCAAACATGCCGTGTCCGTATGCGCCCGGCCCCATGCGAATCGCATCGCTGCCGTAGCGCATTTCGCCCCATCCTTGCTTAAGGAAGATCACTTGACCCGACTGCGGCGCAAGGCGTGTGTCTCCACTCTCCCAGACGCCGCCGGGCGCAAAGTCGAAGGCGATCTGAAACGCGACGCCATCCAGCCCGTCGAGTGTTTGCACGCGCAGATCGAAGCCCTCGTGCACTTCCTGCACAGTGAGCAGCGTGCGCAACGGCGGCACGCGGCGCAGGTCGCGTTCAGGCAATCGGGCGTCCCACTGTTCTGGGGGGACAGCCCTGCCCAAGGGCAGCTCATAGCCGGGGCGTCGCGGGCGATTGAGGCCAGTCCACAAAAGCGCAGCTGTGTTGTCAGCGACGGTGAACTCGTCGGCGGAGAAGCGACCACACAACCCGCCGAAATAGGTCGCGCTGATCTTCATGCTTGTCAGCTCGGCGGCGCCGTGGATGAGCGTGAGCAGCTGTGTGACGCCGCCAAAGAGGGAGGCGCTGAGCCGATTGCGGCGCACACGCCAGATGCCGTTGCGCGGGAAAAAGCTTGAGAAGTTCTCCGGCAGCGGCGCGTCGGACGGGGTCGGATCGCCGTGTTTGAGTAGGGGGTAGGCCAGCCAGAGTTGCCATTCGCCCGCTTGCTGTGAGCACTGCCACAGTTTCTGCGCCGCAGCGACGAAACGGGGATTGGGTTGAACGGCGTGGCGCAGCAGATAGGCATGGGCGATGCCCAGGGGCACGGTGCGCACACCATAGTCCTGCCGCCGGGAAAGACCTGTCTCGGCTGTGCCATCGTCATGGAGCATGTACAGATTGAATTCCAGGTTGCGAGTTACGGCGTCCAACGCCTGGGGACAGGGCCAGTTGGCGGCGATGAGCAAAAGCGAGCGCGTGTTGACCGCATCATAGACGCCGATGCTGCGTTCCAGGAACAACCCTTCTTCGTCGATATCGAAACCCTCCGCCAGGTAGGCGTTCACCACCTCGGCGACTTCCAGGTCAGGATAGAGGGATTTGGCCTGAACGAGCGCCGATGTCATCACCCAGCGGTGGTTGGGTGTGTGAAAGCCCCCGTTCAGAATGCCAGGAATCGCCCGGCGAATGAAGATTTCGATTTTGCCCAACAAGCTCTGCCACACGACGGTGTTCGCTTGAGCGCAGCGCGCCAGCTCGACTACAGTGCACAACTGCTGCACAGTGAAGCCGGTGTCTGGGCTGGAGTCGTAGTTGACGGAGAGCAGGTCGATGTTTCCGGTGGGTCGTTGGGCCTTGAGCAAGTAATCGGCCGCCAGATCGGCTCTCTGCAAGAGCGACTCATCGGCCGTCGGCGGAAAGAGGTTCAGATAAGCGCACGCGGTCATGAACGCCGACGTGAGTTTGTTGTCAGGCAGGTCGTAATCATGGTTGACCAACGCCCCCGCATCAGGGTGATCGGGCGTCATGATTTGGTGGAAAGCAAGATTGGCAGTGTGCCTGGCAAGCGCATCAAGAACATTGGCGCACGACAGTGTGTTCATAGTGATCTCCTGCAAATACGTCTGTTTGACAACATGGTAGGTTTTGTCATACACTTTGGATGCATTATCACAATATATCATATATTCATCCGAGATTCATTTGCTCGTTCGTTTGCTCTGCAAGAATGGGCTTGACGCAGCACTCGCAGTGCTGTCTGCAGCGAGCATCTTGCCCAGCCCATCTTGGTGTAGGTGTTTTGGAGCCTTGCCAAGAAATTGGCTTTGTCGTAGAGTATACTGCCATTTGTATTGTGTTCTTGTCGGCTGATTGATGGAGTGCACCGCAACAGGTTCACTGTCCATCAAAATACTCCCCACAGCTCCCGGCAAAGGTCGAGCTTTTGGGCTTCAGGTCGCAGGAATGTTCGACGATTCTCCCCAAAATGAAGCAATTCCGATCTGGCAACGTGTTGCATCCTATACCAGCTATTTGATCCTGTGGTTGGCGTATTTAATCATCACGTTTTGGTTGATCCTCAAAATAGACGAGATTTTCGTCGTTGGCGCCATGCGACTCAGGCTAAATCCCTGGCAGGTGCGGGCGGTCGATAAATATGTGCTCGTACTCCTGGGCCTTGTCTGGCTCGTTGGTATGTTGATGGTGGAACACTACTTTCGTATCGGCGTCGCAAAAAAGCAGTTGCGGCAGCGAGCCGGCAAAGTTTTTCTGGGTTTGGCCGTCGTCACCGTGTCAGTGATCGGCCTAAACAGCCTGATTTGATGTTGTTCTGATCCTGACCCGCCCCGGGCTGACATCCATGTCAGCAGAGCAAGTCCACAATCGAAGCCAATGCGAACGAGGAGGTGAAAATTGCCCTCAACCGATAGCGCCGTCCCGAGTGTATCAGCTGGCGCGTCTGCGTCCGTACAGCCTGCGTCCAGCGGCCCCCGGAAAGAATTTCTCTTAGAGGTGCGCAATCTCAAGAAGTATTTCCCCATCAAGCGCGGCTTCTTCTCCAAGACCGTCGGCTTCGTCAAGGCAGTCGATGATGTGAGTTTCTATGTGCGCCCGGGCGAGACCTTGGGCCTGGTGGGGGAAAGCGGCTGCGGCAAGACGACCACCGGGCGTGTGATCCTGCGCGCCCTCGACCCATCAGCCGGCGAGGTCTGGTTTGGCGACGACCAGATGGGACGCTTCAACCTGGCGCAAGTCGACAAAGCCCAACTCAAACAATTGCGCCGGCACATGCAGATGGTTTTTCAAGACCCCTATTCTTCCCTGAATCCGCGCATGAACCTGTTGCAAAATGTGGGTGAGCCATTGGTCGTCAACAAGATTGCCTCTGGCAAGGAGCTGGAAGAACGGGTCGCCTATCTGTTGCGTGTGGTGGGCCTGCGCCCCGAATACATGAATCGCTATCCCCACGCCTTTAGCGGCGGGCAGCGCCAACGCATCGGCGTGGCGCGTGCGCTGGCGTTGAATCCCAAACTGATGGTGCTGGATGAACCAGTGTCGGCGCTGGATGTGTCAGTGCAGGCGCAAATTCTCAACCTGATGCAAGATTTGCAGCGTGAATTTGGATTGACCTATCTCTTTGTGGCCCACGACCTCAGCGTCGTCGAACACATCAGCGACCGGGTGGCCGTGATGTACGTCGGTCAGTTGGTGGAGAGCGCGGTCACAAAAGATCTGTACCTGAAGCCGCTGCATCCTTACACCGAGGCGTTGCTTTCGGCCGTACCCAAGCCTGACCCGCGTGACCGTGGCGAGCCCATCATCTTGCCCGGCGATGTGGCCGACCCGGCCAACCCACCCAGTGGCTGCTATTTCCATCCGCGTTGCAAATACAATGACGGCGTGCGCTGCAACAGCGAACCGCCAACGCTGCGCGAAATCGAGCCGGGGCGGTTTGTGCGCTGTCACTACGCCGGAGAACTGAACCTGGCGGGCGTTGAATCCCTCGCCCACTAATTCGCACTCGTACTCGTAATCGTACTCGTAATCGCACTCGTAATCGCACTCGTAATCGTAATCGGACACAGCCCGTGACCTTCGACCACGAAAAACTCGACGTCTACAAAGTCTCGCTCCAGTTCGTCGCCTGGGCGTATGCACTGGCAGAGCGGCTCGCTGGCGCCTACAGACATGCGCGCGACCAATTGCTGCGCGCCAGCCAATCGATTCCGTTGAACATTGCCTTCGGCAATGGCAGACGATTTGGACCTGACCGGCGGCCGTTTTTCGAAATTGCCCGTGGGTCGGCGTTGGAATGTGCAGCGGTGATCGATGTTTTGGTGATTTCGAAGGCGGTTTCAGTGAGTGAGGCTGAGTCAGGAAAAGGGCTGCTGGTGAGGATCGTGTCGATGTTGATGAAGATGGTAGATGCGGTGGTGCGAGAGAATGGGGAGTACGAGGTTGGGGCGAAAGGCGAGAACGAGTACGAGAATAAGGGGGGTGTGTGAGAGTCATGCTCTTCTCTCCCCCCAATTGGACGCCGACGATGCCCCATCTGGCCTTGCCGACGCTGACGGCCTATCTGCGTCAGCATGGCGTGGAGGTCATCCAGCGCGATCTCAACCTTGAGGTCTTCGACCAGGTGTTGACGCAAAACCATCTCCACCACGCCGTCGCGCTGGTGCGAGAACGTTTCACCGGGGCCATGGCGCGTCTGGATTCAGCCGCCCCACCGCCCGACCGGGTGCGCTGGGCGCTGCGGGAAGGGCCGCGGCTGGCGTCTCAGGTGGAACGCGCCAAAAGCGTCATCCGCAGCGACGCCTTCTTCGACGGGACGCTTGGCCTGAACGCCTTCAAGATTCTTGTGGATGCTCTCGAACTCGCCTCGCTCCCCTATTTCCCAGCTGCCCTTCATCTACAAAGTTACGAAGCAGCCATTCCGGTGGACAGCAGCCGCGCCCTGTTGCGGGGCGTGCGCGACCCTCGCTTCAACATGTTCGTGGAACTTTACCACGCTGGAGTCATACAGGATATTCGCCGCCTCCAACCCGATGTGGTGGGTATCTCCATTCCCTCAATGCCCCAAATGCTGGCTGGCATGACGCTGGCCCATCTTGTAAAGGAGAGCGGGCTGCCCATCCATGTGACCGTGGGCGGGCCGCACATCAGCATGTTGCGGGACGAGCTGGTGAAGACACCAGCCATCTGGCAGCTCATCGACAGCGCCGTGGTCTTCGACGGCGAAGCGCCGCTGTTGCGCCTGGTGGAAGCCGTATCCCAGGGCAAGGATCTCTCGCAAGTTCCGAACCTGATCTACAGAGACGGTCAGCAGGTGCGAGTCAATCAGCGCCAGGAGCCGGCGAAGATCAGCAATCTGCCCTTGCCTGACTTCGACGGTCTGCCGCTGGATCGCTATCTGGCGCCGAAGCTGGTACTGCCCCTGCTCACTGCGCGCGGCTGCTACTTTGGCAAGTGCGCCTTCTGTAACGTGGGCTACGGCGAGCCGGAGACTTTCAGCCAGTTGCGCGCCGAACATCTGGCCGGCCAGATGTTGGAACTGCATCGCAAGTACGGTGCATGCCACATCTTCTTCTCCGATGAGGCCGTGACTCCCCGCAATCTCAAACATCTCTCAGTCATCTTGACTGATGCTGGTGCGCCCGTGAATTGGGGAGGTTGCGCCCGTTTCGAGCGCGTCATCTCCAAAGATCTGCTCAAGCAGATGCACGCTGGCGGCTGCCGTATGATCCTTTTTGGCCTGGAAAGCGCCTCCGAGCCGATCATGCAGGCGATGGTCAAGGGGACAGAATTGGAACACATGAGCCGCATCTTGCGCGAGAGCGCCGAGGCCGGCATCTGGAATCACACCTTCTTCTTTTTCGGCTTTCCAGGTGAGACCCTGGACGACGCGCAACAAACCGTCAATTTTCTATACGCCCACAAACCCTACATCCATTCGGCTGCGTTGGGCACATTCCTGATGGAGCGCTATTCGCCGGCGCATCGTTTCCCCCAGGCTTATGGGGTCAAGCGCGTTATCGAAGACCCAGAAAAAGACCTGGCGATTTACTTCGACTACGAAGTGGAGTTCGGCATGGATGAACGTATGGCCGATTTGGTGGAGTCTCATTTCTTGAATGCGTTGCCTACCAAGCCTTTCCCCCAGTACTATGTCAGCGACGTCTTTCGTTTTCTCTATGCGTGTTCCCTGGACGACCGCCGCATCCCGGCCCCAGCCTGGCTGGCTGCGAATGTGGGCGTCGTTGCGTAGGATTTACAATCGGAGTTTGTTCATAGTTCTTTCAAGGAGGTTAGGATGATGAAGGAAAAGAGACAGATTTCCCGCCGCCAGTTCTTGCAGCTGACTGCATTTGCGACGGCGGGCACGGTGATGGTGGCCTGCGGCGCGCCAGCTGCGCCAGCGCCTGCGCCTGAGCCAACAGCCGCACCGGCTGCCGAAACAGGAGCTGGCGCAGCTGCACCCGGCGCTTACAAAGAGGCGCCTATGTTGGCCGAACTGGTGGCTGCCGGTCAATTGCCGCCCGTGGATCAGCGGCTGCCCTCCAACCCGTTGGTCATGGCCGTGGCAGAACAAGTCGGCAAATATGGCGGTACATTCCGCCGCGGTTTCAAGGGCGTCTCCGACCGTTGGGGTCCCACCAAGCATGTGGATCGCCTGTTGGTCTGGTTCGACAAGGACTTGATCCAGCGCCCGCGCCTGGTCGAGGCTTGGGAATTGAGCGACGACGCCAAAGAGTGGACCTTCCACCTTCGTCCCGGTACAAAGTGGTCTGACGGCGCGCCGTTGACCACGGCGGATGTGACCTGGTGGTGGGAGAATTACGTCAACAACGCCGAGCTTTTCCCTGGCGGCGCTGCCTCATTCCAGAGTGGGGCCTATGTGAGCGGCGCAGCCAAGACGCCCATGACATTGGAGATTGTCGACGACTATACCTTCAAGTTCAAGTATGCGGATCCCAAGCCATTGCTGAGCCTCAGCCTGGGGCGCGGCTGGGATGCAGTCTTTATGCCAGGTCACTATCTGGCGCAGTTCCACAACGACCTGACGGAAGACCAGGCGGCCTTGCAAGCCGCCACGACCGCAGCCGGCTTCAATGCCTGGACCGAATACTTCAACGACCGCAACTTCTGGTACATGAACCCAGAGCGACCGGTGTTGGGCGGCTGGGTGGCCAAGAACCCACTGTCGGAAGAACTCTTCACCATGGAGCGCAACCCCTACTTCTTTGCGGTGGATGCGGAAGGTCAGCAGCTGCCCTATGTGGACACCGTCAGCCATCGCTTCTTCGACGCCAACGATGTCTTCGACCTGCGCATCATCAACGGAGAAGTGGACTTCCAGGCGCGCCATGTCAGCCTGGCCAACTTCACGCTCTACAAGGAGAATGAAGAGGCAGGCGATTATCGCATGTTCGTGGGCAAAAGTGCAGGCCATCCGGCCATCCAACTTAACTTGACGACAAAAAACATGCCCTTGCGTGAGTTCTTTAATCAGCGCAATGTGCGCATCGCCCTTTCCATCGCCGTGGATCGCGATACGATCAACGAGTTGGTCTATGATGGGTTGATGACCCCTCGTCAGTATAGCCCCTTGAGCGTCTCGCCTCAAGCGTATGAGAAGCAAGCCACCGCCCACATCCAGTTCGACCCAGTTGAGGCGAACCGCCTGCTAGACGAGGCCGGCTACGCAGAGAAGAACGCCGATGGCATCCGCGTTTACCCAGGTACAAGCGACCCCATTTCCTTCACCATCGAAGGCATCGACCCGGCCGGCAGCCAGACCGAAGACTTCGTCAATCAGGTTGTCAAGTATTACAAGGATGTGGGCGTCAACGCTGCGTACAAATATGTGGAACGTTCGCTCTACACCGAGCACTACGAGGCCAACGAGATCGAAGCTGGCTGTTGGGCCGGCGACCGCACCGTGGTGCCCCTGGCTGCGCCCATCATCTGGACTGGCGAGCAGCACGACCGCCCGTGGTGTCCGGCCTGGGTGCTCTATCGCACTCAGGGTGACGCCGATCCCAACAGCGAGGCGCCGCCTGAAGGACACTGGATGTGGACCATCTGGGAATTGTGGGACGCGATTCAGGCCGAGCCTGACCCCGACCAGCAGACCGCGCTCTTCCATCAGATTCTGGACATCTGGGCCGAAGAGCTGCCCATGATTGGCTATCTGGGCGAAGGGCCGGCGCTGATCATCGTCAAGAACGGTATACGAAACTATCTGAACGGCATGCCTGTGGACGACCCGACCGGAGACGAGCACCTGCTCAACACCGAGACCTACTTCTGGGAGAACCCGCCGGCGTAAGCATCGATTGTCATTCTGAGCGCAGCGAAGAATGACACAGTAGCATCCATTGTCATTCTGAGCGCAGCGAAGAATGACACAGTAGCATCCATTGTCATTCTGAGCGCAGCGAAGAATCCGGCGTGACAGCGCAAGATCGTTCGTCTACAACGCTGGATGCTTCGCTGAGGCTCAGCATGACACAAGAGCACACTGTCATTCTGAGCGCAGCGAAGAATCCGGCGTGACAGCGCAAGACCATTCGTCTACAACGCTGGATGCTTCGCTGAGGCTCCCTAGAAACTCTCGCCGGCACGCAGATGCTTCACTACGTAGATGCTTCACT
>CAZLMM010000136.1:0-3501 GCA_964560495.1 uncultured Caldilineaceae bacterium
CTAGGGGCGACCACGCCTAACTGATTTTGAACACACCCGGTTCAATTGCGCTGTCCTCATTCAAAGCGCTGCAACGGGCAGTGCAAGGACGCCTTCGCCGAGGGGCAAGAGTGTCTCGCCAGGGTAAATGACATAGCCACTGGCGGCGCGTACGCCAAAGTCACGCCGAAAGTTGATGATTTCGCGCGCCATGTCGGGCCGGGTTGTTGCCGAGGCCTTGATCTCCACTGGGATGAGCGCCGGCTGGGTCTCGACGACCACGTCCACCTGTGCGCCGGCTGCCGTGCGCCAGAAATGGATCGTTGGCTCGTGGCCGAGATGCAAATTGGATTTGTAGATTTCCGCTATCTTCCGCATCGTGCGCATTCTGCTCATCCTGTCTTGAAATCATCCTGTCACGCCGTACTATCGCCATCATAATAGTACGCCGCCTCGTCCACCGTCACCTGGCTCTTCACTGTCAGGCGCACGGGCGACGGCACCTTCTGGATCACATGGTTGTCGGCCAGCCACTCATAGACGTTGCTCAGCGTGTGCTCCTGCACCTGTTTGCGGAAGTACTCGTCGATCTCGCTCGTGGTGCGGACGCCGCGCGCCTCGCGCAGATAATCGAGCACCGGGCTGAATAGCAGCAGCATGTTGCGCTCCAGGTAGCGATTGAGCGCGTCGATGGCGGCCCGCAGTGTCGTCTCCTCCTTCTTGCCGTGGATCAGGTCCTGGTAGAGCGGCGTGAAGAGGGCCGGATTGATCTTCACTGCCTGGGGAATCACCTCGCGCCCGGTCACTTCGCCCTTGATCAGCACCTCGATCTCGGCCAGCGGCTTGAGGGCATACATGATCCACAGGAAGCTGTAGGAGATGTCCTTGCGCGTCACTAACCACTTTTCGGCCTTGGCTGCACAGTAGATCAGGGTGGCGCCTGAAGTCATGAGCCGTAACTGCCGGTCGCGCGCGCCGATGGTCTGCACGCTCTGGTAGAGCTCGCGAATGGTGTCGTCAGTCGTGTAGATCAACGTGCTCAGGGCGAACCATGAGTGGCTGAACGACCCTTGCAGCGAGCCTTCGATGGCTTGTTTGAACTTGCCGCGCGGCAGGAGAAAGGCGTGGATGTTGACCCCATTCTCCACCAGATAGAAGTCGCGGCCCGGTTTGTCGTCGCGGCCAACAAGGGCAATGTCGATGTCGCTCTTGCGCCACACCGTGTCGTGGGATAGGCTGCCAAAGAGGATGGCCGCGATGATGTAGCGATCCTGCTTGATCTTGGCAATGAATGAATCGAGGGCCTGATTGTAAAGCGTCACCGTTTCGGCGAACTCCTCGTTGCGCGAAGGACGCTTTTCCTGTAAAGTATCTCGCACCATAGCTTCCATCCCCTGAAGTGAATCGGTTGGCGGCGGTTCAGACGTTTCGCCTGAGTTTGCGTCTACGTCGGGTCTATATGCTTGCACTGCGCTCAGCCGCGACAACTTCTTGCGGGCGTCGAAGAGTCGCTTCTTGACCGTGGTGATCGGGACCTCCAGGAAGTCGGAGATCTCGTTTTGCGAATAGTCGCCCACGTAGAAGAGCGCAACGACCATACGCTCATGCTCGGGCAGCGCCTGGATTGCGGCGTAGACGCGTATCTGACGTTCGAGTTGTTCGTAGGCAAGGAAGGGGTCGCCCTCATTGGTCGGCAGCTCAGTGATGGCGTCGAGCGAAATCACATCGAGCCGTTTGCCGCGCGTCAGGCGATTGCACTGGGTGAGGACGATGCGCTTGAACCAGCCGGGAAACGCATCGGGCTGGCGCAACTGGTCCAGGTTGCGCCAGGCGCTCAGGAACGCTTCCTGGGCGGCGTCCTCGGCCAGGTGAAAGTCGCCCAACACGGCAAAGGCGCAGCCAAAGGCCATATCTTGGAAGCGTCGTACGATCTCGGCAAAGGCGCTCTGTTTGTCGACGCGGGCGCTGCGTTCTGTGGCGGCGCGTGCGATCAACTGACTGATCTCGCTCAAGGCTACTCCTTGCTCATCCCTTCCCATAGATCAGAGCCGTCGTAACAATGAAAGGATACCAGAATGACTCTCGACCCCGACAACCCTGTTGTCAAGCTGTGCGTTGCCGGCATGGAGGCTGAAGGCGCAGGTCAATTGGATCAGGCCCATGATCTCTTCCAGCGGGCCTGGGAGGCGCGCCAGGATGATCTGGACGCCTGCATTGCCGCTCACTTTTTGGCGCGTCATCGCCCGCCAGAGGAGATGCTCTTTTGGAACCGAATGGCCATCGACCATGCAGATGCAGCTGCGGCTCTTCAAGGCGAGATCATACGCGGCTTCTATCCATCTCTCTATTTGAACATAGGATGGTCACATGAACAAGTGGGTGACGCAGCAGCGGCGCGGCGCTGCTACGAGCTGGCCGCGGCGCGGCTCGAAATACTGCCTGCCACTCCCTATGGCGACGTGGTGAGAAAAGGTGTGGCCGCGGGATGGGCGCGCGTTGGAGACCTATGAAGAAAGGTGAAGTGCGATGAACGACGACGCGTTGGAGCGACTGCGCGCAATCTGCCTGGCGATGCCCGAAGCGGTGGAGGCGGGCGGCGTGGGCAATCCCAGCTTCAAAGTGCGCGATAAGGTTTTCGCCATGCGCCATGATTTACACCAGGGACATTGGTCTGTATGGTGCAAAGCCGGGCCTGGTATTCAGGAGATGTTGGTCGAGGCTGAACCGGCGCGCTACTTCGTCCCGCCCTACGTAGGTCATCACGGCTGGGTAGGGATCTGGCTCAATGAGGAGATCGATTGGACGATGGTTGCCGACTTGGTAGAGAAGAGCTATCGGCTGACCGCGCCCAAGAGGTTGGCGCGCCAATTGGATGAGCGAACAGCGTAACGCTCAACTCATGGCAAGCGCCTGTTCCCATCCCAGCCGTTTGCCATCATGGAGGATGGCGACGCCGATGGCCAGAGCGTATTCTTCGGCGTCGCGCTCGACGACTTCACCAGCCACCACTGCGGCCACGGGCGCGCCCAATCGCCGCAGCAAGGCGGCGCGCTCGAAGACGCGCTCCACATCGTACATGTTGACCGTGACTGACGCTTCCAGGGCGACATACATCTCACGCTGACCCGTGGGGAACTGGGCTTTGCCGCGCAGGATGGCGTCCAGGCGCAGCACTTCTTCCCGCTCATCGCCAGTGAGAGCGGTGTCGAGGCTCTCTTCGAGTTTGCGGTCGAGACGCCCCGGCCACAGTATATCGATCTGTCGCAACCAACGTCCAAAATAGCTGGGTGCGCGCTCCACGTAGAGTCGTTCCAGGTCCCGACCCTCGATCTTTGCAAGGCGCGGCTGCATTGCGCGCACTGCCTTCGTCAGTTGACCCACCTCTTGAGAGAGCGTCATGAGACTCTGCTGTGTCTCGCGTTGAGCCTGAGTCAGGGCTTCCTGCCCTTGGGTCAGCTCTTCGATGCGCTGTTCGGTGCGTGTCTGCGCCTGGGTCAGCTCTTCGATGCGCTGTTCGGTGCG
>CAZLMM010000136.1:3601-12489 GCA_964560495.1 uncultured Caldilineaceae bacterium
GCTGTTCGGTGCGTGTCTGCGCCTGGGTCAGCTCTTCGATGCGCTGTTCGGTGCGTGTCTGCGCCTGGGTCAGCTCTTCGATGCGCTGTTCGGTGCGCTTCTGCGCCTGGGCCAGCTCTCTCTGCGCCTGGGTGAGCTCTTCGATGCGTTGCTCGGTGCGCTTCTGCGCCTGGGTCAACTCTTCGATGTGTTGCTCGGTGCGCTTCTGCGCCTGGGCCAGCTCTTCGATGCGCTGTTCGGTGCGCTTCTGCGCTTCCGCAAACTCCAATTGCGTCTCCGCCAATTGATGAAGGACTTCTTCTATCTTCTCCATGCGCTCGGCTGAAGCCTGCTGCGCCTCGACCAACCCGTTTGCCAGGGCGCGCACGTCGATCACATCTTCACGCGGCGCTAACTGGCTGCGCAAGTTCCGCTCAATCGCTTCAGCCAGTTGCAGCAGCGTTGATTGAAATTCCTGCGGAAGAGTGAATAGGATGGATTGATAGTCAGTCATAGTGACATTGTGCCACAAGTATACCGAAAATCAAAACAGTGAAAATTACGTTGGGGCAGCGTTCGATGCCGAGACAGACTTGAAAGGCCGATGTCCGATCTATTCACCAACGCCTCTTGATGGGATAGACAGCGACCATGCGTCATCTACGAGCGGAACGCCGCCCTGCGTCGCCGTCAGCCGCTCCATGGTGGCCGGGGCATAGAGGCCGATGAGCAACGTCGCGCCGGGCGGCAACGACCCTGCCAGGCGATGGCGGTCACGCACCCGGTCGCCAGCGCGCCAGATGGAGGTGGGGCTGCGCCCGGCATTGGGCGGGCTGTCATCCTGGGCGATGAGCTGACCGTCGGCGTCCAGCGCCTGAACGAAGACCGTGTAATCGCCGGCCGGTTCGCCCATCGTCTGCCACCACAAGGTCGCCTCCAGCCCATTCTCGTCCTGCGCCAGCCCCACGCCTTGCAATTCGATAAGGTCGCCGAAAACCACAGGCTCGTTCAGGCGGACATCTTCAGAAACCGCCAGCAGCTGCGCAGGGCGGACAGTCACACTCTGCACAATCGGCGGATCGACCTCTGCGCCGTCATGAACGGCTGGCAGCGTTTCTTCGCTTCTCAGGTTGCCCAGCACCCACACGCCCAGGATCGCCCGCGTCGGGCCATCAAGCCGATCCTGAGGCAGCAGTAGCATCCGGTCGCGGATGCGCTCATCGGCCTGCCAGCCGCGCGTCGGCGACGCCCCGCCGCCGGGATAGCTGTTCTGCCAGTCCAGTTTCGTCAGCGCGCCTGTGTCGTCGGGCGTCAACAATTGCAGCGATATGGTGTAGTCGCGCTCGATGTCGGTCAGCGCCCGCCAATCCAGCATGACCGCCGACTGCTGTCCGATGACAAATGGCTCGCTTGTCACGGCGTCGAGCGCGATTTCGCCGCCATAGTGAAGATCGACGCCCTGGGCCGTTGAAAGCGGTTCATCACTGGCAGAGAGCAGCTGCGCTTGCGGATAGAGCACCGGCAGCCAAAGGAAAGCCAAGATGATCACAGCGACGGCGTACACCGCCAGCGCGCTGTATGTCGCGACCGGTCGCGCGCGTTGCGGCCACCAGCGCGCCCAGCCCACCCCCACCAACCAGACAAAGCCCGGCAGCGTCGGTAGCATCCAGCGGCCTTCGGGCACCACATAGCCAGCCTCTTTGACCATCAACGTTTTGACGCTGAAGAAGAGCGTCGCCAGCGACAGCACACTGAGCAAATAGAGCAAGACCAGCAGGAGTGGCTGGCGCAGGGATGAACGCAGACGTAGCCAACCGCCCAGACTGCCCAGCAGAAAGAGTCCCGACGCCCAGTAAACCCAATCGGGTGCAAAGCCCACCTCGCCTGCGCTCCAGTCCAGCCAGATGGAACGCCAAATGAGGCCGAGGAAGGGAACGATGCGCCAGTAGTCTGTCGGCCCCAGGTTCAGCACCCGGCTCAACGGCAGGCTGGCCGAAAGCGCGAGTGGGTCGATGGCGCGCCAGACGTTGTAGAGCAGCCATGCGCCCCAGAAGGGGAAGAAGCCCAAGACGCCCATGAAAAAGGCAGAGGCCGCCGGTTTCCATGCTTTTTTCGTCTGCCATTGGGCCAGACAGGCCAATGGCAGGGCAACAGCCAGAAAGGCTGCGCTGGCCTTGGTGAGCATAGCCAGGGCAAAGAGCGCGCCCCACCCCAGAAACGCCGCCGGGCGCGGCGTGTGCACGATGAGCCAGGCGGAATAGGCCAGGGTCAGCGCGCTCATTGCAGTTGCGGCCAGGTCGTTGCCCATGACCGCGCTCAGGAAAAGATAGGTCGGGTTGAAAGCCAACAGGCCGACAACCAACAGGGTCACATCGGCAGGCAGCGATTGGCGCGCCGCCAAAGCCAGACCAAACAACCCAATCGCGCCAAAGAGCAGCGCAGCGGCGCGCCCGGCATAGAGAACCGGCGCATTGGTCGCGTTCATGTGCACCTTGGGCTGAAGATTGCCGCGATGGGTGGCGAGATAATGGGGATTCGGCTCGAACTCGGTGTCCAGCGGCGGGTTGGCAAAGGGTAGCGCCAACAGCGCCGCAAGCGTGTAGTAGACCGGTGGCTGGTGACGCTCATCCGGGCGCGTGGACGTGGATGGATCCGGCGGTTGCCCGGCGCGGCGCAACAGCGCGACATGCTCATAGTGCAGCCCCTCCACCGGCCCGATGAAGGCCGGCAGCCGCCAGATGAGCCAGGCGCCCAGGGCAAGATAGACCGCCAGGATGAGCGCAAAGCCCAGCCACATGCGTTGGGGAGATAGGTCAGAACGAGCCATCTTCGAGAGGTCCTCCGCTTCAAGTGTAATAGCCTGGCCGTTAATTTGATCAACCCGTGGTTGTGCAGTATACTTCAATTAGTTCTGGGGATGTACCGGCTTCGACGGGGCAGGCTGTTCTTGGACTGCAGGTCGTAGAGCGTCGACTACGTAAAAACAGGCGCAAACCTATAAATGCCAACTCTGGCAACACTTTCAACTTCGGTTTTGCGAAGGCCCCTGCGGCTCTCGCAGCCTGAGATGAAAACCTGACCCCCAACGTGGGGTCACGGCCCGTGTAGATGACGCCCGCAGGTCCCACGGCAACCGTCACAACTGAGGGGCTGCGGCGGCAAGACGCCGATAAAGCCGCCTAAGACCATCGGCTGACCAGATTGTGAATCCCGTCGTGTGGAGTCCATCTGGTGACATAACGTAACACGACTAAACCTGTAGATGTCCCTGGGCGAATGTTTCGGACGCGGGTTCGACTCCCGCCATCTCCACTAAAAGACGGCTCGGAATTCCGAGCCGTCTTTTTTGTTCCTACCACATTCTGGGATAAAATGGCTCTCATTGTCTTGGATTCTTATCCATCAGCGCATTCTCATTTCGTTGACAACCGACTCCGGTCGCTTCTGTGATGACCGGAACAGAAAGCAATCATCTGAAGAGTCATCCATGTCCCAACTTTCACGACGCGCATTCTTGCGCCGCGCCGGCCAGGCCATAAGCGTTGCGTTGTTGGCTGGCTGCGCCGCGCCGGTGCGCGCCAACGATCTGACCGCCGGCGTCGTTTCCTACACAGACCGCAGCGCCGCTCCCAACCGCCCTCCCTTGGCCTTGTCTGCAGAACAGGGTCTGCCCCTGCCGGACTTTTCCCTGGACGTCAAGATCGGCCAAATGTTGTTGGTGGGTTTTTCGGGGCGCTATCTGCTCGAAAGCAGCGCCATCATTCAGGATGTGCGCGCCGGCAAAGCCGGCAATGTGGTGCTCTTTCGCCACAACCTGGAGTCGCCCGAACAGGTCAAAGACCTGACCGCAACGTTGCAGGGCGCGGCGGCGATTCCTCTCCTGATCTCCATCGACCAGGAAGGCGGCTACGTCAGCCGATTAGGCGCGTGGTCGGGCGTCGAGCCAAACTTTTCCGCTCAGTATCTGGGGGAGCAGAACAATCTGGACCTGACGCGCGCCCAGGGTGAGAGTACAGCCGCCATCCTATCGAGCTATGGCATCAACCTCAACCTGGCGCCGGTTGTTGATCTCAATCTCAACCCCGTCAGTCCAGCAATTGGCAAGGTGCAGCGCAGCTTCTCTAGCAACCCGGCCGTCGTCGTACAACACTCCCAAGCCTTGATCGACGCCCACCATCGTCATGGCGTCCTCTGCACGCTGAAGCACTTCCCTGGGCATGGCAGTTCCACAGGGGATACTCACCTGGGCTTTGTCGATGTGACCGATTCGTGGCAGGAGGTGGAGTTGGAGCCGTACACTGGTCTTCTGGGCGGCGGACAGGTGGACGCGGTGATGACCGCGCACATCTTCAACGGCAAACTCGACCCAGATGCGCCGGCCACTCTCTCTCGGCCGATCATCACCGGCATCCTGCGCGAGCGCCTGGGCTATGACGGCGTCATCATCAGCGACGACCTGCGTATGCGCGCCATCTCGGATCTCTACAAGCCGCAAGATGCGATCCAGCGCGCCATCGCCGCCGGCGTGGACATCCTCGCCATCTCCAACAACATTCCCGGCAAGCGCATGATCTCCGCCAGCCAGGCTTTTGACATCATCCGAGGCCTTGTCGACGCTGACGCAGTGAGCGCCGACCGCATCGACCAATCATTCCACCGTATCATGCGGCTGAAGCAAAAGATTGGGCTGGTGGCGTAAGTGTGCAACGGCACACCTTCACGTTTCAATCGCCCATCACTTTGGGTCTGAAATAGACCCCATGCCCCCATCCGAATTCTCACGCGGTCCGACCTGCGCTATACTATTGTGACAATTCCAACTCGCTCCGGCTGTGAACCCAGTATGGAGTCAATCTTGTTGATCATAGAAACAGGGGGTTTTATATGCGAAAACAGTATGGCTATTTGTGTGTGGTCTTCCTCCTGGCGCTCCTATTGATGGCTGCATGCGTGCCCGTTGCGCCAGGCGGTGCGCCGGCCGCCGAACCAGCCGGTGAGGATACCGGGTTGCTGGGCGTGATCCAGCAACGGGGCACATTGGTGGTGGGCACGTCGGCGGACTATCCGCCCTACGAATCCATCGACGCCAGTGGCAACTTCGTCGGCTTTGACATGGACCTGGTGCGGGCAGTCGGCGAGAAACTCGGTGTGGAGGTGGAGATTCAGGACATGCCCTTCGACACGCTGATCGCGGCGGTGCAGGAGGGGAAGATCGACGCAGTCATCGCAGCCATGCAGGCGACAGCCGAGCGAGACAAAATGGTGGACTTCACCATTCCCTATCGCATGACCAAGGATGCTTTCCTGGGCGCCGCCGATACGACGCTGACTTTGGAAAAGCCCGAAGACGCCGCTGGCAAGAGCATCGGGGCGCAGACGGGCACGGTGCAAGAGCGCTGGATTCAGGATACGTTGGTGGGCGGCGGCCTGACCGGAGCCGACCAGGTCTTTAGCTATGAGCGGGCCGACCAGGGCGCGCTGGATGTGTCCAACGGGCGTATCGAGCTCTTCCTTTTGGACGCAGAGCCAGCCATCTCCTTGGCCTAAACCGCCGGGCTGAAGGTGCTCTTGATCACCGAGAGCACAGCAGAAGGCGGTAAGTCCATAGCGATCCCCGATGGAGAAAGCGCATTGAAGGCCGAACTGGACAGGATTATTCAGGAGCTGATCGACGACGGGACCGTTCAGCAGATTCAAGAGGCCAATGGTCTGCCATAACGCGCCCTTTTTTCGCCGTGAGAAATCCAGGTAGCAGTACAGGGTGAACGGCGGCCAGGCCGCCGTTCACCCTCCCCACAAACGCGCCCACCAGCTCATCCTATGTCCATTGTCCAAAGCCTGACCACAACTCTCCAATTTATCATTCAGGGTCTTTGGATCACCATCGGCGTGACTGTCGTTGCGCTGGCAGTGGGTTTTGTGCTTGGCATCGCCTCGGCGCTGCTGCGCGTCTATGGCGCTCGACCGTTCGTGGCGCTTGCAGCTGTTTACAGCGTTGTCGTGCGCGCCGTGCCGGTCGTCGTCATTATCTTTATCCTCTATTTTGTCATCACCGAGTATGTCAATCTGACGCCCTTTTGGGCCGGTTCCCTGGCTTTGGGCTTTGCTTCCGGCGCATATCAAAGTGAGATTTTCCGTGGGGCGATCAAGTCAGTTGCGCCAGGGCAGATGACGGCTGCGCGCGCCATTGGCATGAGCCGCTGGCAGGCTATCCGTCACATCATTCTGCCCCAGGCCATCCGTCTGGCCCTGCCGGGCTGGGGGAATGAGGCCACCCTGGTGCTGAAGGACTCTACGCTGGTCTTCGTGGTGGGCGTGCCAGAGATTCTGCGCCGCGCCCAGTATGTGAGCGCGCGCACGTTGGAGCCATTCATCGCCTTCAGCGCGGCGGCTTTGCTCTACCTGGGTTTGACTCTCCTGACGACCCAGTTCCTCCAGCGCATGGAGCAGCGCTATCGGCTGCGGGTGTAGGAGGGCATTGATTGCCCTGAAAGCGGTGACCGGATGACCGAGCAATGGATGGTGCAGTTGGAAGAGGTGCACAAGTCCTTTGGCGCGACCCACGTGCTCAAAGGAATTTCCCTGGCGATCCCGCCACAGGACGTGGTGGTATTGGTCGGACCTAGCGGCACGGGCAAAAGCACGCTGCTGCGCTGCATCAATCTTCTCAGCCCGCCCGATAGGGGGCGCATTAGGCTGGAAGGGCAAGAGATCACCGCGCCGGGCGTCAACCAGGACAAAGTGCGCCAGCGTATCGGCATGGTCTTTCAGGATTTCAATCTCTTTACGCACTTGACTGCGTTGGGCAACGTCATGGTGGGCATGACAAAGGTGCTCAGGTTGCCCAAGAAAGAGGCTCACGAAAAGGCTATGTGGGAGTTGGAGCGGGTAGGGCTGACGGATCGAGCTGGGCATTATCCTGCTGAACTTTCGGGCGGGCAAAAACAGCGCGTCGCCATCGCTCGCGCTTTGGCCATGGACCCCCATGTCATGCTCTTCGACGAACCCACCTCTGCCCTGGACCCGGAGTTGACCGGCGAAGTGCTGGAAGTCATGCAGACCCTGGCCCTTGAAGGTATGACCATGATCGTTGTCTCCCATGAGATGGGCTTTGCCAGGGAGGTCGCTACGCGTATCGTTTTCATGGAAGGCGGCAATGTGGTGGAAGAAGGGCCGCCGGCGCAGATGTTCGACCAGCCGCGACAGGAACGCACGCGGGAATTCCTAAACAAGATCACCAGCTTCGAGTGAGATTTATGCAAGAATTCACGGCTTTTCTCCAGCAGATGCTCCCGGTCATGTTTCAGGGAGCAATTGTGACGATACAGCTCACCGTCGTCTCGCTCATCCTCGGCGTCGCCATCGGCCTGCCCGTGGGCGTAGGGCGCGTCTTTGGCCCGCGTTGGCTGCAACGCCTGCTCCTGATCTACATTACAGTTTTTCAGGGCACGCCGCTGCTGATTCAGCTCTTCGTCGTCTATTACGGTCTACCGGACATTGGCGTCACCTTTGGGCGCTTCACTGCGGCGTTCCTCACGCTGGGGCTGAACAGCGGCGCCTATCAGGCTGAATATCTGCGCGGCGCGCTGCAAGCAGTGGGCGAAGGCCAGATGACCGCCGCGCGCGCCATCGGCATGAGCAAGGCGCAGGCCATCCGCTACATTATTCTGCCCCAGGCGCTACGGCTCGTACTGCCGGCCTGGTCGAACGAGGCCATCTCCATGCTCAAATACACGGCTGTGGTTTTCCTCATTGCCGTGCCCGACCTGATGACGCAGGCGAAAATTCTTTCGGCCAGATATTTTGCGCCGATTCCAACCTATCTCCTCGTGGCTGTTTTCTACCTGATCATGGTGGGCGTCGCTTACTTCATCCTGCGCGCCGTGGAACGGCGCGTCGGCATTCCAGGGTTGACCTTCTCTCCCGAGCATTAAGTCTGTCATACGCCATCATTGCATTGGCCACTGTTTTCCAGCTTGAACTGGGCTTGCCAACCAAGTTCAACTGGCAAAGTTACCTCGGCCTGGTAGTGGTGAGGCGTATGACCCTACCACAATTCCGGGAGCCGATGGATTGGAAGCAACGTCACAGTATTGCACTCATCTCATCCTGGAGAATTTTCAGCGATTGTGATATGATTTGTTCGCTGACATGTGTTAGACTGTGGTTGTTTTGAAACCAGGAGTTTTCACAGTTCAAAAACTCCTGGTTTCAAACAGAGCGAAGTATAACGTCCTGAAAAGAAAAGCAATTCAAGAGATTAGGAGAATTCAAAGAATGTCCACCCTTTCCGTACTCAAGTTTTCAACGCCAGACGGCGCTGCCCAGCTGTTGGATACCGTGAAGGCCATGACGAAGCAGCAATTGATCGTCATCGAAGACGCAGCCATTGTTGCCTGGCCGAACGGCGCCAAGAAGCCCAAGACCCAACAGCTGGTGAGTATGTCCGGCGCCGGCGCGTTGGGCGGTGCGTTCTGGGGCATGCTTTTTGGTCTGTTGTTCTTTATGCCTTTTATGGGTCTGGCGATCGGCGCTGCCATTGGTGGTCTGATGGGCAAGTTCAACGATTATGGCATCGACGACAAGTTCATCGGCAGTATTCGCAGCCAAGTGACCGAAGGCACGTCGGCCCTCTTCCTGCTCACCCGCGAAGCCGTTGTCGACAAGGTGGTTGCCGAGCTCAGGAAATATGAGTTTGAGATCATCTCCACCAACCTGAGCGCCGAACAGGAAGCCCAATTGCGCGCCGAGCTGGCTGGCGAGGCGGTTGTTGAGGAATCAGTCGAAGAGGCAGCCGCAGAACCTGTCCAGGCCTAGTATACGTGGGCGCAAGTAACCCAATGGTTGTCATGTTGAGCGCGGGCAAGAAACACCGCCTTTGTCATGCTGAACGCCAGTGAAGCATCTAC
>CAZLMM010000137.1:0-12240 GCA_964560495.1 uncultured Caldilineaceae bacterium
GCCAGCGAAGCATCTCGCTCTGCCACCCAGATGCTTCGCTGGCGCTCAGCATGACGAGATCCTGTCTCATTTAGGCCGCTCTGTACGGGGTAAACAATTCATACGTCACGAGTTACGAGTGACTCGTAATCCGTGATGGTCGGCGATATGAGCCGCCAATCTAGAGATCAATAATAAGCTGCTTATATTGCACGTATAGCGCGCCCAGAGAAAAACACGGGCCGGGCGCGGCAAAATAAAGGGGTCGCAGCGACCAATCGCTGCGACCCCTTTACAGCATGATTTGCATCCTGCTCGAATCAGGCTGCGGTCACCATCTTCTTGACTTCGATCTTCTTGGGCTTGACGGCCTCAGATTTGGGTAGGGTCAAGGTGAGCACGCCATTCTCGTTGATGGCCTCGATGTGCTCGGCGTCCACTGCCGCAGGCAGGGTTACGCTGCGCATGAAGCTGCCGAAACGTCGCTCGCGCAGGTGATAGTTCTCTTCCTTGATCTCTTTGTCCTCTTTCATCTCTCCCCTGATAGTGAGGACATTGTCCGAAACTGTGATCTCCATCTCTTCCGGCTTGACGCCAGGCACAGACGCCTTGACGATATATTTGTTCTCTTCCTCGGCCACATCCAGGGCCAGGCTGAGCGGCTCCTGGTTGCGCGGCCACAACATTGGCATGTCAAAGAGTCGCTCGTTGAAGACGCGATCCATCATGTTGCGCATGGTCGTCATCTCGCGGAAGGGATCCCAACGGATTAAGGTTGTCATTGATGTGCCTCCATTTGTTTGAACAAATCTATCCGATGCAGGGCGCTTCTGGCTGCGCTGCATCGCCTTTTCTGTTTCATTTTCAGTTTCGCATAAGAATGTTTGCACTACATTGGCTGCCTGTTAGAAGTGTGTCAGAGTCGATCGGGCCCATCCCCAACGTGATAAGCGCGGCGCGACTTTTGTCCAGATTCTCGTAGTGTCATATGGTGGACACTGTGTGACACTACGGACAAAATGATCTGTCCAAAAGGGTAACGGTCGATCTTGGGTGGCGATGAGGAGGCGGTTTGATGAACAATACCGTGGTAACGGTGCGACAGGGGCCAGGCTGTCTGTTGCAGATCCTCTGGTTTATCTTTGTGGGGTGGTGGCTAGGCGCGGCAGCGGTCGGCGTCGCCTATCTCTTGTTCTTGCCCATTCTCACGATTCCCATCGGCATCGCTGTGCTCAACAACGTGCCGCTGCTTATGGCGTTGCGTCAGCCGCCTCAATTGGTGACGCCCTACGGCCCGGTCAGCGTCAGGCAGATCAACTTCATCGTCCGGGCGATCTGGTTCATTTTCGTGGGTTGGTGGTTGGCTGCCCTGATTCTCGCCATCGCCTATCTGCTCTGTCTGACCATCATCGGCATGCCATTGGGCTTCATTCTCTTTGATGCGACGCCGGGGTTCCTCACGCTGCGCCGTACCATGTGATAGTTGGACTGGGATCCTTTCGGGGATCGCTCTTGCCCACCAGAAGAAGAAACCCAGGAGTTCTTGATGGATGAGAACTCCTGGGTTTTGGAAACAGCGGCGACGCCTCGATCAGCCACCTGGCGTTGGGACGACGCCAAGCTGCTGCAACATGCCCAACTGATCCCAATTGGCCCATGTCTCGGCGATCTTGTCGTCTGCGATGCGCTCGATGGACATGCCGCTGACGACGACGGCTTTACCGGTGGTGGGCATCCCAGCCAGTGAACCAGTGTTCGCACCGCGCGCTGTCCAGCGGGTGACGACGCGGTCGCCTTCCGAGAGCATCTCTTCGATGGTGAAGTGGAGATCGGGATAGGCGCCGCGATAGGTCGCCACCACGGCGTGGAAGCCTTGTTTGCCAGTGGGCCAGCCCCCTGGCGGACCGCTTTGGTCGTGGTTGACATAGTCCTCGGTGAACAACTGCTCGATGAGAGCGGTGTCACCCTGGGAGAAGATCTCTTCATACAGCGTGCGCACCAACATCTTGTTGTGTTCGGTTGACATCTTGGTTTCCCCATTCTGAATAGATAAACGACGATTGACGTTCTGATTGGCGATCCAGTTGCACACTACGGGGCGCTTTATCGCGCTGGAATCACGCCAAGCTGCTGCATCAAACCCAACATGTCCAACTGCACCCAATTCTCGACGAGTTTGCCATTTTCAGCGCGCCATAGATCGATATAGCCAACATTGACCTGTTTGCCTGTCGGTGGGATGCCCTGAAAGTCACCCTGGTGTACGCCGGTGAAATAGCCCTGCGAGACCACCTTGTCGCCTTCTCCCAACACCTCCTCGACTGTCACATGGAAATCGGGAAAAGCTATCAGAAAAATCCCAAGGAGTGCTTTCAAACCTTCCGGCCCTGGCATCGGCGTCGGCATGCTGTGATTGGCGTAATTTGGCGCCAACAGATCATCAAGAATGGCAAGATTGCGCTGATTGATCCCTTCTTCGAAGACACGACGTACATTGTTCTTGTTGATTTCAGTCGACATCACTCCATCCCCCTTTCGGATAAAAAACCGCCCTCAACTTGGTGACAGCGGTCAGTCTATTCTGAGCGATTGTCCAACTTCCAGACCAAAAAGTGTTTGCTTTTTGCTCAATTAGGTGTCCTTCACCAGGCGCGTGGGACGCACCCAGGCGTTGATTCTGTTTTTCGTAGCCTGTTGCCTGTGATATACTCTCACTTGGCGCGTATGCGCTGAATCTTGTGGTCAGGCGTCTGTGAAATTAGCTTACAGATGTAGACCCGGAACGGAGATCGAGTTTTTGTGAACAATCCATTCGACTGGCTGTTGGGTCTGTTTTCCCTGGATGTAGGCATCGATCTGGGCACGGCCAATACCCTGGTTCACGTTAAGAACCGCGGCATTGTCATCAATGAACCGTCCGTTGTTGCCATCGACAAGTCATCGCGCCGGCGCAACCGGGTCAAGGCGATCGGTCGCGAGGCAAAAGAGATGGTGGGGCGCACGCCTGCCCACATTATCGCCATTCGTCCGCTTCAGGACGGCGTCATTTCGGATTTCGATGTGACCGAGCAGATGATTCATCATTTCATCGGCAAAGTGCATGGGAATCGTGCGTTTGGCACGGCGCGCCCACGGGTGGTCATCGGCATTCCGTCCGGCGTAACCGAGGTGGAAAAACGCGCTGTGCGCGATGCTGCCATCAGCGCTGGCGCGCGCGAAGCGGGCCTGGTGGAAGAGCCAATGGCCGCCGCGATCGGCGCTGGTCTGCCTGTCACTGAGTCGGTCGGCTCCATGATTGTGGACATTGGCGGCGGCACGACTGAGGTGGCGGTCATCTCTCTGGGCGGCATCGTCGTCTCGCGCTCCATCCGCGTGGCAGGCGACGAAATGAACGAAGACATCATCGGTTATGCGCGCCAGAAATACAATTTGCTCATCGGTGAACGTATGGCCGAACGGTCCAAAATCGAGATTGGGTCGGCCTATCCCTTGGAGCGCGAACGCACCATGATCCTGCGCGGTCGCAACCTAATCACCGGTCTGCCTGAGGCAGTGGAGGTGAGTTCCGTTGAGATTCGTGAGGCCCTGGCGAATTCGGTGCAGGTGATCGTTGATGCCGTCAAGGGAACATTGGACGAGACGCCGCCCGAACTGGTGGCCGATCTGATGGAATATGGCATCGTGTTGGCAGGCGGAGGCGCGTTGCTGCAAGGGCTTGCTCAACGGCTTCAGGACGAAACGCGCATGCACGTCTATGTAGCAGATAATCCACTCACCGCAGTGGTGATGGGCACTGGCATGATCCTGGAGAAGCCCGAGTTCTATCGAGAGACGCTTACCAGCATGCAACGAAAGAGCACGATTCGATAATGGGTTGAGCAACGGCAGAACGCACCTATGCGCAATACCGAAAGACGTTCCTGGACCCTTGGCGATATCGGCATTCGATTGGTGGTCTTCGGGCTGGCTGCTGTCCTGTTGATGGCGCTTCAGGTCACGGGTCAATTGCAGCCGGCGCAGAGCTTTATCTCCCAGTTGACTTCTCCTGCCCAAGCAAGCGCGACGGGTGCGGCTCAAAACACCGCAGGCTTGTTCAGCTTTGTTTTCGAGTTGTTTGACTTGCGGCAGCGTAACAGCGAGCTCGTACAGCGCAACGCCTCTCTCCTGGCCGAAAACTTCGCCCTGCGCGAGGTGGAACAGGAAAACCAGCGTTTGCGACAGATTTTGAGCTTTGCCCAGACGCGACCCGGCTTGGAACTGCGCGGGGCGCAAATTGTGGCGCGTGTCATCGGCGCCGAAGCGACGAACTTCCTCGAATATCTCATCCTCGACTTGGGGCAGCGCCACGGCATCGAGGTGGGCATGCCGGTGGTAACCGACCAGGGGCTGGTAGGGCGCATCAGCGAAGTGAACAATGCCACATCCAAAGTGCTACTCATCACCGATTCCAGCAGCCAGGTCAACTCGGTGTTGCAAAGCAGCCGACTCAACGGCATTGTGCGGGGCGACCCAAGCGGCGCGCTGCTGATGGATTTCATTCCCCAGGGTGCGGTCTTCAGTGTGGGTGAAGTGGTGCTCACATCGGGCATCGGCGGCAAATTTCCGCGCGGCATACCTATCGGACAGGTCGTGCAGATCAATCAGCGCGACATCGATGTCTTTCAGCAGGCCGTCGTGCAGCCGACGGTCAACTTCGACGCACTGGAATTGGTGGCGGTGGTGACCAATTTCGACCCGCTGGAGATCGAGCCGGAAGCAGAATCGCTGCCCGTGCAGGTTCAGCCAAACCAGGGCGAGACGGAGCAGGCGAATCCTGCAGAGGGTCAACCAGAGCCAGAGGAGCCTCCACCGGCGGGGGGAAATCCATGAGCCTGCGTCGTCGCGACTATGTTTACTATGCAATGATTCCACTGTTGATGGCGGCCGCCATTCTCCAGTCGACAGCCCTTGGCCGCATCCAGGTGTTCAATGTCAAACCCGACCTGGCGTTGATTATGGTCATCTGCGGTACGTTGGTTTTTGGCATCCGCCATTCCATTGTATGGGCTTTTGCCGGGGGCGTCGCCATCGATCTCTTTAGCGGCGGGCCTTTTGGTGTATCCAGTCTGGCGCTGATGGCAGCGGCGCTGGTGGCCAGTCCAGGGCATCGCACGCTCTCGCGCTTCAACCTGTTCGTACCCCTTGCTGCGGCCGCGCTGGGCACATTGGCCTATGGTCTTACCTACATGGGATTGCTGGCTCTACTGAACGTTACTGTGACGCTGCCGTTTTTCACCGATTATGGCCTGCTTGCCACTCGCTCTGCTCTGCCGTTCCTGCCTACTCTCCAATATGTACTCCTTCCTGGCATAGCGTATAATACGCTGCTGATGTTGCTGTTTACGCCGTTGCTCAACATGGTTCCAGAGAGCCATGACGCGGCCATGTGATTCATTCGGGCGATATGTACGAACAACGCACATCACGCGATATTGCGCCAGTGGTGATGTTTCTCTTTCGATTGACAGTGATAGGCGTCTTTCTGGTCTTTGTTGGTCGCCAGTATCAGCTACAGGTGCAACAGGGAGAGGACTATCAGCAACAAGCTGACGGAAATCGCTTCCAGTTGGTGGAAGTCGCTGCGCCGCGCGGCGTCGTCTATGACAAGCAGGGGACTATCCTGACGCGCAACCGCCCCAGCTTTGAGGTTGCCCTGGTGCCTGGCGACATTCCAGAAGACGACCTGGAAACCGACGTCGATGAGGAAGCCCAAGAGATTGAGCGCGTTTTGCGCTTGTTGCGAGCTGACAGCAACACTGATGTTGCCCTGCGTATGGGAGAGATCATGTTCCGACGGCTCGGCCGAGTCGACTTCCAAGAGACAGTCGAAGCAGTTGGCGTTGATCTCAATTTCATACAGGTGCCTGGCGTGGTGGAAGCGGCCGTGAGCGATCCAGAAAATCCAACCGCCGATGAGCCGTCTCTCATCGAGATTCCAGATATCAGCCAGCCGCTTCCAATCGAGGGCTTAGTGGCGTTGGTGCAGCGGTCTGTCACTTTTGGGCGGCAGGGAGGTTCATCGCGCCCGATTCCCATTCTCGACCTGGTGGATCGCCTGGCAGCCTTCGAGATTGCCGAAGAGGTCTATCGAGCGCCAAGCGTACGCGTCAATCAGGTGCCAGTGCGTGAGTATGTCTACGGCGACCTCTTCAGCCACGTGCTCGGCTTCATGGGGCCAATTCCGGCAGTGGTGGCCGATGATTATCGAGATGCAGGGTACACGAATCCCAACGAACGTGTGGGTTTGAGCGGCATCGAGTTTTCCTATCAAACGGAGCTACGCGGTTCACCTGGGTATAAAAATATCGAAGTGGACATTCTGGGGCGAGAAATGCGCACCGTGGGTCAGGTTGCTGATCCAACGCCGGGGCTGAACCTGAACCTGGGCATTGACCGGCGGCTGCAATCGTCCATGCGCGTTTCCTTGGAAGAAGAGATGGCGAAGGTCGAGGCCAAATGGGGCGTGGCGATTGCCATGAATCCCAAGACTGGTCTGATTCTGGGGATGGTCAGCCTTCCTTCTTTCGACAACAATATCTTTGCTGAGGGCATCAACGAAGATTACCTGGCCCTGGAACGCGACGAGCGGCGACCGCTCATCAACTACGCCATTGGCGGCCTCTACCCACCCGGCTCCACGTTCAAGATCGTCACTGCGTCGGCGGCCCTGGCCGAGGGCGTTATCGACGGCGACACACGCATCACCGACTCAGGCCCCATGTTCTTGCCCAATCGCTTTTTTCCCAATGATCTCTCCCTGGCTCAGCAGTTTGTGAGCTGGAATCACCGACTGGGCATTGTCCACGGGCCAATCAATGTTGTGCAGGCCTTGGCGCTTTCCAACGACATCTTTTTCTATTGGATTGCTGGCGGTCACCCGCCAACCCAGTTTCCTGGGCTGGGTCCCAAACGTCTGTCAGATTGGACCAGGCTTTTTGGATACGGCGACCCCACTGGGATCGACCTGCCGGGCGAAGTGGGAGCGGTGGTGCCCAACGATCAGTGGAAGCGTCAACTCTACGCAGAGTCGTGGACGACTGGCGACTCTTATAACATGGGCATCGGTCAGGGATATGTTCTGGCGACGCCTCTCCAAGTGCTCGTCTCATCCGCAGCCATCGCCAACGGCGGCCAGGTGATGCAGCCACAGGTGGTCTATCAGATCACCGACGCCAATGGAGGTCTCCAACGAGACTTTACGCCAAAGGTGGCTCGCACTCTGCCATTGAGTCCACAAAATGTTGCCCTGGTTCAGCAGGGAATGTGGTCAGCGGTCAACGCCCCTGGAGGCACCTCGGTGGCAAGTCAAATTCCCGGCGTAACGCTGGCCGGCAAGACTGGCACCGCAGAGTTCTGTGAATATATCCCTGAAAAAGAGGATTGTCGGCGAGACGATAAGGATAATCTGCCAACCCATGCGTGGTATGTGGGCTATGGACCCTTCGAGGATCCAGAAATTGCTGTGATTGCATTTGTCTATGATGGCGGGGAGGGATCGGCCACGGCTATCCCTATCGTGCGCAGAATTCTCGAGACCTATTTCACCGAGATCAACCCGCGCCCGACGCAGTTAGCCTCGCAGTAGAGCAAGGCAAGGAGTGGAATGAATCAACAACAAGCTGAATCAAAGCAGCGTCGTGCGACCGAATATGTTGGGACAAACGGACTTCAGGCTGGCGCAGTTGAAGGACACGGCGACGACTTTCTTTCCATGCTCAGCGCAGTTTCTGCGCTATTGGATGACGTGACTGTGTCTGGGGCGCGACCGCCCGCATCATCGCCGCGCGAATCCACTATTGCGCCAGCGCAGCCCAATGATCTCCCGCCAGCCGCGCCATCAAACAGCGCACTGGGCGCATCGGTCAGCGTGGAGCAAGCGTATCATGAAGCGCCCGCTCCCTCGACGGAGTCGTCGCCCGGTTCGTCGGCGTGGGTCAGTGCGGTTCAGGTGGATGATCGGCTGCGACCACCATGGGAGATGGAGGAGAGAACGACCTTTGATGCGCCGCAACAGCCAGCAGAGTCGACGCCGTCCCCCCTCGATGCAAAGCCGGTCTGGTCGATCCCTGCGTCGTTATTCGAGCCGGCCACGTCGCCTGCGTCAGAACCGACGCCAGTGCAAGAGGCAGCGCCGCCGCCAACCGTCGAGGCCCCCACCCTTCCCGACATCGAGCCGAACGCCATCACGATCCGAGGCAAAAATCAGGGCGTTTCGATTGAGATCGGCGTGGGTGCATGGCCCAGCCTGATGGTTGCACTGGGCAGGCGACTCGAACAGGCTTCGGGATTCTTTCGGGGCGGGCATGTGGCAGTGGATGTGGGGGCGCGCTCCTTAACAGAGCCAGAGCTAAAGACGCTGTTCGATCTGCTGAAGACCCATGGCATGGACCTGGGCGTGCTGCGCACGGTGGCAGAACGCACATTTCAATCAGCTTTGGCGTTGGGAATCTCCGCTACCCACGAAACGATGGAGGGGTCGCCAGCGGCCATCGCCCAGCGGGCAAACACGAATGAAGACCGTTATGCTTATTTCGTCTATCGGGGAAATCTTCGCTCTGGCCAGGTACTCGACCGGCGCGACCATGTGGTCGTCATCGGCGATGTCAACCCCGGCGCCGAAGTCATCTCCGACGGCGACATCATGGTCTGGGGCAGGCTGCGCGGCATTGCCCACGCTGGCGCGCGTGGCAACGGCAAGAGCATCGTGGCTGCGCTGGAGCTCGACCCGGTGCAGCTGCGCATCAACACGATGATCGCAATATCGCCAGGCGCTCATGAGAACGGTTCGCGACGGCCCGCCGTCAAGTCAGGCGCCAAGCGGGCCGAAATAGCCCGGCTGGTGGAAAATCGCCTGGTGATCGAGCCTTGGGACGAAGCAAGAACCATGGGCTCGCCGCTACTCAAACGGCTGCGTGAATGAGCAACTCCTCGTGACAGCAACCATCATCACCATCACTTCTGGCAAAGGAGGCGTGGGAAAGACGACGACGGTCGCCAATCTGGCGGCTGCATTGGCGCTTGCCGGTCAACGCGTGATTGCCGTGGATGGCGACATTGGCCTACGCAACCTCGATCTGGTCATGGGGCTGGAGAACCGCATCATCTACGATCTGGTGGATGTTGTGGAGGGGCGGTGCACATTGCAGCAGGCCATCGTACAGGACGATCGTGTGGGGAATCTGCACCTTCTGGCTGCGGCTCAGACGCGCGACAAGGCTGACGTCACGCCGGAGCAGATGACGCGTCTGTGTCAGATGTTGCGCCAGTCTGCGGATTATGTGTTGCTCGATTCACCAGCAGGGATTGAGCACGGTTTTCAGAATTCCATTGCCCCGGCTGATCGAGTATTGATCGTGACGACTTCCGATGTCAGCGCATTGCGGGATGCAGACAAGGTGATCTATCTGCTGGAACGGGATTGGGCTCGTTCGCCAGGACTGGTGCTGAATCGCTATAACGCCAAACTTGCCGACCGAGGCGAGATGCGCACCATCGAGGATGTACTGGATATTCTGGCCATCGACCTGCTGGGGGTGGTGCCCGACGACAGCAGCATTACCTTGAGCACGGACCGGGGAATGCCTGCCGTGTTCGACCGACGGCTGCGTTCGGCGCAGGCTTATCACAATATCGCTCAGCGCATCATGGGGTATAATGTGCCGCTGATGAAGTTTGAGACGGGTGGTTTCTGGTCGCGGCTCTTTGGCCGGGGATGATCTATGTTCGATCGACAACAGTGGCGCAACTTCGATTGGATGCTCCTCGCCGCAGTGCTGGCGCTTTCTCTCATCGGCGTTGCCATGATCTACAGCGCCACGCACAATACACCCGACCTTGCAGACTACTGGATTCGCCAGGTGGTCTTCTTGGGCATTGGCATTGCAATTCTCTTCGTGCTTGCGATTGTGGATTATCGCCAGTTGGAGTTGCTGGCCTTGCCTGCCTTCCTCATATTTGTGGCGTTGCTCGTCATCGTGGCGCTTTTTGGCGCAGAGCAAGGCGGCGCGCAAAGCTGGCTGGATGTTGGCGGCACGCGCATGCAGCCGACAGAAGGTGGAAAGCTGCTCATCATCATCTTTTTTGCCTGGTATCTCAGTTGGTTTCATGATCGAATGGGGAGGCTGCCCTATCTGCTTGGGGCCCTCTTTTTGTTGTTGGCGCCGCTAGTGCTCGTCTATTTGCAGCCCGACTTTGGCATGACCGTCACCTTTGCCGTCATCGGCGGCGTCTTGATCCTGGCGGGCGGCGTGCAATACTGGCAGGTGGGATTGATGACCGCCGCTGCGTTGGCTGCGATCCCCTTCCTGTGGGGGACGCTTCAAGGGTATATGCTGGAGCGCATTCAGATTTTTCTCAACCCAGCCAGCAATCCGGCGGCATCGTACAATGTCAATCAGGCGTTGATCGCCGTCGGCTCCGGCGGATGGCTGGGCGATGGTTGGACGTATGGCAGCCAGAATCAGCTACACTTTTTGCGGGTGCGTCACACTGACTTCATTTACAGCGTCATCACTGAAGAGTGGGGTCTCATTGGCTCGCTTGCCATTCTGGCGCTCTTGCTCTTTGTCGTCTGGCGCATCTTGCGCATCGCCGACCTGGCCCGCGACCATTTTGGTCGGTTGATCGCCACCGGCGTTGCTGCCATGATCTTTTTCCAGATTGTCGTGAACGTTGGGATGAACCTCAGTCTGTTACCTGTCACCGGACTGACGCTCCCTTTTCTCTCCTACGGCGGCAGCAGTCTTGTATCCATGTTAGTGGCTATCGGGCTGGCGCAAAGCGTGATCATGCGCCACCGCAAGCTCGATTTTCAATAGGTGTAAGCAGTTCATATCACTCCCTGGCGTGTGCTCCATCGAGACGTGTTTGCAGCCGCAGCTGCGCCACGGCAATCGGCAGATTTCTCGATGTCGCGCTACTGAATTGCCTGCCCAGAACAGCCCATAGGTGAAACTATCCGTTACGCAATACTCTCTGCCAGCGTCGTTTTATGTTTTCTGCTTCTCCCAAGACCAGTTGGCGCTCAAGACCATGCGGAAGGCGAAAGCGACGTTCCACAAGGCATCCAGAGCGAAGATGTCGCTGCTTTCCCAGCTCAACTGGAGGACGGAAATGCTACGCCTGGCCTCGATCCGGGTGCGGCATCGACTGTGACGCCGAACGAGGCCGAATCTGTTGCGGATGCTCCATCGCCAGGCAGTGCAGAAGATTCTGACGACGCAGTGGAAGAAGTTGAAACGCCGACGCCCGCACCTTCCGAGACCGCAACGGACACGCCTGTTCCCACGCCAACTCCGACGCCCACGGAGACAAGCACGAGCACGCCGACTTCGACGGAGACGAGCACGAGTACGAATACGCCAACTCCGACGCCCACGGAGACAAGCACGAATACGCCGACGGAGACGCCCACGAAGACGAGTACGAGTACGAGTACGCCAACTCCGACGCCCACGGAGACAAGCACGAATACGCCGACGGAGACGCCCACGGAGACAAGCACGAGTACGAGTACGAGCACGAGTACGCCAACTCCGACGCCTACGGAGACAAGCACGAATACGCCGACGGAGACGCCCACCCCGACCGCGACACGCACGAGTACGCCGACCGCCACACCAACGATTACCCCAACGCCGACCGACGATTACTCAAAGGGGCTTGCGGCGTTGTTCGTCGGTCATGGACGGCCTGGCCAGACATGGCAAACGATGCGTCCGGGGTATTGGGAACCGTCTCCGCTGCCCGTGCGCGGATTCACGACCTATTATAACCCTGGGGTAATGGAGAGGGTATTGGACTATCGACGCCAGGTGCATGACATCACACCCTGCCCCGAATGCATCGGCGCTATCGCTCTAGTGCGCGCCGGCGACATCAACCGGCGCGTCTGGCTGCAGCTTGATGAGACGAGGGTGGAGGGACCCTTCCTGGTGGCAGACTGCGCAGCCAAGGTGGATGTACCGCGGCTGCTCTGGCTTGGCTGGGGAGTGGACCTGGATTTCCAAACGGCGCAACGCTGGGGATTCCGCATGAGAGAGGTGACGATTCTCGCCGAACCGCCAGCCTGGTGGACGCCAATGCCTCCGACGCCGACGAGCACGGCGACGCCTACATTCACCGCCACGCCCACGAGCACCCCGACGGCGACGAGCACGGCGACGCCCACATTCACCGCCACGCCCACGAGCACCCCGACGGCGACGAGCACGGCGACGCCCA
>CAZLMM010000138.1:0-12212 GCA_964560495.1 uncultured Caldilineaceae bacterium
ACTGCGTTCAGCATGACAAGAGCGGTGTTTCTTGTCCACGTTATGCCACGCGGGGGCATTGGAAACTCAGCATGACAACCATTGGGTTACTTGCGCCCTCGTGTACCAGCCAACAAGGAGCAAACTCATGTCCAACACGACCAAACGCGCCACCATCATCGACGCCGGGGACGGCGCCAAGCTCAACATCCTCGGCCATGCCGTCACCGTCATGCTTGGCAGCGCCGAAACCAACGGCGATGGCTACGTCTTCGAGGTGATCACACCGGCCGGTCATGGCATTCCGCCCCATGTCCATGAGCACGAAGATGAGTATATCTACATCGCGGAGGGCGCGTATGAGGTTTTCCTCAACGGTCGCACCCATGAAGCAAAGACGGGCGCGCTGCTCCACTTCCCCCGTTACATTCCGCACGGCTTCCGCAACTGCGGTCACACCTCCGGCAAGACCATCTGGACGGTGACGCCTGGGACCAGCTTCGAGACCTTTTTCAACGAACTGGGCGCGCTGCCGGCCGACGCCCCACCCGACATGCAGAAGGTCGTGGGCATCTTCGCCAAGTATGGTATGGAGGTGCTGCCTCCGCCTCAGCAGTAGGGTGGCAATGACATTGTTCCCCGCCAGCGGGCGTTCACGGCCCCTGCGTTGCTCGGCTGTGAACGACCGCTGGCGTTTGGGGAATACTGCACCACTTGTACTTCGTGCGCACCATTGGCGTCGAGCCAGCCCAGTCCGGCTGGATTCCAGCCCCGTTCCTGGTCTTTGCCGACAGCAGTTCGTGCGCGAGCGATTGATCGCTGGATCTCACCGCCCTGCGTCTGCAAGCACGCTGCTCAGGTTGGCGTTGGTTGCAGCTTGCGCCCGGCCAGCGCAATACAATCGATCAGGTGTGGCCGGGCGGGATCGGGATCATGGACACAGGCGCGTACAGTGATCTGACCGGCGTGGGCTACGTCGGCGTCGGCAGGTGAGCGGGCAGCCCCGCTTGTTCACCCGGCGCAGCAGGACAACTGCGCTACGTCCTTCTCGAAGGTCTGCGCTGCCAGTTTCAGCCCCTCCACCTGCGTCAGATAGGGAAAGAGCATCCCGCGCAGGTCGGCCACGGTGAAGCCGTAGCGCAGCCCGACGTGCACAGCCAGCGCCGCGGTCTGGATCACCTCGCCGCCCTCAGCCGCCAGCACGTGCGCACCCAACAGCCGATCCGTGCCCTGCTCCGCCACCAGCTTGATGAGACCGCGCGTGTCGCGCGCCGCCAGCGCACGCGGGACATAGCTGAGCGGCAGCACGCTCGTCTTGACGCTGTAGCCGTCCGCCATCGCCTGCCCTTCGGTCAGCCCCACCGTCGCAACTTGTGGGTCGGTGAAGATCACATCGGGCAGCACCGTCAGGTTCAGGCGCTTGCGGTTGCCTTCCAGCGCGTTTTCAGCGGCCACGCCGCCCGCCGCCGCCGCCACGTAGACTAGCTTGGGGCGATTGGTCACGTCGCCAGCGGCGTAGATGCCCGGTCGGCTCGTCTGCATGAAGTCGTCGACGACGATGAAGCCCTGGGCGTCCGTTGCGATGCCTGCTTCGTCAAGCCCCAGCGCCGATGTATTGGGCGTACGCCCTGTTGCCATCAACACCTGCTCGGCGCGGAATTCCTGCAGCTCACCATGCACGCGTGCGGTCACCACCTTTTCGCCGTCCTCTGCGCGGATAGCCAGCGGTGTGGCGTCCGTCTGCACACACAATCCCTCCTCACGCAGAATCTCGGCTAGAGCGTCAGCAAGCTCCGGCTCGTGCTCCGGGATCAGACGTTCGCTGCGTTGCAGGATTGTCACTTGCGTCCCAAGGCGCGCGAAGGTCTGTCCCAATTCCAGCGCAATCGCACGGCCGCCGATGACAAGCAGCGAACTCGGCTGCGCGGACAGCGCCATCGCCGATGTGCTGTCGAGCACTGCGACCTGGTCGATGCCTGCTAGCGGCAGCATCTGCGGGCGCGCGCCGGTCGCAATGACGACCCCGCGCGCCGTGAGCACGCGCCCGTCGTCGAGCGCCACGGCTCCGTCAGCCTGCAAACGGGCGCGCGCTTGCACAAGCGTGATCTGGTCGCGGTAGGATGCCAGCACATCCACATATTTTCCTGCGCGCAGTTCAGCCACCAGAGCGTCCTTCTGCGCAAGGACCGCCGGCCAATCCACCCCCGTGGCGGTGGTTTCGATGCCGGCAAATGGATGATGGCCGGCCTTGTGGTAGCTTTCGGCCGCACGGATCAGCGCCTTCGACGGCACGCAGCCAATGTTGACGCACGTGCCGCCGATCACGCCCGCCTCGACGATACAGACGCGCTGCCCCAATTCGGCGCCTTTGATCGCCGCGCCCATCCCCGCACCGCCTGTACCGATCACGATCAGGTCGTAATCGGTTGCTGGTGGCGTGCTCTGCTGTGGTGACTTTGTGCTGAGAATGGTCGCGGCGCTGGCGCGCACCGTGGCCCGATAGCCCGCCGCTTGCACCGCCTGCATCAGTGCAGCTTTGTCAACATCTGGCTTTGCGGTGAGCAAGGCGCGCCCCGACTGCCAGCCGGGAACCTGCACCGATTCCACGCCATCCACGCCTTGCAACGCCTGCGTCACATGATGGGCACATGCATCACAGGTCATGCCCCGCACATCGAGTTCGAGTTGTTGTGCTGGTTGTTTTGCCACGATTATACTTCCTTGCTCTGTTGTGAGTTGGCAGACGTCTTATCATCACAGGCGACGCCGGCCCGGACATTCTTTTGCTGCTTCCATACGGCGTAGACTGTCAACCCGACAAAGAACGCCAACGCCGGCAAAAGTACGTAGTCCAGATAGCCCACTGCCCAACTGAACCCAACCGTCCCCAGCAGGATTGCCAGCACCGGCGTAAAGCAGCAAAGCGCCGCAATGACCGTGCCCACAATGCCCCAGCGCAAGGCGCCGCCACTACTTGCAGTTTCCATCTCTCCGTCCTTTCAACTCACTCCACTGATTTGAACTGAACTGCTCTGCTCTGTTCCGCTTCTGGTTCACTGTCGGTGCGCAACGCATCAAGCAGTGGACACTCGCCAGCCGGCCCGCCATCTGCGCACGCCGCTGACAGCGTGGCCAGCGCCCCGCGGATCTGCTGCATGTCGGCGATCCTGGCGTCGATCTCCGCCAGCTTGGCTTCAGCCTGTTCGCGCACCTGGTCGCATGTCGTTTCTGCATCCACACGCAGCGCCAACAGCCCGGCAATCTCGCGCAGCGTGAAGCCAAGCTGCTGGGCGCGCTTGATAAACTGCACGCGCGCCACCGTGTCCGGCGGATAGGCGCGATAGCCGCTCTCCCGTCGCCCAGGATCGGACAACAGGCCACAGCGTTCGTAGTAGCGGATCGTTTCGATGTTGACGCCAGCCGCCTGGGCGACCTGGCCAATGCGTAGTCTGCTCATGCTGGACTCCTTTCCTGCGCATGCACACACGCATTGTAAACCCTGGAGTATGGTACGGAGTCAAGCCCCAATTTTGGGGCAGTTTTGGTTCGCGCAGTGTTGCCTGCAATGCACTGCACCCCACCAGTGCATGTGAAAGCACCCGCTCTGGATCGTCAGCCATGACTTTTCCATTCGCTTATCTGCTGGTTGCTTACTGGCCGATGCTGCGTCAACGCTGGCGGCGGATGCAAGGCAAGAGCCAATAGCGGCACTTTCCACCGCGGCCAGACAGATCACATCGCCGCGGGGCCTATACCACGCCACGGCTGCGCAATTCACCGATCTCCTGCGTAGATAGTCCCAATTCTGCCAGAACTTCATCGGTTTGTTCGCCCAGCAGCGGCGGGTGACGCGTGTAGGCCACTCCATCGCCCGAAAAATGGATAGGCGTCGCCAGCGACTTCACCACACCCAGCGCCGGGTGCGCCAGCTCGACCACGAAGTTGCGCGCCGCCACCTGCGGGTCGGTCAACGCCTCTACCACCGTGCGGATGGGGCCGGTAGGGATGCCTTTCTCCTGCAGCAATCTCATCCATTCGGCAGCAGGGCGGCTGCGAATGACCGCCCGCACCTGGGGCAGCAGCGCCTCTCGGTTGCGCACCCTTTCCGCATTGGTGGCGTAGCGCGGATCGTCGCGCAGCGATTCCAGCCCGGCCAGGTCGCAGAACTTCCGCCAGATGTTGTCGGAGCCAACGCCGAGGATGAACCACGCACCGTCGCCGGCCTGCATCGGTTCATAGGGGACGACCTGCGGGTGGCTGCTGCCGCGGCGCGGTGGGTTGGTCCCGGTGGCGAAGTATTCGCCGGCATAGTTTTCCAGCCAGGTCATCTGGCTCTCCAGCAGCGCCACGTCGATGAACTGCCCCTCGCCCGACTGGGTGCGTGCGTGCAGCGCCGCCAGCACGCCGATCAACCCAAACATGCCGGTCGTCATGTCGGCCATCGGCGTGGGGAAGCGCATTGGCGCGCCTTCCGGCTCTCCCGTGAGATACATGGTGCCGGACTCACCCTGCGCTGCCAGGTCATACCCGGCCTGCCCCGCCCGCGGCCCGGTGTGCCCATAGCCGCTGATGGCCAGGTAGATCAGCCCGCGGTTGGCTGCGCGCAGCCGCGCATAATCGATGCCATATTTCTCCATCGTTGCGAGCCGGGGCAGATTGGTCATGAAAATATCGGCGGTGGATGCGAGTTTGCGCAGAATCTCCTGTCCCTCCGGCGTGGTGATGTCGAGCGTGATGCTGCGTTTGTTGCGGTTGACGGCCAGGTAGTAGCTGCTCTCCGTGCCGATGAACGGCGGCCCCCAGGAACGGGACTGGTCACCCGCGCCCGGGCGTTCGATCTTGATGACGGTGGCGCCCATGTCACCCAACATCATAGAGCAGTATGGACCCGCCAATGCCTGGGTTTGGTCGATGACGATAAGGCCGCGCAGCGGTCCGGACATCTTCAATCACTCCTTTGTGTATGTAGAAACAGCGACGCCCCGGCGCCCACCAGCGCCGTGAGCGCCAACACGCCAAAGACCGCGCTCCAGCCCTGGTAATCAAGTATCATGCCGGTCGCGCTGCCGCTGAAGCCGCCCCCGATATTGAAGGCGAAACCCAGCAGCCCGGCCAGGCTGGATGTCGTGCGGCTGGAGCCGAGCACCAACGGCCAGGCGGACAGCACCAGGCTGGCGCCAGCATTGGCCGCACCGCTGGCCAGAATCAGCGCCAGGGCTGCAAGCGCCAACTGTTCACCTGCCGCCGCCGCACTCAAGAAAAGCCCGGCGCAAAGCAGGAGCACCGCGGCAGTCAGCAGCCCCTCCCGCCCGCGCCCCAGGCGGATGTTGACCCAGCCAACCAGCAACGTACCGCCAATACCCACCACCGGCATGAGCGCAGCCAACGTCGCCGCCTGACCGATCGGCAGCCCTGCCACCTCGACAAAATAGGTGGGCGTCCACAACAACAAAGCCACATAACAGAAACCGGTGGCGAGGGCGGCCAGCAGCGCCGGTCCCGCACGACGAACCGCAGCCAGCGCAAACGGTGATTCGCTGGCCACGCGCACAACGGCTTTCGGCGCCCCGCCTGCCGGCGCGTCACTGGTAAGGAACCAGAAGATCGCGCCCATTGCGCCCATGAGCACGGCCGGAACCACAAAACCGGCGCGCCAGCCAAACCAGCCCACCAGCCAGCCGGTCAGCAGCCAGGTGAACGCGTTGCCCGCCACAAACGATGTACCGAAGGGCGTGGCAATGCGCGCGCGCTGCCCTGGCGTAAGCCAAAGGGCAAGCAGGCGCAGCGTCGGTCCCCAGCCCACAGCCTGGAACCAGCCGTTGACCGCCCAGAGCAGCAGCAACAACCACCATTGGGATGAAAGGCCGAAGACCAGATTGACCGCAGCGCTGCCCAACAGCCCCACCAACACAAAGCGGCGCGGGCTGACCAGGTCGCCCAGGCGGCCGTTGACCAATTGGCCGACGGCATAAACCCAGAAAAAAAGCGTGCCAAAGAAGCCCACCTGTGCTGCCGTCAAGCCAAGCTCACCCTGTATGGCGGGCAGCGCGGTGGCGATGTTGACGCGGCCCAGATAATACGCGGCATAGGTAACCCACGCCAGCGCAACCAGGCGGCGCTGGTCGGGGCGCAGCAGATCACGCGTGGCGGACATGGGCGGGTAGCTGCTCGGCCAGCGCCAGAGCCGCGGCAAAAACGTCTCGGTTGCCATCGTCCAGGCGCCGCAACTCGGCGTCGCTCAATGGATCCAAGAAACTGCGCCCGCGCGTCAGGTCGTCCCAAACCACCAACATCGAGAGCGCCGCCATGCCAAAGTAGCGGCTCACGGCCAGAGTCGTGGCTGTCTCCATATCCACGGCCAAATAGCCCGCTGTGTGCCAACTCTCCACCAGGTCGGCGTCCTGGGCAAAGAGCGAAGGCCAGGTGAGGTGGATGCCGGTGTGGGTGGTGTGCCTGCGCTGGCTGAGCCAATCCTGTGCCCGCGCAACCCAGACGGGCGCGGCGTCGGTGCTCTCCGGCGCGCCATAGTACTGCGCCACTCCCTCGCGGCAGAGCGCCGTCGTCGGCAGAATGATGTCGCCCGTGCGCAAGTGGGGCTGCAATCCCCCACAGGTGCCGATCTGCACGGCCAACTGCGCCCCCAACAGGCCAAAGAGATGGATGATTTCCACGGTGCGCGGCGCGCCATAGGCGCAGCAATAGACGACCGTGCGCCCCTGCCAGCGCCCCCAGAAAATGTCGGGGAATGCCAGTTCACGCACCTCCTCCAACTGACCCAGCCGCCAGGCTGTGCGCTCGGCGCGCCACCACGTCCCTTCCACAATCACAACGTCGGGGATGTCAGCCGTGGGCAGCTTGAGCGCGGCCAGCCATTCCGCCGCGCTGATCTCCATGATCGAGTGGAAGCGCCGGGTCGGTCGATCCGTCATGGCCGGCCTGCCGCCTTGTGCAGCTTGAAAAAGAAGTCGCGGAAGATGGCGTCGCGGTCGACGCCGTATGCTTCACGCATGAGGCGTCCCCCCGGCTTCCCAGCCTCCCACGTGGTGTCATCGCGCAGGCGGGCAGCCGGCGCAACTTCGCTGGGCGCCCAATCAGGATTGAGCAGCCAGGCGATGTTGATCAGATCCCAGATCACCCAGGTGCGCCCAAAATGGTCGTCGATGCCCATCATGCGCTGGATCGGGTTGTGGGTGTAGAGCCAGTAGAGATAGTCGCCCATGGGACCATAACCGCGCACCCACTGCTCCATTTCGGGCAGCGAGATGCGCAACTGGGCGCCCACATGAAAGCCCGGCAGATAGATCATGGGCACGCCGCAGTCGAACAAGACCTGCGCAGCCGGCACATCCTGCACCAGGTTGAAGGAGTCGGTGTTCGAGCGGGCCGTCCAGGTGGGATAGCCCGCGGTCCACAGCACCACGATGCGCCGCACGATCTCCGGCGCCATGAGGATGGCCGACGCCACATTGGTCACGCAGCCAATGGCGGCCACGTAGAGCGGGCGTTCGTCGGCGCGCAGCGCGCACTCGACCAGATGCTCAGCCGCGGCGCTCGGCACGGGCTTTGTGGTCGAGGTCATGTAGGTGGGTGCGCCGCGGGCGACGGCGGCGCCCGGCGTCATGCCGAGCAGTTCATAGACCTTGAGAATCTCGTGATAGCTGCGCTCCATCCCCACCTCAGGCCCGTCATAATGGACATCGTTGGGCGTAATGCCTTGCCTGACCAAAGCGGCCAGCCGGCTGTGAAAGCGCTCCACCAGCCGTTGGTCGGCCTCGTTCTCCACTGCAGGCAGTTGCATCAGCTCATAGGCGCGGGCGATGGCCGCAGCAAAGACGCGGAAGGAGAAAGGCGCGGCATAGACCCCCTCGATCTCCAGTTGATCCTGCGAGAGCAGCGCCCACGCCAGGGCGAACTGGTCGTCGATCTCGTTGGCGCAGTCGGTGTCGATGACCAGGCGTGCGCGGCCGTTGGGTGGGGCAAGACGCGCCTGCATCTCGGCGGCGCTCAACTGTGGGAAGTTCATGATATTCTCCGTTCCTGGAAAGCCAGCCACGAATTTCACGAATGTTCACGAATGTGGTGTCAAATTCGTATAATTCGTGGCTTTGTAGTGGAGCTACAACAGCTCCTGAAAAGCATCCACTTCCGCGCGAGCTTCGGCGTGGCGTGCAACCAGGATTTCCGTCAGTTGGAGGGCGAGTTCGCGCATGTCGACCTCAGGGTTAGCGGCGCTGACAGTCTCGAGCCAAGCCGGCGGAATTGCGTCGACGCCGTGGAAGGCGCCGGCCAGCGCGCCGGCCACGCTGGCGTAGGAATCGTTGTCGCGACCATACATCACGCAGCCGATCACCGTCTGGCGGAAGTCGCCCTGGGCGGCGGCGAACATGGCCAACGGCACGACCAGCGTATGCGTCGCCTCCGAGAAGAGATGCCCCCATTCGAGGATCTCGTACAAGCGCGGCTGCAAGGCAAAGACGTCCGCACACTCCGCCGCCGCAACCAAAGCTGAGCGCAGGAAGCTGACGTTGGGGTCATACCGCCATTCCAGCGTACTCCACACCGGGCCTTCCCGGCGACGATTGAAGGCGAGGTGGCTCGTGATCGCTGCGTCGCTCACGCCGTCGATGGTCGGAGCCGGCGCCATCGCATAGGCAATCGCGGCAGCCATCATCGCGGCGGCAGTCTTAGCATAGCCGTCGGTAGGAAAGGCAAGATCGAAGGCCGCCTGGTACGCGGCGTGCGGCCGGCATGCGGCCATGACGCCGATAGGCGAATTGGCCATAATCGCGCCGTTGGTCGGCTCGCCGCTGTAGATCACCTTGTCGCGGCCCCAGATGGCTTTGAGGTAATACTCTTCGATGAAGCCCTCGGTCAGCGCGTCGGGCGCGTGGTGGTAGGCGTGGGCCAGCACATGGCCGAAATCGCCGGCGCGCGGCATGCCCTGCGCGGCGATGATGGCGCGGCAGAGCAGGTGCTTGAGCCGGGTGTCGTCGGTGTACGCCCCGACGCGCTCGCCCGCGCCAAAATGGGCGTGATAGCTGGGGTCGCGACGGTAGGGGACAAAGCGGTCAACAACCCCGTAGGTCGCGCGCATCTGTGCCGGCGTCCAACCTTCTACAGGTCCGCCCAGGGCGTCACCGATGGCGCCACCCAACAGGCAGCCATAGACTTTGGCAAAGAGGCGGCTCTCGGCAAGTTGCCCGTTGGTATGCGTATGATCCTCGCTCATGGCGTGCTCCGTGCTGGCGCTGGCAGCAGCCAGGCGCGTTTGGGCGGCAGGTAGAGCCAGACATTGTCGCCGGCCTGATAAGGTGCATCGGCAGGGCCGTGGGCGCGCCAGGTATTGCCCGCCACATCGAGCAGATATTGGGTATACGTGCCCATATAGACGGTGGCATGTACCCGCGCCTGGACACTGTTCTCTGTGCTTGCCTCCAGAATCCGAACATCTTCGGGGCGGACCGTGAGCAGCACCTCGCCGTCGGGACGCCCGCCATCGTCGGCAACCGTGAGGCTTGCTGTCCCGCACAGAATGTCTTTGCCCTGTTTTGTGCCGCGAAGAAAATTCTCGTTGCGAAAGAAGCGGGCCACGCGTTCATTGCGCGGGCGGTCATAGAAGGCGCGCGGCTCGTCGAACTGCTGAAGCACGCCGTCGAACATCAGCGCGACCCGGTCCGCCAGCATGACGGCTTCTTCCTGGTCATGGGTCACAAAGATGGAGGTGATTTTCATCTCCTGCTGAATCGAGCGAATCAGTTCGCGCATCTCCAGGCGCAGGTTGGCATCCAGGTTGGCCAGCGGTTCGTCCAGCAGCAGCACCGCCGGGCGGATGATCAGGCCACGTGCCAGCGCCACCCGCTGCTGCTGCCCGCCAGAGAGTTCGTGGGCTTTGCGATTCTCGAAGCCGGGCAGGCGCACCAATTCCAGCATCTCCTTGACGCGTGCGCTGATCTCGCTCTTCTTCATGCCCTGCATGCGCAGGCCAAAGCCCACGTTCTCCCCTATGGTCATGTTGGGAAAGAGCAGATGTTTTTGGAAGACCATGACGGCGCCCCGTTTTTCCGTGGGCACATCGAGCATGGAGCGGTTGTCGAAGAACACGTCGCCTTCTGAAGGGAGCAGCAGCCCGGCGATCATGCGCAGGGTGGTCGTCTTGCCGCAGCCCGATGGCCCCAGAAAAGCCACCATTTCGCCTGAAGCGATCTCCAGGTTCAGGTTGTCCACCGCAACCACGCTGCCAAAACGGCGCGTAAGATTCTTGAGTACGACGGTCGTCATGAAGCCTCTGCTCTACATGCGCCCAAAGCCGCCCATGACGGACGATTCTTTGGACAAGGAACGGGAGGTGAAGATAAGGGCCAGGATCGCGGGCGCGACAAAGACCAGACTGATCGCCGCGGCTGTAGAATTATTGGAGCCGCTGATAAAAGGAAAAAGCACCATCGGCAGCGTGATCACCCGACCGCCGCCGATCAGGAGTGTCGTCACATATTGGCTCCACGAAATCAGAAAGGTGAAAAGCGTTGCCACCAGCAGACCGGGCAGGATGGCGGGCAAAGTGACATGCCAGAAGGTGCGCGCGGCGCTCGCCCCCAGCGTGCGCGCCGTATCCTCCAGCGCCGTGCCGTAGTTGGCGAAGACGCTGGTCATCACCAGGATCATGTAGGGAATGCAGGGGATCAGATGGATCAGCACCACGCCCAGATAGGTGTCAGCCAGCCGCAGGCGGATAAAGACCAGGTGAATGCCCATGGTCGCCACGACGCTCGGCACAATGATCGGAATCAGCAGCAGCCATTCGACCACGCCCTTGCCTGGAAAGTCATACAGCGCCAACGCGCGCGCGGCCGGCAGCCCCACAGCAATCGACAGCAGCGAGACGATGACGGCGATGCTAAAACTGGTGATCAGCGCCTCGCCCACCCGCGACGAGTCGGAAAAGACATAGCGCCACGCATTCAAGCCCCACTCGCTGGGCAGCAGGTCAGGGAAGTACCAGCGAAAGGCGAAAGACCAGACGACCTGCACCAGCAACGGCGCCAGCACGGCGGCAATGATCAGCACAATAAAGAACCAGCGCCAGAATTGTTTCATAGGTTCATCGCAGCCGGCTACTTCATGGCATACCGAGCGAGCCTGCGGTAGGTGACAAGCAGAATGATCGAAATCACGGTGAGGATGATGCTGACTGCCATGGCTGGTGGGCGCAGACTCAAATCAGGATCCTGGTAAAGCTGAAAGGCCCAGACGGGCAATGTGGTGGGAAAGCGCACGCCCAACAGCAGCGGAATCTCGTAGCTGGCAAAGACGAAGGCGAAGACGATGATCGACGTGGACAGGATGGCCGGCATGATCAGCGGCAGGAGCACATAGCGAAAGCGCTGCCAGCGATTGGCGCCCAGCGTCTGCGCCAGTTCCTCGTATTCGGGGCCAACGCTCTTGAGTACTGCCAGAACCACCAGCCCAATGAAGGGCACTTCCTTCCACAGATAGACCATCTGGATCGCAACGCCGGCGCGGTCGAAGACCAGCACTGGAAACTGGCTTGGCTCGCTGAGCAGCCCGATGCTGGCGAGCATGCGCGCCATGACGCCGCTCTGCGCCACCAACGCCACAATGCCAAAGGCAACCACCAGGTGGGGGATGGGGATCGGCACCTGAAACATAAAGGTCGAAAACTGGCTGCCCCGAAACGCTTCACGCAGCAGCAGGGCGCAAAGCACGGCGATGACCGTGGACAGCAGTGTGCTGGTGAAAGCGATGTAGAAAGTCACCCAGAGCGACTGCAAGAAGTTGCTGTCGGTGAGCACATCCACGTAATGTTGGAGCGTGAACTCGTTCAGCCCGATCACCGGCATGTAGCCCAGGCTCTGGCCCAGCCCGACCACCAGCCCGCCGCTGAAAAGCACGATGAGCACCAGCAGCGCGGGCGCCAGCATGAGCGGGATCTTCAGCCGTTCCAGCAATTCTCGACGACGCATAGGATCAGGAAACCTCACTCGAAGATTTGGTGGTGCGTGTTGACTAGTACACGTGGGCCTAAATGCACCGGCTGTATCGTCATGCTGAGAGACTTATGCCTCGGGCGGCATCTACGCAGGCAAGAAACACCGCACTTGTCATGCTGAACGCAGTGAAGCATCTACGCAGTGAAGCATCTACGCAGTGAAGCATCTACGCAGGCAAGAAACACCGCACTTGTCATGCTGAACGCCAGTGAAGCATCTACGCAG
>CAZLMM010000139.1:0-11618 GCA_964560495.1 uncultured Caldilineaceae bacterium
CACTACGTAGATGCTTCACTACGTTCAGCATGACAAAGGCGGTGTTTCTTGCCCACGTTATGCCACGCGGGGCATTGGAAACTCAGCACGACAATCATTGGGTTACTTACGCCCACGTGTACTAGATTGTATTACAGCTCAGCTGGATGTCAGGCGCTGCCAGCGTCGCACCAATTCTTCTACGGGCAGGTTCAGCTGTGGCAACCCGGCGCGACTGACGCGCAGCCGACCATCGCCGGCAACGACGCCAATGAGCGCATGCGGGACGCCCGCCAGCGTCTCCTTGAAGGCTACCCCGTTCTGTGGGCTGACCTCCACCAGCAGACGCCCATTGCTCTCGCAAAAGAGAAGCTCCGCCGTGGAAAGGCTCGGCGTCTCTAAACCTGGAAGATCATTCAGCTCCACCGCCGCGCCCAGCCGCCCAGCCAGGCACATCTCCGCCAACGCTACAGCCAGACCGCCTTCACTGCAATCATGGGCGGCGCACACAAGACCCTGGCGAATGGCGCGATGGAGGCTGCGGTAGCGAGTCAGCGGTTCAGCGGGCATGGTCGGCGCGGCGCCGCCGCTGACGCCCAGCAGCTCGTGAAGCAGCGAGCCACCCAACTCGGCGCCGGTCTCGCCCACCAGATAGAGCAGATTGCCTACCGTCTTCAGATGACTGGTGAGGCAGCGTTCCATTTCGGGAACGATGGCGATGGCTGAAATCAACAACGTGCCCGGGATGGGTCTACCGTTGAATTCGTTGTAGAGGCTGTCTTTGCCGGAGATGAACGGCGCGCGGTAGGCCAGGCTGCCGTCGTAGCAACCCTGGCAGGCCCGCACCAGTGCGCCCAGGCGGTCGGGAAGGGTGGGGTTGCCCCAACAGAAGTTATCCAGGAGGGCGACGGAATCGGGGTCTGCGCCCACAGCCACTACATTGCGTATTGCTTCGTCAATGGCGCTGATCGCCATGGCATAGGGATCGGCTTTGCCCAGAGCGGGGTTACACCCCACGCCCAGGGCGAAAGCTCGTTCGTGACCCCACGTTCCCAGGGGCTTGAGCACCGCAGCGTCAGAGGGGCCATCCATATGCGGGCCGGTAAAGGGACGCACCAATGTGCCGCCCCGCACCTCGTGGTCATAGCGGCGGACGACCTCCTCCTTGGAGGCGACCGACGGATGGGAGAGCATGGCAAGAAGCAATGAAGCATAGTCAGATAACCCATCCAGCGCAGGAGCTTCGCCAGCGCGCTCCTGAAACTCGGCGCGCATGCGGCGGCGCGGCAGGCCATCGTGGAGAAACTCCATTGGCAGCTCGGCCACTATCTGGCCGTTGTAGCGCACGCGCAAGTTGCCGTCGCCAGTGAAGGTTCCCAGCACGCTCAACTCCACATCCCACAGCCCGGCCAGGCTGCGCAGCCGCTCCAGGCTGGCCGACGGAACGGCCAGCACCATCCGTTCCTGAGCCTCGGAGAGCCAGATCTCCCACGGCGCCAGGCCTGCGTATTTCAGCGGCGCGTGGGCCAGCTCCACCTCTGCGCCCAGCTTGCTGCCCATCTCGCCCACAGCAGACGAAAAACCACCCGCGCCGCAGTCGGTGATGGCATGGTAGAGTCCCTCATCGCGCGCCGCCTCGATCACCTCAATCAACCCTTTTTCAGTGATGGGGTCGCCGATCTGCACCGCGCTGCCAGCAAGCTCGCTGGTCTCGTGGGTTAGCTCCGCCGAGGAGAAGGTTGCGCCGTGGATGCCGTCGCGCCCGGTGCGCCCGCCCAACGCTACGATGAGGTCGCCCACCTGGACAGCGGTGGGATGGCGGCCATGGGGCAGCAGCCCGACGCAGCCGCAGAAGACCAACGGATTGCCCAGGTAGCCTTCGTCATAGATCACTGCGCCGTTGACCGTGGGCAGCCCCAGCTTGTTGCCATAGTCGGCAATGCCCGCGGTCACGCCCGCAGCGATGCGCTGGGGGTGAAGAATCCCAGGCGGCAGGCGGTCGTGGGGAAAGTCTTGCGGGCCAAAGCAAAGTATGTTGGTTGCGGCGATGGGGCGCGCCGAAACGCCGATGATATCGCGCACCACGCCGCCCACGCCCGTGTTTGCGCCGCCGAAAGGCTCCAGCGCCGAGGGGTGGTTGTGGGTTTCCACCTTGAAGGCGAGATCGTACTTATCATCGAAAGCGATGACGCCGGCGTTGTCCACAAACGCCGAGCGAAGCCAGGCTGGTGCGATCTGCTCTGTGGCGGCGCGGATATATTGGCGCAACAGACCATCGATGAGCGTCCGCTCCTTCACATTACCCTGGGCGTCACGCCAGGTGAAGTCGATGGCCGCCTTGAAGGTTTTGTGGACGCAGTGCTCTGACCAGGTTTGCGCCAGGGTCTCCAACTCCACGTCAGTGGCGTCGCGGCCAGCCTGGCGATAGAACTCCTGAATGGCAGCCATCTCGGTGAGATCCAGGGAAAGCAGCCGTCGCTTGCTCAACCAGAGAAGATCGGCGTCGTCCAGGCGGCTCAACGATATCCGCTCTACACGGTCATTGGCCGGCGCATCCTCGGCAAAGTGGGGTGTGATGTCGCCCAGGCTGAAATGCTCCACTGTTTCATTGCACAAGAGCTGACGCGCCAGCCGCCGAAGATCATCGGCGTGAAGGTCGCCGATCAGCTCGTAGCGCGTTCCGGTCGCCGCCGCGCACTCGAGCAGGCCGATCTCCGCCATACCGCGGCGCAGCTCGCGACCCGCCACATCGGTGACGCCAGGGCGAAAAGAGACTTCCACCACAAAGACCCCGGATGAAGGGTTGGATACTTCACCGTCGTCTACGTGGGCTGGTTCTTCTCGTTGCGTTCTTTGCGGCAAAGACAAATCAAGGTCGATCTCACGCCAGGTTGCACGCTCGGTCACCGGATCGACCAACAGCGCGTCGCACAGGCGTTGGATGGCTTCATCGCCAGGATGACGCATCAAAAAATAAAGTCGAGCGATGCGGCACTCACGCACGCCCGCAACGCCAAGAGCATTTGCGCCGTGAAGAATTGCTTGCGATGTTGCGTGATGTGAACCGGAGACCTGGATACGAATCATGGTGGCGTAGACTCCCAAGACGCCCAACGATCATTTTACTGGGCTCAGTGAACGATAGCACAAAAAGTAGACGCACCCAAAACTAACTCTGAACACACCTAATTGATTGACGCCAGCGCCCGGCTCACATATACTACGTTCATGCATCAAGTGGATCGACCTGACCCTCGCCAAGAGAGAGGTGCATCGAGCCAGACCACTCGCACCCAAAGGCATCGCTTCTGGGGAAGCTCTTGAAACTGTTGCTCACGCTCCTGAGCGTCACGGTGCAGACAGAGCTGCCCGTCATGAGCGAGCCGCCCAAGAGCGAAGCCAGTTTACTCGAACAGTCAAAGTGAGCGCGGCTGTTTTGACCAGAACAAATTCTTATGATTTACCCAGGAGCGCCCCTTTCTCTGCACCATGCGGCAGAGACGCATTGCGATCTTCGGAGCTGCCCACATGAACCCAATCACACTCTATCATTACAAGGCCATCGTCCGATCTGCTTACGATGGCGACACGATCACCGTTGACATCGATCTGGGGCTGCATACCTGGGTCCACGGCGAGAAGCTGCGCCTCTATCGCATCAATGCGCCCGAACTGACCGGCGCCACAAAAGCCGCCGGTCGAGCCAGCAGAGATTTCCTGCGTAGCATCGTGATAGACAAAGAAATCTTTATCGAAACCATCAAAGATGAACGAGAAAAGTATGGCCGCTATCTGGCGGAGGTCTGGCTGCAAGATGCCGACGGCGTCTGGCAGAATATCAACGATATGATGGTGCAGGCAGGCCATGCAGTCTACGCCACGTATTGATTCCGACTGGTTGCAGGGCTTTACGGAGTTTGTAGGGGAACGTGAGCAGTTGAGCAGTTATCAAATTGTGAGAAACCCAATGCAAGAGACTGATGTGCTGTCTGTGCAGGCGATCATCTTCGATCTGGATGGGGTGATCATCGATTCCGAGCCGCTCCATGCCGAGGCGTTGCGCCGCGCCGGACGCGCCCTGGGCTTTGAGGTGACGCCCGACATGGACGAGCGTTTCCGCGGCATCACCGAGGCGGTGGAGATCGACTATCTCGTCGCCCAACATACCCACCTCGGCCTGACCTATGACCAAGTGGCGGCCGCCAAGCGCACCGCTTATGACGGGCTGTTTGACCAGCTCACATTGGTCGACGGCGTGGATAGCTTTATTCGCCGTTGCTGCACGCTCGGTCTACCCCTGGGGTTGGCGACCTCCGCCCACGCGCACAATCAGCAACGGGCCTTCATCCGTTTTGGCCTGTCGCCCTACTTTCAAGCAGTGGTGACGGGCGATGATGTGGTCAACAGCAAACCGCACCCCGAACCCTATCTCAAAGCCGCCCAACGTTTGGCCGTTGCGCCTGCCAATTGTCTGGTCATCGAGGATTCGCTCAACGGGGTGCGCTCTGGCAAGGCTGCCGGTTGTCTGGTGGCCGGCCTCACCACCACCACCCTGCACGCCGATTTGTTGGCCGCGGGCGCAGATGTGGTGGTGGATCGCTACGTCGAATTGGGGCGCTGGCTGGGCTGGCAATCCTTCAATCATGACGCGTAAGTATCCACTCAATCAGTCGAGGCGCGAGGTGGGCGGAAAGCAATGTTGTTCCGCCCCCCATGTGCCCGTACCACCAAATCCCTGAGAAGATATGCGCGTAACCCTATAAAGACCACACCCATTCTACCGATATTTCTGAAAGGCGCATTTCCATGGATCAGCAGACCATCCGCCCCCGCAACGACATCCCAGTCGAGTTCACCTGGGACACTGCCAGCATCTATCCCACGCCCGCAGACTGGGAGGTCGCGGTGGACAGCCTCCTGGCGGACATCGCCCATATGGAGCGATTTCGCGACCGCCTGGCGGAGGGAGGACCCGCACTCCTACTGGAGTGCCTGACGTACAAAGAAGATATGACCAATCGGGCGCAGCGCATTGGCATGTACGCCTATCTCGATTACAGCGTGGACACCACCAACCAGGACGCCCTGGCGCGGCTGGGGCGTGCGCGCAGCGCCCAATCTGCTCTCTGGGCAGCGCTGGCCTTTGTTGAGCCAGAAGTCGTCAACTTGGGCTTTGACCTGCTGAGCCGTTGGACGGAAGAAGATCCTCGCTTCGCCATCTATCGCCATTTCTTCGACAACTTGGAACGCAGCGCGGCTCACCTGCGCTCCAGCGAGATCGAAGAACTGCTGGGCATGTTGGCCGATCCTTTTGACACGGCCAGCGCCACGCATAACATCCTCACCAACGCCGAGCTGGTCTTTCAGCCCGCGGTCGGCAGCGATCCAGAGCGCCGCGTCGAACTAGCTCAGGGCACCGTTAGCGCACTCGTCACCGATCCTGACCGCAACGTGCGCCGCACCGCCTGGGAGAATTACGCTGATGCGCATCTGGCTTTCAAGAACACTATGGCCAATTGCCTGGCCGCCGGCGTCAAGCAACAGGTTTTTCTGAGTCGCGCCCGTCGCTACGGGTCGGCCTTGGAGGCTGCACTGAACGACTATAACGTGCCGACCACGGTTTTTCATAACCTCATCGCAACCTTTCGCAAGCACCTGCCCACCTGGCATCGCTATTGGCGGCTGCGCAAACGCGCCCTCGGCCTGGACGCGCTGCGCGAGTACGACGTGAAAGCGCCGCTGACCAGCGCCAAGCCCTACGTCTCTTACAATCAGGCGGTGGAGTGGATTTGCGCTGGCATGGCGCCGCTGGGCGATGAGTATGTTGGGCTGGTGCGCCGGGGCTGCACCAGCGACCGCTGGGTGGACATCTATCCCAACCGGGGCAAGGCCGCTGGCGCCTATTCCTACGGAACGCCAGGCACCCATCCTTTCATCTTTATGAGCTACAACGACGACCTCTTCAGCCTCAGCACCCTGGCCCACGAACTGGGGCACTCGCTCCATTCGTGGTACACCTGGCGCACTCAGCCGCTGGTCTACGAACGCTACTCCCTCTTCGCCGCTGAGGTGGCTTCCAACTTCAACCAGGTGTTGGTGCGCGATTATCTCTTCAGGACGCAGACGGACCGCGACTTCCAGATCAGCGTCATCGAGGAGGCCATGGCCAATTTCCACCGCTACTTCTTCATTATGCCCACTCTGGCGCGCTTCGAGTTGGAGCTCCACACCCGCGCTGAGCAAGGCAAGCCCCTCACCGCTGATGGCATGAACAGCCTCATGGCCGATCTCTTTGCCGAGGGCTACGGTGACGAGGTGGAGATGGATCGGGCGCGCACCGGCAGCACTTGGGCCCAATTCTCCACCCATCTCTACTCCAACTTTTACGTCTACCAATATGCGACGGGCATTTCGGGCGCGCACGCTCTGGGGCAGAAGGTGCTAGCCGGCGAGCCGGGTGCAGTGGAACGTTATCTAGAGTTTCTCAGCGCCGGGTCGTCGCTCTATCCCCTCGACGCGCTCAAGCGCGCAGGCGCTGACCTCGCCACGCCGGAACCGGTGGAGGCGACCTTCGCCGTGTTGGAACGTTATGTGGCGCGGTTGGAGGAATTGATCGGTTGACGGTAGATGCGGCGCTCCGGCTCTTCCACGCGTTCCAGTCGTCCTTCTTCGGCCAGATACTCCAGGTGCGCCAGCGTTTCGGCCACGGCGAAGCGCATTTCATGGGGGCTGAAGCGGTCGAAATTGAAGACGGCCAGACTGACTTCCAACGCACTGGCGCCGTCGCCCGCGGCCTGGAACATGACCCCCAATCGTTCCTCGTGGTGGACGAGGAGTTCGGCGATGCGTCCCGGCCAATCGTGGATGAGGCCATGATGGCCGGGCAGCGCCAACGCTACATCCAGCCGCGCCAGCTCCGTCAACGATGCCAGGTAGCGCGCCAGCGGGTTGGGCTGCGATGTGGGCCAGAAGCCCACGTTGGGCGTGATCTTGAGGAGCACCTGATCACCGCTGAGGAGCAATCGATCCGTCGGGCTGTAGAAGAGAAGCTGCCCGTCGCTGTGACCCGGCGCATGGAGCATGCGCCAGGCGCGCCCGGCCATGAAGATTTCGCTTCCCGGCTGCAAGAGACGAATCTCACGCGGGTGGGGCAGGGTTAGTTGGCGTAACCGCACTTCCTGGCGCTCGATGGTAGCGCCCACATCAGCAGGCGCGCCGGCGCTGCGCAAGTAGCTCTGGATCACCTGGCTGCGTCGTATCGGGTCGGGCTGGTCGATCCAGACCTGGTGCGCAAGTTCACACTCGCGCGGGGACATGAAGACAGGCGCGGCGCTCTGCTCTTGTAGCCACCCCGACAGCCCGAAGTGATCCGGGTGCATGTGGGTCAGCACGATACGTCGGATGTCAGTCACGGCGACGCCCAACTCGTCAAAGGCGACCTGCCAGCCGGCGATGACTTCGGGCGCGTGCAGACCACCGTCGAGAATGGTCCAGCCGTCGTCGTCGTGCAGCAAGTAGGCGTTGACGTGATTCAGGGCAAAGGGCAGCGGCAACCGTAGCTGGTAGATCTCTTCGGCTACGGAGCGCACGACGGTTGTGGATTGGCTCATTGGTCGTTTTAGCCATTCACCATTTACAGTTTGCCACTTCCCTGCATCAAAACCCCATGGATCGCCCGATCAGTTCTTTCATGATCTCGGTCGTGCCTCCGTAGATGGTCTGGACGCGGGCGTCGAGATAGGCTTGGGCGATGGGGTATTCCAGCATGTAGCCATAGCCGCCGTGGAGTTGCACGCATTGATCCACCACCTTCTTTTGTAGCTCGGTCGTCCACCACTTGGCCATGGCGGCTTCGGGCGCGGTCAGGCGTCCCTCGTTCAGCTCCATGATGCAGCGATCCACAAAAACACGGGCAATCTCGATTTCGGTCTTCATCTCCGCCAGCTTGAAACGTGAATTCTGGAACGAGCCGATGGCCTGGCCGAAGGCCTTGCGTTCTCTGCAATAGGCGATGGTCGTCTCCAGCGCGGCTTCACTTGCGGCCACCGAGGCCACGGCAATCGCGAGACGCTCCTGGGGCAGCATCTCCATGAGGTAGATGAAGCCCTTGCCTTCTTCGCCCAACAGGTTCGCTGCAGGCACAGCCACATTGTCAAAGATAAGCTCAGCGGTGTCTTGGGCTTTCATCCCAACCTTTTCCAGATTGCGTCCGCGTTCGTAGCCGGCCATGCCTCGTTCGATGACCAACAGGCTAATGCCTTTGTGGCGCGCTTCCATGTCGGTCTTGACCACGGCAATGACCAGGTCGTTCAGGATGCCGTTGCTGATGAAGGTCTTCTGCCCGTTGACCATATAGCAGTCGCCCTGGCGGATGGCCGTCGTGCGCACGCCAGCCAGATCGCTGCCAGTGTTCGGTTCCGTCATGGCGATGGCGGTGATGCACTCTCCTGTTGCTATTTTGGGCAGCCAGCGTTCCTTTTGCTCATCGTTGGCGTAGTGGAGCAAATACGGGATGACCAGATCGTTGTGGACGGCGAAACCAGGACCGCTGGCGCCGGCGTAGGCCAGTTCCTCTTGCACGATGGCGTTATAGCGATAGTCCCTGACGCCGCCGCCGCCGTACTGCTCAGGAATGTCTACGCCCAGGAAACCCAGGCTGCCAGCTTTGCGCCACAAGGAACGGGGAACGATTCCTTCTTCTTCCCACTGAGCATGAAAGGGCTTGATCTCGCGCTCCACGAAGCGACGCACGGCGTCGCGGAACATCTGGTGTTCTTGGGTGAAAATTGTGCGTTGCATGATTTGATTGAGTTCGTGAGGTATTGAGGTGGTGAGGTCTTGGTGTTTCTGGGTGTTGGTGAAGCCACCCCAACACCCCAAGCGTTCGTTCAACTAAACAAGGATTGCAGCTTGGTCGCCAGCATGATGTTGCCCTGCACTTTGAGCTTGCCGGAGCTGAAGGCCGCCATGCCGTTGAGTTTGCCGCTGGCCAGGTCGTAGAAGTCATTGTCGTTCATGGCGATGGTGCAATCCGCCTTGTCGATTGCGCCTGCGCGCACCGCGCCCGGCGCGTTCTTGAGATCGACCACCCAGTCGCCGCCCGGCTCGCCGCTGATGCGAAACTGATAGATTGCACCCACGCGTTCCACCAACGCAGGATTCTGGGCGATGTGTTCGGCCATACGCTCAAAAACGACGGCGGATTTGGCGACAGGCGCTGACGCCGGTTCAGGCGTAGGCGGCGGGACCTCTGGGCTTGCTGGCTGGGGCGAGACAGGCGGCAACGACACCGTGCGTTCAGGCTGGCCGGCGTCTGCGCCCAAAACCAGTTCCGCCATGACGCGCACTACCTGCGGGTCGAAAGTGTTGATGATGAGCGTGTTGATGGGTGCCGCCTTCCAGCGTTCTAGCCCCTCGGCAATGCGCGCCTTTGGGCCGCACAGGGCCACCTGATCCACCAGCCCGTCGGGGATGGCCGCCGCCGCTTCATCTTTGCGCCCGCTCAGATAGAGGCGTTGCACCTCATCCGCCGTATCGCCAAAGCCATAGCGGGCCACCAGGTCGAAGTAAAAGTTGCGCCCCTTGGCGCCCATGCCGCCCACATAGAGCGCCAGGAAAGGCTTCACCGCGGCGCGGCAAGCGTCCACATCATCGCCCAGAACCACGGGCACGGAAGGCGCGACATCAAAACGGTCATAGTTCTTGCCGCCTCCTGCTTTGGCGAAGCCGGCCTCCACCGAGTGGCGAAAGACGGAATCGTAGTGGTCGGGCGAGAAGAAGATGGGCAGCCAGCCGTCGGCGATCTCGGCGGCCAGTTCCACATTCTTCGGGCCGATGGCTGCCAGGTAGATGGGCAGGTCCTTGCGCCCGTGGAGAATGCTCTTGAGCGGCTTGCCCAATCCGCTGGCGTCTGCGCCCTGATAGGGAATGTGGTAGTATTCGCCTTGAAACGAAAGGGGTTGCTCGCGCGCCAGGATGCTGCGCACAATCGTCACGTATTCGCGCGTCCTGACCAGGGGTTTGCCATAGGGTTGACCGTGCCAACCCTCCACTACCTGAGGACCGGAAAGCCCCAGCCCCAGGAGCATGCGCCCGCCCGATAGCTGGTCGAGGGTCATGGCTGTCATGGCCGTCATGGCGGGGGTGCGCGCCGGCATCTGCATGATGGCCGTGCCCAAGTGGATGCGCTGCGTGCGTGCGCCGATCCATGCCAGCGGGGTCGCGCTGTCAGAGCCGTAGGCTTCCGCCGTCCACGCAGCAAAATAGCCGAGCCGGTCCGCCTCCTCGATCATGGTCATGGGCAGCTCGATGCGAGCGCCAGAATAGCCGACGTTGATGCCGAGTCGCACGATGGATTCCTTTCGAGCAAGTTGCAAGCGAGTGATCTCTGCTGTGAGATCTTGAGGTTGTGGGTTCTTGAATGAAGAGGATGGCCAACTTACAACCCCAATCCCCTTAACCTCACCACCTCAAGACTTGATTTTCCGGCCTACCGACAGATTTCTCCAATCCTAGCCTGCAAGTGGGCATCCTGGCAAATCGGGGAAGTGTATTCAAAGAAGGTCGGTGTGCTCTTGCCCTGTGTGTCTATAATGGGTGAGACAGCTTTGGCGCGTTGGCTGCGTCTGGCAACTCACAACATCAACCACTTCCAGCGCATTCCTGGGTTGGTTGTGGTGGATTGGACAGAATGAAACGGATGATCGCTTTGACAAACTCGCCGCATCGTGGTTCAATGCGTGTGCTGTGAAAATTGAATGATCAGGCCAACGTCGTCGTGCGAGAGAGCATCCAAGCGCACTCGGGCGGATCGCCGAAGGGGCAAGCCTGCGCAGAAGCCACACTGCGTAGGCCACACTCTCAGGCAAAAGGATCGCCGACGGCAGCCACTCTGGAAAGCGCTCACCGGCTGCGGTGAAGCCACCGACGGGGCAATGCTTGCCAAGCGCAAGCGCAATCTCTCAGGTCTGCGACAGAGGAACGGGCATTCATCGGGAATGCCCGTTTTTGTTTGCCAAAGTTCAGCGAAGCTGCTCGTCATTCTTTGCGCTCACAAGCGAGCGCAAAGACGAACCGGAAGACCACATTCACAAGGAAGTGAGAGGAGCGCCATCATGCTGCTGGAGATGGAAATACAATCAACCCTGCGTCAATCATCCATGAATCTGTTGCGCCCGACCGATGATTTCGCCCGCCGTCATTTGGGGATGAGCGAACGCGACATCCATGAGATGTTGGCAGTCGTCGGCGCATCTTCGTTGGATGCTCTCATCGATGAAACTGTGCCAGAGACGATTCGCCTACGCCGACCCCTTGACCTGCCTGCGCCGCTGACGGAGTCGGAAGCGCTGGCTGACCTGCGCCAGCTCGCCAACCGGAACAAGCTCTTCCGTTCATTCATCGGCATGGGCTATTCCGACTGTATCACGCCGCCCGTGATCCTGCGCAACATCTTGGAGAACCCGGGCTGGTACACCCAGTACACGCCCTATCAGGCAGAAATTGCTCAGGGACGGCTGGAGGCGCTCCTCAACTTCCAGACCATGGTCATCGAGCTGACAAGCATGGAGGTTGCCAACGCTTCTCTCCTAGACGAGGCCACCGCCGCCGCAGAAGCCATGATGCTCTGCAAACGGGCG
>CAZLMM010000140.1:0-11136 GCA_964560495.1 uncultured Caldilineaceae bacterium
TTTTACGGCTGCCGGTTGGCGATTGACGAGTCAGCGCTATTTCCCGCCTCCTCGTAGAGCGTAAATCCCGACCGTAAATCTGTTAAGGCGAGTAGCTCAATTGGCAGAGCGGCGGTCTCCAAAACCGCAGGTTGCGGGTTCAATCCCTGCCTCGCCTGCCTAAACCAGGACCACCGGTGGATAGCTGCCGGTGGTCGTTTTCCGCAAGGGGCAGGATTCACGTATTTTCAGGAACGAGGATGGCGTATGACGCGTGATGTTGAAGGTGTTCGTTCGGAGAATCGTTTCAGGCGGTGGTATCGTGAGACGCGCGCCGAGTTGGCGAAAGTCCACTGGCCGACGCGTCAGGAAGGAACGCGCCTTACTGGCATCGTTATCGTAGTGACGATTATCTCGGGGATTGTGATCTTCCTTGTGGACTCGCTCTTCTCGCAAATGGTTCAGTTATTCTTGAGCTTGACCTGAGTTCGCGAGTCTGTGAATCGAGCATTGCCTGGGGGAATGCTACGTCAAAGGAGATTTTGCGTGGACGCCAAACCCAAAAAGAAGCCAGCTCAACGTCCTGCGACACAACCCGCTGAGCAAAAAGTGGAGATAGTCGACATAGGGAGCGGATCTCAAGCTCAGTCGGAGCCAACCGTTGATGATGGCGCTCCAAAGCCAGAATGGTTTGTGGTTCACAGCTACTCTGGGATGGAGAATAAGGTAAAAAAGAATATCGAGCATCGCGCCGAGTCTATGGGTAAGGCGGATCAGATTCTCGAAGTCGTTGTCCCGACAGAAACCGAAATCGAGATTCGCAACGGGGTGCGTCGCGAAGTCGAGCGCCGCGTCTTTCCTGGCTATATCATCGTGCGCATGATCATGGACGAGGAAAGCTGGTATGTTGTCCGCAATAGCCCTGGCGTAACGGGCTTTGTCGGTATGGGCAACAAGCCCACTCCACTGAGCCCCGAAGAAGTGGAAAAAATCATGAAGCGCATCGAGTCGGATGCGCCGCGCATCAAGGTCAGCTTCTTGCCAGGTGAACATGTGCGCATCATGAGTGGCCCCTTTGCCGAGTTTAGTGGGGTTGTCGATGAGATTTACCCCGACAAGGGAAAAGCAAAGGTGCTTGTCAGTTTTTTCAATCGGGAAACCCCGGTGGAAGTCGATTTCCTTCAATTGCAGAAGGATGTCTAGTCAACATTCATATGCTGGAATGTGGGAGCAGAGGGACGATAGCCAGTCGTTGCAAAGCGTTCACCACAGCCAGAAGGAGTAAACAATGGCAAAGAAACTTAAGACAGTGGTGAAACTCCAGCTCAATGCTGGCAAAGCGAATCCGGCGCCGCCGGTAGGTACGGCCTTAGGCCCTCATGGTGTGAACATCATGGGTTTTTGTAAGGAGTATAATGCTCGCACGCAAGCCCTGATCGGTCAGGTGATTCCAGTTGAAATTTCTGTCTACACAGATGGTTCATTCAACTTCATCACCAAAACTCCACCCGTTGTGGACTTGATTAAAAAAGCGATCAATATCCCCAAGGGCAGCGAAGCTCCGAATAAGACCAAGGTTGGAAAACTCAACCAACGCCAGGTGCAAGAGATTGCCGAGGTGAAGCTCAAAGATCTGGGCGCGGTGAGTCTTGAAAGCGCGATGCGCATGGTGGAAGGCACAGCACGCAGCATGGGCGTGACTGTCGAGTAATGAAACGTAACTTGACCCACTTGCGTGGAAGGGAGCATTCTCCCGTTATCACCACGAAGGAGTACATTCATGGCAAAACGAAGTCGCCGCTACACCACAATCTATAGTAAAGTCGATCGCGCCGCTGTCTATCAGCCAGAGGCGGCAATCAATCTGGCCAAAGAGCTTGCCACAGCCAAGTTCGATGAGACAATCGAAGTGCACCTGCGCATGGGCGTCGATCCGCGTCATGCAGATCAGCAAGTGCGTGGCGTCGTCACGCTCCCGGGCGGCACGGGTCGCACAGTACGCATCCTGGTCTTCGCCGGGCCAGAGGGACAAGCGCTCGCCCAAGAAGCCGGCGCAGATTACGTCGGCGCCGAAGACTTGGCGGACCGCATCCAAAAGGGCTGGACAGATTTCGATGTTGTCTTTGCCACCCCAGATATGATGCGCATCGTTGGTCGGTTGGGCCGCGTTTTAGGCCCGCGCGGTTTGATGCCAAGCCCCAAGACTGGCACAATTATGCCTGCGGAAGACTTGCCTCGGGTGATTCAAGAGGCCCGTTTGGGGCGTGTTGAGTTCCGTGTGGACAAGACATCCAATATCCATGTGCCCATTGGCAAGGCCAGCTTTGGGTCAAAGACATTGATGCTCAACCTGGCCGCGTTGATGGAAGCAATCATGGGCGCCAGGCCTGCCACGTTGAAAGGTAACTATATCAACCGGATCACCCTGGCAAGCACCATGGGACCCGGCGTCAAAATGGATATTGGCCCCACCAGCAGTCTGCGGGCGGATAGCATTTAAACTGCGGTTGCTTTGAAATCAGGGGTTTTCACAGTTCAAAAACCCCTGGTTTCAAACAGAGCGAAGTATAGTAGGAATGGTGCGCTCAAAGATAGCTCTATCCGCAGAGGCTTAGATATAGACGACAGGATTCCACCGTTATCAAGGTGTAGATTGTCGCAGTCGATGCCTCTACAGCCAATTGAATAGCGCGTTTTCTGATGTGCTCAAGACAGCAGGCGCTTATGCTCAATGGCGGTTTTCCGCCGCCTGCCGAGGCCAAAATGGGAATGTGTCAGATCGTCGGATCGCTGCGATTCGGCGTTCACATGCCTGTAAAGCCGTCTTGATGCACTGGTCAAGACGGCTTATATTTTTGAGGAAAGGAGGGATGTCGTTTGGCAATCACACGCAAACAGAAAGCCGACATTTTGGACGGCTATCGAGAACTGGTCAAGAATTCCCCGGCGTTGGTCTTCACCAATTACCGCGGCACAAGCGTAAAGCAGATCAACTCACTGCGCGCCGCCATGAAGGAAGCGGGCGCAGACTATGTTGTCGTGAAGAATACGTTGCTGCGCGTGGCTTTGGAAGAGCAGAAGCGCGTTCACCCAGAGTCGTTGCTTAGCGGACCGAATGGCGTTGTCTTCATCAGCGAAGACGTCGCCAAGACTGTAAAGGCGCTCAAGGATTGGATCAAGGAAGCCAAAATCGGCGAGATCACAGGCGCAATCCTGGAGAATTCCGTCCTGGACGCTGCCGCTGCCGATAAGTTGTCCGACTTGCCGACCAAAGAGCAGGTGCTGGCCCAGATTTTGGGCACGATCAACGCTCCGGCCAGCAGCCTGGTGCGCATCATCAATGCGCCTGCCGCCAGCCTGGTGCGCGTCATCAACGCACATGTGGAAAAGCAGAGAGAAGCTGCCGCCTGAGCGGGCTGGAGACTTCGCCCTGCGCGTTTTATCTTGAATTGCTAAGAATTTTCACGTTCGATAGGGAGATTTACAAATGGCTGATTTGAATGCTCTCATGGAGCAACTGGATAAACTGACTCTCCTGGAAGCCTCTGAGCTTGTGAAAAAGCTGGAGGATCGCTGGGGTGTGAGCGCCGCTGCGCCGGTGGCCATGGGCGTTGCCATGCCTGCCGCCGTCGCCGAAGCAGCTCCTGTTGAAGAGCAGACTGAATTCGATGTCATCCTCAAGGAGATTGGCCCCAAGAAGATCAACGTCATCAAGGTGGTGCGCGTCCTGACCAACCTGGGACTGAAGGAAGCCAAAGACCTTGTAGAGAGTGCACCCACCCCGGTGGTGCAGGCCGTCACCAAAGAGGCCGCCGCCGACGCCAAGACGCAGCTGGAGGCCGAAGGCGCTGTTGTCGAGGTCAAGTAATCGGTTGTTGCGACCGAAGCCAGTCAGGTCAATGGAAAGGAGCCGGGCAGCGCGCTGCCCGGCTCCTTTCCATTGGGCGATCTCTTGCATGTTCGCCGGCTCGCTCACGCTTCTCGAAACCAAACACGCATCTCGCCAGGCGCTCGATTGTCCCAGACAGCGTAAGGAATTGCCGTTACCTGCACTTCCTTGTTCGTGGACGGTTTTCCTGTTCGATAGAGCGTGTGGCTGTCCCAATCTTCGTCCTGCACCACGCGCCCCGACCCGTGAAGCACGACGACGCCCCCTAAGAGATCGGGACGATAGATCGGGGCGAAGTTCTCGATTGCATTTGCGGCAAGGCTGATGCGATCCAGGCCGATGTCTCCATTGTCAATCCCTTCCATACAGTAGACGATAGGGCCGCGCTGAATCGCCACGCGCCCCTGCATCTGTCGCACCTGGGGATGAGCATAGACGCGCTGTATGGGCATTTCCAGTGTCAGATCAACGCGGTCGCCCGGACGCCATGTGCGCACTACGGACACATAACCGTCATGAGGGATGACGTCTGCCAGCGGCGCGTCGTTGACGCGCAGCCGCCATTGATCACACCAACCGGGTATGCGCAGATGGAGGGCAAAGCGCTGCGGCTGTTCGGGGATGACCTCAAGAGAAATCTCGCCATCCCACGGATATTGGGACGTCAGGCGCACCTGGACAGGCTTGCCGTCAATCTCGACTACGGCTGAATTCTGCGCATACATGTGAACCCACAGGCCAGCGTCGCTGGTGGAATAGGCGTAATTGCCCAGGCTTGCCAGGATGCGCCCCAGATTCGGGGGACAGCATGGACACTCGAACCAGGGGACGCGATGATGATTGCCGGCGCTCGCCAGGGGGTTGACATAGAAGAAGTGGCTGCCATCAAGGGACACGCCGCTGATGAAGCCATTGTAGAGCGTCTGTTCAATGATATCCGCGTACTTGCCGTCACCGGCGGTCTGCAACAGGCGGTGATTCCACATGATGAGCGCAATGGCTGCGCATGTCTCGGCATAGGCGCTCTCGTCGGGCAGATCGTAGTCGTGGGTGAAGCCTTCGTTGTGGCGAGAGGGACCAATGCCGCCGGTCAAATACATGCGCTGGTGAACCAGATTGTCCCATAATCGCTCGCACGTTTCTAGCAGCGTCGGATCATTGTATTCGTGGGCCAAATCAGCGACCCCGGACATGAGATACATAACGCGCACGGCGTGACCCACCACCTTGTCTTGTTCGCGGATCGGCGCGTGCGCCTGGCAGTATTCATAGGTGCGCGCCCAGAATTTTCGAGGGTCTTCGCCGCGCTCGATTGCTTCCACATCGTAATAGTGGGGATTCGACTGGCCGCGTTCCTCCACCATGTATTTCGAGAACTCCAGATAACGCCGATTGCCGGTGGCATGATAGAGACGAACCAACGCCAGCTCGATTTCCGGGTGTCCGCAATAGCCGCGACGCTTCCCCTCTTCCAAGCCAAACAGGCTTTCCATGTGATCAGCGTAGCGACAAAGACAATCCAGCAGCTTACGCTGTCCGGTGGCCTGATGATGCGCAACGGCGGCCTCGATCAGGTGGCCGGCGCAGTACATTTCGTGCCAATCCCGTAAGTTTTTCCAGCGCATCTCTGGCTGAGTCACGATAAAGTGCGTGTTGAGATAGCCATCTGGTTGTTGGGCGTTGATGATCTTGTCGACCACTGTATCCACGATCTGCGCCAACGCCGGGTCTGGGTGGGTGATCAGCGAGTAACTGGCTGCTTCGAGCCACTTGGCCGGGTCCGAGTCGCCGAAGATCAGAACAATGGGAGAAGGCACGGCGCGCTCGAAATCGAGGTCGAAGGCGCCAATTCGCCCCGTATCCACGCACATTTGATACATGTGGGGAATCGAGATACGGCGGTTGACTTCTTGTCGCGGCGCCCAAAATGGGTCATCCAGGGTCACATTCGTAAACGAGACAGGGGTGAGTTGGCGCATTGCCAGGTGATTCGTCATGATGAACTGTATCCTTGCCCAAAAAGGGCGATTGACATTGAACCCAATGAATATAAAGAAGAACAGTACACCGGTCTGCGGCGTTCAGCCCTCTCTGGGCAGGCTGCAACCGTATTCACTCTCATGGCTTACGTCATTGTACTTCATTTTGGTTCTCTGTGCGTGCCAATCTTGTGCCACGGTTTGACACTTTATCGGACTGAAGCACGACAACAGTGATTTCATTCTCGGGTGGCTGTATGCTACAATGCGCGTAGTAGTTCAACAAGAACGTCTACACAGTCAACATGACGAAAGTAAATTCCGCAGCATGGCCGGTTGCTGGTCATCGCTGGGCACGTGAGCAACTCATACAGGCGATGGATTCGCCCGACCAGGGGACAATCGGTCTTCGTCACGCCTACTTATTTGTTGGTCCACGACAGATCGGAAAATCAACTTTTGTACGGGCGTTTGCGCAAGCTCTCCTATGTACAGCAGAGGGCGACGATGTTGTGCGCCCTTGCGGTTCATGTCGGGCATGCCGGTTGATGGAAAAGTCAGCTCATCCAGACTTCCGCCTGGTTCAGCCGACTCGCCGCCCCAAGGATCCAGACCGCAGCGACCTTGTCGTAGACAGGCTGGGCGGCGCGCTACGGGCGGAACAGGCGGCCGACATTGTACGCGATGCGGCGTTGCGACCAGTTGAAAGCCGTTACAAACTCTTCCACATCCAAGACATGCACCTGGCCAACGCTGCTTTTGCTAACAAGTTGCTCAAGACGCTCGAAGAGCCGCCGCCCTATGTCATCATCTTTCTGACTGCACTGGATCGCAGCAGCTTATTGCCGACGATCGTCAGTCGATGTCAAGTCACGGAGTTGCGACCTCTCCATGCTGACCTTGTGGAACAGTCTCTGACCGAACGGTGGGGTGCGCCGAAGGAGCAAGCACACTTGCTGGCGCGGCTAGCCAATGGGCGATTGGGATGGGCCGTGGAACAGTTGCAAAACCCCCAGGGGTTGGCGCAACGACAAGAGCATCTGGAAAGTCTATGGTCGCTCATGGCTGCCGATCGAGTAAGTCGGCTGGCCTTTGTTGAGCAGGTAACTACCAACCGGGCGGGCGTCGACCACTTCGCATTGCTGGAACTATGGGCCGCCTGGCTGCGGGATGTGATGCTCATGCAGGCCGGTTGCCTGGATTCATGCAGCAATGTCGACCACTCAGAAACGATTCGAGACCATGCGCGCAGCCTGGCGCCGCAGCAGGTCCAAGGCTTTATGCGCACTTTACAGCGTGTAAATGAGATGCTCCATCATACCGTCAATGTCAGATTGGCGTTGGACGTGTTGGTGTTGCGCCTGCCGTATCTGCCGCGCTAGGCAGAATAGAGAACAAGGGATCAACCATGCCGATAGTTGTAGGGGTTCAGTTTGAACCGGTGGGCAAAGTCTACCACTTTGCTGCAAATCAATGGCTCGACCTGGCCATGCGTGATTATGTGGTCGTGGATACGACGCGGGGGATAGAAGTGGCGCAGGTTGTGCAACCGCCTCATATCATCGCCGACACGGAAGTCGTGGGCGAAATGAAAAGCGTTGTGCGGCGGGCAGGCGCCTGGGACATGGTGCAGCGCGATTTGTGGAGTCGCAAAGAACAGGAAGCGCTGGCGATCAGTCGGGCGAAATCCAAAGAACACAACCTGGATATCAAGGTTGTGCGCTGCATCTACAATTTCGATGGCGGACGCCTGCTCATCTACTTCTCATCAGAAGCGAGAGTGGACTTTCGCATCCTTGTGCGCGAACTGGCGCGCATCTTTCGCACGCGCATAGAAATGCGCCAGATTGGCGTGCGCGATGAGGCAAAGCTCCTGGACGGCATCGGCAAGTGCGGTCGCCAGCTCTGCTGCACCAGCTGGTTGCGCGAATTCACGCCAGTGAGCATTCGCATGGCCAAGAATCAACAGCTCCCCCTCAATCCCGACGAGATCAGCGGCGTGTGCGGGCGCTTACTTTGCTGTTTGTCCTATGAAGACGCGTTGTACAAAGAGCAGAACAAGAAGATGCCAAAACTGGGCGCCGAAGTCATCACTCCACAAGGCGTCGGACGGGTCCGCCACATTCATCCGCTCAAAGAAACGGTCACAGTCTATCTTGAAAGCCAGGCGCTGGCCGAATTTGCCGTCAGTGAGCTGATCTCGGCGAAGACCGCCGGCGCCAGTTGCGGCGCATGTGGAGGCTGCACAGTGAAACGTCGCGCTGGCGCAAAAGAGGAAAACGCGCGTGTACGCGAGCAGGCAGATGAAGATCGCCGCGCAGCCCCAATCAATCAGACAGCAACCCAGACAGCAACCCAGACTGCTGCAGAAGGCTCTGGGGAGACGAGTGCTCAACCGCCTGGCAAACGGGACAAGCGTAGACGCAAGCGACGCTAGGAGCGCGGCGTTTGGTTGAGCAGCAGGGACAGAGGCTCAGGGCCAATATGTCCTGAGCCTGTACATTTACGTCTCAAAGAGGCGCGCCAACTCTGGCGGCGCTTGTTCTCACCTCTCTGGATGCTGCGGCCGTGATATTGTTTTGGCAGCGATGAAGGCAGGCGGTGTGAAGAGGACTGTTAGGTGACTTATTGGACAGCACAGGCGCGTCCGATTCCGGACGCGTCAAGGGGTTCTGCAATGTCAATCTTCGGCGGTTGGCTGTTCCAGTTCATCCGCGCCTAATGCAAGCCGTTATTTCCTACAGTTGTTGCCCCTTGCGAACGCTTGTAGATCGCGAAACGCACAGCTGTGCGCTCATTGCCTTCGATATCCACCTCGGTGAAGCTCGGCACGATTGAAAGATCAAATCCATCTTGCTCCAGATAGCCCCGAGCAATCGTAATGGCCTTGATCGCCTGGTTGACGGCGCTTGCGCCGATTGCCTGCATTTCTGCGTATCCTTGATCACGCATGACACCGGCAATGGCGCCAGCAACAGCAGTGGACCGCGATTGGGCAGAGACTTTGATGAGCTCAGCCATGATGTGTGTCTCCTTGAAATTCTGTGAACAGCAATGGTCGCCGATAGAACCAAGGGCAGAGGCGCCCTTTTTCGTGTCATGCAATGACGACGTCTGTCCACAGTGATAGGATACGCCCAATCTTCGGGAATTTTACCCGTTTCACCGATTGTGCAACTTGTAGTTTACCACCGACTTACGGACTTTGCCGAACAGGAAAACTGTAAACCTACTATTTTGCATACTCGACCGCGCGCGATTCTCTGACAACGGTCACGCGGATTTGACCGGGGTATTGCATGTTGTCTTCGATCTTCTTGGCAATTGCCTTGCTGAGCTGGATCGCGGCCAGATCGTCGATTTCGTCGGGTTTGACCAAGACGCGGATTTCTCGGCCTGCCTGGATGGCGTAGGTCTGGCTGACGCCTGTAAAGCCATTGCCGATCTCTTCGAGTTCCGTGACTCGTTTGATATAGGTGTCAAAACTCTCGCGCCGGGCGCCAGGTCGTGCGCCGCTGATCGCATCGGCAGCGGCGACAATGACCGCTTCGATGCATTGAGGCTCGACCTCGTGGTGGTGGCTGGCGATGCAATTGATCACTGCCTCATTGACGCCATATCGCTTGGCGATTTCAGCTCCCACCACTGCGTGGGGGCCGTCGATTTCGTGACTCACCGCTTTGCCAATGTCGTGGAGCAAGCCGCCAAGTCGCGCCAGCTTCACATTGGCGTGGAGTTCCTGGGCCATGGTGGCGGCTACATGGGCAGTCTCTACTGCGTGAGCAAGCTGATTTTGACCAAAGCTTGTGCGGAATTTCAGCCTGCCAAGCAATCGCTGAATCTCACGGTGCAACCCCTGCGCGCCGGTTTCGATGATGGCCTGTTCGCCGGCCTCCATGATGATGCGCTCCACCTCCTGCTGCGCCTTTTCCACTTCTTTCTCGATGCGTGAAGGGTGGATGCGGCCGTCGGCCACCAGTTTGCTGAGGGCAATGCGCGCGATCTCGCGGCGCACCGGGTCGAAGCTGCTGATGATGATAGCTTCGGGCGTATCATCCACGATCAAATCAACGCCCAGCGCTTGCTCGATGGCGCGGATGTTGCGCCCTTGGCGGCCAATGATGCGCCCTTTCATTTCATCAGATGGCAGGTCAACGCTGCTGATGGCATACTCGGAGACGTGCTCGCTGGCGACGCGCTCAATGGCCATGGTGATGATGTTGCGCGCCTTGCGGTCGGCCTCTTCGTTGATTTCCGCCTCGACCTGACGGATGACACGCGCCATTTCCTGACGAGTTGTCTTTTCCACCTCCGTGAGCAAGACCTGGCGCGCCTCGTCTCGATTCATGGCAGCCACACGCTGCAACTCGTTGTTCCACTCCTGTTCCATGGTCTCCAGGCGGGCCGTGCGCTGGTCGAGTTTGCTCTCTCGCTGGCTGAGTTTCTTATCGCGCTGCTCCAGCTGCTCCAGCTTGCGTTCGGTCGTGTCCAGGCGGTTCTGCAGACGCTCCTCGATGCGCTCCAGGTCTTTGCGTTTGCGCGCCATTTCCGCATCGATCTCGCTTCTTTGGCGAACTTCCTCCTCTTTTAGCGCCAGGCGCTGCTGTTTGATGGTGGTCTCTGCGTCATCGAGCAGGCGAGCGGCCTGCTCTTCGGCGCTGTGCAGAATGCCTTCCTGGCGGGTTCGCTCGGCCAGGATGCCAGCCTCACGTCCACGCTGCTGCCCGACGCGCCAGGCTATCAGCCCAACAACCACAATTAAGATGATTGCGGCGACAATGATGATCGTCTCATTCATGTGTTCATTCCTCGGTGATGCATGTTACCCTCGCTGCTTCAGTCTTCCTATTGGTCTCCATCTGTGAAGAGAAGCGACAGGGCGTGTGTTCAATGAAAAAACTCCTTGGCGCCGCCGTGTCTTTGTGATTGGGGCGGCATCCTCAGATGTTAACAAAAAAACGCTATGGCGAATGCCATAGCGCGACGAGTCCACGGCCAAGCCGGCGCTGTGAAAAGCGCTGGCTCGCCTCCTCAAGAGGCGAGGCAAACGCCATGTCTGGGCGCCGGAAAATCCTTCGCCAAACTCGTAACCCTGACCAATAGAACCCTGTTGTTGTCAGTGGGAAGACGCGCCGTCGGCAGCAACGGGAGCAAGCAGCCCAACCTGCGCACGGATCAACTGATCGATTTGCTGCGCAATGTCCGAGTTTTGCCGTAAATAGTCTTTTGCAGCTTCACGTCCTTGACCAAGACGCACGTCCCCTAAGCTGTAGAATGCGCCGCGCTTGC
>CAZLMM010000141.1:0-10695 GCA_964560495.1 uncultured Caldilineaceae bacterium
TGACCTTGCGCGACTCGCTCAGGCAACTTCACACCGAAGGAGCAATCCTCCCCCTTGATGACGTAAGCGGCGAGCACTGCATTTGCTATTTACTCAAGACCTACCGCGATACAGGGCAGGTCATTATCCAAAAAGGAGAGTTTTTCAATGACTGAATCGTGTTGTTGCCCATTCGAAGCCGGGAACGGCGTTTGTGAGTTGCCTGCGCAGAATTTTCAACGCCCGCCTCGCGTCATCAATGCTTGTCCTGTCTGCGGCGAGAAAGGCAAGCCCGTACAGGGACAAACGGTCAAAGCCCTTTTGTCGGTGAGTTTGCGCGAAGTGCAGAGCGTTGAATACTTGTTCTGCAAAACGCAAACTTGCCCTGTTGTGTATTTCTCACCCGAGGGCGAGCAAACATTTACAGCCGAGCAAGTTCGGGAACGAGTCTATCAAAAAGAGCCGGACGCGGAAAAAGTTTTCGTTTGTTATTGCTTCCGCCATACGGTAGGCGATATTCGCGCTGCCTCGCCAGAAACCCGCGCCGCTCTCGTGGACGACATCAACACGGGCATCAATTCTGAACAATGCGCCTGTGACTTGCGAAACCCGCAAGGCTCATGTTGTTTAGGAAATGTGCGCGGCTTGATAAAGCGATTGGAAAAGTCAGCCGTGACCGCATAAAGGAGTTGGCTATGTTTTGGCAGAAAATCCGAAGCGGTGTCATGTTCGCCGCTTCTGTTATCACTTGTCCTTGTCATCTTCCGATTATCTTACTGCTGGCACCGGCATTGTTGGCGGGAACACCTGCCGCAGTGTGGATTACTCAAAACGTCGGTTGGGTGTATGGCGGGATGACGCCTTTATTTTTCGTCAGTTTGGCGTTAGGTTTCCGCTGGATGAGTCAGCCCGCCGCCGAATGTGAACCGCGATTAACCCACCTTGGCAATAGAACCACACCTCAAACCGCAACCGAAGGAGTCAAACATGAGCAACAAGGCCCACACGCAGAAAGTTACACGCCCTTCTAAGTTTTCAACGATTATTCTTGTGGCAGGCTTGGGAGCGGTTCTCATTTTCGGCGCGATAGGCTGGAATATCTGGCAGAACTCACGCACTTCGGAACTTTCCCCACAAGTCAACACTCAGCCTAACGCACAGATTACTCAGCCTACTGCGCAGATTACTCAGCCTACCGCACAGGTTAGCGTTCAACTCCCCGCCGCACTCGGAGTTGTGCCTGCCTCAGACGTTGGCTTAGAACTTGGAAAAGTCTCGCCAGACTTCAGCGTACCAACTCTGGACGGCAAAACATTCACCCTCTCTGAACAACGCGGCAAACCCACCGTTGTATTTTTCATGGCGTACTGGTGCGGCAGTTGTATCCCCGAAGCCACCGCGCTCGGCAAACTCAAACAAGAGTATGGCGACAAAATTAGCATTGCCGCCGTAAACATAGACCCCTCTGCGACATGGGAGACTATCGAGCAATTCAAGCAGGCGGCAGGGAATGGAGCTTTGGTGTGGGCTTCTGACACGGACCAAAAGGTAACGTTGGCTTATCAGTTGCGGGCGTTGGATACAACTTTCATTTTGAATGGCGAAGGGCGCATCATTTATCACGACGAGATTCCTACACGCTACGAAACGCTCAAAACAGCGTTAGAGGAAATCATTCCATGAACGGAGTCAATTTGGCTTTCGCCTTTGGCGCGGGAATGTTGGCAACGCTCAACCCTTGCGGGTGGGCTATGTTGCCCACTTTCGCTTCATACTATCTTGGCTCACGCGAAGGCGACTATGAACAACGCACGTTTGTCAGCCGCGCCACCGAAGGCTTATCGCTCGGTGTGTGGGTAACGATTGGGTTTCTCGTCATTTTCGGCATCGCGGGTATTGTTGTATCGGCGGGTCTGCGTCTCATTGTCAGGTATATGCCATTCGCCGCTCTGCTAACAGGGATTATATTGGTATTGCTTGGCGTGTGGCTATTGGCAGGGAAGTCCCTTCCGTTTTCTCTGCCTATTCCGCAAATCAATCGTTCTCGCTCCCGTAATCCACAATCGGCTTTTATATTTGGCGTTGGTTACGCCTTTGCTTCGCTCAGTTGCACTTTGCCAGTATTTCTGGCCGTTGTAGGCGCAAGCCTGACCGCCTCGGGCATGATTGCTGGCACGCTCATGTTTGGCGCGTATGCCATCGGCATGGCAACTGTTTTAGTCGGCGTTGCATTAGGGACAGCCCTGCTCAAAGGTGCAGTGGCCCAATGGTTTCGTAGGTTCTTGCCGTATGTGTATCGCCTCAGCGCAGCAATGCTTATCCTTGCTGGGCTGTATCTCATCTGGTATCAAGCCCAATACTTGCCCCTCATCCTCGGCGGACTCTGAAATTCCTCCCGCCTTAGCCTGCCACCCGCGCAGGCTTTTTACCTTTGGGCAAGACGCTATATACTTGCCGGCGTACTGTAATAGCAAGCGCCACCGTTCAAAATCAAAAAGCGGCGCAACACAGGCTTGCACCCGACGCGGCTACGCCTCGCCCGCGCGCAGTTTCGTGTAGTTCCAGCGAGTCGCCCCCGCAAAGAAGTCTTTACTTCACCGCCGCGCGGGTGAAACTAACCGTTAGACCTCACACCCAATTCCGAAACTTACACCCGGAGGACCGAACGATGACGAAGTACCTTATCTCCTTCCCCGGATCGGCGATGGACATCCCCGACGAAGACATGGCTGCCGTCGGAGAAGCGGCGCACGCGGTCATACGCGAGGCGAAGGCTGCCGGCGTCTATGTGTTCGGCGGTGGTATCAACGAGGACGTCGCGCCGTTGATGGTCGCCGCCGACGGCGCCGTCACGAACGAGACCTACCAACAGACCAAGGAGTTCGACGGCGGCTTTTGTGTCCTGGAACTTCCGTCGCGCGAAGCCGCCATCCAATGGGCTGCGAAGATCGCCAAAGCCTGCCGCTGCTCGCAGGAACTCCGCGAGTTCTGGTACGACCCTGAGAGCTGACCGGCGAGGTCGCAGCCCGATGCGAACGAGGAGGTCCTTAACGACTACGTGGTCGAGGCCCGCGAGTTTTGGATCGCGCGGGGCTGGCATCCTCCCAGCGAATGAGAATCATCGCCTTACGGCCGCAACAGCACCTTGCCCATAGTGCGTCGATTCTCGATGTAGGCGTGGGCGGCGGCGGCCTGCTCCAGCGGGAAGACTTGGTCGATGCGCACGACCAGTTCGCCGGATTGCGCCCACGCAAAAAGATCGCCGCTGCGCCAAAGCAGCTCGTCACGGGTGAGAATGTATGCCCCTAGAGATGGTCGGGTGAGAAAGAGCGACCCTTTGGCGTTGAGAATTTGCGGGTCGAGCGGGGCCACAGCGCCGCTGGCCTGACCCCACAGCACCATGCAGCCCCGCGGCCGCAGGCAGTTCAGCCCCTTGTCAAAGGTCGTCTTGCCCACCGAATCGTAGACCACATCAACGCCCTTGCCGCCAGTCATCTCCTTGACCGCGGCCTCGAAGTCCACCTCGTTGTAGAGGATGGTCTCGTCTGCGCCGGCGGAGCGGGCCGACAACGCCTTTTCCCGCGAGCCGACGGTGGCGAGCACCCGTGCGCCGCAACGTTTGGCGATCTGCACCAACAGGCGACCTGCCCCGCCGGCCGCGGCGTGGATGAGCGCGGCGTCGCCGGCCTTGAGGGGATAGGTGCTCAGGGCCAGGTAATGAGCAGTCATGCCCTGCACCATGAGCGCGGCTGCATGTTCCAGGGAAACGCCGTCGGGAACAGGCACGAGCTTTGCCGCCGGTGCGAGGCCATATTCGGCGTAAGCGCCCGGCGTCATGCAATAGGCGACCCGGTCTCCCACGGCCACACCTTCCACGCCGACGCCGACAGCATCCACCACGCCAGCCGCCTCCTGCCCAGGTGTGAAGGGCAGGGGCATTTTGTACTGACCCGTGCGCTGATAGATGTCGATGAAATTGAGGCCAGCCACCGCCACCTTGACGCGCACCTCGCCCGCGCCCGGTTCAGGGACGGCAAGTTCTTCGATCTGCAACACATCTCGTCCACCTGTCTGGTGGACGCGAATCGCTTTCATTGTCACCCTCCTCACCCTCTGTTGTGTCAAGAATCACTCACGCAAAGACCAGGCGACGCCCTTTCGGCTCTGGAACGGGATCGCCAAATTCCTGGGCTGTATCCAGCCAGAGCTGTATGGCTTCCTGGGCGTTCGACAAGGCTTCATCAGGTGACGCACCGTGCGTCATACAACCTGGAAGCTCCGGCACATCTGCAATGAATGCCTGGTCGTCCTCGCTCCAATAAATGATAGTCTCATATTTGTACATGATCACCGGCCTGCTAGATGATTTTTCAAAATGACGTCACGGATTTGCTTGATTTGGTATGGCTTGGCTTTGCTGCCCGCACGCTGGATGTTGATCTTCTCAACAATGCCCTCCTTGCGGTAAAGGTGATGGCTGCCGCGGATACGCTCATCGAAACCGAGGTGCAGTAGCAGCTCACGCTGCAAGCGTGGCCTACGGATGACCATCCGTTGTTGTCTTCGTCCGTTCTTTTCACATCAAGGCCAGCCACTTTTTCGCCATTTTGCAGACCATCGTATACGCCGGATCGTACATGTTGCCCAGATCGTATTCCACCACCTGACCCATGAGCGTCTGCGCGCCCACTGGGTCCAGGCCATATTCGCCTTGCAGCCAGCGCGCCATCTCGGTGGTGGCGTGTTGCGTCGCCTGGTCGAGGGGGCGCGCGTTGCCCACGGCGAAGATATAGTCGGCGTTCTCCCCGCGCGGCCAGTTGATGCGCCGCCCCTTCTGGACATCCACCGTGAATTGCACCTCGCCCGAAATCTCCACGCCGGTGGCAGCCATTTCGCCGTCGCCCTGGATTGCGTGCATATCGCCCAGGAAAAAGAGGGCGCCCAGGACAGAGACCGGAAAGTAGACCGTGACGCCGGCGACGAAGCCGCGATAATCCATGTTGCCGCCGTGCTGTCCAGATGTGGCAGTGGAGATGGCTTGATTCCGCTCAGGCGCTACGCCAAAACAACCCAGCATAGGGCGGATGGGCACGGTCAGCCGCCCCAGTTTGGTCTCCGGCTTGACCAGCGTGGCCGTGCCTGCCTGAATATCGACATGCCACTCGCCGGGGAAGGGCTTTTCGGCCAGCGGCCAAGGCAGTTCGGGCGCAAAATCGGGATCGACTGTGTTGGCCGCCAACATGGTTCCGCTCCAGCCAAAGCTGCGGTTGGGGGTGATCTTCTCCAGGTGGACGACCAGTGCGTCGCCTGGCTCGGCGCTTTCGATGAAAAATGGCCCAGTCATGGGATTGCTGCGTGGCGTCACGTGAACGCCAGAGGCGTCGTAGCCATGCGCGCAGACGGTGGTGGTCACGACCGTGTCGCCCGGCTCGATGCGCAGGGCAGGTTCATAGGTCCCGATGGCGGTGTAATAGCGTGTGGGTGTGAAGTGGTGTGTGGTCATGGCGCTCCGAACGGTTGAGAATAAACGGAAAGGATGGATTACGAGTCACGCATCACGGACGGTTTCTTCACTGGCCGCTTTCCGTGGGTCGAGCACCTGGTCGATGTGCAGCCAGATGACGCGCGAGTAGCGAAAGAGCAAGGGCCAAAGCACGATTGCCTCCAGACTCAGCACAAGCGTAAAGGTGAGAATGGAGACATCCAGCCAGCCCATGAGGAACGCCGATGGCGCCAGCACCAGAAAGCCAGCGGTGTAGGCCACGAACATGGAGTTGAGAAAGTAACCTGTCTCGCGCTCGAACTTGAGGTCACAGACCGGGCAGGTCTTGTGCATGCTCAGGAAGGAGCGAAAGACCTTGCCCTGCATACATACAGGGCAGCGCTGAAGGAGCACAGCCTTGAGTCGCCTGAACATGGCCGCCATTGCCTAGGCCTTCACCATGACCGAGGGATCCGGCTGGATCGACTCGCCAAAACGATTGGCGTAGAGCAAAGTGAATTTCGCCCCGAACAACAAAATGAGCGCCAGGTAGTAGATCCACAACAGAAAGACGAAGACCGAACTGGCTGCGCCATAGATGGAAATCTCGAAGATGTTGCTCACATAAAAGCTGATGAGCCGGTTGCCTATAAGAAGCAGAATCGTGGTCACGACTGCCCCAGGCAACACGTCTTGCAAGCGAATGGATGCTTTGGGCAGGTATTTGAACATCAAGACAAAAACCACCACATAGGTCAGCGGCGCCACCACCCACTGCGAGACGGTGGGTGGAACGCCTAGAGTATCACTGAGCCACAACATGGGCCTGAACGCCATTGTCGCAGCAATTGTATTTGCGATGACCAGCGTGATCAAAACGACGCCAAAGGCGATCACAATGAGCGCCGAGATCAGACGCATGGTGACGACGTAGAGGATGCTGCGGGTGATCGTCTCGCTGCGCGGCGTCAGATTCCACATGACGTTGAGCGAATTCTGCAACTGATGGAAAACTGACGACGCGGCGTAGATGAGAAAGAGAACGCCCAGACCCGTCGCCAGTCCGCTGGAAACCGCCGTTTCGCTGTTGACCACGATGTCGCGCACAAACGTGGCCGGCGCTTCTCCCGCCTGTTTTTCCACGCCGGCCACGATGCGATATTGCACCTCGTCGGCGTTGTTCACGGTGCCGGCCAATGCCACAAAGAAGATCAACAGTGGCACGATCGAGAAGATGGTGTAATAAGCCAGGGCAGCCGCGTGAACGAACGCATCGCTGCCAAAGAACTCGTAGATCGAATCTATTATCAGTGCGGCGACTCGTCTATGCCAGGCGGGCTGTTGTTCCAAGTCGATGCTCCGTGCTTGGGGTAGTAAGGTAATGAGGTCTTATGATTTTGAGGTCTTGGGGTGATTCACAGACCATCCACCTCAAAACCTCATTCCCCCAAGACCTCACCACCTCAACCCCTCATTCAGATCAGACACGCCGTCAGTATAGTCTACTGCAACGTAACCGACAACCTCTCCTACTTCCTGCTGACCGCGATAGTCACCTGACGCCCGCCCAGGTCAAAGACGGCTTGCGGCAGATGCGCGGGCACGCTGTCGCCCTGCCCAGGATGCACCTGCACCAGGTCCACGGAGAGTGTCTCCTCACGCACATAGCCGCCAAAGTGGGCCAGCACCTCATGGAGCAGGTCCGAATCGCCCAAGTAGGTAACAATGCGGTCGCTGATCTCCAGGTTGGCATCCTTGCGCAGCTGCTGGATGCGGCGCACCAGTTCACGGGCATACCCTTCCTGGATGAGCGCGTTGCTCAATTCCGTCGTGACAGCGACGAGATAGCCGCCGCCTTCGGCCACGCTATAACCCACCCGCGGCGTCGAACGCACCTCCACATCTTCTGACGCGATGACGTATCGTTCTCCATCGACCTCGATTTCCACCATCTCGCCCGCCTGGAAACGGCCCGCCAGCTCGAACTGATCCAGCCCGGCCAAAGCCTGACGGATTTTCGGATAGCCTTTGCCATATTTTTGTCCCAGTTGCTTCGGATAGGGGAAGACCGTCACATCCACCAGGTCGCTGCTTGCCTCGGCAAAAGCCAACTCCTTCACGTTGAGTTCATCGAGCATAAATGGCTGTAAGCGGCGTAGCGCCTCGACCTCGCCCGCAGCGCGAGTCCGCACCACCACCTGGGCGAGCGGCTGACGCACCTTCAGATTAGCGTTCTGCCGCGCTGCATGTCCCAGGCTGGTGACTTTTTGCACCAGGGCCATGTCCGCACTCAGTTGCTCGTCGATGGCCGCGCCCTCTACAGCCGGCCAGGCTGCCAGATGAACGCTGTCGGGCGCATCGGGCTCCACGCCCACGACCAGGTTCTGATAGATCTCCTCGGCGACAAAAGGCGCGGTCGGCGCCAGCAGCTTGCTCACTGTGACCAACGCACAGCGCAGGGTGTTCAGCGCGTCGGCGTCGCCGTCCCAGAAGCGCCGCCGATTGAGCCGCACATACCAGTTGCTCAGCTCGTCCACAAAATCCGCCACGGGCCGCGTCGCGCCTAACACGTCGTAATTCTCCATGGCTTCGGTCACGTCGCGCGTCAGCCGGTTCAATTCTGAAAGCAGCCAGCGGTCGAGGAGGTTGGTCGACGCCGGTTGCTCACTCGTTGCGCGCCAGTTGCTCAGATTGGCGTAGGTGACGAAGAAGCTGTAGGTGTTCCACAAAGTGTTGAGGAACTTGCGCACCGACTCGCCCACCAGGTTGACGCTGAAGCGCCGGCTGTTGCCAGGCGGGCTGGCGGTGTACATGTACCAGCGCGTGGCGTCGGCGCCATGGGTGTTGAAGACATCCCACGGGTCGACCGTGTTGCCCCGGCTCTTGCTCATCTTGCCGCCGTCTTCGGCCAGGATATGCCCCAGGCAGATGACGTTCTTGTAGGCTGGGCGGTCGAAGAGCAGGGTGCTGGTGGCGTGGAGTGTGTAGAACCAGCCGCGCGTCTGGTCGATGGCCTCGCAGATGTAGTCAGCCTGCTTCTGGCGGTCCCATACCTCATGGTTCTCGAAGGGAGCGTGCCACTGTGCCACGTGCATGGCGCCGCTGTCGAACCAGCAGTCGGCCACTTCTTTGACGCGACGCATGACGCCGCCGTCGGACGCCGGCCAGGTCAGCTCATCGACGTAGGGTCGGTGCAGGTCGAGATCGGCCAGCGTGCGCCCAACTTTTGCTTCCAGCTCGGCCACGCTGCCGATGCACTCCATGTAGGAGCTACCGGGCGCGTCGCTCTTCCACAGGGGCAAGGGCGTGCCCCAATAGCGGTCGCGGCCCAGCGCCCAATCCACGTTGTTCTCCAGCCAGTTGCCAAAGCGCCCGTCTTTGATGTGCTCTGGATACCAGTTGATCATCTGGTTGTTGCTCACCAGGTTGTCGCGATAGCGGCTTGTACGGATGTACCAGGTCTCCTTGGCCATGTAGAGCAGCGGCGAATCGCAACGCCAGCAGAACGGATAGGTGTGCTCATACACGCCCGATTTGTAGAGCAAGCCGCGGCTCCGCAACTCTTCCTGGATGGCCGGATCCGCGTCTTTGACGAAGACGTTCGTCCACGGCGTCACCTCTGGCTTGAAGGTTCCGTCGAGTTGCACGGTCTGGATCACAGGCAGATTGTGCTTGCGCCCCACCTCCATATCTTCGGCGCCAAAGGCCGGCGCGATGTGAACGACGCCTGTGCCTTCTTCGGTGCTGACGAAATCTCCGGTGACGACATACCAGGCATCCTGTGTTACGGGCAGAAAGCGATAGAGCGGTTCGTAGCGCAGACCCGCCAGGTCGCGGCCCTTCTGGGTGCGCAATGTCTCGTAGCCGGGTCGCAACACGCCCGGCGCCAGGGTCGCAGCCAGGGTGATCACATCGCCGCTCACATCGCGCACGGTGACGTACTCCACATTCGCGCCCACGGCCAGCGCCGCGTTGCCAGGCAGGGTCCACGGCGTCGTCGTCCACGCCAGTAGATACTCGTTCTCCGTTCCAGCCAACCGAAACTTGACATAAACGCTGGGGTCGAGGGTGCCTTCCTTATAGCCCAGCGAGAGTTCATGGCTGCTTAGGGGCGTGCCGCAGCGCGGGCAATAGGGCACGACCTTGTGCCCCTGGAAGAGCAAATCTTTCTCCCAGAGCTGCTTGAGCACCCACCAAAGCGATTCGATGTATTCGTTGTGGAACGTGACGTAGGCCGTGTCCAGATCGACCCAAAAGGCCATGCGCTCGGTCAGCCGCTCCCAGTCTTTGATATACTCCATAGCCGAGGCGCGACAGCGTCGATTGAACTCCGCTACGCCATAGGCTTCGATCTGCTGCTTGCCGCTCAGACCAAGCTGCTTTTCCACCTCGATCTCCACGGGCAGGCCGTGGGTGTCCCAACCGCCCCGCCGTTGGACATAGTAGCCTTGCATGGTCTTGTAGCGCGGGAAGATGTCCTTGAACGCGCGCGCCAGCACATGGTGAATGCCTGGCCGGCCATTGGCCGTGGGCGGCCCCTCGTGAAAGACATATTCCGGCCCGCCCCAGCGCTCGCTCATGCTGCGCTGAAAGACGTTTCGCTCGCGCCAGAGTTGGAGGATGCGTTCTTCCATCTCTGGGTAATTGACCGAGGATTTGACCTCGCAAAACTGTGGTGTTGTCATGCTACCTGCCTCCTGGAGATCTTTGTAACCTACTCAGAAATAACCCACCGCAAAGTACGGAAAGCTCCATCGCGTTACGTTGGCTGTCCGTCTTGAAAAATATCTTTGCCACAAAGAACGCAAAGAACACAGAGGTATTTACCTTAATTCGTCCAAATGTACTTGCGAATCTGGAAGCGATATGAACCGAAATTGATCAGCAACCCATGCTGCATCCGCGCAGATCTCAGATAGCCCAAGATCTGCGCCTCGTGTTCGGATGCAAGTGTCTTGACGGCCTTGAGTTCCACGATCAGTACACCTTCAACTACTATGTCTGCGATATAGTCTCCGATTAACGCACCGTCTTCATCGTAAACCTTGATCTGAAACTGTTGCTCGACCCGCAATCCTGCCTTACGCAGGCGATGAACCAGCGCATTCTCATAAACCTTTTCTAGATGTCCATGCCCCGTGATAGACATGGATTGCGTATGCGGTTTGTCGCACCTTTTCGACCAGCGCCATGACATTTTCCATTACCACCCTCCTTGAGGGATCAAATCAAAT
>CAZLMM010000142.1:0-10456 GCA_964560495.1 uncultured Caldilineaceae bacterium
TACTATATCTATGATCCAGATCACGGGGAATTGAGCGGCTATATTCGGGATGGAGAGCTATTGCGAGAAATCGAACAGATGGAAGGTTGGGTCAGCCCCCGGCTCAAAATCCGCTTCTCACTTGAGGGCAAGGAAATGGTGCTTTATCACCCCAGTGGCGAGCGTTTCGAGACTTTTGTCGAGACGCAGCAACGTGCTGCACGCGAACGTCAGCGCGCTGAGCAGGAAAGTCAGCGGGCCGAACAGGAGCGAGAACGGGCCGACCGGCTTGCCGAACGTCTGCGCGCCCTGGGCATCGATCCCGCAACAGTATAACCCTTGCATTCTTCGTGCTCGTGCTTGACCCAGACCACCTTAACAAATGACTTCTCTGGCGCAGCGCAGCGTCAATGCTTTTTCGTGGAGCGTCGCTGCGAACCTGACAAGCATCGCCATTCTGTTCATGCGCACGGTGACGCTGGCGCGACTCATCCCTGTGACGACCTTTGGCGTCTATGCCGGCGCTTCAGCGGTGGTCACGATCACGGCAGTGGTCGCAGGCTTTGGGCTGGGCGGTGCGCTGCTTCACCGCTCTCCCTACACTGAAGATGAAGGCTCTGCCGCAGCTCAGCACTTTACCTTGCGGCTGATTGCGACAGGCCTATGGGCCACGCTCATGGTGGGTTTTGCCATGCTGTGGACCGACGGGCAGAATCGAACGGCGTTGCTGGCCCTCACCGTGCTGACAGGCGTCAACCAGTTGACCGAGACGCCCCGTGTGCTGCTCGTACGACGAGTGGTGCAGCGGCGACTGGCGCTGACCCAGGTGATGGAGGCGGCGCTGACCACAGTTGTGGCCGCATCATTGGCGGCCCAGGGGTTTGGTCTGGCGGCGATTCTGGCCTGCGATGTGATCGTCGCCACGATCGGCGTCTTTGGCCTATACATCTGGCGTCCCGTGTGGCGTCCCAGGCTGCGTTGGTCGCCGCCTGCCGTGAGCTATTTTTTGCGCATGGGCAGCCGCAGCGTCCTGGCCGATCTGCAAGGGCAGTTGCTCGACCGGCTGGACGACCTGTATACACGCATCTTTTTGGGATCGACAGCGTTGGGCTACTACTCAAGGGCGTACACTTTTGCTTCGTATCCGCGCCGGGTGCTGGCTGCGCCGGTGAATGTGGTCTCCAGCGGGGCGTATGCTGAGCTGACGGATGACCGCCGCCGCTTGTCTATGGCCTTTTTCCGCAGCAACGCCTTGCTGGTGCGCAGCAGCTTTTTTCTGGCCGGATTGATGGCTCTCACTGCGCCGGAATTTGTTCGTTTGGTCTTGGGGGACAAATGGTTGCCCATGCTCAGCGTCTTTCGCCTCATGTTGGTTTATACACTGCTCGACCCCATTCGGGGAGCAGTGGTTGGGTTGTTCGTTGCAGTGGGAAGGCCAGAATTGTTGGCGCACGCCCGCGCCCTGCAATTGGCTGTACTGACGCTGGGGCTTGCCATTCTGGGTCCGGTTTGGGGCGTGACTGGCGTGGCATTGGCCGTCAACGCCATGCTCATTGTGGGGATTACAGCCATGCTGATGCAGAGCAGATCATATGTGGACTTTTCACCCTTGCGCCTGTTTCTTGCGCCCGGCATCGCCTTGGTGGTCGCAATGATCGCTGCCCGGTTGACGCTGACCATTCCAGGTGTGCTGGGCGCAGACTGGCGCACAGCGGCAGTGAAGACGCTCGTCTTTGGCATCGTCTATGGGGGCGTTCTTCTGTCCATGGAGATGCAGCCAGCGCGGAAAATGTGGCGCGCCGCAACACGTTTCTGGCGGCGGTGAGGATAGACAAGAGGTTGATCACGAGCAATCCTTTAGTGGGGTGGATGCAAAAGCATGACGAAAAAAGTCTTTGTCAGTGGCTGTTTTGACTTGCTTCACAGCGGTCATGTGGCATTCTTTCAAGAGGCTGCCCGCTTTGGCGATCTCTATGTCGCCCTGGGGTCGGACAAAACAGTCTTCGACCTCAAAGGCAGGCGGCCGGTCAACAACGAGCAAGAACGACTCTTCATGGTGCAGTCGGTGGCGTGCGTCCACCGGGCTTTTGTCTCCCGCGGGTCGGGCATTCTGGATTTTCAGCAGGAGCTGGCCGAGATTCGCCCCGACTATTTTGTGGTGAACGAGGATGGCAACACGCCCAGCAAACGTCGCTTATGCGCCAGCCTGGGTATTGAGTATGTAGTGCTCAAGCGCGAACCGTCGCCAGGATTGACTGCGCGCTCCACCACGGCGTTGCGCGCGGTCAACCGCATGCCCTATCGCATCGATTTGGCCGGCGGCTGGCTGGATCAGCCCTTCGTATCGCGCTTCCATCCGGGTGCGGTGATCACGCTCTCCATTGAGCCGACGGTCGAGTTCAACGAGCGCAGCGGTATGGCGACCAGCACCCGGCGCACTGCCCTGGAGCTGTGGGAGACCCAGTTGCCTGTCGATCACCTGGAACGAACGGCGAAGATTCTGTTCTGTTGCGACAATCCGCCGGGAACGAGAGAAATTTCCGGCTCTCAGGACGCCATCGGCATTGTCTATCCGGGGCTGGCAAAGGCGCATTACGACGGCGGCTATTGGCCCGTTTCTATCGAGCATCACACTCATGAGGAGACCTTGCGATTTGTCGAGAGCAGTCTCTACCTGGCGCCCCTGGAGCCGCGCCCACCCGAATTCGACGTGTTGAGCGACGTTGCCATCGACGCAAATGGCGCCAGCTCGTTAGCCCAGGCAGCCGACGCATGTTGGCAGGCGCTCTTGGCCCATGATGCAGCGGCCTTTGGGCAGGCCATGACTGCGTCGTTCGAGGCGCAGATCGCCATGTTCCCCCACATGGTGACGCCCCTGGTGCTGGAACAGATTGGGGCATACCGTGACCGTGCTCTGGGCTGGAAGGTCTCTGGCGCCGGCGGCGGCGGTTATCTGATTTTGGCGGCGGACCGCCCCATCCCAGAGACGATCCGTTGCGCAGCGCGGCGGGCGATGGAATAGGAGAGTGCAGCGCGTGGCAGTTGGCGAGTGGCAGGGTGCAAATGTGTTGATTACTGGCGGGCTGGGCTTCATCGGCTCGAACCTGGCGCGACGGCTGGTGGAGTTGGGCGCGCAGGTGACGCTGGTGGACAGCCTGACGCCGGAATACGGCGGCAACCTCTTCAACATTGCCGACATCGAGAATCGGGTGCGGGTCAATATCGCCGATGTGCGTGACCCGCACGCCATGCGCTATCTGGTGCAAGGGCGCGACGTTCTCTTCAATCTGGCCGGGCAGACCAGCCACATGGACTCCATGAGCGACCCATTCACTGACCTGGAGATCAACGCCAAGGCCCAGTTGGCGATCCTGGAAGCCTGTCGCCAACACAACCCGGCGGCGCGCATCATCTTCGCCAGCACGCGCCAGATTTACGGTCGGCCCGATGCTCTGCCCGTGGCGGAAGACCACCCGCTGCGACCGGTGGATATCAACGGCGTCAACAAACTGGCTGGTGAGTGGTATCATCTGCTCTATCATCAGGTCTATGGGATGTTCACATGCAGCCTGCGGCTGACCAATACCTATGGGCCACGAATGCGGGTGAAGGACGCGCGCCAGACCTTTCTGGGCGTGTGGGTTCGGCTGTTGGTGGAGGGCGCGCCCTTCGATGTGTGGGGCGGCGAGCAGTTGCGCGATTTCACCTATGCGGATGACGCGGTCGAAGCGTTCCTTCTGGCGGCAACTCACCCGGCGGCGCAGGGACAAGTCTTCAACCTGGGCGGCGACGGCGTCATCAGCCTGCGGGAGCTGGCAGCCCTGTTGCTCAAAGTGAACGGCGGCGGCGCATACAACGTGCGTGAATTTCCAGCCGAGCGCAAGCGCATCGACATCGGCGACTACTATGCCGACGACCGACTGATCCGTGAAACATTGGGCTGGCGTCCGCTCACGCCCTTGCGCGCCGGGCTAGAGAAAACGCTCGCCTATTATCGGACGCATCTGGCAAAGTATCTGTGAAGAGGGAACTCTGACAAATTGTTCCAATGCAGGGAATGGGGGAAGCAAGCCATGCAGGCGGATCTAGCCAGATTCTACAGACAGGCAAAACCGGAGGAGTTAGCGTTCTACACCGAAGTGCTCTATCCGCTACAAGACCGCGTCTTTCGGGTTGCGACTGTCTATGGCAACGCAATCTACCTGACTGGCGGCACAGCGTTGGCGCGCTTTCATTTTCGTCATCGCCTATCGGAGGATTTGGATTTCTTTACGACAACAGATGATCTCAAGTTGATTGTCGCCGACATGATGGCGCGACTGTCAAACCAGGGCTATGCAGTCGAGGTGGAGAGGCTGGAACTTTACTTTGCGCGCTGCTATGTGGCGCTTGATGATGTGCGACTGAAGATAGATTTCGCCAGGGAATTCAATCTGCTCGGCGCGCTCGAACAAACGCAATCGGGCATCTTTGTCAACCCTTTGGAAGACATTGGCGCCAACAAGATCTCTGCCTTTGAAGATCGGGCAGAGATGAAAGACATCGTCGATCTCTACTACATTTGTCGCACCTGCAGTCTGGATCGGTTGTTCGAGTTGACCGATCGCAAGCGTGCGCCAGTGCCGTATGAAAGCCTCTTGACAATCAACACAATTGGAGTGTCCGGGCGTGTGTTGACGACTCAGCCGTTGGCAGAGCAAGAATTGACGCGCTTTCTGGATGAACTGCGCCAGCGCACCGAAGAGGAAGTGAAAAAAAAAGAACTCTGGGCGGGTGAGCATCTTGAACAAGTGATCAACCGGCTGTTGTGGGATTTCCCACCAGAAGAGCGCACTCTGAGCGCTGCCGCGCGCCCGGTGTTGCGTCGTCGCCTACGCACCCTGCCGCTGCCGGCCAGACGGGCGCTTGCCAGGGTGGTTGATTGATCGCGACGAGAGGCCATGCGGATGGAAACGTTATTTCCAGGAGAGAGTCATTGGCGTATGGGAACTGAAAAATCAATGGTTGCCGTGATCGGCTGCGGTTATTGGGGGAAGAACCTGGTGCGCAATTTTCACCAATTGGGCGTCTTACGCATCGTCTGCGACCTGACTGCCCAGGGGCGCGCGGCGGCCTCCGTCATTGCCCCAGACGCACAGATTTTCGACGCGCTCGATGCAGCGGCGACCGACCCCACGATCGACGGCGTGGTCATCGCCACGCCGGCCGAAACACATCACGCCATTGCGCGTCAGATGCTCGAGGCCGGCAAGGATGTCTTTGTGGAGAAGCCCCTCGCCTTGACCTACGAACAGGGAAGCGATCTGGTGCGGCTGGCTCGACAACGGCAGCGTATCTTGATGGTCGGCCATGTGTTGGAATATCACCCGGCGATTGTTCAACTGCGCCAGATGATCGAACAGGGCGAATTGGGCAAAGTGCGCTATATTTACTCGAATCGCCTCAGTCTGGGTAAAGTGCGCCGTGAAGAGAACATTCTGTGGAGTTTCGCTCCCCATGATGTGGCGGTGATTTTACGCCTCATGGGCGGCTTGCCCTTTCAGGTGATCGCTTGCGGCGGCAGCTATGTTCAGCCCAATATCGCTGACGTGACCGTGACCAATCTGCTCTTCGACAACGGCGTGCGCGCTCACATCCATGTGTCATGGCTGCACCCCTTCAAGGAGCAACGGCTGGTGGTCATCGGCTCGAAAAAGATGGCAAGTTTCGACGATGTGGCAAAGAAACTGGTGCTCTATGACCAGCGGGTGGATGTGCGCGAAGGCGAGCCAGTCCCGGTGAAGGGTGAAGGTGAAGAAGTTGCCTTTTCTGCCGACGAGCCGCTACGCCTGGAATGCCAGGCGTTCTTGCAGGCTATGGCGACGCGCCAGCCGCCCATCACCGATGGCGAGAGCGGATTGCGCGTGCTCAAGGTGCTCCAGGCGGCGCAACGCTCCCTGGTGATGAATGGGGAGCCGGTGGCGGTGTCCATGGCATTTGCGTGAAAACGACGCATCTTCTCAATCAGTAGGGGCGCGAGGTGGGGCGGGAAGTAATGACCTCTCGAAGCGAACAAGTTGTTCCGCCCCACCTCATGCCCGTCACCAATCCTTGAGAAGATAGAGAACAACGAAAGAGAATTCAATGGCCGAGAAACCCTATTTTGTTCACCCCAGCAGCTATGTGGACGAGCCGTGCGAGATCGGCGCTGGCACAAAGATCTGGCATTTCTGCCACATCATGCCGGGCGCCCGCATCGGTGAACGCTGCAACCTGGGGCAAAATGTGTTGGTGGCCTCTGGCGTGGTCATCGGCGACAATGTGAAGATCCAGAACAATGTCTCGGTCTACACAGGCGTGGAGATCGAGGACGATGTCTTTTGCGGGCCGTCGTGTGTCTTCACCAACGTGATCAACCCGCGCTCGCAGATCAATCGTCATAGTCAGTATATGCGCACGTTGGTGCGGCGGGGCGCAACCATCGGCGCCAACGCCACCATTATCTGCGGCGCAACCATTGGCCGCTACGCCTTCATCGGCGCGGGGGCCGTGGTGCGGGGCAATGTCGCCGACTATGCGCTCATGGTGGGCGTACCGGCGCAACAGAAAGGATGGATGAGCCGCCACGGCCATCGGCTGGCAGAACGCAACAAACAGGGCGAGTGGATTTGCCCGGAAAGCGGTTGGCGTTACGCCGAAGCCGAGGCAGGCGTGCTGCGCTGTCTGGACTGGCCGGAAGACGAAGCGTTGCCGAAGGCGTAGTGTTGGAGTGCAGGGTCTGAAAAAATTGGATAAGCAAAGTGAAACCAAAATGACAAACCAAAACAACAATCATCCTGTGCCCTTGCTCGATCTCAAGGCTCAATATGCAACGATCCGCGGCGAAGTGCAGGCGGCCATGGAGCGGGTGGTCGAAAGCCAGTATTTCATCCTCGGCCCAGAGGTCGAGGCGCTGGAAAAGGAAGTAGCCGCGTACAGTTCGTGCGCCTTTGGCGTGGGCATGTCATCGGGCACCGATGCGCTGTTGGCCGCGCTCATGGCGATTGCGATCAAGCCGGGCGACGAGGTGATCACCGCGCCCTATACGTTTTTCGCCACGGCCGGCAGCATCGTGCGCCTGGGCGCGCGCCCCGTCTTCGTGGAGATCGACCCGGCCACATACAACCTGGATGTCTCTCAGATCGAGGCAGCCGTCACCCCGCGCACACGCGCCATCATGCCGGTGCATCTCTTTGGGCAGATGGCCGAGATGGATGGCGTGATGGATGCAGCGGAGCGCCACAACCTGGTGGTCATCGAGGACGCCGCCCAGGCCATCGGCAGTGAATACAAGGGCCGGCGCGCCGGCTCCATCGGTCACATGGGCTGCTTCAGCTTCTTCCCCTCCAAGAACCTGGGCGGCTTTGGCGACGGCGGCCTGGTGACCACCAATGACCCGGCATTGGCCGAGATGCTGGCGCTGCTGCGCGGTCATGGCGCCAAGCCCAAATATTATCACAAGTATGTGGGCGGTAACTTTCGGCTGGACGCCTTGCAGGCAGCGGTGTTGCGCGTCAAGCTGAAATATCTGGATAAATGGAGCGCAGCGCGCCAGCGCAACGCCGCAACCTATCGCCGTCTCTTTCAGGAGGCGGGGTTGGATGGCGTAATTGGCCTGCCCGTGGAACTGCCTCACATGCGTCACATCTACAACCAGTTTGTCATCCGCTGCCCCCAGCGGGATGATCTCATGGCCTTTCTCAAGGAACGCAAGATCGGCGTGGAGGTCTATTACCCCGTGCCGTTGCACTTGCAGGAGTGCTTCACCGACCTGGGTTATCAGCGCGGCGACTTCCCGCTGAGCGAGGCCGCAGCCAATGAATCCCTGGCGATCCCCATCTACCCGGAGCTAACCGATGAGATGCAACAGACGGTGGTAGAGGCGATTGCTGCGTTCTATGATCGGGCGTAGCGTGGTGAAGTGTTGAGGTCTTGAGGCAGTTCGCCAATGATCTTCGGAGGGAATCAATCATGAGTGTTGCACCTGAGTTGCTGTTGCCCGTCGAAAAAGAGGCGCCGCTGGCGGATGAATCGCTGGCGCCAGATATTTCCCATCTTGTCACCGAGGATGACACACCCGTGGATAACATCTACTCGTCGAAAAAACAGCGCATGTTCATCGAGCCGCTCTATGTGGCGTCGCCTTTCGACCAACCGTTTCTGGCCGAAGCGAATGTCGCCATCTACTACACCCCTCACGAACCGCCCATTGTGCCTGATATGTTCCTCAGCCTGGGCGTGACCGTCCCGGATGATTGGTACGCTAAAAGCCACCGCTCCTATATGATTTGGGAGTTCGGCAAGGCGCCCGACGTGGTGATCGAGATTGTCTCCAACCGGGAAGGGAGAGAAGACGGCGCCAAGATGCGCATCTATGAGTGGATCGGGGTGCGTTATTATGTGATCTACGACCCAACGCAACAATTGAGCAATCACATTCTGCGCATCTACGAGTTGCGCGGCCTGACCTATGTGGAACTGGACCGGTTCTGGCTGGAAGGCGTGGGGTTGGGGTTGGTCTTCTGGCAGGGCGTCTTCGAGCAGAAGGAAGACCGCTGGCTGCGCTGGTGCGACGAGAATGACGTGCTGCTGCCCACTGGCGAAGAGGAACGCGCTCGCGCCGAGGCAGAACGCGCTCGCTCCCAGGCAGAACGCGCTCGCGCCGAGGCAGAACGCGCACGCGCTGACGCGGAACGCGCTCGCGCCGAGCGGCTGGTCGAGCAGTTGCGCAGGCTCGGCCTGGAGCCAGAGGCATAGCCGCCAATGCGACCTCTGCGTATCCTGACAGTGGTCGGCGCGCGACCGCAATTCATCAAGGCCGCGCCAGTAAGCAAAGCCATCCGCGCGGCTGGACATGGGGAATTTCTGGTTCACACCGGTCAACACTACGACTACGGCATGTCCCAGGTCTTCTTCGATGAATTGGGTTTGCCCGAGCCAGACATCAATCTGGAGATCGGCTCTGGTTCTCACGGCTGGCAAACCGGGCAGATGCTCATGCGTCTGGAGGAGTTGCTCCTCCGCGAACGCCCCGACTGGGTGCTGGTTTACGGCGACACCAATTCGACATTGGCCGGCGCGCTGGCTGCGGTCAAGCTGCACACCCCCGTGGCGCATGTGGAGGCTGGCTTGCGCTCATTCAATCGCGCCATGCCGGAGGAGCACAACCGCATTCTCACCGACCATTGCGCCGATCGGCTCTTCTGTCCCACGCAGACTGCAGTCGATCTGTTAGCCAGAGAGGGCGTGACAAGGGGTGTACACCTGGTAGGCGACACCATGTTCGATGCCGTGCAGCAATTCAGCGAAATTGCGACGCAGCATTCGACAATTCTGGATACGCTCAACCTGACGCCTAGAGGCTATCTGTTGGCGACCATCCACCGCCCCTACAACACCGACGAGCCGGAAAACCTGGCCAGCATATTGGCTGCGTTCGTTGAGTTGAACGAGCCAGTGATCTTCCCGGTGCACCCGCGCACGCGCAAGAGGATCGCTGATCTGGGTCTGGCAGGAGATCCGACGCAGGTGCGCATGATCGATCCGGTGGGCTACCTGGACATGCTGGCGCTGGAGCGCAACGCCCGTATGATCCTGACCGATTCGGGCGGCATTCAGAAAGAGGCCTTCTTCTTTGCCACACCGTGCGTCACATTGCGCCCAGAGACAGAATGGGTGGAGACGGTGGAAACCGGCTGGAATGTGCTGGTGCACGCCGACCGAGCCAAGATCGTGGCGGCGGTGAAAGAACACATCTGGCCGGCTGATGCGCCGCCGCACATTTTCGGCGACGGTCATGCCAGTGAGCGGATCGTAGCGAAGCTGGAGGGTTGATGCGCTTTTTCAACACGGCTGGGCCATGCCGGCCCGAAGATCACTTCATGCTGTCGGCATCGCAGCGGTTACCCCATGTCCTGCGCCTGATCGAGCAGAAAACTTACTTTGTGCTGCATGCACCGCGCCAGACGGGCAAGACGACGGCGATACGTGCGCTGGCAGGCGAATTGACCGCTTCTGGTCGTTTTGTGGCGGCGGTACTTTCATTGGAAGTTGGAGCGGTCTTCAGTGACGATCCTGGCAGCGCAGAAGCCGCAATCTTGGATGCTTGGCGCGATGCAGCAGCCGGCCAGTTGCCGGCGGAATTGCAGCCGCCTCCCTGGCCCGAAGCTGCCGCAGGCCGGCAGATTGGCGCAGCATTGCGCGCCTGGAGCGAACAAGCGTCTCGCCCGTTGATTGTATTTCTCGATGAAGTTGACGCCATACAGGATGCGGCGCTGATCTCTGTACTGCGTCAGTTGCGAGACGGCTATGCCAATCGTCCTGAACGCTTCCCCTGGTCGCTGGCGCTTTGCGGGTTACGAGATATACGCGACTACAAGGTCGCTTCGGGCGGGTCGCAGCGGCTGTACACCTCCAGCCCCTTCAACATCAAGGTGGAGTCGATCACGCTGAAGAACTT
>CAZLMM010000143.1:0-10305 GCA_964560495.1 uncultured Caldilineaceae bacterium
GACAACCATTGGGTTACTTGCGCCCTGGTGTACTAGTCGAGACGCTGAATGGACGCCAAAGGCAATCGCGCTGATAGCTTTCTCACTACACAGCCGAAGGCGAATGGGAATGACGTATAAACGCGTTTTGTATCAGAGCGATTGCTTGTTCCAATGATTCGACCGTCTCGACGACCATTTCATCTCGCCGATCGGCGAGCGGCGAGCAGACGGATAGAGATTGACCAGATTGTTCAAGCAGCGAGGATGCGCTGCTTTTGCTGCTGTAATCGCTCTGCGGGGATTGGCAGACAAAAGCCAGAACTGAACGGGCGCTGGGGTCGGCAAAATGATGCAGCAGCAACTCACTGGAACGAATCAGCAAGGCAACCAACAGCGAAGTATAGTCGATCGACACGGCGATCTGAAGCGCCTGCTGATAGTGTTGACGCGCACGGTCAAAATCGCCATGCAGAAAGGCAACCTGCCCCAACCCTTTGTGGACGGTAGCCAGCCCACCCAGATCATTGATTTCTGCATAGAGGGCAAGACTGGCTTCGAAATGCGCTTGCGCCGCGGCCGGCTTTGCTTCCCGCAAGGCCACTTCGCCCAGATGATTGAGGGCGACGCCCATCCCTTCGGGGTCGCCAAATTGTTGCCGAATGGCATATGCCGCCTGATAGTGCTGACGTGCGGCGCCGTTGTCGCCGCGAAGCAGGGCAATCTCGCCCAATGTGTTGAGGCAATAGGCGAGAAACCATTGCATGCCATATTGCTGACAGAGCTGTACAGCCTCGGTCGCAGCTTGACGCGCCTCCTCCATTTTCCCTTGAGCCAGTTGCGCCTGCGCCAGGGCAAAACACGCGCAAGGCAAGTTCCAGACCTGCGCTTGCGCCCGGTCAGCATGATAAATGTCGTGGGCGAGTTGTTCGGCTCTTGCAGAATCCCCGCGTATGATGCGGATCAGGCTCAAGATCAGCAACGGGTTATTCGCCCAACTAGGAAGTGGTGCAAGATGGTGAGTCGCTTCTAACTGCAAACATTGGTTGACTGCTGCTTCCGCTTCCTCCAACCGTCCCAAACGAAGGGTCAACCAGGCGCCATAGAGCCATAATTCCAGCAAGGCAGCAGCGATGTTGTCTCCCTCTGCAATTGATGACAGATGACGTTCCGCCTCCGTCAGCATGGTGAAACCATCGAGAAAACGACTTTGTAACTGGCACATCCAGTGGAGGGCGGCGGCAGATTTGCGAATGGCATCGGTCTTCTCATGAGCAATCGCCCAATGCCAGGCAACCCGTAGATTGCCCAGTTCAGGTCTGCTCACCGCCAGCGAACCTAGCTCATCCCCTCCAATGAGCTGCGACAAGAGGTTATTCAAGAATTCTGTATAATGGAGCGCGTGTCGTTCCTGAAGAGCGAGGCGATCCACCGCTGATTCACTCATCCGTTCTTCGCCATATTGTCGTAACAATTCGTGAATCTGATAACGTCCATCCCCATCTTGTTTGAGCAATGAATGATCGACCAGCATGGCCAACATAGGTAATGTGGCGCCGGCTACCTGTTGCGCAGCCTCGCGGCGAAACCCGCCACGAAAAACAGAAAGACGCTGAAAAAGTCTCTGCTCATCCGCCCCGAGTCGTCGCCAACTTTGGTCGAAGACGGCGTGCATTGTGCGATGACGTTCGGGTAAATTGCGTAAGCGGGTGGAGAGGATCGCCAACCCGTTGTCGATCTCAGCGGCGATTTCGTGACAAGCGAGCGTTTTGATCCACGAGGCAGCCAGTTCGAGCGCCAGCGGAATGCCCTCCGTTACCTGACAGATATGTACGATTGACTCAAAGTTGGACGCCGGTGCAAAGGCGGGTTGAAGCTGGCGCGCACGCTCAACAAAAAGCTGGACGGCGCTGTAATTCTCTATGTTCGCCCACTGCGCTGAATCTTTTTGCATCTGCTCTGGCCTGGGGAAAGCCAATCCATCCAACGGATATAGCCACTCTTCGCGCAGGTTGATCACTTCGCGTGAGGTCACCAGCAGCTTGACGGCGGACGTCTCGTGCAAGATTCCCACCAAACGATCGGCGGCAGGGAGTAATTGTTCAAAATTATCCAACACCAATAGGAGCGCTTTGTTGTGCAGATAGCGGTGCAGTTGCGCTTCCGGATCGCTCTGGCCGGCGAGCGGAAACGCCAGCGCGTCGGCAATCGCGCCGATCAACAGATCGGCGGTTTGAATTGGCTCCAAGTTCACCCAGAAGACGCCATTGGGAAATTGATCGCTGACCGCATTCGCCGCTTCGATCGCCAGGCGGGTTTTGCCAATCCCTCCCACGCCCACCAGATTCAAAAGGCGGCAAGCCGACCCTGTAATACATTGAATGATGTCCTGCAATTCCTGGGTGCGCCCGATGAAGGCAGTTGGGCGGGCGGGCAATTGCGTGCGCCGGATCGGAGTGAGCGCAAAAGTCGGCTTCCTCAGCATTGCGCCATCGAGGTGACGCAACAACAATGCTTCGCCGCTTTCGTTGCCACGCAGCGCGGTCATGCCGGCTGCCTCCAGCAAGGCATTGGCTTCTTCCACATACTCCAGCGCGCCCTGCTGAAACAACCAACCGATAATTGCCAACACTCGTTCGCGCGCCTGTCGCCCGGTCAACCGCTTGCCTTTGCACATCTCGGTGATGATCGAAGGATCCTGCAAGATGCCAGCTGCCAGCTTGGATTGGCTGAGGCCATGTTTTCGATGCAAATAGAGACTCAAACAATCGCCAAAAGGGTGGCTCATCATCGGTTCCTTTGTCCAAAAGCATCTATTCAGCAGGTGCAGTACGGGCATGAGGTGGGCGGCGGAGCAGCATTGCTCAAAGAGACGAGCTAGATTTTCCGCCTACCTCGCGCCCTATATCAGGATCGGTGGCTGAATAGTCACGTCCAAAATTGACGCTGATACGGGCAAAGTGTCAATGGTTTTGACAAAAAGAGCGATTGATTTTGACAACGCCGGCGGCTATGATTGTACCACACGTTCACGTTCGATGGATTGTACAAAGGAGAAACCCTATGAGTCAGCGAGCAAACGCATTAGCCGAGCGCATCCAGCAAGGAGCCCAGGCAATGGCAAATTTCGGTGAAACCCTTACCGACGCCGAGTGGCAGACGGTTGTCCCCAACGAAGGGCGCACAGTTGGCATTCTCTTTCACCATGTGGCAAACGTTTATCCGATGCAGGTCGATACGGCGGAGGCCGTTGCGGCCGGCCATGCGCTCACGGGTGTTGGTTGGGATTTGGTTGCCCATTTGAATGCCCAACACGCCCAGGAACATGTTGCTGTGGGCAAAGCAGAAACACTTTCCCTCCTGCGCCAGAACAGCCAGCGCGCGGCTGAACGCGTGCGCGGCATGACCGATGAACAATTGGATCATGCAGCGACCTACTCGCTCCATGCCGACGCACCGCTCACCGCCCAATTCGTGATTGAAGACAATGCGTTGCGTCACAGTTTTCACCATTTGGCCAATATTCGCGCCGCGTTGGAGCGCTAATACATTCGCGTTCACACGAACGTGTTGCAACCGTGTTCATATCAGAAAGGACTCCATCCATGACACAACCAATCTACAAAGCATGGCAGATCAATCGAACAGCCGAAGCGTGGCATCAGTTGTCGGCAGAGGAGCAGGACGCCTACTTTGCGAAACTGGAGATTGCATTGACGACAGTCGGCGGGAAGCGGGTCGTCACTTGTACCTGCTGGTCGACTGATGGCGTCCAATACTTTGGCGTCGAGGAGTTTCCCAGCGTAGAAGCAGTCCAGCAACACACAAAGTTGTTGAACGAACTGAGTTTGTTTCGCTATGTGGAGAGTTCGAGTCTGTTAGGCAGCCTTTTGACCAATACAACTGCTGCGTAAAAATACTTTCGGTTGTGTCTATCTGCGATTTGGCGCCCCGTCTGGCCGAGTCTCATGGCGTCGTCTATCAGCCTGCACTGGAACGGATGTTGGGCAGGCAACTGGAAAAGCTGGTCGATGTCGTGGTCCACGCCGACTACCCCTGACATGCAGCACTGGGAGTTCGCCATCTACAAGTACAGCGATGAACGCTATGACCCGGACGAATGCTTCTTTCCGGGCGCAGAGGAGGTGGATGGCGCCATCGAGGGCGCCGGGCTGAAGGCATACCCCTCATGACCTATCTCGACGCCGCCTACACCATCTTCAAAGCCGCGGGCCAGCCGCTGCATTTCGAGGCGATCATGCAGCGCACGTTGGCGTAGAAGCTGATCGCTCCCCAGGGTCTCACGCCCGAAGCGACGATAGGCTCGCGCATCTACACCGACACCAAGCAGGAAGGGCTTAGCCTGCCTCCGGCATCGGATGAATCCGACGTCTGACACCTCTGGAAACTCGCTTCAGTGGGTTGCCAGAGGCGTATCGAACCTTCTTCAGCAGGTTTCCGCTATTTCAGCCGCCGATTTCAATCGGCGGCGACTGATGGCTGGCTTGTGCGCTTGGGTCTATTTCATGATGGGGGCAAGAACTGCTCACGCATACCGGGAGTCGAAAGTGGGATTCTCCAGCGCTCCTGATTGGGCGATTGACAATCGGCGTCTGGCGGCCGGTGTGGTTCCCGAATGGCGATAGGCGGCGGCGCGCAAGGGTTTGACAACCTCGGTATCGCTGACTATACTTGGGGGCAGTCGAGCATTGGTTCTCCTGTACAGCATCGCCGCCCCAAGAGGTGTGACATGGACTGGTTTCCCCGAATGCGTAATGGCGCCGGCGTGAGATCCCTGATCCCCACAGCCGTTCTTCTCCTTGCCCTGATTCTGCCCAGCCCTTTGCAGAGCGCCGCGCCCACTCTGGGTGGGATGCAGCCGCAGCAACCCGTGTCGCCCCAGCCAGAAACGCCCGTCGAATCAAGCGAACCAGTTGAGAGTGTGGTCGCGCCGAAACAGAGGTCGTCTGCGCCGGTCTATGCGACGTTGCGGTAGATCGCGCCGTGCTGCGGGTGGGCGAGGCGGCAGCCGTGACGGTGCAAGCGACGAGCGAGGCGACGCTGGATGGCGTCGAGGTGCGGCTAAAGTTGCCTGCGGGTCTGGTCACGACGGCAGGCGAGCAGGGGACGCTGCGCTGGCCGGCGGCGGAACTGGCTGTCGGCCAGCCCTTTAGCCGCAGCGTGAGCGTGGTGGTGGAGAAGCCCAAACAGGCGCTGAAGCGGGGCGTCGTGCGGCTGGAGGCGACGGCGCATGGGCCGGGCGGGTCGTTGGACGAGGTGAGCACGCTATTGGGCATCGCGCCAGACGAGGCCGGGTTGGAGGACGAGAGTCTGGTGGATGAGGCGGAGCAGGGCGACGAAGGCAGCCTGCTGGCGAGTCCAGGGGGTGAGGTGACGCTGTTGGTCGATGCCGGCGCCATGAAGACAGGCGTCGTCCTGCGCTACACCCAGGTTCATCACTGGCAGGCGGCGGGGGCGAGCGTCCTGGCTGGCGCAACGCGCTGGCCGACCGGCGGCGAGCCGGCCCAGGGCGTGGGCGATGAAGCGCCGTTGGCTGCCCAGCAAGCCTATCTGCCGCTGGTGAGCGCCGGGCCAGAGGTCTCTGCGGCGACCACGGCGCAAGTCACGACGACTGAAGAGATCACAGCCACAGAGGAGATCACCGCGCGGGAGGACGGCCCGCAACCCATTCCCAGCGCCAATGTGGAGGCCTACGCCATCTGGCAATTGGACGCCGAGGAAAACGGCCAGGAGGTGGAGGAGTTCGCCGGCGAAGTGGCGTTGGTGGTGTCGGGAGCAGAACTGGCAGCGCAGGGCGTCCACCTGGAACGGCTTGGCCTGTGGACACGCGAGCACGAAGGCGAGCGTTGGGTGGAGTTGGCGAGCCACTTCGACCCTACGACCCAAAGCTGGCGCGCCTGGCTGCCCCATTTCAGCGAGTTCAGCCTGGCCGAAGGGTTGACGGTCTACAGTCAACTGCCCAGCGTGCGGGCCTTTGCGGTGGACAGGCTGAGCGGCGCGGCCAACCTGAGCATCCCCCTGGAAACGCCGAGTGGACGAGGCGGGATGCAGCCCAACCTCAGCTTCAGCTACTCCAGCATGGGTGTGGACGAGATGTTTCGCAACAACGGCCCCAACGCTTTTCGCGTCGAGGCCAGCCAGGTAGGGCTGGGGTGGAGTCTGGCCGGGTTGAGCTACATCGTGCGCACGGGCGGCTCGCTGGACAACAACACGCCCTGGCATGAACGTGAATTCATGATGGCGCTCAACGGCCAGTTCGTGCGCATCAAATATGAAGATGGCGCCTGGCACACGGACCCAGAACTCTTTGTCAATGTGGAGTGGGCGCACGCAACCAGCAACGGCGCCCAGGATTTTTCGCCGTGGATCATCACCACGCCGGATGGCACAAAGTACACCTTTGGCGACACAGGCGCCTTCGTCCCCCAGAGTGCGACGAGCGCCACCGCCACTTCGGCCCAACGCACCAATGGCGGCGACTATTATCGGCTGACCCGCGAGTGGCATCTGACCCGAGTGGAAGACCCCCAGGGCAATGTCATGCTCTATGGCTACAAGCAAGAACACGACTGGGTGCGGGCAGATTGCGTCAACAACATCAGCGAATATCGTTGGTACAGCCGGGCTGTCTATCCCGAGTACGTAGTCTGGAACGGACACACCTCTGGCCTGGGTGCGTCCATGATGGTCTGGTTCACCTATGCTGGGGAGCGGCTGGACCACAAGGTGAGCGGCTGGGGAAGCGATGATTGCGCGGCGACCAAATTCACCCCCTATCGCCTGACCTCGGTCGATGTGCAGGTGTGGGAGCAGGGCGGCTTCTGGCAGACGCTGCGCCGCTATGAGCTAGAAACGGGCTACAGCGCCGGCGTGAGCAATGATTCAGCCAACTGCAAGAGCGGCAACAACTATTGCGTGCGACTGCTGCTCAACGAAGTGCGGGTGAAGGGTAAGAATGGCGGTCTGCTGCAACGCTACAGCTTCACCTATGAAAACAACAGCCCCAACGCCATCCGCCTGAAGACGGCCGACAACGGCTATGGCGGGGTGATGACCTACAGCTATACAGCCCATCGTCCATCGTGCGCCAACGATGTGTGCGGAACGCCGGCCGGCTATCATTGGCGCTACGCCGCCACCCAGACGAGCCTGGCTGATGGGTTGGGCAACACGACCCACACGCTCTACTACTACGGGCCGTCCAACACCGCCGGTCAGGAGTGGGGCGCAGTGGACAACAGCGGCGAGTTCATGAGCTACCAGGCGGCGCAGATCACCTATTGCAGCCTGAATCAGCTCTGCACAACCAATGGCTCGACCGGCGTGGAGCGCTGGGAGCGAGTGGAAAGCTGGCAGGGGCCGCGTGGCGACCCCAACCCGCGCCGCGGGCGCATGTCCAAAGTGCAGGTGCGCAGTTGGGAGTATGGAACGTTGCTGGCCGAGACGAAATACGACTGGGAGGCCTATCAACTGGACGGCGCCAACCAGTGGAGCAACACGCCCACTGACAAGCAGACGCGCAACAACGACGACATCTATCACGTGGTGTGGGTGCGGCTGGAGGGCGTGGATGAATGGAGCGCCGACGCTGGCAGGCTGACGCGTCATCGCTACGAGAACAATCGGCAGGGCGGCGGACAATATGGCAACCTGACCGAGACGGTGGAGTGGAGCCACCCGGAAGCCAACCTGAACCAGGCGACGTGGGACTATCGAGTAGATGACTTCGCCACCCGGCTGACGAAGCTGCGCACGACGGTGAGTGAATACTTCCCACGCAACGACGCCAGCGGCTATGTGGTGAACAGGCCGGGGCGGGTCACGGTCTATAACGTGGCGGGGTTGTGCTTGAGCGAGGAGCGGCGCATCTATGACAACGCCGACGGCGTCTATGTGACGCCGCCGGTCAAGGGTCTGCTGAGCAAAGTAGAGCGCGCTTTGAGCATCTGCTGGTCGGGCCATCCGCTGGGCAACTATGACCCGGCCTGGGCCATCACCCGCTACGCCTATGACCTCTATGGCAACACGACTGGGGTCAACGACCTGGGCGCGGACAGCAGCGGCGCAGGGGACGACATCACCCTGACGAGCTACGACAGCTTCTATCGCCTCTTTCCTGTGGAGCAGTGGAAAGAGAAGAACCCGCTCTTTCGCGAGACCGCGGCCTATTATGGCGTCAACGCCAGCAGCAACGGCGCCGGCAGCAGCGACAGCTTTTGGGGCGCACAGTCGGAGCATTGCGGGGTGAACGAGGTGTGCGTGCGCCAGAGCTATGACGAGTTTGGCCGGCCCTTGCGCCGTTGGGAAGCTGTGACCAAAGGCAGCGCCTGGGCAGGCAATGAGCTGGCCCAGGTGCGCTATGACTTTTTTGCCCGGGGCGCGCTGGGGCTGAACGGCAACGTGACGCTGGAATGGCGGGCGCCGCGCTGTTACGGCGGATTTACGCGGCGGGTCTACGACGGGCTGGGGCAACTGGTCCAGGAGCAGGGTCCCCAGCAGGACTGGCGCACGAATGTAGACGGGTGTTCCCCCGGCCTCAACTACGCTGAAGTGGACGTGAACTACGCCTACGACAGCCTGGGACGCCAGGCGCGGGTCTCGGTTCCCACGGCGACCACGGTCAACTGGGTGAATCGGCCGGCCAACTGGGGCAATGGCTACACGGCTGTGAGCTATGACGCGCTGGGGCGGGTGGTATCGACCAGCGCGCCCAACGGCGAGCAGACGCAGACGAGCTATCTGGGTCGGGCGATCTCGGTCATCGGCGTGGGGCGCGGCGGCGACGTGAACAAGGTCTTGCGCTGGCAGGAGGTGGATGGGTTGGGCAACCTGCTGCGACTGCGCACCTACAACCCCAACGGCGGCGGCTGGACGCTGGAAGGCGAGGCGACGCTGAGCCACGATGCTCTGGGGCGGCTGACGCGGGTGGATCACCCAGGCGGTGTGGGCGCAACCACGCTTGGGTATGACCTGGGCGGGCGCAAGACGAGCATGAGCGACCCAGACCTGGGCGGGTGGAGCTATGCCTATGACCGCCAGGGCAGGCTGAGCCGTCAGACCGACGCAGGGGATGTTACGACCTGTCTCTACTATGACAACCTGGGTCGGCTGTTGGGCAAACACCTGCGCAACGACGTGAACTGCCCGGTCAGCGCGCCGGGCTATGAGGTGAGTTACAGCTATGACGCCGGGCACAGCAGCAGCAACCGCAGCCGGGGACAGTTGACCCAGGCGCAGCGCAGCGGCATCTACACCAGGCTATTGAGCTACAACAACGTGGGTCTGCTGGCCAGCGAGACGGCGACCATCGTCGGCGCGCCCCAGAGCTACACCACCCAGTATGGCTACGACGCCTATCAGCGGCTGATCTCCACCACCTATCCCGACGGCGAGGTGGTGAGCCAGGGCTACAACAGCATGGGATTGGCGGCCAACCTGAGCGGCAACCAGGCCGGCGTGTTGGTGGATGGGACGGCGGCCAGCGGCGGGGCGAGCAATGGCGTGAGCTATGACGAGGCCGGGCGGCTGCGACTGGCGCGGCTGACGGTGGGTGGGTTGTGGCGCAGTCTGGTCTATGCGCCGTGGGCGCAGCAGAACAGCAGCGGCGGGCAGTTGACAGGCATCTGGGTGGGGACCCAGCCCAACTGGGCCAACGTGTTGAGCCTGGATTACAGCTATGACAGCTTTGGCAATGTGAAGACGCTGTGGGAGAACGGCGTGGGTCAGAGCTTTGTCTACGACGGGCAAAACCGGCTGACCAGCGCCCATGGGCGCAGCTACGCCTATGATGCAGCCGGGCGGCTGACCAGCTATGAGGGGACGAGCCAGAGCTACAACGGCAACCGCCCGGCGCATGGGGTGAAGAACAGCGGCTATGGCTATGACTTGAACGGCAACCTGACGGCGCGGCCCACGGCGGGCGGGACGCAGACGCTGGTGTGGGATGGGGAGAACCGGTTGGCGAGCGTGAGCGGCGGCGGGCTGGCCAGCGAGAGCTATCTCTATGACGACGCTGGACAGCGGGTGAAGGTGGTGCGCAACGGCGTTGCGGTCTACTACCCTTTCCCCTTCTACGAGGTGGAGAACGGGACAGTCGTCAAGTACTATTTCTTCGCCGGTCAGCGGGTCGCCATGAAGCGCAACGGCGTGTTGATGGATTCGCTATGCTCACCACAAGCCTATCTGCACAACGATCATCTTGGTTCACCTGTCCTCACCACCAGTTCCAGCGCGACCGCCAGCCAGAAGTACTATGCCTATGGCAAGGTGCGCAGCTACAGCGGTTCCTTCCCCACGCGCTACCAG
>CAZLMM010000144.1:0-10158 GCA_964560495.1 uncultured Caldilineaceae bacterium
GTGATCCCCGGCTGGGTGCAGGCGCTGAGCGCCTCTTCCAGATGGCGTCGCGCGGCGGCGTGGCGCCCCAACAACCGCTCGATGCGCGCCAGCGCTGCCAGGCTGCCCATGTGCAGCCAAAGCACACCAGTCTCCTGCGCAACGGCCAGGCTGCGCCGGCAGTGCTCTCCCGCCAATGTCAGGCGGCCCGCGTCGATCTCGATCTGGCCGAGAGTCAGTTCGCCAGTGGCAATACTCAAGACATCGTCGAAGCCCTGGCTGAGCGCCAGCCCACGCTGCGCCATGACCCGCGCCTCGTCGTAGTCGCCCTGCAACTGCAACAGCACAGCCATGTCCGTCAGGTCTGTCGCCCGGAAGCGTTCCTCGCCCATCTCCTCACTCAGAGCACAGGCAGCCTTGATGTGCGCCCAGGAAGTGGGGTAATCACCCGTAAGTCGCGCTGCAGAGGCGACGAAACCGTGCGTTTGTCGCAGAGCAAAGCGTACACCGATCTCGGCGCTCCACGGGTAGTAGGGGAAATCGTTGTTCTGCGTGAAGTCCAGCAGATCACAGGACGCAGCATAGACGGCTGCAAACTCGCCCTGCGCAAAGCCAAGACCGATGGCGCACCAACGCGTTAGCACTTCGTGCTCTTGCCAATGGGCATCACGCTCGGCGGCAGCCAAAATCGCGCGCATCTCGTCGAGGCAGGCACGCGCCTGCTCGATTCGCCCCAATTTCAGAGAAAAGTCCAACTGAATGTTCAGGATGAAGACCAGCAGCAGCGCCGCACCCTGGCGTTGATCCGCATCGCCCTCGGGCTTCTGCCAGCGCGTGCGCAGTGCATCTGCGGCGCGCTCGAAAAAGGGCAGCAGAACAACAATCCGGCCGGTCAGGTCGGCAAAATAGTAGAGGCCAGTCATCATCTGCTTCATTGCCATAAGATCGCCATGCTCGACAGCCCAGCGCCAGGCAGACTCCAGGTTGCCGAAGTCGGCGCGAAAAACTGCCACCGGCTCGGCCCGCCAGTTGAGCGCCTGATCCTCTGCGCCGACCATGTTGGCATAGTAAGCGCAGTGGCGGCGGCGCACCTCGTCGGCGGGTTCGTCCGTTCCATCGCCTTCCTGCCCATCCAGCGCGTTGTGCCCTGCTTCCAACTTCTCTTCGCAGTATTGACGAACCAACTCGTGCATCTCATAGCGCCCGTCGGCGCGCAGGCGCAGCCAGGATGCATCCACCAGTCCGGCCAGGTCGCCAAGCGTTGTCCCGGCCACTGCCGCGGCGGCTGAGCCGCTGCAGCCGCCGCGAAAAACGGATAATTGGCGCAAGATAGTGCGTTCGCGGGTGCCGAGCAAGCGCCAGGAGTGATCGAAAACCGCGCTCATGCTGCGATGACGCGTGGGAATGTCGCGCAGCGATGTGGTCAGGAAGCTCAGGCCGTGCTCGATCTCGTTGGCGATCTGGCGCAGCGGGGCGCTGCGCACCCAGGTCGCCGCCAGCTCGATGCCCAGCGGCAGGCCATCCAACAGGCGACAGATCTGCAAGATGGCGGCGACGTCGCCGGGCGAAGGCTGGAACGCCGGCTGCAGGCGGCGGGCGCAGAGGAGAAAGAGACGCGACGCGTCATAATTCTCGAGGTCGGCTGTGACGAGCGGCGGCGTGTGCGCGGACACTGCTTGTCCGTCCGCGCCGGGCGGCAGATCCAGCCCTTCCAGGGGCAGCAGCCACTCCTCGCGCAGGTTCAGCCGCGCACGTGAGGTTGCCAGCACCTTGACCAGCGGCGCGGCCTGCGCCAGCTCGACCAACAGATCGGCCCCCTCCAGCAGGTGTTCGAAGTTATCCAGAACCAGCAACATGCGTCGCTGGCGCAGGGTTTCCAGCAGATGGCGTTTTGGATCGAGCACGCCGGTGGGCGGCGCGCTCAGCGTCGCCAGAATGACACTTGGAATCTGCTCTGCGTTGCCCACCGCCGCCAGTTCGACAAAGAAGATGCCATCGGCAAAGTGTTCTTGCACTTCCGAAGCAACCTGGATCGCCAGCCGCGTCTTGCCCATGCCGCCGGGGCCAACGATGGTCAGCAGCCGGCAGGCAGGATCGGCCAGGCGCTGGGCAACCTGCGCCAATTCTCGTGCGCGACCGATAAAAGGGGTGGGCGGCGTGGGCAGGTGGAGGGGCGGGGATGGGGCAGATTGGGTCACGGGCGCTGAGGGCGGCGTCAGCGGCTTGCCATCCTGTCCGTAGACGACGCCGAGGTCGTGGCTGTTGGCGCGGATGCGAGCAACCAAGGTTTGCATCGCCTCTTGCGGCTCAACATCCAGTTCCTTTTGCAGCAACCGTCGAATCAGCTCGTATTGGCGCAGAGCCGCCGAACGTTGGCCGCTGTGCGCCAGCAGCCAGACGTGCTGCATCTGCACATCCTCGTTCAGTGAATCCAGGGCCAGTTGGCGTTCGCTCCAGTGCAGCGCCTGGGCGAAATCAGCCTGCTGCACGGCAACGCGCACCAGGCGGGCGAGCGCCTGGCCGATCTGTGAATCGACCCGCTCGCGCAGCACAGTCAGCCACAACTCGAAATCGGGGCTGCCGTCGAGGTTGAATCCCTCCATGACGCGCCCGTGATAGAGCAAGACCGCCTCCTGCAGCGCGGCAGGCGTGGGGTCATGCGCCAGCAGGAAGTGAAAGCGATGCAGATCGACGAAGGCGTCGCTGGCCGGATTGAACTGGAGCGTTTCGGATGTGACGAGGAGGATCGGCGGGATCGTGTGTTGGTCGTCGATGGCTTTGCGCAGGCTGGCGAGAGTGTGGCGCAGATTGGCCGAGCCAGAGCCGCTTGGCTGCTCGGGCCAAAGAAGCTCGACAAGCGCATTACGGCGCTGCGGCTGCGTTTTTTCCACTGCCAAATATGCAAGCAAGGCACGCGCCCGCGCCGACTCGAACTCTGTGATCGGCCGGTCATCGAGCTGCGCCTGAAATGGACCCAACAACGAGAGGGAAAGATGCGCCATTGGACTCCTGACGCCAGCCGGCGTCTCTCGCCAAAGACGCCGGTCAGACACGGGCATGTGGAGCGAGAGAATGCAGCGCAAGCGCCCTGACAGTATACACCAATGGTTGATACGGCTGGATGTTCGGTGCGTTGCGCGCAGGAATACAGTGTGGAGCATGCTTTTCTCACACGGAGACACAGAGAACACGGAGAAAATGCTCCTGTGATCTCCGTGGCTCTGTGTGAAACATGCTTTGCTTCCACGCGCTTTCCACGCGTTTTGTACGCGTTTTGCACGCGCCTGGCTGCTATGCTGGACAAAGAGCGAACCCCAACACGCAGCGCAAATACTAGCGCTGCGATGCCCGCAGGAGGTGTGTATGCGTACAGTGACTGTCGATTGGGAATTTCTGGAAGTGGAAGACGATGAATGGGCGGCTTTTCTCGCCCAGAATCCATTGCAACGCTTTCCCCTGCAAGCGAGCAGCTGGCGACACGCACGGATTGGCGTCGCCATCGCCGACCTGATTGCCCTGTTGCTGGCAGTGGCCGGTTTTCGCCTGTGGAATGAAGCGCAGCAGGGCATCACACAGATCGAAGGCGACGTGGTTGCATTGGTGCGGGCCGAGACGCTGCGTCAGAATGTGGTCGGGCCGTCCGATCAATTGCAGGCGGCAGTACAGGCGGTGGAGATCGACCGCAGCGGTCTGATGGCGCGCGTGGTTGTCACAGAGACCAGCGGGCTGAATTACATCTGGTCGTTCACCGAGAGCCGTTTCTACACATCGAGCCCCTCTGGCTGGCGGCGTAGCGATCCGTTGATTTCATTCTGGGGCAAAGAAGCGACGCTCGACACTGCCAACCTCCACTTCACGTATCACGAACTGGATCGGCAGGTAGTTGAGGCGGTCGCTGACCCACTCGACGCCTATGTCAGCGATCTGCGGGTATTTCTTGGGCTGCCTGCGCTAGCTCCCACGAAACGGATCACTGTGGTGATCACGCCCGAGCCGGTCACGCGCGGTTCGATCTCTGCTGATGGCATGATCCAACAGCCGTCACCGTTCTTGTTGCGTATTCCCATCCGCAGTAATGACGAGTCGGTATTGTTCACCCGCTTGCGCTCGCTGTTGCTTGTGCGAACGATGGATGAAGTGATCGCCCGCGCCAATGTCCAGGCGGAATGGCTACCGATCATGGAGTCGCTCCAGTGGTGGCTCGAACGGAATGATGTTTCCCTGGTAAAGCGGGGCGCAGGCGAGGCGGCAAGCAGCCTCAAGGCGCCTGCCCAGTGTGCGTCCCGTCATATCTCGATGCTGTTCTACCTGCACGAGGACGTGGAGCAGCCGTCCGACGCCATCGCCTTTGATGCAGACGTGTTGTTCGATTTCGTCATGTCGGGCAAGACGCAGGCGAGTGTGCCAATACTGCTGTCCGCATTCGGTCACCACACGAGTTGGGAGTCCCTGACGCCGGAGGTCTTTGGCGTCTCTTACGAGGAACTCCGCCTGGTCTGGAGTTGCGGTTCGTAAACGGCGAGCGAAGGTGACGAATGCGCAGTTCTGCCTCGACAGTCAATTCGACCTTGCGTCGCAACACCACTCGATCCGGGTACTGCCTACGAACACGCTGCAGAAGGGCAACCGGGGCAGGATCATGATCGACGAGTTGACCATCATGGATCGCAACATGTTGTCCCAAATAGCGCGTTACCAATTGCGGGTGCAGTGACCTGTACGCCGTAACGTTTTCAATCATCTCGGAACGATTGCGATCCACGGGAAACGGCGCAAAAGAGCGCGTGATCGTGTCCAGCAATATGTCGGGGATGTTGCGACTGGCGGCGTCTGCATCTTTCTCCACCTGGCGATAGAGTTCATCAGGAACGTCAATAGAATCTGAGTGCTCATCGGGACCCTCTCGACAGATATGCGACCTTGTTCTCGTCTTTCAACCGCATTCGTGCGAGTTCACATTTGCCTGGATGGTGCAAGAACGCCGGTTGCAGGGTTGGTTGCTGGCTTCCGTGTCATAGTATGCCGCAATTTGAGTACGTCAGCAATGATACCGCAAGCATCCTCACGCTCTCCACGCGTTTTCCACGCGCCTGGCTGCTATGCTGGAAGGCGAGAGGAGACGGCGATGGCTGACGAACGGAGGTATCTGGCGTACATGGTTCGACTGTGGAGCGTGCATCACAATGGCGACCTGGTCTGGCGCGCATCTGCCGAGAATGCACACACGGGCGAGCGCCACGCCTTCGCCCATACGCGGGGATGCGGAATATCAGAGAAGAACCATCCCGTCGTGAACAACAAGGAGGCTCAACCATGTTGCGCACAGAGCGTCTATTCATTGTAGTTGTCTTGACATCGCTGCTGTTCAGCGCCTGCCAGCCGGCAATGGTGCTGACGGCAGCCACAAAGCGCGCGGGCGACGCTCCGCTCTCTACAAGTGCGCCGGACGCGCCACGCCTGACCTTGATCGGCCATGTGGCCGGGCCGCTGGTGACGCTGGCAGTGCGCGGCGACATCGCCTACCTGGGTCACAGCTTCGAGCTGGCGTTGGCCGACGTCGCCAACCCCAGCCAGCCGCGACTTCTCGCCAGCCTGCCGATCCCCGCCTCCGACCTTGCCCTGGCCGGGGAGATCGCCTATATTGGCGGACGAGCTGGTTTCTTTGTGGTCGACATCGCCGACCCGACGCAGCCGCGACAGATCGGCGCTCTGCCCTTTGCTGAGGCCATCGCTGGCGTTGCCGTGGATAGTGGCCTCGCGGCAGTCGTCGAGGGTCATCTCCTCCACATCATCGATGTCGCACGGCCGGCACGCATCCGTGAGATCGCGGCGCTGCGCCTGGCCAATCCACCAGAGAGTGTGACGCTGCACGCAGGTCGCGCCTACGTGACCGACCACAGCGGGGTGCAGATCGTGGGACTGGATGCTCCCGGCCAACCGACGCTGCTCACAACCATCGAGACAAGCGTCGCGCCGTCGCAGGTGGCGTTCGACGGCGATCAGGGGTATTTTGCCAGCGGCGGCCGCATTCATCGCTTCGACCCCACGCAACCATCGGAAGTCGAGACGCTCAACGAAACGGCCGCTGCCTATTGGGTGCGCAACCTCACCGTCGTCGATGGGCTGGCCTACCTGTCAGCCGGCTCCGCCGGGCTGCGCATCTGGGATGTACGCCGCGGCTACACTGCGCACGAGATTGGCTCCCATCAAACCGCCGGCCTGGCGCTGGACGTGGCAGTGCAACAGAGCAGGCTCTACGTGGTCGATTGCGACGATGGGCTGCTCGTGCTCGACGCGGCTGATGCAACCCAGCCAGCTTTCGTGGGCGTGCTGCCGATCCTCGGCGCGCTGGACAAAGCGGCAGCGGCGGGTGACTTCCTCTACATCACATCGGGTTTCGGCCACAGGCTGCACCTGCTTGACGTGCGCAACCCCGACAGGGCGCAGGCGCGAATCTCCCACATCACCACCCAGAGTGTCGAGGCGTTCGCCATTGCCAACCAGGTCGCCGTCATACTGGCGGGAGACAGGCTGCACATCCTCGACCTCTCCGCGCCGGAGACGCCCATCGTGGTCGGTTCGCTCGCGCTGACCGGCGTCAGGAGCATCTTTGCCGACTCAACCAAACTCTATCTGGGCGACAGCGCCGGAACTCTCATCGTGGTCGACTTGACCGCCGCCGGCGCAGGCCGATTGGCAACAAGTTACACGCTGGGGGGCGAGGTCGTCGCGCTGGCCGTGCAGCGCCATTTCGTCTATCTGCACCAGATGGATGTTGGGCTGGCGGTGTTGGCGGTGGATGCAAGCGGTCAGTTGGCGCATGTGGCCGCGCTGCCGCTGCTCGCAAATGTTCACAAAATTGTCGCTGTAGATGGTTATTTGCTGTTGGCCGCGGGCGAGGATGGGCTGATGATCGTAGACATCAGCGACCCACGCAGCCCGATGATGGCTGCACAGTTTGGCGGTTTCGATGCGCGCGACGTTGCACTCGACGGCGATGTGGCCTATGTTGCGGCGGGTAGGGCCGGTCTGCGTCTGTTCGACATGCGCGATCCACTTCGCCCAAAGCTGCTGAGGGACTATTCGACCGCCGACTGCGCCAACCAGGTGATTGCCGCCGATGGCCGGGTCTATCTGGTCGATGCGTTTGGTGGGCTCTTCATCTTCGAGATGGAGTGAAAGACCTTCACTCGATATGCGAGAGGAGACAACGATGGCTGATGAGTGGGGTGCTTTGGCCTATCTGGTTCGATTCTCACAGCCTGTGCAGTTTCCTGTGAGATGCTGCGTCATCAGATGCGACGCGGGACCAGTCAGACGCTACGGATGCAAGAGTGAACTGGGGGGCGAGGTTGGTTTCGTTTGTTCGATATGTGCGATCCGCTGCGGGTCAATTGCTGGTTTCCTTCGCTGCTCTCTGGCAGGGAGCGGAGCAAGAGCGGCTACTTCGAAATGAGTGGCAATCGACGCATGCGAATCCGTTGCTGATCCACTGTGACTACTGCACCCAGTTCCAATTCTTCTCCCCACTCATCGAATACACGCTCAAGAACGACGACCAATCCTTCTGCCTTCAGCCCCTCCAGACGTAGCCGGATCACTGAAGGCGACTGTGCACCGCTCAGGGCAAGCAAAGCATGAAAATCGGCGTCCAGTGTCGCGATAGTTCGTTCTTCTGCTCGCCCGTACGCAAGAATCTCCTCATCTGCTGCCGCTGCAAGACCAATTTCACCCACATGAAGCGTGTTGATGCCATGCTGGCGCAACAAGTTGGCAGCCGTACGGGGCAGACCCTGGTCAAGTAGCAGTTTCATTGGGATAACGCCAAGCTACGGTCTTCCAGATATGAGGCAGCAAATGTCAAAGATTGGCGGATATCTTCATCTTCCAGTTCGGGGTATTCGCGGCGCAATTCGTTGCGGTCCGGGTAGAGGGCCAGGATCTCGATGACGCGACGAACGGTCAATCGCATATTGCGAATGCACGGTTGGCCATTCATTTGCGAAGGGTGAATTGTGATTCGATCCAGTTTCATTTTGAATTCTTTCCCAGTGTGGTCACGCTACAAGGACATGGGTCTCTGTCGCAGGTGAGAAATGGACAATAAGGTCATGCGCCCGTTCCTGAAGCTGCTGAATCGTTGCCGCTGATAGAGGAATTACCGCGCCCGTGATGGCATCTACCCTCATCGTTCCTACTCGTCCAACATACCCACAATTCGGCAAATGAAGGTCTACGGAAAGCTTCCAAGTGGGTCGATCTCCAAGCATCAACTGTGGGTCGCTTGCGCCGAGCAATACCCCCACATGCATCCCCAAGTAGCCACTTGCCCGACAGCGAGCGACGTCAGGCGACACTGGAATCTTCATCGTCACCGACGGTATCGTCACTTGAAACGGCCCATGTTCAGGCCAACTCTGCGCCAGTTCGACAACAAGCTCCACCATGGTTCCTCCTTTTCCCTGCTGCCAATGCATTGGGTTGACCCAGGCATCGTCCCTGCCAGAGTATAGCACAGGGCAAAGGTTCACAACCAATTGCGATGACTGCTCACCCCTACAGCACGGACATTGCGGCGGCGTCAGCAACCGCAATGTTCGACTTAACAGGGGCGATTACAACCCAATTCCCACACTCTTGCAACCAGTTCCCAGTTCCTCACGCTCTCCACGCGTTTTCCACGCGCCTGGCTGCTATGCTGGAAGGCGAGAGGAGACGGCGATGGCTGACGAACGGGGCTATCTGGCGTACATGGTTCGACTGTGGAGCGTGCATCACAACGGCGACCTGATCTGGCGCGCCTCTGCCGAGAATGCCCACACGGGTGAGCGCCACGCCTTCGCCGATCTGGCCGCGTTGTGCGAGTTCTTGCAGGCCGCCGTGCAAGAGGCGGCGGCGTCCGCTCAGCGCGAACGAAGTCCCGAGGAAAGACAAGAAGTGGGTTGAAGTCAGTTTTCGAGAATTCGAGAAGAGAAAGAACATTTAGAAAGGAGAGTTTGCGATGTTGTACGGAAAATGGTTCTCAGTATTGAGTCTGTTTGTGATCGCCGCGCTGTTGCTCAGCGCGTGCCAGCCGATTGTGGCGCCATCCGCTGCGACGGAGCCGCCCCCACCCCACGGCCTGCGCTTCGATGCGCCGCCCTACGCCGTCGATGGCCCCTATGCTGTGGGTATCCGCTACTATACGATCCCGGCTGCGGGTGAAAACGACCGTGAGCTTACTGCCACGGTCTGGTATCCGGCGCAACAGCCTGATGGCGCAACGCCGCAGATGGTTTACGAGCAGCAGTTTGCGCCCGGTCAGTTCCCGCCGTTTTCGGTCTTCGGCCATGCAGCGCTCGATGCGCCGCTTGATGCCAGCGGCGCGCCCTACCCCCTGGTCGTCTACAGTCATGCCCACTGGTCCATGGGGCAGGAAGTTCCGTATTTCACCGAACATCTGGCCTCCCGAGGGTTTGTGGTAATTTCTGTTGACCACGAGGACAATTGGAGCACCGATATGGGGCCAATGGCCTATGAAACTATGATTCGCCGCCCACAAGAGGTAACTCGCCAGATCGACTTTGCCGAGACGCTTGCCGTGCCTGACGGCGACCTGGCAGGGATGACCAACACCAGCAATGTTGGCGTTGCCGGCTGGTCAATGGGAGGGATCACATCCATGGCAGTGGCCGGTGCACGCATGGACCTGGCCGGACTGCGCGCCTGGTGTGAAGCCAATCCCACCCGGGTCGAGGAGAACTCCTTTGCGTGTATCGATATCCTCGACCACGAGGCAGAGATGGCAGAGTTTGCCGGGCTAGATTCGGTCCCAGCCGAACTATGGCCGCCGATGCAGGATGAACGCATTGCGGCTGCTGTGCGGTTGTCCGGCTCGCTGTTTATGTATGGCAGCGAGGGCATGGGGTCAGTGAACGTGCCGGTAATGCTAATGCATGGTGGAGGTGAGGAAGCTGCTGATCCTAGCTTGGAAGTGGGCGATCCCTATGCGAGCGTAGGATCCCAGCACAAAGCAGAGGTGATCTTCGAGAGCGGTGGGCATCTTATGTTCTTCAGCAGTTGCGCTGATTCACCCAGGATTGCTGAAATCGGCTTCCCCATGTTCTGCACCGACCCCGTCTGGGACATGGATCGCGCCCACGACCTGATCAACCACTTCGCAACCGCGTTCCTGCTGGC
>CAZLMM010000145.1:0-10155 GCA_964560495.1 uncultured Caldilineaceae bacterium
TGCTCTTGCAGCGATCTTCTGTGCCGACCAATCCGAGCAGAATGCGCGCAGCAACCTCAACAAAAGCCTGTCCAACCTGCGTGAGGTGATGGGCGAAATCATCGCCAATGAACGTCAGAACGTTTGCCTGACAAGCGCTGTCGAGATTCATGTTGATGTGCATCATCTGTTAGCCGCCGTCGAGCGTTTCCAGCATTCCCGTGACGCCGCCCACTTGCGCCGGGCCCTCGCCTTCTATCGCGGCGACTTCCTGGAAGGTTTCCATGTGCGCGACGCGCCCGATTTCGAGCACTGGCTGGAAAGCCAACGCAGCCGTCTGCGCGAGACGGCTACATCAGCCTGGCGTGCCCTGGCGGAACACGCAATAGAGTCGGGCGACCTTCCACAGGCAATCGATGATTTACGTCGCCTTCTGGCGCTGGCGCCATGGGAAGAAGATGCCCACCGCCGTTTGATGGTCGTTCTGGTGCGTAGCGGTCAGCGAGGCGCGGCGTTGGCCCAGTATGAAAGCTGCCGTGGGCTGTTGTGGGATGAACTGGGCGTCGAACCGGATGACGAAACCGAGGCCATTGCGCGCCGCATCCGCGAGGGTGTGTACGAACGCGCCGTTGCTGCGCCTACCCAAGGCGCTGCAATCTCTGCACACCCGGCGATGCGCGGCGCGCCTGCCCGAATTCTTCTCAGCGTTCCGACCCCATCCACGCCATTCATCGGGCGTCACCTCGAGATCGAACAGATTCTCGGCCGCCTGCTCGATCCAGCGTGCCGCCTGCTCACCCTGGTCGGGCCAGGCGGCATTGGCAAGAGCCGCCTGGCCCTTGAGGCAGCCCGACAGCTTGCCAATGGTCGCGGCGACTTCTCCCTCTTTCCCCACGGCATCCATTTCGTTTCGCTGGCCTCGGTGGGCGCACCTGCCCAAATGGTGACGGCGATTGGAGAGGGCGTCGGACACAGCTTCTATGCAGGCGTCCCCCCGCGCCAGCAATTGTTGGATTATCTGACCGAGAAACAGATGCTCCTGGTGTTGGACAATTTGGAGCATCTTCTGGACGGCATCGATCTTCTGTCTGAAATACTGACCTTTGCGCCCGGCGTCAAGCTATTGGTAACCTCGCGCGTGGCGCTCAATTTGGTGGAGGCATGGTTTCATCCGATTGCCGGCATGACTTTCCCCCGTAATGGCGATGAGTTCGCGACGTTTGAACAATACGACGCCCTTCAACTCTTCACCCAGAGCGCGCTGCGTTCACGCCCCACCTTTTCGCTGCGCGAAAGTGGGCGAGCGGCGGCGCATATCTGCCGGCTGGTGGAAGGGATGCCGTTGGGGATCGAATTGGCTGCGGCGTGGCTCAAGGCATTGTCCGCAGAGCAGATTGCCCAGGAAATCGAACGGAGTATGGACATCCTCACTTCGCGCCAGCAAAACGCTCCAGCGCGCCAGCGCAGCATTCGCGCTGTCTTCGATTGGTCGTGGCGCATGTTGTCTGAACGCCAGCGCAACGTGCTCATGGCGCTGGCGGTGCATCGGGGCGGCTTCACGGCAATCTCGGCTGGCGTCGTCGCTGCCGCATCTCTCCTGGACCTGGCCGACCTGGTGGATAACTCGCTGTTACAACTAGGACAAAGCGGACGCTATACACTCCACGAATTGCTGCGTCAGTACGCTCAAGAACAACTGCGCATCTCGAATCTAGAGATCGCAGCGCGCGATACGCACTGTCATCATTTTTTCCAAATGTTGTGCGCTCAAGAAACAATGCTGCTGGGGCGCGAACAACGCCATGGGTTGGATATGGTTGCTGAGGAGATCGACAACGTCCGCACAGCCTGGCAGTGGGCAGTGGAGCAAGAAGACTGGGAGATTGTGCACCCGGCTGTGGATCCACTGTTCTATTTCTGCCAGATTCGCAGCCATTATCAAGAAGGCGTAACCCTGTTCAGCCAGGCTATCGAGCAGATCACCAGCGCGACAGCCGGCGCATCAGAGAAACGGCAGCGCGCCTTGCTGCGCTTGATGGCGCGCCGCGGCGCGCTCCATTCCTTCCTGGGCAACTATCAGGCTGGTCGTTGCGATCTCATGCAGAGCCTTTCCTGGGCAGACGAACGCAAAGACCGACGTGAGGCGGCCTTTTGTCTGAATTTCCTCGGCCAGCTCGTCGGCTGGCAGGGTGACCAGCAGGAGGCGCTGGCTTTCCTGGAAAGGAGCCACGCGCTCTACACTGAAATCGATCACCTTGTGGGCGCGACGAGCACGCTCCACAAGATGGCGCAGCTTCACGGCAGTTTCGGCGCCTATGAAGAGGCGCGGCGTCTGGCGCAAGAAAGTCTCGGCCTGGCGCAGACGCTTGGCCGTCCTGATTGGATTGCCTACGCCCAGGATGTGCTGGGCTGGGTGACGCTGTGCCTGGGTGATTACGCGGCGTGCGAAGGCCATTACTGGGCCAGCCTCGCCATGTTCGAGGAGGCCGGCGACCGATTGGGCATTGCACTGGCGTTAGGCGGACTGGGTTCAGTGCACTGGGCGCGGGGTGGATCGCGCCTGCCAGACGCGATCCATTACATGACTCAGAGCCTTCACATCTGCCAGGAGATCGGCCATCGCCTGCACACGGCGAGCCGTCTGTGGTATCTGGCGCAGATCAGCCTCGACCATGAAGACTATGCAACTGCGCAGGCGCATGCTCGCGAGGCGTTGACTGTGGCCGAGGCGGCTCAGAGCCACGTCTTCACAGCGTATGCCTTGTGCGCATTAGGAGCAGCGCAATGTGGCGGCGGCGACGCGATTACGGGTGAGCGCACGTTGACCGAAGCGGTGAAGTTGGCGGCGTCCTTGGGCCAGAATCCACCGCTGATCTTCTCGCTCATCTATCTGGCACGCTGCTGGGCCGGGTTGGCCGACAAGACGCACCGTTCCACTGCGGCGTGTTCGGAATTGCGCCGCAAGGCGTTGGTCACCCTCCGCTGTGCAGCGTCGCATCCTTCATGCTGGCATCCGTTCCGTGTGCGCGCCGAGACGTTGATCGCCGGACTGGTCGAGGCCATGTTGCCTGAGGAGGTCGAAGCTGCGGAGTGGGAAAGCCAGCGAACCACTCTGGCTTCCCTCGTTGCAGCCATGGGCGAGAATCGGAACGAATGGTATCTTCTCAATCATCCGGGGTAGGGGCACGGCCGAGCAGGTGCGTCCCTACCCCGGATGATTGAGAAGATACGACGCATGATCGATGAAAGATCAACAGGGGCGGCGCTGAGCTCAGCGCCGCCCCTGTCTGCGCCCCCTGATTATGACTCCATCACTTGGTAATGATGGGCAGGAAGGTCTCGTTTGGCTTGAGCGTGAAACTCCACGAGTAGTCGCCGCCCATGGTGCGCCCATCCTCGGCCATGACGCCGCCGCTGCCGCCCTTGAGAACAGCGCTGGCTGCGCCCTTGTAGGAAACGTTGGGGGTGAAGCCAACGCCCACGATGCTGTCCTGTTCGGCGTCGGTCAGCAGATAATAGCTGCCCGGCAGGGCGTTTCCACCGGCGTCCTTTACCGTCAGGGCGTTCTCCAGGGTCTCGCCCTTCATGGGCACTGCAAAGCCAATCTCCACATTTGTATTGCCCACGCCATTGGGCGTTGGCGTCCACACATTCGGCGACAGCGCCCAGGGTTGGGCGCTTTGCAGCGGCGTCCAGGCCGAGAAATTGCCGCTCGTGTCATAGGCGCGCAGCCCATAGAAGACCGTGGTGTTGTCATCCAGCCCCCAGAGCTTGGCGTCGACGATGTTGTTGGTGCCGGTGACAACGTCCTTTGGCCCCATGTTGCGCGAGTAGATGAACTGATTCGGGTCGTTCACCAACCCAAAGCCGATCTCGTAGCCGGCCAGGTCCCGTTCGCCATTTTGCGTCCACTTGATGAGCAGCTCGCCGGCCTGGGGTGTAGCCGTCAACCCGGTCGGGACGGACGGCGCCAGCTTGTCATCCACCGTCACCACCAGGTTGGTGGCGATGTAGACCGGGCTGTTCTGGCCGTCGTCCACAATAATCACCATACGATATTTGCCGCTGCCGATCTCCTTTAGGTTCTCGGTGTAGGAGCCAGCGCCCAGGGGCAGGCCCTCTTTCAGAATGGTGACGCTGGCGAAATCCACGGTGTTCGGGTCGCCCGTGTCCACCACATAGCCCACGCTCACTGTGGCATTGGGGCTGTCGATGTCGCTGGCGTTCCAACTGACCATGACGCCCGTTGCGTCGGCGGCGTCGGGCGCATTGTTCTCGGCAGCATTGGCCTGGCCGGCGCAGGTGATCGTCACGCCAAAGATAATGCGTCCGACGCAGGCGGCGGAAGTGATGTTCACCACTGGCGCTTGATTTACCGTGTAGGAGAGCTCGTCGTAGTCAGCCGGCGCATTGTCTACGATGAGCTGATACTGACCCGGCTCGGCGTTCTTGAGCGCAATCAGCAGGTTCGTGCCGCTCACTGCGGTCGTCTCGCGGATGAATTCTGAATTCACGTTGTCCACCGTGGCCTCGCTCAACTCGCTGTTGTCGGGCAGCTTGAGGCGAATGGTCGGGTTGCCCTCCGTGAAGTTGACGCCCGCCACCAGCGTCGTCTTCTGGTCGAGCTGGATGGGGATGGTGTCTTGCAAGATTTCCTGGACGCCCTCGACCTGGGCGGCAGCCAGAGACCATCCGGCGGCCTGGGCCTCTTCCACGCTCAGAACACGGCTGGCAAAACCGGCCTCGTTGTTGGCCGCCGCAACGCGCGTAGCCGCAGCCGGAATCAGCACATACTTGTCCAGGTTGGTGAAATCGAAGAAGCCGCCGCTGCCGATGGATTTTTGCAGGTTGATGAAGATGCCGATGCAGAGCACCACGCCGCAACGCGTCCCCTTGATGCCGACAGTCTCTTTGGGCGGGTTCAGATTGGTGTCGTTGAAGACGCCGCCCGAAAACGTCGTCTCCACCCCGCGCAGGTTGAAGGGCGGCAGACCTGCGCCAAACTGGTTGGCGTCGATGCCCAGTTCCCAGTGCGCTGATGCAGCGAAACGCCGTTTGTTGGGGTCGCTGGGTGTACCTTTGCCAACGCGAATGGCAAACGCGCCTTTGACCACCACTGCATTGACGTTGACGCTGGCGTTCATGCCTTGCCCGCCATTGAAGCCCGCGCCCGCGCCGATGTTTACCGACGCGTTAGCGACCTCGAAGATGAGCACGCTGAGCGCGGCGTTGCCCGACATCTTGAAGGGATTGAATTGGAAGGTGACATTGCCCACCGCCTTGACCAGGGGTAGCGGCCCGATGGGTTGGGGCAGCGGCAGCGAGTATTGGCTGACAGCCGTCGCGCCCAGACCAATGGTGAGTGTGCCGTTGTTGATGTCGAATGAGCCGCTCACGCTGGTGAGCACCAGACCGCTGGCGCCCAACGGAATAGGCGGCAAGGGCGGCGAGAAGATTTCGATCTTGGCGCCCATGCCGGCGAACGCGCCCGTTCCGGTTGTGCGGATCGTCACGTCCACCGAAATGCCACCGCTGGCCGCGCCCGGCTCGATGCCTGGCAGAGGCAGCTTGCCGCCGCCTTTGAATTCGTAATTGCCCTCGGGCGTCTTGACGAAGGAACCGCGGATCGCCACAAGCTGAAGATTGCCGATGTTGAGGGGCGCCAACTCGAAGCCGCCGCCCTGAATTGAGACATCGCCGTTGCCTTTCACCACCAGACCCTGAATTTTGGCGCCTGTTGAGGCCTGGCTGGCGAGGCCGGACGGCAGGGTGAAGCCGACATCGTCGGCGGTGAAACCGCCATCATCCAGGCTCTTGGGGTTGTTGACCGTCAAGCCAAAACCGGCGATCTTGATGTTGAAACCGGTGAGTTTCAACTCGAAGGCCTTGAGACCAGGCGCTGGGGGAGGCGGCTGCGAAGGTCCTGGGCAGTTGACTGGCTTACCGATCGGGCTGTTGCAAGGAATGGCAAAGGGGCCAGCAGCGGTGACAGCAGCTGTCGAGGCCGTGTCCACATTCTTGTTGTAGCGCAAGATGGCCGTCGTCACCACGCCAGCGCTGTTCTGGTTGCCCGCCAACTTGATGGCGAAGGTGCCGGTGCCGGTGATGGTCAGCGTATCGGAAACTACGCCCAGAGTTGCCTGGAGCGCCCCCTTGAAGATGCTGTTCTCAAATTCGGGCAACCCTACTGTGCCGTTGCCCAGACCGAACTGGAATTTCCTTTCGTTGTTGATACCCAGCTTGAAGTTGTTCACCGCGGCGGCTGTCTTGCCGCCCAGATGCGGCGGCCACTGGAGCGCAGCAGAGGTCGCCTGGATGCCCCAGAAATTCTGCGCGCCGTCACCCACAAAGGCCGCGCCGGTCAGGTTGAACTTCATGGCGCCCAACTTGGGCGAGATGTTTTGCAGCCCGGCGGAGAAAACCGGCTTGAACTGGCCGTTGTTATCCTGGCCGCGCCCGATCTTGAGCACAATGGGCACGTTGGAGGCGTCGGTTCCGCTGCCAAAACGCATAGTAGATTTGATCTGAATGAACTGAACGCCCGCCTCGGTGACAAAGCCCAGAGTCTGGTTCACCATCTTGAAGGCATTGCCAAACTCCCAATCTTTCACCGGCGTCTCGACGCCGCCAATCGACCAGGCGCCGTCTTTGTATTTGAGCTTGGAGAACGCGAAGATGAGAGTGGCGTCGGTTGGGTCCAGGTTCGGCACGTTGGGGTTGTCCGATTTGAGCACTTTGGCCGTTGCGGCCTCGAACTCCGCCGAACTGTTGCCCGTGGGAGGCTTGAAGACAACGCCCGAGACATCTACCAGCAGACCGCCCAGGGAAGCCTTGAAGCCATCCACCGATCCGCTAAACTGGCGCGTTTCAGTCCACTGGAAGCGAAGAGTCACGCGCAGGTTGGGGTTCTCCGCCTGGTCGCCCAATTTGAGGTCCACAGGTACAATGGCCTTGAAGATCTTGTTGTTCAGGTCGAACTCGGCGTCGACCAGACCCAGCTCATCGACAGTGCCGCCGCCCTTGTAGAAGCTCAGCGCGCCGGCGTGGCTGATGAAAGCCAGCCGATAGGCCTGGTTGCGCTTGACGCCTTTCTGGTCGAAGACCGGGACTGCGCCGGCCGCCGGCAGAAAGATACGGCGATTGACAGGGTCGACAAAGAGGCGGCCGACAACGACAGCATTTGGATCCGTATTCGATGGATCGTCGATCACCTGCGCGCCCATCATGTGAAGCCCTGTGGGGTCGTTGATGAACTTCGCCTCGCCGATGATGAAATCTGTCGTCCCTGTGTTGGGGTCAGGAGCATCGAGGTGGAAGTACTGGGCTGTGTAAGTGCCTTCTGTCAAGGCTGAACCATTGAAGGTGCTGGGCAGATCGGTCACGTGGACGACAGCCGCCCCGCCCTTGGGGCCGATGCGCAGATTCCCCCGGAGATGGAACTGAGCGCCGACTTCTGCGATCAGGTTGTCGGCGCAAATGGTCAGATTGCCCACATCGCGGCAAGTCTGCCCTTGCGCCTGGGCGACTGTCAGACCGCCGAGCGTAAGCATGATGAGCAGACAGCCAGCCAGGAGCAGCTGAAAACGGCGAGGGAGGGAAAGTAGAAGAGAGAGTACAGCGTGCATGGTTCCTCCTGGAAAATGGATATGTTGGAACATCATGGGTCAAAGCAATGTTATCGGGGGATTCGTTGAACGAACTCGATCTGACGCACTTTCTTGTAGGGGGCCACGCGCTCGGCCACAAAGGCCATCAGCTCGTCGCCGCTGATCTCGCTGCGCAGCACGACAAGGGCTTTGGGCAGCTCGCCCACATCTCTGTCGGGCGCAGCGACAACCGCAACATCGGCCACAGCCGGGTGGCTGAGTAGCATAGCCTCCAACTCGGCTGGCGCGATCCGAAAGGATTTGTACTTGATTGGCTGTCTGTCGTGTGTCGATGGAACTGTCGCCGGGGGGCTGTGCAATGGCATGAATTTCCTCCTTTGCAAGATGCTGCCTGTTGACGATGGATTGCGCTGATTCGTTTCCCTGCGGCGCTGACTGCGTTGTTGATGAACTGGAGTATCGCGCAGCGCAGTGACGAAACTGTGACGAAACGCGGACGAGCTTGCGGCTGCTTTGTTTTTGGGATCAACTGGATTGAGGTGGTCAAGCCTCGTGACGAATGAAATCCGGTTGAGCCTTTTGGGGATAGTCCGAAACGTACCATTACGAACCGCACCTATGTTTTCCATCATCCTGACCGATCCAGGGCCGGGCAGTCTGTCGTTTGCGCTTCTGCCAATTAGACCAAATGTTCTGTTTGTGCTATCATTATGGACCTAAGCGCATATAGTCCACAGATCGTTCAGAAAGGAAGAAAACACCATGCACGTCGTCACCGGTTATCCAGATGGCATTTTCTGTTGGGTCGATCTTTCGACCACCGACCAGGAAGGGGCAAAAGCCTTCTATGCAGGTCTCTTTGGCTGGGAGGCCGAGGACACGCCAATCCCCATGGGTGGGGTCTACACCATGCTGCGTATCGACGGCAAGAACGTCGCAGGTCTTGGCGCGCTGCCGCCCGACATGCAGGCCCAGGGTATCCCGTCCCACTGGATGTCATACATCAAACACGACCATGTGGATGCGGTCGTCGAACAGGCCGCCGCGGCTGGAGGTGCAGTCTTGTTCCCACCAATGGATGTGATGGAGGAAGGGCGCATGACCATGATCCAGGACCCCACCGGCGCAACTTTTGGCGTATGGCAACCCAATCATCACACGGGCGCACAACTCGTCAACATGCCCAACACGCTGGTGTGGAACGAGCTGCAAACACGCGATAGTGCGGCGGCGACCGCTTTCTATTCTGCTGTTTTTGGCTGGACTTACAGCACAGACGCCAACGGTTATATCGTCGCCGCCCAGAACGGTCGAGTTCACGCTGGCGTCATGCAGATGGCCGACTGGTGGGGCGATGTGCCGCCTAATTGGGCTGTCTATTTCATGTCGGCGGACATCGACGCGACCATTGCTCGGGCGCAGGAATTGGGCGGCGGCATCCTGGTGCCGCGCACCGATATCGACATGGGCGCCTTTGCGGTCATCCGCGACCCACAAGGCGCAGTCTTCACGGCGATGCAGTTCAACGGCCCCACCGACCCGCCTCCAGGCGCATAAGCTGCAGGTGCGATTCTCGAACGCACAAGCCCGACGCCAACCGCCTTGGACGCATACGCGTCCAGGGCGGTTTTGCATCCATTTGTGATATACTCCCCATCATGGGCGGCGCGCTAATGCAACGCACACCCATCAACCCATACCACTCATAACCGGCAAGGGAGCCATATCATGACCCATACGTCAGACATTCAGCGACCATCCAGGGAATTGATCGAAGGATTGGCGCACATCGGCAGCGCCACCGCCACCGGCGAGTTGCATCGGCTGGGCATTCGCGACCCGCAGATTCGCGGCCCGCTGGCCTGGACGCCCGGCAAAAGCGTCGTCGGCCCAGCGTTGACGCTGCAGATGATGCCCAAACGCGAGGACCTCTACGGCCAGAACGAGTACGATAGCCCGGAGCGTCAGCTGCATCGCCACGTGCTCTATCACGCCCAGCCCGGCGACATTGTCGTGGTGGATGCGCGCGGCGACATGGGCAGCGGCATCTTTGGCGAGATGATGCTCACTTACTTCAGGGGGCGGGGCGGCGTTGGCGTAGTCATCGACGGTTGCATCCGCGATTACCCCAAGGCCAAAGATTTGGGGCTAGGTCTCTGGCTGCGAGGCGTCACGCCCAACTTCCACACCCAGACGAACATTTTTCCCTTCGCCGTCAATGTGCCCATTGCCTGCGGCAACACCCTGGTCATGCCGGGCGACATCATCGTGGCCGACGATGACGGCGTAGTCGTCGTGCCCATCAAGCTGGCGCCAGAGCTGCTGGCCAAGGCCAGCGCGCACAACGAATGGGAAGAGTTCTCGCGCCTGCGTCTCGCTCAGGGCGGCGACTTGCGCAAATACTATCCCCTGTCGGCGGAAGCCCAGGCGGAATACGAAGCATGGCGCAAAGAGCAGGGATAGGTGAATCCTGGAGAGAATGTCAAGAGGATGAGCGAGCCAGAAAGAGCGGCAGTGGAGCAGATAGCAGAGAATCTCCTTCGCCAACTCCACGCATTGCCTCATGCCA
>CAZLMM010000146.1:0-10113 GCA_964560495.1 uncultured Caldilineaceae bacterium
CCGACACGCAGATGCTTCACTACGTTCAGCATGACAAAGGCGGTGTTTCTTGCCCGCGCTATGCCCCGCGGGGAATTGGAAACTCAGCATGACAACCGTTGGGTTACTTGCGCCCACGTGTACTGGGCATCGACCACTACTTCGTCCAGGTGTTGCCAAAACACAAGGACGCCAGGGTCGCCGAATTGCAGGCCGACGGGCGCAAGGCGGCCATGGTCGGCGACGGCGTCAACGATGCGCCGGCGTTGGCGCGCGCCGACGTAGGCATCGCCATCGGCGGCGGCGCGGATATGGCCATCGAATCGGCCGGCATCATCCTGGTGAAAAGCAATCCGCTGGATGTGGCGAAGATGATCAGGCTGAGCTTTGCCACCTATCGCAAGATGGTGCAGAACTTGTGTTGGGCCGCTGGCTACAACATTGTGGCGCTGCCGCTGACGGCCAGCCTGTTGGCGCCCATCGGCGTCGAGCTGACGCCGGCCATGGACGCCGCGCTCATGGCGATCAGCACGCTGGTCGTGACGATCAATGCGCAAACGCTGCGCCAGGTGAAATTGATGGGGTGGCAAGATATGGCATCAGTTCTTCAAGAACCCTTTGCGTCCGATTTACGCGCTCCCCGCAGATAGGCCACCCAGTAAACTGCGGCGACCAGAAGCGTGCCGCCCACGATGTTGCCGGCCGTGACGGCGACCAGGTTTCTGACGGCGCCGGCGACGGCTTCCCCACCGTGCTGCGCCAAGATGATCCCGTAGGGCAGAAAGAACCAGTTGGCGATGGAGTGCTCGAAACCGACGACGACGAAGGCCGTCACGGGAAAAAGCACAGCCAGAATCTTGTCCGTGGCGCTGCGTCCGCCCATGGCCAGCCAGACCGCCAGACAGACGAGCGCGTTGCAGCCCACCCCACGGGCAAAGGCGTCCCACGCAGAAAGGCCGATCTTGGCGTCAGCGATGCGAATGGCCGTTTCGCCCACTGCGCCGCCGCCCAACGCCGCGACATCGCTCCACACCACCAGCAGCACTGTGCCCAGGCAGCCCACGACATTTCCCACATAGACAATCACCCAGTTCCGCATGACGTCACTCGTCCCAATCAGACGGCTGGCCCAGGCCATGGCCAACAGGTTATTGCCCGTGAAAAGTTCGGCGCCGGCCACCACCACCAGGATCAGCCCCAGGCAGAAACTCAGCCCGCCCAGCAGACGCGTCACGCCAAACCCCAGAGACGCATCGGTGATCACCACTGTGTAGAAGATTGCGCCGAGCGAGACGAAGGCGCCGGCCAGAACAGCCAGCACGAAGAGCGTGAGCGTATCGGTGCGCGCCTTTGCCACGCCCAGGTTTTCCACCCGGGCGGCAATCTCGCGCGGCGTGTGGGCGTCGACGATGTGAAGTTCCTGTTCCATACCATCTCAGCTTTCCTGAAGTCAGCGGTTTGTGTTGCGCCCAGTGGCGCCCGGGCTGACGGACAGTATACGATAGCTTTGTTCTTACACTGTGGCGCGGGCAAACATGATATACTTTTGTCATGACCATTCACATCTTGCCGCCAGAAGTCGCCGCCAAGATCGCCGCTGGCGAGGTAGTGGAGCGGCCCGCCAGCGTCGTCAAGGAGTTGATCGAAAATAGCGTCGATGCCGACGCCACTGAGATACGCGTCGAGCTGCGTGAGGGCGGGCGCAGACTGTTACGCGTCACAGACAACGGCTGCGGCATGACTGCGGCGGATGCGCCCCTGGCTTTTTTACGTCACGCCACCAGCAAGTTGAGCAGCGCCAGCGACCTGGAGCGCATCGCCTCCTTTGGTTTCCGCGGCGAGGCGCTCTATAGCATCGCCGCGGTGAGTCAGCTCACCCTGGTCACCCGCCATCGCAGCGAAGAATTTGCCGTCCAGCTCCGCCTGGAAGGCGGCGAGATCATCAGCCAGCAGCGAGCCGGCGCGCCTGTGGGCACGCTCATCACTGTGGAGCACCTCTTTTTCAATACACCAGCGCGTCTCAAGTTTCTGCGCAGTCCCGTCGCCGAGGCCGGGCAGATCGCCAGCGTCGTGCAGCGTTACGCCTTGGCCTACCCGGAGCGGCGCTTCAGCCTGGTCAACGATGGCAAACTTGTCTTTCAGTCTACCGGCAGCGGCGACCCATTCGACGTGTTGGTCAAGATCATGGACGTGGATGACGCCCGACAAATGGTCAAATTGGGCGCATGGACGGAAGGGGGCGCGACATCGGCCCCCGCATTCGATCTCAGCCAGGATGTTGATTTCATGACAGCGGGCGCTACACCTGACAGCGACGCAGCGGTGGACAACGTTGCTCTTCCCGCACCAGTGATTGTCTCTGGCTTTGCCAGCTTGCCCACGCTGACACGCGGCAACCGCTCGGGCATCGATCTCTTTGTCAATCGCCGCGCCATCGAAAACCGCAGCCTGACCCACGCCATTGTCCAGGCCTATCACACGCTGCTGCCGGTGGGGCGTTTTCCAGTGGCCGTCGTGCTTATCGAGATTGACCCCAGCCTGGTGGATGTGAACGTGCATCCGCAAAAGTCTCAGGTGCGTTTTGCTGATGAGCGCCGCGTCTTTGGCGCAGTGCAAAAGGCTGTGCGCCGCGCTTTGGTGGATAAGTTGGGTGTGCAGAACATGGCGCTCGACCAGAGCGGCAGTCTGCGGCCGGCGTTGTCGAATGAGGGGGCTGGCGCCCAACGTAGCGACGCATGGAACAGCGGGGATTGGCAGGAGCGACGAACGGCGATCCTGGCCGCCGGCCAACAACACACCTTCGATCTCCACACGCCGGCCCAGGCAACCACAAAGCGAGCAGAATGGGCGCAAAACGCGCCGACGACTGTGTCGTCGGTCGCTCCCGAAGCCCCAAAGACTCGCTCCGCAACCCTTGCGCCTCACACGCCCCAGCTTCCGCCCTTGCGCGTCGTCGGGCAAATCGGCGCGGCCTACATCGTCTGTGAAGGACCGGATTCCATGTATCTCATCGACCAGCACGCGGCCCATGAACGCATCCTCTACGAACAATTCATGGCCCAGCGCTATGGAACCGAGAATGGCGTCGTGGCGCGCCAGCAGCTCCTCGCCCCGCTGACCCTGCACGCCGGCGGCGAAACAGCCGGTCTGGTGGCGCGCCATCTGACCGAGCTGGAGCATGTGGGTTTCGAGATCGAGCCATTTGGCGGCGACGCCTTCCTGGTGCGCGCCGTGCCGGGCATATTGGCCGGCGAGGACCCGCTCCACAGCCTGCAAGACATCGTCTCCTCGCTTTCCGCCGGGCGCAACATGGTGAGTGAGGAATTCGAGGCGCGCCTGGTGAAGATGGTGTGCAAGCGCGCGGCCATCAAAGCGGGACAACTGCTCAGCGACATCGAGATGCAGGAGCTGGTGCGCCAATTGGAGACCTGTCACTCTCCGCGCACCTGTCCCCACGGTCGTCCTACCATGATTCAACTTTCGGCCGGGGAGTTGGAAAAGGCCTTCGGGCGGATATAGAAGGTTGGTCAGGAGATGCAGCTTCCTCTACTGACAATCGCCCAAATGCGCGAGGTCGACCGGTTGATGGTCGATGAATACTACATCGACGTTCTTCAAATGATGGAAAACGCCGGCCGTAGTCTGGCTCTTTTGGCAAAGCGGATGTTGGATAACGACATCTGCGATCGCCCTCTTGTCGTCTTGGCAGGTCGGGGGAACAATGGCGGCGGTGGATTGGCGGCGGCCCGTCATTTGCTCAATTGGGGTGCGTGGGTGCAGATCGTCTGCGCATCTTCCCCAGAGCAGTACACAGGCGCGGCGGCGCGCCAGTTGGGCGCGTTACACGGCATGGGGGCGCCCCTGGCCTGGGCGGAGGAAGGGTGGGAGCTTCCCATCGCCGATCTGATCATCGACGCTCTCATCGGCTATGGATTGAGCGGCGCGCCCCGCGGGAAGACGCACGATCTGATTGCGTTGGCCAACAGCAGCGCTGCGCCGGTGCTCAGCCTGGATGGACCCAGCGGCGTGGACCTGGACACAGGGCGTTGCGCCGCGCCGCATATCGCCGCGTCAGCCACCCTCACGCTGGCCTTGCCCAAGCGCGGATTGACGCTCGCTCCGGGTCGCAGCGCGTGCGGCGATCTCTACCTGGCCGACATTGGCGTTCCTCCCCAAGTCTACGGGCATTGGGGCATCGACCTGCCGCCCATCTTTGGCCGCGACCCAATTCTGAAATTGAACGTAAAAGAAGGACAGGCTGCAATTGACGAGACACGCGCCGCGGCCTCGGACAACATCTCATGGTGAACCTGGTCTTTGCGTTGGGTTATCTGTTGATTTTGCTCGGCCTGATCGGCGCGGTCGTGCCGGTGCTGCCTGGGCCCTTCCTCATCTGGCTGGGCGCGCTGGTGTGGGCCTGGGGCGACGGCTTTCAGCGCATCGGCTGGCCGACGCTGATGATTCTGTTGTTGTTGGCGTTGCTGGCCTGGGGCAGCGACCTGATCCTCAATCTGGTGATTGGTCGGCGGGCGGGGACGAGCTGGAAAGCGTTTATCGCTGCGATTGTTGGCGGCATTGGCGGCGGGCTTCTGCTGAGCGGCATTGCGCCTGTGATTGGCTCCCTGGTCGGCGCGGCGCTCGGCGCGCTGGCGGGTGTCTTTGCCGTGGAATGGTGGGACAAGCGCGACCGCCGCGCCGCATGGGCGGCAGTGCGCGCTTACACGGGCAGCATGATCCTGGCTGCAATCGTGGAGATCGTCATTGCTGTGGCAATGGTCAGCCTCTTCGCCTGGCAGGCGTTCCTCTGACCCACCAAGCGCAAAGCGTGCAAAAAATGTGGGTTGGACAGAAACTCCTCTTTGCGTTATTCTTGTCAGGCAGGTTCTCCACTCCCACCAGAATTTGACCCAACAGCGATTGCACAACACAGTCATCAAAGGAGGCGACCATGATCACTACTGTGCGAAACATTCTCAACACAAAGGGGAGTCAAGTTTGGTCGATTGCGCCCGATCAGACCGTCTTCGAGGCGTTGAAGCTGATGGGCGAGAAAGAAATCGGCGCGTTGACCGTTGTGGAAGACGGCAGGTTAGTCGGCATTATCTCGGAGCGCGACTATGCCCGCAAGGTGATCCTAAAAGGGCGCACCTCACGGGACACGCTGGTGCAGGAGATCATGAGTTCGCCGGTCGTCAGCGTGCACCCTGGTCAGAGTGTACAAGAGTGTATGTCGCTGATGACCGAAAAGCGCATTCGCCATCTGCCTGTACTCGACGGCAACCAGCTCGTCGGCGTCATTTCCATTGGCGACTTGGTCAAGGCCATCATCGCCGAACAACAGTTTGTCATCGAGCAGCTCGAAACTTACATCTCCCAGTGAGAGGAGCGCCGTTTTGCGTGCAGTGATCTTTGCCAACGGCCTCATTGCTGATTACTCGCTGCTGACACCTTATCTTGATGAAGATGACTACGTGGTTGCTGCCGATGGCGGGGCCTCTTACTGCGCGGCTCTGGGCATCACACCTCACTTAATCATCGGCGACCTGGACAGCATCGCGCCGCAGCTATTAGAACGATTCAGCGCACAGGGATCGAGGGTGGAACGTTTTCCTCCAGCCAAAGATCAGACCGACCTGGAGCTGGCCCTGGAGCATGCTGTCTCGTTAGGCGCAGGCGAGGTGCTCCTTTTCGGCGTGACAGGCGGGCGGCTCGACCAGACCCTGGCAAACTTGCTGATTCTGGCGCAACGTCCCTGGGGCGCCCGCGTCCGCGTGGTCGATGGCGCTCAGGTTGCCGAGTTGCTCTCGGGACCGGGCGAAATCGTTCTGGGTGGGACGCCGGGCAGCCTGGTCAGCGTCATCCCCATCAGCTCTGTCGTCCAGGGAGTCACCTATCACGGGCTGAGATATCCATTGCGCAACGCGGTCTTATCATTGGGCAGCACGCGCGGGGTGAGCAACGTTATCGCTCGGCAGCCTGCCACTATCGAGATCAGCGCGGGCCTCCTGTTGGTGATCGAAGAGCATCAGAACTCCGCATAGGATTGGAGTCAGCGACAAAAGGATGCAAGCTTGTGTGGATTGACTTGCTGATACGGATAGGAATCATCGCAGCGGCAGCCCTTGGCAGCTATTTCCTGGCGCGCTATTTGCTCGTCAGCTATCTCCCCGGTCGTTTCATCCAAAAGAAGAACATGGGCTGGGTGAAATTTGCCGTCAAACGCAGATTGCACTTCTGGATTGCCGTCCTGGCGCCTGTTTTAGTGGTCAGCGTCCTGACGCAGCTTTTGCTCGATCTGGCGCCGGAGTTTTCCCAACTCGTGTCCAAAATTACAACCATTCTTGGTCTCACCATCTCCCTGCTCATCATCAACGCGCTGATCAACACAGCGCTAGACATTTATGAGACCTTTCCCCTCGCCAGGCAGGTGCCACTCACCGGGCTGGGACAGGTCGTCAAAGCAGTGGTCTTCGTCGTCATCGGCTTTCTTGCAGTCGCAGTCCTCTTGGAGGTCCCAACCTCTCTGGCTTTCGGCACGCTGGCGGCGTTGCTGGCGGCCGCCGGCTTCGTCTTTCACGATCCAATTCTGAATTTTGTCGCCGGTTTGCAGCTCGCGGCGAACAAGATGGTGATCATCGGCGACTGGATCGAGATGCCAGAATATGGCGCCGATGGAGCGGTACTGGAGGTGAACATCACGGCCGCCAAGGTGCAAAATTGGGACAATACGATCACGACGATCCCCACCAATCATCTTGTCACCCGTGCCTTCAAGAACTGGCGCGGGATGCAGGAGAGCGGCGGCCGCCGCATCAAGCGCGCCATCCACCTGGACATGCGCTCGATCCGCACGGCCACGCCAGAAATGTTGGCGGTCATCGAGCGAGGAGAAACTGTGCAAAGTTACCTGGCTGACAAAGGGGATCTCGATCAAGGCATTCCGCCGGCGCTGAATGCTCCCTCTACGTTGACATCTCCAAGCAATCTAGGATTGTTTTGCGCGGTGATGACCGACTACCTGCTCAACCACCCACTCGTGCGACAAGACCTGACTTTGTTGGTGCGCCAGCTTGCCCCAGAAGACGATGGATTGCCGGTGGAACTGCTTTTTTTCACGGCAGCCACCGATTTTACGCCTTACGAAGCGGTGCAGTTTTCGATCATGGAATACGCGCTGCTCATGCTGCCTCGTTTTGGCCTGGTCGCCTATCAGCGCACGGCTGCTGAACCGTGGGTGAAATCATGAATTTTTCCATTAGGGAGATGAAGTCAACGTGAAAATGACGCTTTTGTTGATCTGTCTCGCCCTGGCGCTAACGACCGCTTGTGCAGCGATTGCGCCCCCGTCACCGGTTGCGTCAGTGGAGACCGACCGCTCCGATGCGGAGGTGCAAGTCCTGGCGACGGACGATGCGGTAGTCGTGAATGTCACCAGTCCCACAGGCATCGGCGGCGCAGAGGTGATTTTGACCGCGCCGGCCGATGCAGTCACCGTGCGTCTGCACCTGGCCGGCCTGGAGGAGTACCGCTTCCGATACGATGAAATCGAAGTCCTCCTTGCGGTTTCCAGCGGCGACGCCAGCGTGCGGCAGAGTGTGCGCATTGGCGAGGGAAGGGAAGAAGAGATTGAGCCGGGCAGCACCTATTGGATGGAGACGCGCATCCTCGATGCAAGCGGCGCGATCACAACATCGCTGCCGCTCTACGACGGGGTGTTCGAGATCGACGCGCCGCCCGATTTTCTTGAAACGGGGGGACAGGCCTTCTCTCTCTCGTGGATTGACTTTTATCGCTAGGCTGGCTATACTCGGCTCGAACGCCTGAAATACGGTCTCAGCGCAGCGTTTGTTTGCATAGAATCGGAAGAGTTACACCATGTCTGGCCAGTCACTAACCATGGACCTCCCCCGAACCGGCGTATCAAGTGCTGGCGCAGGCTGCCGCTTGTCATCGATCATATTGCTCAGCGTTCGTTGAACGGTGGACGCGAGCGAGGGAATCTAGCGACGGCTTGCTACCGGTGCAATGAATTCAAGGGATCGCCGACGCATGCTCTTGACCATGTGTCTGGTGAGATTGTTCTGTTGTTGTGCCGCTCCGCATAAGCTGAAGGCCTGCTAAAATTCCCGAATAAGCCTCCCACGCCTCGTTAGTCTATTCCATCCATTCTGCCTACAATTGGATAAAATTCGGGCTTGACATTCCAGCGACTGGAAGGTGTAAAGTTAGAGCCTAACCTGAAAATAGCCGTTGCTGGGACCCCTTTTAGGCAGCGGCGGGCTGGATTGGTTCAATGTTGACCTGATAGCCGAGTTGTGCAAAGCGGCGGACGGTGCGCTTGATCAGGTCAGTCTTGTGACGTTCATCGAGATAGGTGGCGCCAAGGTCATGGTAAGGTTCGCGTTTGGTGAGCATGTGATAGATGGCGATGAGTATGCGATGAGCGACGGCAACAATCGCACGTTTGGCGCCTCGGCGACCGGCAAGACGATGATAGAACGAAGAGAGGTACGATTTCTTGACCTTGACAGCGGCCCAGGCAGCTTGCACCAGGCCCGTGCGCAGATGGCGATTGCCATGTCCGGTAGCGCCCGAATAATACTTGCCAGCGCTCTCGTTGTTGCCGGGCGAGAGCTTGGCCCAACTGGCCAGATGCTCTGCGGTCGGGAAACGACTCATGTCGATGCCGATCTCGGCCAACAGCAGTTCGGCCATGCGACGATTGACGCCAGGAATAGTGTCCAACAATTCCACCGCCTCCGGATAGGTGAGGGGCAGCGCCTCCGCCGTGGATTGCTCTGGCGTTGTGCTGATGGCAGCCGGCGTGGCTGGCAGCGCGGGCGCTTCTTGCCCATGGCTGGGCGTCGTCTGCACCAACAAGACCCCAATCTGAGTGTCAAACTGGGCAATCTGTTCATCCAAGCAGTCAATCTGTTCCAGATGCTGTGCCAGCAGAAAACGATGATGGTCGCGTACCCTGCCGTCGAGGGCGCGTTCCAGTTCGCTGCGTTTGTTGCGCAGACGCCCCTTGGCCAGGTCTGCCAGGGTTTGTGGCGTCGTGTGGCCGTTGAGAATGGCCTCCAGCATGGCGCGCACCGATACTCCAGTGATGTCCGTGGCCACCGAACTCAACTTGAGGTTGCTCCACTCGCACACCTTTTGCAGCCGGTTGACCACTGTCGCCCGATCCTGCACCAAGTTTGTGCGCTGGCGGGTCAGGTCTCGCAAATTACGTTGGGCCTGGGGTGGGATGAAACTCCCCCGCAACAAGCCGTGACGCAACAAATCAGCGATCCATTCGGCATCCTTGACGTCGGTCTTGCGTCCAGGTACGTTCTTGATGTGCTTGGCGTTCACGACCAACAACTCGAAGTTGCCTTCCAGAATTCGCCGGTGCTCTCCATGGCTACGTGCGTCACGCTCTGCGCCGCCAGCCAATCCGAGAGCGCCAACAAGTCGCCGGTCATCGTGCCAAAGGTGCGAACTGCCATCTGCTTCTCACCCTTCGCCCCAGGGGTGATACTGCAGGCCACCACCGTCTTCTTATGTACATCCAGTCCAACACAATGCGTGTACGTTACGTCCATGCTCAGCCTCCCTTATCCAATTGTTGTAACGCTGGCTGGCAGGACGTCCCAAATCGAGATTCTAACCTACGTGCTTTCTGGTCATGGCCAGATACCACAGCTTGTTGTGCCTACAGACGTCCAGGTCCGACTGACTTTCAGGCTCATAGCACCAAGGAGCGTTCGACCTTTGTGCCAACCATCACGTGCAAGTTTAGCATATTTTCATCCCTGGTTGTGCCTCGCAGAGGCATGACGACTGACTTGAAAATAACCACTGCCGGCGGCGCTGGCTCCTGGGAGCGCGGGCGTCTCGCCCACCGCATTTTTCATTCACGATTGTGCCCCATGAGGCGTGAACACTGTTTGATATTCACTTGTGTACGGACATGATGCATCGTGTCCGTACAGTCGAACAAGAGCCTGTTTGAATATTACAGGCTCTTAGGAGCAACGCTATGGTCATTCACGAGTTAACCCAACAAACTGGCGTTCCTGTCAAAACGATTCGGTATTACGAGTCCATTGGGCTAATGCCGCGTCCAAATCGGGCAGAGAACAACTACCG
>CAZLMM010000147.1:0-10051 GCA_964560495.1 uncultured Caldilineaceae bacterium
AGAAAGAAAGAGAAACGCAGGCGCTTCATGGCGTCATAGGGTGGGCGTGGTTGCTTGACCACGAAAGCATAGCACAAGCGAGACGTTTCGACCAGTCGGCAGGGTGACAGGGTGATTTTCGCGACAGGCCACATGTCCATCCATCCCTGGTCACATGACCAGGAGCGAGTATCCCCTTCAGTCCAGGATACATGCCGATCCTGGGCGTGATGTGCATTGCTCGTCTGTGGCATAGAGTGGTTGTGATGCAACGCGGCGCATCCGGTCGCGTTCAATTCCCTTGCATCGCTCAAATCGGAAAGCAGCCTGGCCGCAAAGAGGAGGCCCATGACCGCGCTTGTCGAACCCAAAGCCAGGGGAAAACCCCGTCCCGTCGCCGACCATCCCAGCGGCGACCCACGTTTCAAGCTCATCGACCGCACGCTCAAACGCTTCAGCTATCAACAGGATGCGCTCATTGAGGTGCTTCACACTGCGCAAGAAGCTTTTGGCTTCCTGGAAGATGACCTCCTCATCTATGTGGCGCGCCAGCTGAAGCTGCCCCTGAGCTGGGTCTACGGCGTCGCCACCTTCTATCACTTTTTCTCTCTCAAGCCTCAGGGCGAACACACCTGCATCGTCTGTATGGGGACGGCCTGCTACGTCAAGCGGGCGGCTGAGATCGTCGCGGCTCTGCAGGCAGCCTTTGGCGTCGAGCCTGGGCAGACCACGCCCGATGGTAAGCTGAGCCTGGGCGCTGCGCGCTGCCTGGGCAGTTGCGGCCTGGCGCCCGTCCTGGTGGTGGATGGTGAAGTCATTGCGCGTGAGACGCCCGACAGCGCGCTGGAACGGATGCGGAAGCTCGTTCGACAAGAGCAAGACAGAGGGTTATAGACAGGGAGTGGGAACATGAATCGAGCTGATCTGCAATCGCTGGCCCAGCGTGAACAGGAGAAACAGAACGCCTTCCGCTGTCGCATCTTCTGCTGCGCCAGCACGCCTTGCCTCTCGTCGGGCGCAACCGCAGTGCGAGAGGCGCTGGAGAAGAGTGTGGAGGCGAGCGGACTCAGCGGCGACGTACAGGTCATCTCCACCGGCTGCATGGGACCGTGCAGCCGCGGCCCCATGGTGACGGTGCAGACCCAGGGACAGGCGGAAGTCATCTACGAGCGGGCGACGCCAACCGCAGCCCAGGCCATCGTCAACGAGCATGTCCGAGGCGGCCAACCGGTGCAGAAGCACATCATGCCGGCCGACCTCCCCTTCTTCACCAAACAGCGCAAGATCGTCCTGGCCAACAGCGGCCTCATCGACCCAGAGGCGCTGGAAGATTACGTGGCGCGCGGCGGTTACATAGCCCTGGGCTTTGCCCTGCGCGAGATGAAGCCCGACGAAGTATGCGACGTCATCTCCCGCAGCGGTCTGCGCGGGCGGGGCGGCGCCGGTTATCCTACCGGCATCAAGTGGAACCTGGTGCGCAAGGCGGCAAGCGACAAGAAATACATCATCGCCAATGGCGACGAAGGCGACCCGGGCGCATACATGGACCGCACGCTCATGGAGTCGGACCCCCATCGTGTGCTGGAAGGCATGGCAATCGCCGGCTACGCCGTGGGTGCAGACCAGGGTTTTGTCTATGTGCGCGGGGAATATCCTGTGGCGGCCAAGCGGCTGGAAAAGGCGATTCGCGCGGCAGAGCGCCGCGGTCTGTTGGGCAGTCGCGTGCTTGACAGCGGCTTCAATTTTCGCGTCGACGTGCGCATCGGCGCCGGCGCCTTTGTCTGCGGCGAAGAAACCGCGCTCATGGCCTCCATCATGGGGCAGCGCGGCCAGCCCGTCCCGCGCCCGCCCTATCCTGCCCAAAGTGGGCTGTGGGGCAAACCAACACTCATCAACAACGTGGAGACCTTTGGCAGCATTGCGCCCATCATCCAGAACGGCGCAGAGTGGTACAGCAAGATCGGCACAGAAAAGAGCAAGGGCACCAAGATCTTCGCATTGGCCGGCAAAGTGAACACCACCGGCCTCATCGAGGTGCCCATGGGCATCACCCTGCGCGAAATCGTCTACGACATCGGCGGCGGCGTTCCCGATGGGCTGGCTTTCAAGGCCGCGCAGACGGGCGGCCCCAGCGGCGGCTGCATCCCCGCCCAATTTCTCGATACGCCGGTGGATTATGAAAGTCTGCGCGCCCTCGGCTCCATCATGGGTTCCGGCGGCCTGATCATCATGGATGAGCACAGTTGCATGGTGGATGTCGCCAAATTCTTCATGGAGTTCTGCATGGATGAAAGCTGTGGCAAATGCGTCCCTTGTCGCGTCGGCACGGTGCAGATGCATCGGCTGCTGGATCGCATCACCCGCGGCAGCGCAACCATGGATGACCTGATGACCCTGCGCGAGCTCTGCGTCATGGTGCAAGAGACGAGCCTGTGCGGATTGGGGCAATCGGCGCCCAACCCGGTGCTCAGCACCATCCGCTACTTTGCCCACGAATACGAGAGCCACATTCGGGAGCGTCACTGTCCTGCCGGCGTTTGCAGCCTGCATGAGCGGCCTGTCTTGGAATTGGCGGCCATGCGGCGCGCGGCATGAAGCAAAGGGCTTGTCAAAGGCATCATTGCTGCATCTTCCGGGAAGCTGTGAGCTTCCTGGAAGATTGGAAGCAGGAAGAGTGTTTGTTGCTAGCGCAAGTAACCCAATGGTTGTCATGCTGAGCGCCAGCGAAGCATCTCGCGCTGCCACCCAGATGCTTCACTGCGTTCAGCATGACAATACCACCGGCTCATTTAGGCCCACCTGTACTAGGCCCACAGAATTACGGGGGAAGCCATGTCAGTCATCACCCTGACCATCAACGACGAACTTGTCAGCGCCCAGGAAGGCCAGCCGCTGCTGACTGTCCTCCATGAGCAGGGCATCGACATACCCACGCTCTGCCACCTGGATGGACTGAGCGAGCGCGGCGGCTGTCGCCTGTGTCTGGTGGAAATCGCCGGCGCCAACAAACTTCAGCCGGCTTGCGTCACGCCGGCCGTCGAGAGTATGGTGGTCTACACCCACAGTGACCGCCTGGTGAAATACCGGCGGATGATCTTGGAGCTGCTCTTTTCCGAGCGCAACCACACCTGCGCGGTCTGCGTGATGAACGGCGCTTGCGAGTTGCAATGGGCCGCCGCGCAGATCGGCATGGATCACGTGCGCTATGAGTATCTCAGCCCCAGCCTGCCCGTAGACGCCAGTCATGAGCGCTTCATGCTCGACCACAACCGCTGCATCCTGTGTACGCGCTGTGTACGCGTTTGCGACGAAATCGAGGGCGCGCATGTGTGGGATGTTATGGGGCGCGGCGCAAACAGCCGCATCATTGCGGACCTGAATCAACCGTGGGGAACAAGCCAAAGCTGTACGAGCTGCGGCAAGTGCGTGCAGGTCTGTCCCACAGGCGCACTGACCAGCAAAGGCATGTCGGTGGCCGAGATGGTGAAACGCCACGATTTCCTGCGCTGGATCCTCGACGGCCGCGAAAAGAACATCTGGGATCATGTCAAGGGGGGAGGAAATAGGGCGCCATGACAAACGGTGATTCACGTTCCCGCAAGATTCGCCTTGCCACCGTCTGGCTGGGGGGATGCTCCGGCTGCCACATGAGCTTCCTCGATCTGGACGAGAAGCTCATCGAATTGGCCGAACTGGCCGATCTGGTCTATAGCCCCATCGCCGATGTGAAGGAATTCCCGGCGGATGTGGATGTCACGCTGGTCGAAGGTGCGGTCGCCAATACCGATCACCTGGAGCTGATTCAACAGGTGCGCACACATAGTCGCCTGGTGGTCAGCTTCGGCGATTGCGCCGTTACGGGCAACGTCACCCTCTTGCGCAACCGCTTCGGCGTGGACGATCTCCTCACCCAGCTCTACGCCGAGGGACCCGGCAACGCGCCGCCCACCGGTCACGAAGAGGTGACGCCCACGCTCCTGCCGCGGGTGCTGCCCGTACACCAGGTCGTCAAAGTCGATGCCTTCATCCCTGGCTGTCCGCCCGATCCCTATCGCATCTGGATGGCAGTGAGCGCGCTGCTGGCCGGCGAGCCTGTCGTGCTGGAGCCTGCCTTGCGCACCTTTGGGTAAGCGGGTGTGACCTGACCAGGAACGGAGGTGGGGTCTTGAGGGAATGAAGTGGCGGGGCGGTTTCCCCAACACCTCAAAACCTCAAAACCTCAAAACCTCACTGTATTACGCTTCAACGGAGAAACCAATGTCCCGCACCATCACCATCGACCCCGTCACCCGCATCGAGGGGCACGCCAAGATCACCATTCACCTGGACGATGAAGGCCAGGTGGCCGACGCGCGTTTTCACGTGACCGAGTTCCGCGGCTTCGAGAAATTCTGCGTGGGACGCACCTTCTGGGAGATGCCGGGCATCACCGCGCGCATCTGCGGCATCTGTCCTGTCAGCCACATCCTGGCCTCGTCCAAGGCCGGCGACGCCATCCTGGGTGTGCGCATTCCGCCCGCCGCAGAGAAGCTGCGCCGCCTGATGAACTGGGGACAACTGGTGCAAAGCCACGCGCTGAGCTTTTTTCACCTGAGCGCGCCGGACCTTCTGTTGGGGATGGAAAGCCCACCAGGGGAGCGCAACATCATGGGGCTTATCCAGAAGATGCCCGATGTGGCGCGCAACGGCATCCGCCTGCGCGCTTTCGGCCAGGAGATCATCCGCACGCTGGGTGGGCAGAGCGTGCATCCGGCCTGGTCGACCGCCGGCGGCGTGCGCGAACCCCTCAGCGCAGAAGGGCGCAGCCACATCAAGCGCATGCTGCCCGAAGCCTTCGATATCGCCAGCCTGGCTTTGGACCTGCTGGCCGACGTTGCTACCGGTCTGGATTTGGAGAGTCACATTTACGGCGACTTTCCCAGCCTCTTCATGGGGTTGGTCACACCAGACGGCGGGTTGGAACACTATCATGGCGTGTTACGCGTGGTGGATGGCGCAGGGAACATCCTACAACAGGGAGTCGCACCGGAACGCTACCGGGAGTTTATCGGCGAGGCTGTGGAGCCATGGAGCTATCTCAAGTTCCCCTACTACAAGCCGCTGGCGAATAGCGACTACAGGGCCGGCATGTATCGGGTTGGGCCGCTGGCGCGGCTCAATGTATGCGACTTTGCGGGGACGCCACGCGCCGATGCAGAGCTGCGCCGTTTCCGCAGGCTAACGGGTCACGGTAAGCCGGTGTTGAGCAGCTTTGCCTATCACTATGCCCGGCTCATCGAGATTCTGTTTTCCCTGGAGAAGATCGCCGAGACGCTGGACGACCCCCTCATCACCAGCGAGCGGGTGCGAGCCACGGCCGGCGTCAACAACCTGATTGGCGTCGGCGTCAGCGAGGCGCCGCGCGGCACCCTGTTCCACGAATATGAAGTGAACGAAGACGGCGTGTTGCAAAAGGTGAATCTGATCATTGCCACGGGACAGAACAACCTGGCCATGAATCGCACCGTGCAGCAGATCGCCCGCCACTACATCAAAGATGGGCGGCTAAGCGAAGGCATCCTCAACCGCATTGAGCATGGCATTCGCCTCTACGATCCCTGCCTGAGCTGTTCCACCCATGCAGTCGGCCAGATGCCCTTGGTGGTGGAGCTCATCGCCGCCGACGGGCGTCTGATGGATCGGCGCAGCAGATAGGGCGGTTCGACGCCTGGCATGGGGTGGATGGCGCGCATCTGAAACCACTGTTGCCAGCCAGCAGTTCTCAATTTGAAATTGGAGCACCATAGTAGACTGGGTGGCTATGCGTCAAAAAAGGAGGACGACATGGCAACTCAGACACAAGCGACAATCCAAATACCGCTCGATATTCCGATTGTGAAAGTACTGAGCACCGAGATCCACCCAGGTGACAAGCTGGTGATTTGGGTGGAGAGTCAAGTTGAGACCGTGCCCTGCGGAATCTGCGGCAGGGAGTTGCGTGCGACGTTTGGTCATGGTCAAGAGATTCGGCTGCGTCATCTGCCGGTGTTGGGCATGGAGACATACATCTGTATCAGGCCGCGCCGGGCCCGCTGTCTCGTTTGTGAGACGGAGCCAACGACGACGAGGTATTGGCATGGTATGACCAACGCAGTCCCCATACGAAAGCCTATGACCGCCATCTGCTCAAACAACTGGTAAATAGCACGATTGAGGAGGTGAGCCTCAGTGAGAATGTCGGCTATGACGCCATCGTTCGCAAGCAGGAGATGAAACGGCTCAAACAGGAACTCCCATCAGAGGTCTATGCGCAGGATGTCAAAGGGACACTTTGACCGCTGCGCATGAATCATCAAGACCTGGATGAGGAGGAGCGAATACGGCTACGGCGCCTCTTTCAATACGCACCTCGCCTGCACCAAGCCTATACCCTGCGCGAAGAATTGACTGCTATCTTCAACCGCACCCGGACCATGCAAGAAGCCAAACGGCGTCTTACCTCCTGGATCAAGAAAGTTGAGCAATTGAGTGCAACCTGTTTCCGGCCTTTCGTCAAGACACTCTCGTCGCATTGGACACTGATCGTCAACTACTTTGCCGACCGCGTCACCAGTGGTTTTGTTGAAGGGTTGAACAACAAGATCCGCACTATCACCCGCCGTTGTTACGGCATACGCAAACCATCAACCTTATTTCAAAGACTTTGGCTTGACCTGGAAGCTCGCCTCATTTCTGCAACCATGCGGCGCTCTACCTTGTCAACCACATGAATTCCAGAAGAACCAAACTGGTTAACAATTAAATACAAACCAACAGATTTCGTTTCGCATTTTTTGGTCGTCAAGCACTAGGTCACGTATCTCAATTGGAAGTTGTGCATGTTGCCATTCGCACTCAATGCGACCATATTCTTCAATACGACTATCAGGTGCTGTTTCACGCACTGCCTTAATTGCATAGGCTGCTGCACCCAATTCATGTGCTGCTACATGAGCAACCACTCCTGCTTGACCAGCCGCATATGCAGCATAGCGTGATGCTCCTTTCAGGTTTCTGGCTGCCGCCATTGCATGACCACCCGCCGCTTTAGACTGTGGCATTGTAATCGTGCCTTGCGCCCAAGCGCGTGCCGCTTCAATGGCTCGACGTGGGCGCTCGTCATTGGGTTGCATTTCTTCAAATAAATGCAAAACATGTTGTGCGCAATCGGCTGCCCATATTGCAAGCAAATGATGGTCTGCGTCTTGGAGAGCACCACCGCGACGTATAGTAATGAATCTAGGGTCACGCTTCGTTGGTAATATCATTCTTCAACTTCTTGTGTGTGCCATCTGCCGAACGGCCAGGTTCAGCTGTGGCTGCGCCTGGCGGACCTCCCGTTGACCCTGACCCTGACCTTACCGGCGCAGCCTTTCAACTGGAACTAGGGTCAGGCAAGGCCCAGGCGCCAAGCCCGCAAAACGACACACGTCGCCCACAACGGCGAACCGTGCCAACGGACCGCTGCACGACCCACAGACCAAGCCACAATGCTACTCGGCCAGCAGCAGGCCGATCTTCTGCAGAACCTCGCGTGTTACTGCGTCTGGCAAGGTGCAGATGAACTCCACAGCGCGCGCTTGCCAATCCAAACTCTTGACCTGATCCGCCAAAATGACGCCACTAATGGGTAAATCGTGCGGCAGGTTGACCTCGAACGGATACCCTTTGACGGCGCTGGTAATCGGACACAGGAGCGCCAAACCGACTCTGGCATTATAGGAGAGCGGTGACAATACCACCGCGAGGCGACGTCCTGCCTGCTCATGGCCCGCTTGTGGATTGAAAGTGAGCCAGACGATATCTCCGCGGCGTGGCACGTAGGATGATGGCGCTACCACGCTTCACCCCCAACCGCTGGGCCGGTCAGTACTTCGGCGTGGCGGTTATTGTCCGTAACTTGGGCCAGCAACACCTCCAGGTTGAAGGCGGGCTCGAGCATCGGTATGACTACCAACTGACGATCGCGCAGGGAAAGCTGGACGGGTGAGTTGTCTTTCAGACCGACCTCATCGGCCAGCGGTTTAGGAATTCGCAAGGCCAGGCTGTTACCCCAACGGTGCACACGAGTTTCCATACGTTCCTCCTTATCCAGGTATCTACATAGAAGATACGGCGGATTCTCGCGTTTGTCAAGTCTGCGTTGGCGTACCGTACACTACTGGAAGGAATGAAGCTGTGACCGGCGCAAATCACATTTGCGAGCCGAACGGGCCGTTCGGCGGAACTCTTCAAGAACTTATACTCACGGTGAGATAAACTCGACCAGCACAACCTCTTCGCCCGTATTCAGATTAACCGTCTTCACCTCCCCGATGCCTTTGGCGTAATACTTATGTTCCAGTGAGCTGGGGTCGAGGGGCGTGTAATCCTTCGTTTGGACCACATTCTCAAACGAGCCGTAAGGCACAGTCACACTCTCGCTGACGCTCAACAGCTCTGCCATATCTTCCGCTTCACCTTTGTAGTACTCCTGCCGATACGTTTCGCCAATATGAGCGGCGGGGTCAGCATACATGACGATACCTGGCAGGGCGCCATCTACCCCTGCTTCCCACGAGCCAGCAGTGTCTTTCAACTGACCATTTTCATAGTTCTTGACATCTTCCCCCAGATACCAAACAATGCCAGCTTTATCCTGGGCAAACCAGTCGTGGGTATCTTCGACGAGTTCACCATTGAGATAGACCGTATCGCGCATGACAGTAGCCGTAATTCTCATTATTTGTCTGGTTTCATGCGGAATTTCTATCTCGATGCGTTCCAGACCATCTTGTGTCTTGCCTTCATAGACATATTTGGCGCCGGGGATGCGGGGAAAGTAGGGGTTGTCAATCACATCCACAAAGTCGGCTGGATTGATGTTTACCGTGTAGGCTTCGGGCGAGGCCACCGCTGTCGTTTCAGTCGGCGGCGCCGGTGTGACTGCCGGAGCGCCACACCCAACTACGAGCAACAAAACCAATGTCATTCCTATCATCTGCTGTGTCAACTTCTGGTAACTCATTTTTGTGCTCCTTTCTTCGCGCCTGATGCCGCCCAACGGCTGGGGTTCAGCCGCCGCCGAGTTGACGAAACACCTCTCGCAACCGCGCGCGGTAGGCGGTCGGCTGGAACCGCTGGTTAGGCAAGCTGGAGCTGCGAAGATGCTTGCCGTGATGCAGGACGTGTCTGCAACCAACGGCTGAGTGACCGTTGACTCTCGCCGGACGGTTGCCCGAACAGGATGTTTTCTGTGCTGATGTCTTCATCGAGATCGGGCCAATGAATGCCTTCGCCCTGACCGATCAAACGCCAGTTGTTGCGCTCCTCAGACTGGCCGTGCAGCAGCCTGGGGTACCAAGCCAACGGAACGGAGACTGTCCGCCCGTCAACCAAGTCTACCATCAACGAATCCTCGGTCACGGTCACGTGTTGCACCGCGGCAGCCCGCGTCTCAATCACTGAAGAATTCATTCCAACTCCTCAACAGGTATTCCCTGTTTTCCTCGACAAGCTGCTGGATGCGGCTGATCTCGCCACGACTGAAGCCGCCACTACTGTGCAGCCGAACCGGATTGAGCCAGAACTTGACCTTCATGTGCTCTCGCTCGACGTGGATATGCGGTGGCTCACCGCTGTCGCCGGAGTAAAAGAAGAACCGGTATGGCCCTTGGATTGGTACGGTTGGCATAGCCGCAGATCCTCAACGCTCTGTACCAAGGATTGTAGCATGATACGAGTCGCTCTACAACTGGTGCCTCGATGTGGGGATCGCCTGCCTAACGACAAGTTTCAGCCGCTGGCATCCTGAAATCGCCATACGAAGAAAGGCGGCACGCCAGTCTCCTGAGCGCAGCGAAGGATCAAAACGAGTGTTGGACGCGCTGTGCTGCGTGACCCACGAACAATGCTGCGAACTACGCCGTGACCTGCCCGCAGCAACCTTGCCCCATCCACGGACTGACTGCTACGCCCTCTCGACCGACGAAGCGGCTCGACTGCCCCCGCCCAACGGTCAGTTTCACCCGCTGGCATCCTGATCTTCCACTACCAGCTGAGGCGGCACGCCAGT
>CAZLMM010000148.1:0-9437 GCA_964560495.1 uncultured Caldilineaceae bacterium
CCTCTTGCGCCTGTCATTTGCTATCTTTGGCTCGACTGTACTTTGCTCTGTTCGAGACCAGGAGTTTTCGCAGGCCAAAAACTCCTGGTCTCAAAGCAACCACAGTATAATAGACGCGACAAATAAAGATCATACATCCGTAGGTGCGGTTACGAACTGCACTATCGTGGTTGACCAGAGACGTGCTGCTACGCGCCGCACCTACGCAATGTGCAAAGTCTATTTGTGTTGTCTATAAAACCCGCGTCCATATCAGACTGCTCGAACAGGCTGGTCGCTGATCTGTCGCCTGCTTTCGTTGTGTTATAATGGCTCCATGCGCCGTAGAGATGCGGGGTTCGACCCCAAACGTTGGGTGCGGAGCACCGAAGGGCAGATGGTTATTGGTTTCTTCGTATTGCTTTACACCGTAGGCGGCGCGCTCATCTGGTGGTTCTACGGTTTTGCTGGTATGGTATTGGGATTGAGCTGCATCACTGGCGGACTCTTTTTCTTCGTTTTGCTCTATGGCATTGTATCGCTCTTGGGCTGGTGGGCAAATCGAGACGATGGATGAAGATGGTGAGCCAGGTAGAGTGGATGAAGTGAGTTTTGTATGACGAACAGAAAAATTCTCGTGGGAGTGGCGTGGCCGTATGTCAACGGCGAAAAGCATATCGGACAGATCGCCGGCGCTTACCTGCCGCCGGACATCTTCGCCCGCTATCAACGCATGATTGGCAACCATGTCCTCATGGTCAGCGGCTCCGACACCCACGGCACACCCATCATGATCCGGGCTGAGGTGGAAGGCATCTCTCCTGAGGCGATGGCCGAAAAATATCACGCGCTCTTTGTGGCGGGCTGCGTGCAGATGGGCATCACCTTTGATTTCTACACACACACGGACACACAGAATCACTGGGATGTTACGCAGCAGATGTTCGCCCGCCATTGGGAGACAGGCTATATCTACAAAGACCAACAGCAGCAGTGGTACGACGAATTGTCCAATCGCTTTCTGGCCGACCGCTATCTGGAAGGGACCTGCCCCTTTTGCGGCTATGATGAGGCGCGGGGCGACCAGTGCGACAACTGCGGCCGTCTATACGACGCCCTGGAATTGAAAAACCCGCGGTCCAAACTTTCGGGCAACACGGCGCTCGAAGTCAGAGAGACCGAGCACTTCTTCCTGGATATGGCCAAGATGAATGAGCCGCTGTTGGAGTGGATCAAGACGGACAAAGAACACTGGCGTCCTAATGTCATCAATTTTACGCGCGGCCAACTGGAACGCCGCGAGCTACGCGGGCGCGCCATTACCCGCGACCTGGACTGGGGCGTGACGATCCCCATCGGCGACTATCCCACCAAGCGCATCTATGTCTGGTACGACGCGGTCATCGGCTATCTGAGCGCAGCCATCGAATGGGCCGCCCAAAACGGCGACCAGGACGCCTGGCGTCACTGGTGGGACGCCAATGTGAATCCAGACGCGCTCATCTACAACTTTATCGGCAAGGACAATATCCCCTTCCACACCATCATCTGGCCAGGAATGTTGATCGCTTACAATGCAGGCGCGACGCAACTCAATCTGCCCTACGATGTGCCGGCCAACGAATACTTGAACCTGGGTGGGCGCAAATTCAGCACCAGCGCAGGGCGCGTCATCGGCTTCAACACCATGTTGCGCCACTTCCAGGCCGACGCTGTGCGCTACTTCCTGACTGCCGTGGCGCCAGAGACCGCGGATGTGGAATTTACCTGGCAGGATTTCCTGGATCGCATCAACAACGAACTGGTGGCAAATTGGGGCAACCTGGTAAACCGGGTTCTGGGCTTTGCCTACAAGCGCTTCAACGGCGCTGTGCCGACGCCTCAACCGCTGGCTGCGGAGGATGTTGCGCTCCTGAGCGAAATTGAAGGCGGCTTTGAGAGCGTAGGCGCGCTCTACCGGGCGGTCAAGCTCAAGGCTGCGCTCCAGGAAGCGCGTCGGCTCAGCCAACGCGTCAATCAATATCTCAACGACAAGGCGCCGTGGAAATCCATCGCAAGCGACCCCGCGGGCGCCGCAACCGCGATCTATGTTGCGTTGCAGGCAATCGACTGGCTCAAGATCTTGTGGGCGCCCATTCTGCCCTTCAGCAGCGAACAAGTGCATGGCATGTTGGGCTATGACCAGCCACTCTTTGGGCGCCAGTACACTCAGGTGGTGCAAGACGTGCGGGGTGAACATCTGGTCTTGCGCTATGACCATTCGCAGGCGACCGGTGAATGGAAGGCCACGCGCCTGACGCCCCATCAGCCGCTGCGAGAGCCAAGCGCCCTCTTCGTGAAGCTGGAAGAATCGACAGTAGAAGGCTTGCCAGCATAATTCAGGCAATGCAATGGTTCGTGAGCGATTGATCGTGAATAGTTGAACTTCTACAGCCTATGGAAGCACTCTCAGGTGGCGCTGCACTGGCGCGACCTACACCCACTGTGGATCTGATGGATGCTTCTGCGTCTTTCGATGCCCTCTATGTACGCTCCTCCCGGCCCTGGCTGGTGGTGATTCTGACCGCCTACCTGGTTTTGGCCGCGATCTATGCTGTCATGACGCCGGATTGGCAAGCGCCAGACGAACCAGCCCATTACAACTATATCAAGTATGTCGCCGAGCACAGCGCACTGCCTTTACTCGGCATGGGCGATTACAACGGGGCATTGTTTGCCCACATCTTGTCACACGGCTTCCCTGAAGGAAGCACAATTAACGCATTTCGTTACGAGTATTATCAACCGCCGCTCTATTACATCGCCGCTGCGCCGGTCTTTCTTCTTGGGCAAGGCGATCCGCTCATCTTGCGTGGACTGAACATCCTCTTTGGCTGTGGGGTGCTGATCCTCCTCTATCTTGCACTGGAGACAGTCTTTCCCAGCAAGCCATTGATCACGCTGAGCGCCGTCGCCTTTGTCGCCATGCTTCCCATGCACGTCGCGTTGACTGCGTCGATGAACAACGATGTGCTGGCTGAGTTATTGCTCATGGCCGCCGCGCTGATGCTCTTTCGCTGGATGCGTCCGCTCTATGGCGATGAGCCGTTTGAGGCCAATCGCAGCAGTCGAAACCAGTTGCTTCTCTTGGGTCTGTTGTTGGGATTGGGGCTGTTGACCAAGATCTATGCCTATCTGGTTGTGCCCTTGATGATGGCGACAGTGATCTACACCATCTGGAGAAGGGACCGATCATGGCGCGGGGTGAAGGTGGGCGCGGCCCAGTCGCTCTGGGTGGCGCTGCCGGGCGTCATCCTGTGCATACCCATCTGGGCGCGCAACATGACGCTGTACGGTTTGGGCGACCCGCTCGCGCTCAATTGGCATGATCGGGTGGTGGCCGGGCAAATGCGCACCGAAGAGTTCATCCGCCAATTCGGTTCAATGGCTTATTTCGAGCGAGCCTTCGACCTGACCTTCAAGTCGTTTTGGGGCGTGTTTGGCTGGCTGGGCGTCATGATGGATGAGCGCATCTATATAGTCGCGCTCTTTTTCAGCGGCGTGATTTTCCTGGGCCTGCTCTGGGCGACGGTGCGTTTGATTTCGGGCAAGCCAGATACAGATATGGATGCTTTGCAGACCACGATTCTCTGTCTCTTGGGCATCTGGCTTGTCTTTGTCGCCCTGGGATATGTTTGGTACAACCTTAAATTTGTCCAACACCAAGGGCGCTATTTCTTCTGGGGTATGTTAGCGATCAGCACCCTGGTTGCTGTGGCTTGGCGTGAATTACTTCATCCCCTTCAGGGGGTGATTACGGGCGGCATGGCTGCAGTGCTGGCGCTGGCGCTCTTTGCATCGGGCAGCATCAGCGGCTCCATGAGCGAGTGGATGATTCTCATCGTGTCTGCCATGGCGATGTTCTTGCTTCTCCAGCCATTCCTGTTGATCGCCTCGCCTGTGCCCCAGGCGTGGACGGCTCCGGCGGGTCTGGTGAGCTGGTTCCGGCGGCCGGGGCCGGCGCGCCTTCTCACTCTGCTACGGTTTCTGGCATGGGCGACGCCCTTCGTGCTGCTGTTCTTGCTCAACCTGGCGACTCCTTTTCTGTTCATCGCCCCCCAGTTGACCAAGTGACGCTGCCCAGCGTCGCCTGCCCATGTTGAATGGTGAGTGAATCATGGCAATGAAAATGAGCTTGCGAGCCGAAAGCCTGCCTGTTGTACGGCGGAACGGCCTGGATTTCGGCGCGCTGTTGCTGACCCTGGCAGCGCTGCTTGTGATCGCCGCTGTCAGCTTGTGGCAGCTCTGGCACGTGAACCGTATTTACACAGGCGTCACGGTGGCAGGCGTTCATGTCGGCGGTCTTTCGCGCGCCGTCGCTCATGCTCGTCTGCAACAGGCGAATCTGGCAGCGTCGCTTCCGCCGGTGAACCTGGTTCATGACGAGCGGCAGTGGACCCTCGATCCGCTTCAGATCCAGGCCAAACCTGCTCTACTCGACGCAGTCGATCACGCCTACCTGGTGGGACGCACAGGCTCGCCTGGCGAGCAGGCGATTGCCCAGATTGCGGCGCTGTTGGGGGGCGTCACGATCACCCCTCGACTCTCCTATCAAACAGAGTTTCTGGCTGACGCAGTGCATCAGGCAGCCACCCAGTTCAACCGACCCGCTCAGTCGGCCATCCAGCTTGGCGTAATCAGCGCGCCGGCCCAATTGGGCGTCGCTGTCGACGAAGCCGCCACGCTGAAGCGATTGATCGCTGCAATGGACGCTGCGCCGGCTGGACAACCGCTACGCGTGCCAGTCGTTGCGGTTGAGACGCAGGCCGAAGCAGAAAGCGGCGTGCTGCAACCTGTTGCGGCGCAACAAGTCTTCGATGCGCCCCTCCTGCTCATGAACGATGCCATGGGTCTTCAGCTTGCGCTGGACCCGGCGCTCCTCAATGCCATCCTCATCTCCACTGCGCCGGCGCAGGCCGACGCTGACCAACTGCGGACGTGGCTCGCGGAACTCGCCAGGCAGATCGACCGACCCGCGCGCGATGCGCGTTTGCGCTTCAACCCAGCCACAGGCGGTGTGATCGTCACGCAAGAGAGCGTGACTGGACGACAACTTGACATCGACGCGACCCTGGCTGCCATCCAGCAGGCCTTGCTGGTGGGCGACGACCAGGCGCAATTGGTCGTCGATGCGGTTGCGCCAAAGGTCGATGGCAGCCGCGTAGCCGAGATGGGCATCCGCGAGCTGGTGACGGATGGTGTGACCTATTTTGGGGGCAGCAGCGCCGAACGCATTCGCAATATCGAGGTGGCCGCCGCGAAGTTCGACGGCGTAGTCATTCCGCCAGGGGAGGTCTTCAGCTTCAACAAGATTGTGCAAGACGTCAGCGGCGCCAATGGCTTCGAGGATTCCCTGATCATCTGGGGTGACCGCACAGCAGTGGGCGTGGGCGGCGGCGTCTGTCAGGTGAGCACCACGATCTTTCGCGCCGCCTACGAAGGGGGCTTTCCTATCGTCGAACGCTACAATCATGGCTATGTCGTGGATTGGTATGGCAAGCCAGGGCTGGACGCCACCATCTTCACGCCCAGCGTCGATTTCCGTTTTCGCAATGACACTGACGCCTACTTGCTCATTCAACCCGCCGTAGATTCAGCCAACGGTGTGATCACCTTCAACTTCTACGGCTCCCGCCCCAACCGCCAAGTGTCCATCAGCGAACCGGTGATCACCGATGTGAAAAAGCCGGAAGCGCCGCTCTACACCGCAGACGCCTCTCTGGCGACCGGGCAGCAAAAACAGGTGGAATACGCCAAAGATGGCATGACGGCGACCGTGGATCGCACAATCGTCGAGAACGGCACGACTCGCACCGACCGCCTCGTGAGCGTCTACCAGCCGTGGCGCGCTATCTTCCTGGTGTCGCCCGATTCTGAGTTGCTGGCGCCCAGCGCCGCAACACTTGGCGAACAGACGACGCCGTAACTGTTTCTCATCATGTTTGGTCGCTGGAAACGCCCTGCTACATCTGCCAATGGCAAACCCGCCAATGGCAACGGTCACGGAGTGTCTCGAAACATCTCCATCAACGGCGACGCCCCGCTCGTCATTGACCTACGCCAGGTTGTGAAAGCCTATCAGACGGCAGCCGGCGAATTCGTTGCGCTCAAGGGCGTCGATCTGCGTGTAGGAACGGGCGAGTTCGTCGCGGTGGTCGGCAAATCTGGCAGCGGTAAATCCACGCTCAGCAATATGATCACTGGCATCGACCGTCCCTCGTCGGGGGAGGTCCATGTGGGCGGCGCAGCGGTGCATGAGCTCAACGAGGGGCAGATTGCTGTCTGGCGTGGCCGCACCGTGGGCGTTGTGTTTCAGTTCTTTCAGCTTCTGCCCACGCTCACTGTGAGCGAAAATGTTATGTTGCCCATGGACTTCTGCAACACCTTTCGTGGGCGTCGCCGCGAGCGGGCCATGGAACTGCTCAGTCATGTGGAGATGACCGCCCACGCTGACAAACTGCCCACTGCCCTATCGGGTGGTCAGCAGCAGCGCGTTGCCATTGCTCGCGCGTTGGCGAACGATCCGCCCATCCTTGTTGCCGACGAGCCAACAGGCAATCTGGATTCTCGTACTGCGGATGCAGTGTTTCACCTTTTCGAGCTGCTGGTTTCCGAAGGCAAGACGATTCTGATGGTGACGCATGATGAAGACTTGGCGCGCCGCGCCGCGCGCACCATCACCATCGCCGATGGTCTGATCATCGACGACCATGTCAATGTGCGGCGGCGCATGGAAGGCGATGAGCTGGCCGACCTGGATGATTCTGCCCCGGATGAGGAAATGGAGTTGCTCCAATGATCGCCCCGCGTTGGCGCAAGGTGCTGGCCGATGTTCTGGGCAACCCGACGCGCACGATTCTGGTCGTTCTTTCCATTGCTGTGGGCATCGTCGCCGTGGGTATGGTCACCGGCGCGTATGTGGTCATAGGGACAGACCTGCCGCAGCAATACGGCGCCACCAACCCGGCCCATGCGCGCCTCTTCACCGGGGCCTTTGACGAAGACTTGGTGCGCTCGGTGCGCAGGCTGCCTGGCGTGGAAGACGCCGAAGGTGAACGACGCATGACTGTGCAGGCGCAGATCGGCCCCAGCAAACAGCAGGAACTGCGCCTTTTTGCCATCGACGAGTTTGACAGACAACGCATCGCCACGGTGGCTCATGAAGCAGGGCAATGGCCGCCAGGGAAGCAAGAGCTTTTGGTGGAGCGCGCGTCGCTCGATGTGCTTGGCGTCCAGCCAGGGGATGACCTGACGGTGAAACTCGGCGATGACAGATTGCGCACACTCAAGGTCGTGGGGCTAACCCATGATCTCAACGAAATTGCAGCAAACTTCACCGGCGTCGCCTATGGCTATGTGAATTTCGACACGCTGGAATGGTTGGGGGCGCCCCGCAACTACAACCAATTGGAATTGCGCGTTGTGGAACGCCAGGATGACCGCGCTCACATCGAGGCAATTGCCCAGCAGGCCGCAGACAAGATGGAAAAGGCCGGCGTCGCCGTGGGGCGCGTCTTTGTGCCGGAGCCTGGCAAACACCAGATGGAGCAATTTCTCACGCCCATGCTGCTCATCCTGGGCGCAATGGGCGCGCTGTCACTCTTGCTGAGCGGTTTTCTTGTGGTCAATATCATTTCCGCCCTTTTGACCCAGCAGACGCGCCAAATCGGCGTCATGAAGACTCTGGGCGCACGCGCCGGACAGATCACGGCGATGTATCTGGCGACGGTGCTGTTCTTTGGTCTGTTGGCCCTGGCGATCGCCATCCCCGCAGGTGTGTTGGCGACCAATGCCTTTACCGATTTCGCCGCCGGGCTGATGAACTTCGATGTGTTGGGCACGACTCTGCCTCCTCAAGTGCTGATTCTGGAAGTCGTTGTGGGCATTGCTGCACCGTTGCTGGCCGCGCTCTATCCGGTGCGCCGCGGCGCGGCCATCACCGTGCGCGAAGCCATCACCGATTATGGCATCGCGGCCAGCGCGCTGCGCCGCGGCTGGGTTGACGTCGTTCTGGAGCGGGTGCGCGGACTCTCTCGCCCCCAACTCATTTCTTTGCGCAACACCTTCCGGCGCAGAGGCCGGCTCTTCTTGACATTGACCACCCTCACCCTGGCGAGCGCCATCTTCATCAGTGTCTTCAGCGTGCGTTCGTCGCTCGCGCGCACCATGCAAGATTCTTTTTCCTATTGGAACTACGATGTGACCGTGGACTTCAATCGCTCTTATCGGGCGGAGTATCTTGCCCAGGCTGCTGAACAACTGCCAGGAGTGATGGAGGCCGAGGCTTGGGGCTTTCGTAACACAACGCGCATCCGCCCAGACGACACTGTGAGCGATAACATCCTTCTGATTGCGCCGCAGATCGACACGCAGATGATTCGCCCAACGTTGCTGGAAGGGCGCTGGCTGATGCCCGATGATGAGAATGCGGTGGTGATCAACACTGATCTACTAGATGATGAACCCGACCTGCGCGTGGGCGATGAACTCGTGTTGGATATGGACGATCGGGAGATCGCCTGGCAGATCGTGGGCCTGGTGCGCAGCGTCATGTCGGGGCCTTTCGCCTACGCCAACTATCCCTATTTCAGCCGCATCACCCGCAACGTGGGTCAGGCAAACTCCCTCAATGTGGCTCTGGTGGACCGTTCGGAGGCGGCCCAATTTGCTGCGGCGCAGCAGATTGAGAGCGCGTTCAAATCCGCTGGGCTGAGTGTCAGCTCTGTGCGCACCACAGCCGACCGGCAGGCGCGAGTGCAGAGTCAATTCGATGTGCTCATCACTTTCCTGGCTATCATGGCGCTCTTGTTGGCTGTGGTTGGCGGGCTGGGCTTGATGGGCGCCATGAGCATCAACGTGCTGGAGCGCCGCCGCGAGGTCGGCGTCATGCGGGCGATTGGCGCGTCGACGCCGGCTGTGATGAAAATAGTCGTGGGCGAGGGGATGATCATCGGTCTGTTGAGTTGGGTTGTCGGCGCACTGCTTGCCATTCCATTGAGTAAGGTGCTGAGCGATGCGGTGGGCGCGGGCTTTATCAATTCGGCTCTCACCTATCAATACTCGCTGGGCGGCGCTGGATTCTGGCTGGCGGTGGTCTTGGGTGTTGCGGCCTTCGCCAGTTTTTTGCCGGCGCACAGCGCGGCGCGTCTCACTGTCCGCGAAGTGCTGGCGTATGAGTAGGCTACGGGAAAGGCATGTTCGGCAAACTATCTGTACTAGTGCAGGTGGCCTTCAATAGGGCCAGGGTATTGTCATGCTTCGCTGGCGCTCCCTAGAAACTCTCGCCGACACGCAGATGCTTCACTGCGTAGATGCTTCACTGCGTAGATGCTTCACTGCGTAGATGCTTCACTGCGTTCAGCATGACAAGTGCGGTGTTTCTTGCCCAAGTTATGCCACGCGGGGCATTGGAAACTCAG
>CAZLMM010000149.1:0-9373 GCA_964560495.1 uncultured Caldilineaceae bacterium
CTCAGTGATCCCCGTGGCTCTGTGTGAACCATGTTTTTCTCACACGGAGACGCAGAGAACACGGAGAAGATGTCTCTGTGCTCCCCGGGTCTCTGTTTGGCAACCCCTTGGGCGGGGTATGAATGGGTCTGTTCACTCCTTGGAAAGGATGTGAATCTTGGGGTGAGGGACGGTCTCATATGAGCCAAAGTGCGTCTTCAACGTAAAACCCTGCACCAGATATGGCTCTTTTTCGATGTTAAGGGGGTCTTTGGCTTGCGCCACGGCGAACTCAAAAAGATCGACAAAACGCCTGCCATTCTCCCGCTCAAAGGATTCGGTGCTGTTGGCGTGTTCAATGGGCATGGCCAACCAGTGGACCGTGCTTTCGGGGTGGATGCTCTGAATAATGGCGAAGCCCCGCCCCTCATCGCGTGCAATGACAGTCCCCGGCGCGCTGCCAGCCAAGATTGCGCAGAAAGGGCACTCTGCGCCGTTGTTTTGTCCGCTCATCAATATCACCTCGCTTTTCTGCATGAGCCAGATCGAATCGACAACTCGTCCCTGATCATATGCGTTCGATGATCTGACTGTGATCCGAATCTGCGCAGCAGGCGGTCAATATGCAAAACTGCAAATTCTTGCGATTTGCAATTTTGTACGACATAAGCTAGACTAATGGAATCTCAGCTCGTTTGACCCGATCACTTTCTCGTTCATGTTCCGGCGCTGTTCGTTGAGCCTTTCGCGCACTCTTTGCCTGCACGGATTCTCTTCATGCTTACTTGCTGCGTCTTGCTTGGCTACTGCACATCACAATACTGCCTGTAACCACGTTCTCGTTCGCACAGTCGGTGGTCATGTCGGTGCGTTTGCCCCACAAAAGGAGTGACCCATGCTTGGGATTCTGCCCAAAGAAAAACTTGCCCGCAGAGAAGCGCTTTGGTTTTATGTATTCATTTCGCCCTGGCTGATTGGCTTTCTCTTGTTTCGAGGCATTCCCATCTTTGCCTCCATGTATCTGAGTTTCACCCAATACAATGTCGCCAAACCACCTGTGTGGATCGGCCTCGAGAATTACATCGATCTCTTCAATGACCCCATCTTCTTCAAATCGCTCTCCGTATCGGCCTACTACACTCTTCTAGCTGTGCCAGTTGGTCTGGCTTTTTCCCTGGGTTTGGCGCTCATGCTCAACCAAAAAGTGCCATTTCTCGGCGTTTTTCGCACACTCTATTATTTGCCCTCGCTCATCGTAGGCAGCGTGGCTGTCGCCTTTCTCTTCCAGCTCCTTCTCAACCCGACATTCGGCATCGTCAACTATGTGATTGCACGCCTGGTTGGGCCGAATGGACTCATCCCCTTGGGCATTACAGGACCAGGGTGGTTTTTCGACCCCAAATGGGTCGTTCCTTCCTTTGTCCTGATGAGTCTGTGGGGCTTTGGCGCTTCCATGCTGATCTATCTAGCCGGTTTGCAGGGGGTGCCAACGCAACTCTATGAGGCAGCGCGCATTGACGGCGCCGGCGTCTGGCAACGATTCCGCAATGTCACCCTGCCCATGATTTCGCCAGTCATCTTGTTCACCTTCATCACAGGCGTGATTGCATCGTTTCAGGTGTTTACACCGGCCTACATCGTCTCGAATGGACAGGGTGGCCCGGCGTACTCTTCCATGTTCTACGTGCTTTATCTGTATTTGAACGCATTTCGCCGCTATCGATTTGGCTACGCATCGGCGCAGGCATGGATTCTTTTCATCGTGATTCTTGTTCTGACAATCCTGGCTCTGCGTGCGTCGCGTCGCAGCGTCTATTACGAGACGCCTGGCGATGAAAAAGGGATATAGACAAGAGATTTGGTCTGTGATGGTTCGTACACGAATCGAAGGAGGAACAGATGACTGAGCAAAGTATGACAGCCGGCGTCGATTTGACGACTCACCCAGCCGCTCTGCGCAAGACAAATTTCTTTCGCACCATGCGCTTCGAGGATCTACTGACCAGAACGATAGCCACTGCGCTCGCGTTGGCGGGTCTGGTGCTCATCCTGTTCCCTATCGCATGGATGCTTTCGACCGCGCTCAAGACGCAGATGGAAACTTTCAAGATGCCTCCGGTGTGGATTCCAGCCAATCCTCAATGGAGCAACTTCTATGATGCACTGACTGTCAACCCCTTTGGCCTTTATTTCCTCAACACGCTCTACTTTGCCGTCATGGTGGTCATCGGCGAAGTGATCTCCAATTCTTTTATCGCTTTTGGATTTGCCAGGCTGCGCGCGCCCGGCAAATCTTTCCTCTTTATCTTCGTATTGGCGACGCTCATGTTGCCCGGCGAGGTGACGTTGATCCCCCAGTACGTGCTCTTTTCCAAACTGGATTGGCTCAATTCCTTCAAACCGCTCATCGTCCCCGCCTGGTTTGGCAGCGCCTATTTGATTTTCTTGCTGCGCCAGTTCTACTCCACCATCCCCAAAGAATACGATGAGGCTGCCATCATTGAAGGCGCCAGCTATTTACGCATTTGGTACAGTATCATGCTGCCGCTCTCCAAACCGGCGCTGGGCGTCGTCGCTATTATGTCATTCATCTTTCACTGGAATCTTTTCCAAGGGCCGCTCATCTACTTGAATGACAACCGACTTTTCACGGTCTCGCTCGGCCTCGCCATGTTCCGCACGCCTTTTGGCGGCACACCCTGGAATTGGTACATGGCGGCTTCCCTGGTGGTCATCCTGCCCTGCATCATCGTCTTCTTCATCGCGCAACGCTATTTCATTCAGGGAATCGTCATCAGCGGGGTGAAAGGATAGGTAGTGCTCTTTCTCTATACGGGCGGTTTGCTATGGACGCGGATTTCAGATGACGCGGATGGACGATTTCCACAAGCGATCTGCGTTCCCTTCGATCCGCGTCCATAGGATCGCCAGACAGTCTGAATAGCTGCTATCGTTATTTTTCACAATCCACAAAGGAGATCGAGTATGTTCAAACGCAACTGGATAGTGTTCGTCAGTCTGATGTTCATCGTCGCTCTGTTGGCGGCCTGCCAGCCGACCGCGGCGCCGACGAGTGAAAGCGCCGCAGCGCCAGAGGAGGAAAGCGCCGCGCCGGCAGAAGGTCAACGCGAGATCACCTGGATGGTGCGCACTGGCCCGGTGGAGAATAAGTGGGAACAAGAAGTCGTCTTGCCGGCCTGGGAGAAGGAACACCCGGACATCAAGGTCAACCTGTTGATCATCGACCAGGATGACATCGCCGTCAAGCGCGAAGCCATGATTGCCGCCGGCGAGCCGCTACACGTCTGGTCGACCAATTGGGGCGGCGACGGCTTCGCCAGCGACCGCGCCCGTGGGCTGCTCACGGACCTGACGCCTCTCATCGAGCGCGACTCCCTGGACACCAGCGTCTTTATCCCAGAAGTGCTCGCCATTTACCAGAACGAGGGAAAAACCTGGGGGCTTCCCTTCCTGACAACGGGCAGCTATGTCTTCTACAACATGGATCTCTTCGACGAAGCTGGTGTTCCTTATCCGACTACCGACTGGGAAGACAAGACCTGGACCTGGGACGCCATGCTCGATCTCGCCAAGCAATTGAGCAAGGATACGAATGATCCATCCATCGCCCAATATGGCTTGATTCAGAATCGCCAAAATATCGAGGGACCAGCCATGCTCTTTGGTCAATTCCCCTGGCCAGAAGGCGCCTATGAGACTGGTTTCGCCCAAGAGATCACTTTGGATACGCCCGAGATCATCGACGCCTATCAAAAACATCATGATCTGGTCTATGTCCACAAGGTCTCTCCAGACGACGCGGCCAGTCAGGCCTTGAGCCAATTGGGCGGCGCCTTCGAGAGCGGTCGCGTCGCCATGGTGCAGAATGGCGGCTGGGGCTGGTGGGTCTATTCGCCCGTGACCCCAGAGGTCGAAGGTGGTTTCTGCTGGGGCGTAGCGCCCAACCCATGGGGCACATCTGACGCCGACACCCGCGCAGTCATCTACACGGACCCGTGGGTCATCACCGCCGGGCTGGAAGGTCAGGAACTGGAAGACGCGTGGACCTTCGTCAAGTTTCTGGTACGTGAAGACAACGCCCGCAGCTACATGCAGGCCACCAATACGCCGCCCACCCAGGCCAAATTACAGGAAGAGTGGTTTGGACAATTCGGTTGCATGGAGCCAGACAAGGTTAAGCAGGTCTACCAGGGCGCCTTTGCCCACGGCCTGGAATCCAGCAATCACTTGATGGTGCGTTGGGATGAGTTGAACCAGATTTGGAACAATTCATTGAGCGCCTACTTCCTCGACCCGGCCGGCCAGGCCGCTGATGTGCTGCCGCCGCTGGACGAGGAGCTGACAGCAGCCTTGCAGCGCATCGCCGAGGAAGAGGGCGGCAATCCGTAGCCCGCTTTCCCCCGGGGCGAGTGTAGACGGGCTGTCACATGACAAGAAAGGAGGGCAGGGCCAGCGCCGTGCCCTTCTTTCTTGTCATCATCCGTGAGCAATTCTCATGATCGTGTGATGCGTCGATTTCTATTCTTCCTCATCTTCTTCATTTCGGGCGCCAGTGGTTTGATCTACCAGGTGGCCTGGGTGCGCCAGGCCACCCTGGTCTTTGGCGTCAGCGTCTATGCCTACAGCATCGTACTGGCTGCCTTCATGGGCGGCGCGGCCCTGGGCAGCTTCAGCCTGCGCCACCGCATCAATCGCTCCCCCGCACCCTTGCTGTTCTATGGCTGGCTCGAGGTTGGCGTTGCAATGTTTGGATTGTTGACGCCGCTCTTGCTGATGGGCTTGATGCCGCTTTATGGACAGATCGCCCGGACATTGCAACCTGACTCCCCATTCCTCATTCTTATACGCGGACTCTTTTCGGCGTTGGTGCTCATTCCGCCCACCTTTCTCATGGGCGCGACGCTGCCGGCCATGGCGCGCGTCGTCGCTCGGCGCGCCGGCCGCATCGCCAGCGACGTGGGCGCGCTCTATGTAGTGAACACTCTGGGCGCGGCTGTCGGCTGTGGGCTGGCGGGTCTCGTGCTCCTGCCCACATTGGGAACATACACGACTGTCGCCGTGGCCGCCGGCCTCAGTCTATTGGTCGCGGTTGCTGCGTTCGCAATGCAGCGAGCAGAACGTACACGATCGGCCAGCGCGGTTCCTACATCCACCTCAACCAGCCAGCAGGCTGCGGGTAAACGCCACCGGAATAACTCAACCCAGGAGAACAACAGGGGTTCCACCGCTAGACGCGATGCGCGCTTCATCATGTGGGCCTATGCAATTTCAGGATTCGCAGCCCTGGCCTACGAGGTTGTCTGGGCGCGCATCCTGGCGATCTTCACACTGAACGCCGTCTTTTCCTTTTCCATCATGTTAACCACTTTTCTGGTAGGTCTGGCGGTGGGCGGCGCCATTGGCTCATGGTGGACGCGACGGCGAAAGGTGACGGTTGTTCATTTCGGCTTTCTTCAATTGATGATCGCGCTCAGCGCGATGTTGACGATCTTCCTTTTCGCCCGTCTGCCTGGCATCGCCATCGAAGACACCTTTGGCGTTGCATCTGTGCGCAGTTTTATCTATTTCGAGTTTCTCCTGGGTTTCATCATTCTATCCCTCCCCACCACGCTGCTGGGGGTGCTGTTTCCCCTGGCGATCAGTCTTGTCACCCAAGAGCAGACCGGGGAGCTGGCAGCGCGCGTCGGCGCTCTCAACGCACTCAATACCGCCGGCGCGATCCTTGGCTCGCTGGTCGCCGGTTTTGCATTGATCCCGTTGCTTGGTCTGCAATGGACAGTCATCGCGTTGGCGATGCTCAATCTGGGCCTGGGCGCGGTCGCTTATTGGCAAAGCCACGATGTGTGGGCGTCCTGGTGGCGCGCGCCGCTCATCGCCGGCGCAGCGACCGTGGCGCTAATCGTCACCGCGCCGTCCGGCTACTTTCTGGGCTTTCGAGAAGGCCCATCAGAACATCTCGTCTTTTATGAGGAGGGCGTCGAGACCACCGTGGCTGTCTTCCATGTGCCTGACCATCACTTCAAGGTCTCGTTCGTCAACGGACGCATCGAAGTGCCGACTGACGAGATCAGTATGGCGGCGTTTCGCTTATTGGGGCATCTGCCGGCTCTGCTCAAGCCCGACGCTCAGGGTGCGCTCATGCTCAGCTTTGGCAACGGCATCGCCACCGGTTCATTGGACACCCACAGCATTCCTGTCATCGATGCTGTTGACCTGTCAGCCGAGCAATTCGCCGCGGCAAAGCTCTATGAAGAGGAAAATCACAATGTCCTGCGCAGTCCACGTCTGCACACCCATGTCGAGGATGGGCGAAATTTCCTGTTGCAGACGAGTCGTCGCTATGACATCATTACGGTGGATGCTACGCACCCTACCAACACCAGCAGTTGGGCGCTTTTCACCAGGGAATTCTATCAACAGGTGGCGGAGCATCTGACGCCAGAAGGCGTCTTTGTCCAGTGGATGCCCTTTCACAGCCTGACCGAAGAGGATTATCAGGCCATCTTACGCACATTCCAGAGCGTCTTTCCCCACGCCACGCTCTGGTACACTGGTGGAACTCACACGTTGCTGGTCGCCACGCCGGAACGACTGAATGCTGAGCAAGTGTTGGAGATTGCACGCGCCGCGGACGCGATTGTGCGTGATGAGTTGGGTGCGCCTGAGAAGATTGCTGCGTATCTGGCGATGGATGAGGATGAGTTGCGCGCGTATGTTGGCGATGGAGACATTGTCACGGACAGCATCGCCTATTTTCTGCCCGACAACGCCGACACAAGCCGTATCCGCGCACTGTTCGAGTAATTGCCCTGCATGGGGAATCACAGGACGGATTCGACGGGTTCAACCGCTGCGTTCAATCTGCTCAAGGCGCGTCAACGCGTCCTCCAGCGTACTAGCATCCAGCGCGGCCTGTGTCATGCGATGCAGTTGCTTCTCTCCCAAACGCCCGATTTGCTCTCCGACAGTCGCAGAAAGTTCGCCAAAGCGAAACTCGAGCAACGCGATGACGATTTCTGCGCGCCCCTCAGCGCGCCCCTCGACGCGCCCCTCACTGCGCCCTGCAGCGCGTCCCCTTTGCTCACCAATCTCGATACCCTGCTGAATCAACTGTTCGGCCACGGTCTCCACAACTTCATCTCCTCGCTCCTCGAAGACCTGTTCCACCAGTTCCTTCACGACTGTGGGCGTCACCCTCCTGCTGACCGAGAAAAGATAACGCACCGCCGCCTCCACATATTGTAACGCCTCTCGCCCTTCTGTCAACCCTCTCAGCAACTCGAAAATCGCCGGCAGCCGCTCCATTAGATCCGGGCGGGTGATGCTCTGCATCAGCAGCAGCGTTGCCCGCAGCAAGAGCGCGCCGCGAATCTCAGTTGCGCTGTAGGCTGAGAAGTCGAGCACTTCCACCTGCAACTCCGGCCAGCAGCGGCGCAGGGCTTCGGGGCCGGCGTAGAGACCGCTCAGCCGCTCGCCCCAACGCCAGCTCTCCTCGCCGTGATAGAGCAGCAGGCAGATAACCGTCGCCCACCTCATGCCGCACTGTCTCCGCAAATTCGAGACAGACCCCACGCCAGCGTCAGCGCGGCTGGTAACGCCGTATCTCCAGACCATAGAACTTGCGTCGCTCCACCAGGTCGAGCTCCACTTCCAGCGCCCGTGGAATGAGTCTTTCAGGGTCCGTATACCAGTCGTGGCTGTACACCAGCCAGACGCGTTCCCGATTGCGCAGCAGCGAACGCAGCCGCGGCAAGTCTTCTTTGCCCATCTTTGGTTCCAGGATACCCCGGTCAAAGAGATCGACCGGCGCGCCGTGCTTTGCTGCACGGCTGTTGGCCGTCCGAAAGTAATAATCGAAGGGAATCTGCACCCAGGTCGCGTTGAAAAGGATCAGGTCGTCATCCTGCACATGCGTCGCCATGTACGCTGCCGCTTCGCGCCATTCTTCCTTCTGAAAATGTCGATAATAGTTCTGTAGCGACAGCAGGCTGATGACTGTGAAGCCAACCAGAGTGACCGCCATCACCCAACGATAGTTGAGTTGGCGGATGCCGCACGCCAGCAGCAAATAGAGAGGAATCGTGGTCCAAATGAGCGTACGATCATAGAAGATGGGCCGACGCAGGCTCACCAACCATTCGCCGACAAAAGGCGTGAGAAACAACGTAATCAGAAAGATCGCTGCGGCGGGTTGACCACGCAAATGGAACAGGCCCAGCCCAACGAACAGCGCGGCCAGGAAAAGCGACAACACGCCCACCGCGCCTGGCGAAAAGGCTGCTATGAACGTGCGTAAAGTCTCGACGACCACGCCCCATGTCGGCGGCGGAATCCAGAACTCCTGATAGACGCCTACGCTTTGGATGATGAAGGGCGCGAGCCAGGGCGACCAGAGAAGAAAGACGCTCAATTGCGTCAATAACCAGTTTCTCAGCGTCGGCGGCTCAAAATCTGTCAGCGCTGGGACTGACAGATGGGTCGCAGAAGGCCAACGTCGGCGCACGGCTATCAACCCCAAGACAAAGAGGTTGGCGGCCAGAGGAAAAAAGACAGTCGTGTTGTGAGTGAGCAGGGCAGCGGTGGTGAACACAATATACCCTACCCAGGCCAGGTCGGTGGAAACTTCGCGCACGCGCGGCGTTGCCCTATCTGTTGTGCGCAGCGAGCGGAGAGCATGGCCGAACTGCCGGCCGATCCGCAGCGTTGCGGCGCGGTCATCTGTCAGCAGGCAGGTCAGCGCCAGGATCGCCAGGCTGGCGTTGAGGGTGAGGAGCGTGTACATGCGCGCTTCCTGAGCGAAGCGCACGTGAAATGGCGATAGGGCAAGGATGAAGGCGGCAATCAGACCGACGCCTGCTCCGGCCATGCGTCGGCCAATCAGAAAAATGACGGGAATGGTGAGCGTTCCCATCAGCGCCGAGAGGCTGCGCGCCTGGGCCTCGCCATCGCCTAACCAGAGCCAGAAGTGGAGTAACGTGTAGTAGAGCGGCGGGTGTTGGTCGATGCGCACCAGCCATTCGAAGAGTTCGGGCAAGGATTGCCAGCCCATCCACACGCTGAAGGCTTCATCCAGCCACAGTCCCTTGTCGCCGATGGCGTAGAAGCGCAGCAGCCCGCCGACAAGAGTGATGGCGATGAGAACGAAATGCGTCCAGTTCATAGAATGATTGAATTCATTCTACAACCGACAGGCCCCTTCATACACATTGAGCAAGATGGCCTTGCATCTACTACATCAACACGATCTTCGCAGTTATGACGTCATCCAGAGTTGACAGCTGCTTTGCGAAGTGGCTGTCAACTGCAAAAGTGCAAAGGTAGTACACGGCGGCGTAAATGACTCGGTGATATGTCATTCTGAGCGCCAGCGAAG
>CAZLMM010000150.1:0-9125 GCA_964560495.1 uncultured Caldilineaceae bacterium
CCTCGGTGACATAGCCCAATACCTGACCGATAGCAAAGGTGCGCAAACTGGCCGGAAACTCCCTGGCCGACCTGGCGCGCATCTCGGGGTTGAACAGTCGCAGATAGGCGCCGTACTCCTTGACCTGTTGGCCATAGGCCCTCTCATACTCCCGATATGAACTGAGCACCTGGCTGGACATGCCATGTTCGGTGCTCAACATGGCGATGGTGCGCTGGTCGTAGGTGGAGACCATTTCCCCGCCAGCCTGTGGGAAATCACGAAAGATAGATTTCTCGTAATCTGGAACGCCCAAGACGTGGATATAGGCGGTGCGGAGCGAAGCCGATTTGCCCTCGACCCAGTTCCAAAATGGCACGGCACGATTGCGAATACGCTCGATCCAGTTGCCGGCCGCATCTGGATCTGCGCCCTCCCGGATGAAGTCCTCGATCTTGATGGAAGCGACCCCGTTGAACGGTTGGCTGGCAAAGTGCAGCAAGTTCTTCTCCATCTCTTGTTGGCTCCACGCGCGCCATTCGGCGAATGGGCGGCAGTGTTCCCTGACCAGGTTCATCCACTGGTCTTCGCCGGGCAAGAAACGAACATAAAGAGCATCTGCCTCCTGTTGTCCCAGCACCGGCCAGCTCAAGACATCCACCAGGCGTTCCAGATCCAGGTTTTCGCCCTGCTGAGTGGAAAGGGCCTGGGAGAGTGCGACCAGCCGCCCACGCAGCTCCGTATGAGCCAGACGCAACGTTGCTGCCCGTTGGCGCAATCCGGCCAGCAATCTCAAGACTGCATCGTACTGGTGGAGCATCAGCAAGTTGCGCAGCCGTTGATCTTCGCTGCGCACATAGTCGTCCGCTGCACGACCGGCCTGCACATTGCGCCACAGGGGCAGACGGCTGGTGACGGCGCTGCTCAATGCCTGGAATGCCTCTCTGCTGCGTTGCTCGTCAGCGTTGAAGTTGTTAGCAACCTGTTCGCGGGCGTCATTCAGGGACTTTCCCAGCTCCAGGAGCTCTCGTTCCAATCGCTCCACGAAAGAGATGGTCGCGTTCAAGCCGTAGATGGAATCGTTGAGCAACTCGTCCACCTTCATTCCCAGGGCCAGCGTCAGGCGCGCAGCCGCTTCCTCCTGATTGATCTGCATCTGCGGCGCAAACTGGTCTTTCAACCTGCGCTCAGCAGAGCTGACCAGATGGCGGGCGCGGCCCACAATCTGGTCGATGCCGGCTCCCGCCAGCGCCTGCGGGTTGATTCCGACGGCGATGCGCGGCTGACGGTCGCGGACTTTTGTCATTTCGGCCAACAGAGTTTCCGGTGCGAGACCGTGCTGGCGCATGAAGGCCACCATCTGCTGATCGATGACGGTCTGACTGACCGAGTACTGAAGCAGCTTACGGTCGACAAAGGTGCGACAGAAGCGTCGCGCGCACTGTTCGATAATGCGTTCGGCGGGAAAGACCAGCTTGGCGCAGCCCATACCGCTGTAGACGGTCGGACGACCTTCGAAATTCTTGGTCAAATTGTCCAGGTTGACGGCGCGCGAGCGTGTGATAGGGCCAACGCGCGAAGCGATCTGCAGGTAGATGGAGGTGGCCACCATGGGCGCCACGCCGTTCAATCCTTCCAGGACGTAGTTGTTGCGGTTGACCGCCTCCACCAGATAACAACTGTTGAAGGGCGGCACATAAGGATATTCCAGATGGTAGCCATCGGGATAGGTTTCCTCGAAGCCGGTATTGGTCAGGTAATCCAGATCGTCCAGGCACGACTTGGCGTTGGCGGCCAGGCGCGTCTGCGCTTCCACCGTGGGAAAGGCCGAGGGCAAAACCAGGACGCCGTTGAGAAAGACGCCGCGGCTTTCCAGGAACAACTCCTCTTCGCACAGGTGGCGCATGAGATAGGTCATGTCGATGAAGGTGCCGGCGCCTGTGCCTCCGCACAGCGAGGTTACGAGAAAGACTTCCAGTTCCCGGCCGGCCAGCTTCTGCCCGGCGACGCCAACGCGGCTATCCATGCCAAAAAGGTAGCGCGCCTTGCGCAGCTCCGACTCTAGCTCGCGCACGATGGTCGTAAAGTGAAAGAAGAAAGCCAGTCGCCCCAGCGGTCGGATCATATTGGCGCCGCGTGCGATGACAGGCAAGGGGATGCGTGGCGGAAGCCACGGCGCAACAGTCTCATGGCCCTTGAGATTGGCCATCATGGTGGTTGTCGGCACATTACCCAGATTGATGAATTCAGTGAACTTGTTGAGCTTGGCCAGCTGACCGTTGCGCCGCGTCACTTCGGGCAGGGTATTGTCCGTGTCCAACGCCACCAGGCGGATCGTGTTGGTCACCTGGTCGCCGACCGTATCCAACAACATGGCCTTGAGATGAGTCAAGATCGTTGCGCCGGTGCCGCCCAACCCGACCACAATTGTAGGGCGAAACTCGATATTCATTGCCATAAAACGCTCCTCCTCTGCTCTCAAAAGAATGCCTTGACTTGGTTCGGATTCTTCAAAGTCGCCTGCCCGTCGCCGGCAAAAATGTGCTCGCCGTCGAACCAATAGAAGTCTTCTCGGACACGGTATTCATGGCCAGAACCTGCTGAGGTTCCCACGCGTACTGCGTCCACGTTGTTTCCCAGCCTCTGTACATTCACCCTGGCGATGATGCCCTGGTCACGCGTCTTGTGCGGTCGCACGGACAACTGGGCTGCCGGCAATCCAACGTCGTCCTGTCCGACGTTCAACTTATAGGCGCCAAAGCGACCGCCGCGTAAGAATTCCTCGATCTCGCTGCCAGGCGAACTCAACGTCATCACCATACCGTCAAGGGCCGGCATGCCGGCGATCGAACGCCACACGCCAACGACGACCAGGAGACCAACCAGGCCCGCTAACGGCATCCACAGCCAGGCCAAACGATCCAGAAAGGCTGCAAACCGTTCCGACCACGGTGGGGGCGGGGGAGCGGGCGTGGGGGTCGGCAGCGGTGTGGGCGTCACGGTCGGCGTGGGCGTAGGGGAAGGCAGCAGCGGCGTGCCAATCGTCAGCGCCCGCTGCGCCCGATCTGGCCGCGGGGCAGTGCCGCCCTGCAAGGTATAGGCGATGATATACTCTCCCTCGCCCAAGGTTTCGGCCGCGATGACGCCCGAAAAGACCGAAGGCCCCTGCGCCGGATCGAATGTCAACTCCCCTTGCCAGACCGGCTGGCCGGCCCCGTCGCAACAAACCGTCGCTGTCACGCTGGCCGTTTGCGCTGTGGCCGCATCTGGACCATCCTCCACCAGAATCTGTACGGCCAGGGGGATGGCCTGGTTGCGCGCGTAGTTGTGCCCAACTGTAGGCGCCAGGACGCTCAGATAGGGCCAGGGATTGAGCGCCACCGGTTTGGACGCCTGAAGCGGCAGCGTTTGTCCGCCCAGACGCAGTTTGGCCTTGAAGACGATGTCGCGGTCGCCGTTGTCTCTTTGATCCAGAATCAGGGTATCATGATAGGCAGCCACCAGCGCGTCGCTCTGACGGTCGAAATCGAGGGCTTTCGTCGAGCCGCTCGCCGGGCTGCGCACCTCGATGGCAACATCCTCCAGGATGTCCAGGATAGTGTGCCCCTCTTTGTCCGTCACGCGCAGCCGAATGGGCAGTTCTTTGCCCCGCGGATAGATGCTTTCGGCAGGTTCCTCGAAGCGCACATCCAGGCTGAGAGCCACCGGAATGAGACGGAAACGCAGGCCGGCTTCCCGGTTGCCCACATTGGCGACGCGCAGAGTCCAGTCGCCTTCCCAGCCTTCCCGTCGCTGGATGCTGATCACCTCGTCGCCTGGACTGCTGTTGCGCACAATCGATAGGTCGTCAACGGCGCGGGTGACGCCATCGGGTTGTACAATGGAAAGATCAAGGGCAGCCAACGGATCATCCTTGACCATCGCTACGACGACGCCTTCGACCACATCGAGGGCCGGAACAGCATATTCAAGCGTTTCGCCCGGGGCCAGACGCCGTTCCTCCGCCGCCACCGGCACCGGGAGGCAAGTTACATCCGCCGCCATGCGCAACATCATGTCCGGCAGACTGCCCACATCTTCGGACGACCGATAATAATAGCCGGCCGAATCATTGGCCAGTTCCTGCCATATATTGACATATCTGCTCTGGGCAGTTCCCTGTTGCACCGCTCCTTCCGCTCCTTCGCGTACACCGACCACATACAGGGGAACGCCAGAGCCGCCATCGCTGTGGGCGCAAACGTCCCCTGCATAGTCGAAATTGCGAAAACTCTGAAATGCTCTTTTCACATCCTCCTGATACTGAGCCACCGCGCTCTCGCTGGACTCGACATAGGGGTTGGCTGTCTCTGTCGCCGGCAACCCATCGGTCAAGACGACAATGGCTGACTTGGCGGCTGCGCTGTGCTCTTGCTTGACGATGGAAAAGATGGTATTCCAGGCCGCCACGATGTCGGTCCAGCCCATGGGGCCAAGCTCGGTGTGTTTTTGGCGAATGAGGCTCTTTAGCGCAGCACGGCCCTGGGCGCTGTCCAGTGGCTTTGACTGGGCCACGACTTCGGCGCGGTTCCCAAAAAAGACCACGCTGGCGCGTGTCTTGAGGCCCGACAGCGCTCCCAATGTGTCGATGAGCGCCTCTACAGCGTCGATGCGCCGGGCATCCGGGTCGTTGGTGTCCCACATGCTGTTGGATTGGTCGATGGCAAGATAGAGATTGAGCTCGGCCGGCAGCTGGCTGCTTTGGGCAATGACATCAATCATCGGCAATCCACTCACAACAGCCAGCAACGTGAGGCACACCAGTAGATAGGAGCAGGCCCTCTGATATATGCGTTTGCTCATGATATGGACACCGCCTTGAATAGTTCTTCTGACAGGCTATGGGAGCGAACTGACTCCAAGACAGAAATGAAATCAGCCATGGTGACTTTGCGATCTCGGGGTTGGAGTGCGCGTTCCAGCAGTTCGCGCGTCGCTTGGTCCGGAACGCGACTGAGTTGCCGCGCAAGGGTTGCCGAACTCTCTCGCACATTCATCAGCGTGGCGATTTTTGCCTGGCTGTCATCCTGAAAACGAATGCCAAGCAGCATCTCGAAGAAAGTGGCGCCCAGATTGTAAACGTCGAAAGAGGGATTCGTAGGGACTGACTCTGTGAAATCCGGAGGCAGATAGTCCGGAGTGCCAAAGCGCCTGATCTGTGTGCTCCCGATCTCTTGCACGGTGCCCAGATCGAAGACGACGGCCTTGCCATTGTCTCTATCGATCAAGATATTGTTCGGTGTGATGTCGCAATGCACCCACTTCTGTTCGTGCAGATAGCTCAATCCATCGGCCACCTGGCACACAATCTCCGCCGCCAGGGCCAAGGGCAATAAGCGTTTTTCATTCAGAATCTGTCTGACTGTGTAACCGTGCAATAATTCCATGACCAGGTATCCGCCGCCTTTCGGGTCCTCCCCAATCTCGATGACCTTGATCAGATTGGGATGATCCAGCTTTTGACTGACAGCGAGCTCCATCTTGAACGCATCGCGATAGTCCTGTCCTATTTCGTCGGTTCGGTTCACCTGCCCCGGTCGCGGCCGCTTCAACGCGCGGCGGATATTGTGGTGTTTATCGATGACTTCGAAAACCGTAGCCATTCCCCCCTGGGCAAGCTGCCTTACCAACTGATATCGACCGCCGATCAATTCATCTTTGCTGAAAGAGAGCGTGCTGACCTCAAACGTTATTGCGCCGAGAGTGATCTGAGCGCCATCGAGAATCGTTCGCGACTCGCCCGGTTGCATGGCGCCGGAATCGCTCACTGACGTGCCATTCGTACTGTTCAGATCGCGCAGGAGCAGCCCTTGTCGCATCTCCAGCTTGGCGTGGGGAATAGAGACGCTCTTGTCATCGATGTACGCCGCCGGATCATCGGCGGAGCTGCCTCTGACCAGAGCAAAAGGTAGCTGACTCCGACTGATAATCCACCGATTGGCTTGTGGTTCAAGGTGGTGACGTTTGTTTGTCTCGACCACTGTAATGGAGCAACCCTGTTGATCGTATTCCAGATGCGTATTGCCCAGAGTAATTCGATCGCGATGACGCAAGGCGCGATCCTGCCCGGGTGTCAACGACTCATTGTTGATTGCTGTGCCGTTCAGGCTATGCAGGTCCCGGATATACAGCTCGTTGCCGTCTCGGCGCAACATGGCGTGAGGATCGGAAACGCCAGGAAATGGTGCACAGACAAAATTCGTAGGCGCGCGCGACAGCAGACCACCCGAAGCCGGCAACACATATTCTATCTCTTCACGCGCCGAATCGACGACGCGCAAGCCAATGACATTTTCATCATCTGGCTCTGAGGTCTGTACGCCGCCTCTGGCATCCAGACGTTCTGTTCTTTGATCGGGCCACATATTCGAGGAAGGTGCGCCCACACCACCGGGCGTGCGCCCACCGGGTGGCGTGGGCGATCTCTGTTGTTGAGCAACTGGATTCCTTGTTTCACCAGACCAAGGCTCCACCACCATGTCATTCATGGAAGACGGCGCCCGTGCCTGCATCTCCTGACTTCTGCTGCTGTTCACAAGGCGCGTTTGAGACCGGCTACCTTGTCCCACACCTTCGGCCTTTGACGATGGCTCGGGCAACCTGAGACCTCCGCCGCTTTCCGGGGTTGGCTTATATACTTCCGGCGCTTTCCACCCCTCTTTCGAACCATTCGGAGCGAAAGAGCCATCGAGTGTCGGGTCTGAAGGCGAATGACTGTCTGAGGGCACTCGCAAACCACGCAACAACCCGATGAACGCCAGGAGCACCAGTGCGCCGACAACGAACAAGATCGCCACGAGGAGCCACTCGACCTGCGTCGAGTCTGACGCCGACGCAGCAGGCGTCTCGACAGCCGAACCGTTGATTTCGGCGCTCGCAGGCGTAGGTTGGCTGGCCAGAGTAGGCGTCGGATCGCTGGATGTGGGCTGCGCAATTGGTTGTGCGGGCGACGCCAGGTCTTGCAGAAAAGGCGCAACCTCTGGCCAATAGACGCTCAGGTTGTTATAGCCCGTATGGGCCTGGAGCGCTTCCTGCTCCAGGTTGGCGCTGGCGGCTGCCCATACAGCCAGTTGCGCGGGCAGGCTTTCCCAAGCGTTTGGCCCTGCCTCTTGAATTCTGCGCAGGACAGCCTGAACTTCTGGGGGCGCAGGCTCGCCCAAAGTATAGACTGCCTGTTCGTCAGGATAACTGCGTTCTCCAGGAGCAACTTGCAGGCAATATGCGTAGACTCGCTCTGTTTGCCCACTTTGCAGCCGAAGCGGCTCTGCAAATCCTAGCGTCGCTACATCGCAATATTTTGAATCCTGGCTGTGCAAGACCTGTCCCAAAGGCAAGGTCACTTCGATCTCTTCCCCTGCAGGGCTATTGGCCTGAATGTTCAACATGGGTTGCATGTAGGTCGGGCTGGAGCCCCGGATACGGAGCTGCGGCGTTTCCTGTCCATTCGCATCGACCACCCCAAAGAGCGCCAGAGCTGCCGCCGATAGGACGACAATCCAATGTCTCAGAAAGAGATGCAGCGTCGTTGCAGTTCTAGCTGAGTTCAGGCTGGCGAATGTGAACCGATCAGGGTTTTGGAACATTGGTCACAACACCACTTGCAATCTCGAAACGAAAACGCGCCTCCCCCAAATGAACCTCGTCGCCATTCTGCAGCCGAATTGGTCCACCTTTTGGATCGACTTTCATGCCATTGACATAGGAGCCGTTGCTGCTAGTGAGGTCCATCAGTGTGAATGCTCCTTGCGCCCCATCATAGACGACATCCGCATGGGGGCTGGAGATCGTCCCGTATACTGAATAGCGAGTCGGATTGAAGTAGATAGTTTGCGCTTCCAAGTCTTCGCCGGGCTCGTAACGCTTCAAGCGCACGCGCTCGTTGCCGGGCGACACAGCCAGCGTATGTCTCTCGCTCTCGTCGTCAACAAGGATCAGATAGGCGCGATATTCCTGGGCGTTGCAGCGCCGACACACCTTCTCATTCTGGTCAAGAACCCTGCGACACTTTGGGCAGGTGCGCAGAGGCCATTTCAGAGTCGAATACTTATTCTCATAGACGGCAATCACAGCCGGTGAGCGCGCCAGCAATCTGGCCAACCCAAAGCCGATGACCGCCGGCGCCAGGACAACTATACCTTGAAGCGCGTTATCTGGAATCCCCCCCACCTCGATCACCAGGAATTGTAGATCAATGAAGGGAATACGGCCTGCATAGACAAGGAACAGTAAAAGCGTCACATAGAGGCCGAGATGAAACAGATAAACCGAAACAAACAAGGGCGACCAGTCTGCCCGCCCTAAGATCCCCTGGGCCCAGATGTAAGTAAGAAACCCTGCCAGCAAGAGCGTCCAACCTATCCACACGGGAAAGCCGAGGATCGCCGCAATTTCCACCAGGTAAGGCGGCATGGGATCCAGGACGGAATAGGAGAGCAAGAGCGCGCTCGTCCCGATCAAGATCAGAACAATACCCAGCAAGACTCCTGGAATCGCTGCGAGTCGATAGCCGAGCAACTTCGTTGCCTTTCTCTCACTTCTCGACCGGGAAATACAATGGCCGACTCTTCAGAACTGGTTCTTCGCTCCCCACAGCGCGTAATTGAATCTCGACCGTATGCTCGCCGCTCACAGTCGGCGTCCAGGAACCCACATAGATGCGGCGGTCTTCAGCTGAGGGTGACAAAGCAACCGGCAGCAGCGCCACCTTGTTTGGATCGATCACGACCGCGACCACTTGAAAGCCGCTGGCGATAGAGGCGTCGGCGAAAGGCATGATGGTTTCGTTGCACTCGATGTGCGCCGTGACCTCGATCGGCTCATACACCCATAGATTTTCCCAGTCGCCGCTGTCCGTCGGGATGTCGAAAGCTAACGTGGGTTCCGCCTCCAGCTCGTACCCATTGAAGGAATAGCGAGGATTCGGCAGCGCCTCGGCCATAACGTCGCCAACGTAGAAGTCCAGAGAGTAGTCAGATACGAGCAAGGGCTTACCACCGACAACGCGCCAAACCTTGTCTGGGTCCTGGGCAGCCCAAGCGGCGAAGAGGTCCGGGCAGGCGTCGATTTGCGCATCGAAGCGACCGTTCTGAATTGCCGCCTCCTGACGC
>CAZLMM010000151.1:0-9021 GCA_964560495.1 uncultured Caldilineaceae bacterium
GTGGTGGGAAATACGCCATTGTTCGACCCGGAAGACACGCGGATGAAGGTGTAGCGCCATGAACATACTTGTCTGCGTCAAACGAATCCCAGCGCCGGGGTCGCGCATCCTCCTCACTCCGGACGAGCAGGAGATCGACACCCGCCTGTTGGGTTTCGATGTCAGCCCCCACGAGGAGTGCGCGGTGGAGGAGGCAGTGCGGCTGGTGGAGAAGCTCGGCGGCGCATCCTCTGTCCTCACCCTCGGCCCAGAAGCTGCCGCCGAACAGCTCCGCTACGCCATGGCCCAGGGCATCGACAACGCCATCCTTTTGGAGACCGACGGCGGCGACTGGGACGCCCAGGCTACAGCGCGGGCCATTGCAGCGGCCATCGCCGGCCGGTCCTTCGACCTGCTACTCTTCGGCAATGAATCGGCCGATACAGCCGGCTTTCAGGTGGGGATTCGCGTCGCCCATGCTCTGGGTCTCCCTTGCATCTGCGGCGTCAAAGAGATCGCCATCGCCGATGGCATGCTTTCGGCCAAAAGGCCCCTCGGCAGCGGTTGGGAGGTGTACGAAACGCCCCTGCCAGCGGTTGTCACCGTCAAAGAAGGCATCAATTACCCCCGCTATCCTTCTCTGCCGGGCAAACTACGGGCCAAGAAAAAACCTATCGAGCGCGTACAGGCGACGCAGCAGCCCGGCGACCTAAAGAAAGTGCGCCTGGCGACGCCCAAGATGCAGGAGAGCGTGGTGCAAATCCTGGGCGAAGGCCCGACCGCCGCGCCCAGAGTGGTCGAACTTCTCAAAGAACTGGGGATGGTGTAACGATGCTCCTGGCGCTTGCCGAACACGAAAACGGTGAATTGAGCAAACTCTCGTTGGAGATGCTGACCTTCTGTTGCGGACTGGCCGGGCGCATGGCTGCGCCGCTGGAAGCTGTCCTGGTGGGAGAGGAGGCCCAGCCTCTTGCCCCTGCTCTGGCCGCCTACGGCGTAAGCCGCGTGCATCTGGTCATCCACGAGCAATTGACAAGCTATGCGCCCGTAGCGTGGGCTGCCAGCCTTGCCCAGATCGCCGCTGCCCAGGGCGCACAGGCCATCGTCGCCGCCGGCAGCGAGCATGGCAACGAGGTGATGGCCCATCTGGCCGCGTCTGGCGATCTGCCGCTGGCCGTCAACTGCATTGCGGTCCAACCCGGCGACGAATATCAGGTGACGCGGCTGCGTTGGGGCGGTAGCCTGCTGGAAGAAGCTCGGCTGGCCGGCGCGCCCAAGCTATTCACCATGGCGCCCCACGCCCACGAGGCCACAACTCTGAAAACACCCATTCCGCTCGCAGTGGAGACCTTTACCCCGGCCCTGGCTGCGGGCGACCTGCGGGTGCGGGTGGCGCGCCGCGAGAAAACCGGCGGCGACAAGCTCTCGCTCACCGACGCCCGCCTGGTGATCGGCGGTGGGCGAGGCGTGGGCAGCAGTGAGGGCTTTGCCGTGTTGGAGGAGCTGGCGGCGCTGTTGGGCGGCGTGGTGGGCTGCTCGCGGGCCGTAACCAGCGCTGGTTGGCGACCCCACAGCGACCAGATCGGCCAGACCGGGACGCGCATCGCCCCCGACCTCTACATCGCTTGCGGCGTCAGCGGGGCCATCCAGCACATGGTGGGAGCGAAAGGTGCCAAGCGCATCCTGGCCATCAACACCGATCGCCAGGCCCAAATCGTGGCCCTGGCCGATTACGCAGTGATCGGCGATCTGCATCAAGTGATTCCGGCGATCAGCGCGGCAGTGCGGCAGTCAAAGAAATGAGAATGTACGCAGGCCCCTGTACAACCTTCCTGGAAGCTGTGAGCTTCCAGGAAGGTTGTACAGCAATACACATCGGCACTGTACTGGAAATCTCACAAAAAGTGGACACTGACCTTTTCGAGGAAAGGAACAACTGATCATGAAACGCATCACCATTGCATCAACTTTTCTTCTGCTCATCGTCTTTCTGGCCGCTTGTGCGCCCATCTCTAGGATGCCCGAGGCGACATCCACAAGCACAACAGTACAGCTCGACAATGGAGTCGTCGGCGTGTTGCAGCGCCCAACAACCGGAACAGAACTGCCGGCTGTGCTCATGTTGCACGGCTTTGGCAGCCAGAAGGACGAAGTCGGCGCCATGTATGCACGGCTGGCCGACGCGCTGGCGGAACAAGGCGTGGCCTCGCTGCGCATCGACTTCCGCGGCTTTGGGAAGAGCGACGGCGACACCGGCTCGACATCGGTCGATGCGCAGGTGGAGGACGCTGAGGCTGCGTACAACTATCTGGCCGGGCTGGATTGGGTTGACCCGGAACGCATGGGCGTCATCGGCTTCAGCCTGGGAGGCGGCATTTCCACCATCGCGGCGGCTGCGCACCCCGACTGGTTCAAGTCCATGGTCACGTGGTCGTCTGTGGGCGACATGACGGCGGATTTCCTTGCCTCGTTGGGGCAGGAAGCCTTCGATATTGCGGCGGAGAAGGGAGTGGTGGGGCTGGACCTGGGATGGCGCACCATCGTCCTGAAGAAAGAGTTCTTCGACAGCCTGGGTCGTCATGACCTGGCCCAGTTGATTCAACAGTATCCCGGCGCATATCTGGCGATTGCCGGGGATCAGGATTTCTCGGCGGCCTATGCGCCCGGGTTCGTTGAATCTGCGACTGCCGACCCCAAGGAGGTCTGGATTGTCCCCGATGGCGACCACATCTTTGGCGTCCTCGGCCCAGATCAAACGATGGCCGACAACGTCATCCAACGCACGGCGGAGTGGTTCGCCGAAACACTATAGACAACATCTGTTCGATTGTCGGGTCCACATTCTTCCAGGAAGCTGAGGAAGCTTTCTGGAAGATGTTTGAGTTGAATCACCCAACTCGGAAATCCCTTCTCCTCAAGGAGAGACCGATGGCGCGCCATCGGTCTCTCCTTGTTTGTCAGGGCAATCGATGAAGGTCCTAAAAACCGGCCTATTTTGCCTCTTGACATAGTGTTATTTTTACACTATAATTATAAGTGTATTTATGACACTTAGTCGGTCATCCCGCCTTCACGCAAGCGATCAGGTGACCGGCGCGAACTCAGCCAAGGAGGCAACGATGGGATACACATATTGGAGCGACGCCGCCTATCAACACCGCCAGGGGCAGCGCCGCAAAACGAAACGGACCGCCTTCACCTACGATCATCATGTGCGCTCGACAGGCAGAGAAGAGGTGCATCCCCAGATGAATCCCTTCCGCATCCTGCGCGAAAGCCGCGATAGCGCCCAACACCCTGATTCTCTCTCCATCGCCGTGATCTTCGATGTGACCGGCTCCATGGGCAATGTGCCGCGCATTCTGCAGACCAAGCTGGGCAGCTTGATGCGCATGCTGGTGGGACATGGCTATGTGCGCCATCCACAAATCCTTTTCGGCGCAGTGGGCGATGCCCATTGCGATGCCGTCCCGCTCCAGATCGGCCAGTTCGAGTCGGGGCTGGAGATGGACGATGAGCTGGGGAAAATTTATCTTGAAGGGGGCGGCGGCGGTCAGGTTCACGAGAGCTACGAATTGGCGCTCTACTTTTGCGCAACCCACATAGTCATGGACTGCCTGCAAACGCGCGGCCGCAAAGGCTATCTCTTCACCATCGGTGACGAGAAACCCTATCCCCAGGTGTACAGCAGTCAGGTGCGTCAGTACATCGGCGACGATCTGAAACAGGACATCCCAGTGGGGCGCGTCATCGCCGCGGTGCAACAGCGCTTTGAACATTTCCACATCATCCCCACCAACACGTCCCACGGCAGAAGCAGCGATGTGCAGGGTTGCTGGCGCAAGGCGCTGGGCGAGCGCGTGTTGCTCCTGGCAGATGAGACTGACGTGTGCGAGACCATCGCCCTGGCGATTGGGCTGTGCGAAGGGGCTATTCGCGATCTGCGCAAGGGCGCAGATGATCTGCGACGGGCCGGCTATGACGCGGCCGGCGCGCGACGAGCAGCTGCGATGTTGACATCCTTTGCAGCGCATACAATCGGACGCTGAGATTGCTGGAGCGATAGAGGAGCAGGCATGATGCAGCAAGCCTTTCTGACCGTTGATCTCGGATTTGGCGACGCGGGCAAAGGGACAGTCGTGGACTACCTGACCCGCGCCCATGATGCTCACACGGTGGTGCGCTACAACGGCGGGGCGCAGGCGGGGCATCGTGTGGTCACGCCGGCGGGGCAAGAGCATGTCTTTGCCCAGTTTGGCAGCGGAACCCTGGCCGGCGCGGCCACACACCTATCGCGCTTCATGCTCATCGAGCCGCTGGCGATGATGGCCGAGGAAGAACATCTGCGCACGTTGGGCGTTGTGGACGCCTTTCAGCGCACGACCATCGACGAACAGGCGCTGGTCATCACGCCTTTTCAACGGGCGGCCAATCGGTTGAAGGAGCTGGCGCGGGGCGACAGGCGGCATGGCAGCTGCGGCATGGGCGTGGGCGAGACTATGGCCGACTCCCTCGCCGACGGCGATGCGGTCGTGCGCGTTGGCGATCTGACCCATCCTGATATTCTCCGCGCCAGGCTGCACACGCTGGCGGTCATCAACGCACGGAAGTTAGAGCCGCTGCTCGCCAGCCTGCCGCAGACCCAGCAGGTAGAGGATGAGCTTGACGTTCTCAACTCGCGCGATTGGGTGGACTGGCTCATGGTCGAATATGCCAGATTTGCAGCAGAAGCCCAGATTTGTCCTCGTGAAACGCTCCACGCGATCTTGCAGAAACCTGGCGTAGTGGTTTTCGAGGGCGCTCAGGGAGTGCTGTTGGATGAGTGGGTAGGTTTCCATCCCTACACCACGTGGAGCAGGACCACGCTGGCGAACGCCGAGAGGCTGCTTGGCGAAGCAGGCTATGAAGGCAAGGCGACGCGCTTGGGAATCACGCGCGCCTACACCACGCGCCATGGGGCCGGCCCATTCGCCAGCGAGGATCCCTCGCTCAGCGCCCTACTGCCAGATGCAGCCAACGGTTTTGGACCATGGCAACAAGGCTTTCGCGTGGGCTGGCTCGATCTGGTGATGCTCCGCTACGCCCGACGAGTGGTCGGCAGGCTGGATGCTCTGGCGGTGACATGTCTGGATCGGGCGGCGCGTCTTCCCTTGCTGCAAGTCTGCGAGGCTTATTGCTGCGACGGGACATTCCTCGGCGACATTGCTCCCTCTCCCAATCCGCACGACCTGGCCGATCAGGAACGACTGACCCGTTGCCTGGAACGATGCAAGCCGTTCCTTCGAGAGATGGACGACGTTACGGCGCTCCTCGATTTGCTGACTGGACGGCTTGGCGTTCCAATTGTCTTGACATCGAGCGGACCAACGGCCCTGGAAAAACACGATGGTTCGTTTGATTGAATCATGGACGATGGGCTGCGATCGGGGCGAACATCGTCCAGGAAGCTCTTCAGCTTCCTGGACGATCGCACGCGGGCTTGAGTTCGAGTAGTACGAGAAATGTGAGCCGCGACGAAACAGAGCGAAAGGTGCGCTGTGGTATAATCGCGCCATGCTGATCGCCGACCTCCACATCCATTCTCACTACTCCCGCGCCACCAGCAAGGATCTCACCATTGAGCACCTGGCCTTGTGGGCGCAACGCAAGGGCATTCATGTAGTCGGCGCGGGCGACATCGCCCACCCCGGCTGGTTGCAGGAGATGCGCGCCAAACTCGTCCCGGCGGAACAGGGGTTGTTTCGCTTGCGAGACGACGTGGCCGTTGCGGTGCAGGAGAACGTTCCACCCGCCTGTCGCCAGCCGGTGCGCTTTATGCTGGCCGGCGAGATCAGCAACATCTACAAACGCCACGGTGCAGTGCGCAAAGTGCACAACATCATCTTTGCCCCGTTTCTGGAAATCGTTGAACGCATCCAGCAGGCGTTGGAGAAGATCGGCAACATCCGCGCCGATGGCCGCCCGATCCTGGGGTTGGATTCGCGCGACCTGCTGGAGATCATCCTGGAGATCGACCCGCGCTGTCATCTCATCCCGGCCCACATCTGGACGCCGTGGTTTTCCATGCTCGGCTCCAAATCGGGCTTCGATTCGGTGGAGGAGTGCTTTGGCGATCTGACGTCCCACATCTTCGCGCTGGAAACCGGGCTCTCCTCGGACCCGCCCATGAACTGGCGCGTCTCCAACCTGGACCGCTACACGCTGGTCTCCAACTCCGACGCTCACTCGCCGCAAAAACTGGGGCGCGAAGCCACGGTCTTTCACTGCGAGTTGAGCTATGATGCGCTCTTCCATACCCTACGCAGCGGTGATCCCACCAGATTTGGCGGCACAATCGAGTTCTTCCCAGAAGAAGGCAAGTACCATCTCGACGGCCACCGCAATTGCGGCGTTTGTTGGGAGCCGGCTGTCACGCTGGCCCACAAAGGGTTGTGTCCAGTGTGCGGCAAAGAGCTCACCATCGGGGTGATGCATCGCGTGGAGACGCTGGCCGACAGGCAGCCTGGACAAAAGCCGGTGCGCACTCACCCCTATACCAACCTGATCCCGCTGCCCGAACTGCTGGCCGAGGTTCACGACGCCGGCGAAGGATCACGGCGCGTGCAGCAGGAGTATGCCAAATTGTTGGAACGGCTCGGCCCCGAGCTAGCTATCCTGCGCGAGATGCCCGTGGAAGAGATCGCCGCGGCGGGTGGGTCGCGGCTGGCCGAAGGCGTCGCCCGCATGCGCCGCGGCGAAGTGACCGCCCAGGGTGGCTATGATGGCGAATACGGCGTCATCCGTATCTTCGCCAATGAGACGCGCGAGGCAGGCACGCCCCAGCTTTCCATGTTCCAAGAAATGGAGAAAGCGAAAAGGGAAGAGCGGCCTGTTGAGCAGCCTGCTTTGCTCAACGCAACACCTCCAACTGAGCCGGCGTTGACTCTCTTCGATCTTGCTCCTGTGACCGGGAGCGCGCTGCCCGCCGTTCCAACGCCCGATGATGCGGAATGGCTGGAGTGGCTCAATGATGAACAGCGTACGGCTGTCAAGTGCATCGACCGCCCTCTGCTCATTGTGGCAGGGCCGGGCGCAGGCAAGACGCGCACCCTCACTGTGCGTATTGCGCATCTGGTGCGGGCGCACGGCGTCGCGCCGGAGACAATCCTGGCCATCACCTTCACCAACAAAGCCGCTGCAGAGATGGCAGAGAGGCTGGTTGGGCTGTTGGGTGAGCAACAGGCGGGTCGAGTCACGGTCAAGACCTTTCATGCTTTTGGCGCGCAGCTCCTGGCTGAACATGGTCATTTCCTGGGGCTGGCAGACAACTTCGCCATTGCTGCGGATGACGAGCGCCGGGCTGCGCTGGGCAAGGCCGCGCCAGAACTAAGCTCCAGCGCAGCGGCAGATGCGCTGGAGTGCATCGCCGACGCCAAGAACCGCCTGCTCACGGCGGATGAGATAGCCGCCGGGGATGCTCATTTTGCCCGGCTCTATACGGCGTATAACGAGACGTTGGCCGCCAGCCAGATGGTGGATTTCGACGATCTGATCAGCCTGCCCGTGCGTCTGCTGGAAGAAGACCCAATGGCGCAACAGGCGCTTCACCGTCGCTTTCGTTGGATATCGGTGGATGAATTTCAAGATATCAATCTGGCCCAGGCGCGGCTGTTGGGTTTGCTGGCGGCAGGCGGCGCCAACCTGTGCGTCATCGGCGACCCGGATCAGGCCATCTATGGCTTTCGCGGCGCAGACCGACGTTACTTCCTGGCGTTTCAGCAGGAACATCCCAACGCCGCGGTGATCCATCTGCGCCAGAGTTATCGTTCCCCCCAATCGCTGCTCGACGCCGCCAGTCAGGTCATTGCCCGCAGCGCCGAAAGAAGCGCGAGTGTTGCGTTGTGGTCCGATTTCACCGAGCAGGTCAAACTGGAAATTCACGCGGCAGCCAACGAGCACGCCGAGGCTGAACTTGTGGTGCAACGCATCGAGCAGATGGTGGGCGGCACAAGCTACTTTTCCCTGGATTCGGGACGGGTGGATGGTGTAGCCAATGCGACACGCTCCTTCGCTGATTTCGCTGTGCTCTTTCGCCTCAACGCCCTGGTTGCGCCGCTCATCGAAGCCTTCGAGCGTTCGGGCATCCCCTATCAAGCGCCGGCGCAAACCCGCCTGACGGCCTTCAGCGACGTGCAAGACGCGCTGGCCTATCTCTGGTTGCTCCACAATCCCGGAGATCGGCTGCATCTGGAACAAGTGATTTCCGCCGGGCGGTCGAGCAAGAGCGCCGAACGCATGGGCGCACTGCTGAAAGATTGGCATGGGAGTCTTGTGGAGATGTTCGACGTTTTCAGTCGTCTCGATGGTCTGGCCGCCAGCCAGCGCAGGCGTATGGCTGATCTGGCTGTTTTCTGGCGCGGCTTTGCAGAGTCGGCAACAGACCGTAGCGTGGTGGAAAGCATTGGGCAGGTGCAGGCTTTCCTGGCGCAGCAGCGGGGCGCCGCCTTGCCCGCGGCGACGCAAGAGCGGATGCAGCAGTTGACGCTGCGAGCCGTTTCCTATGGTTCACAATTGGGTGCATTCCTGACAGCCATGTTGCTGGAAGGAGATGCAGACGCCTATGACCCGCGGGCCGATCGGGTGGCGCTCATGACGATTCACAGCGCCAAGGGGCTGGAATTCCCGGTGGTCTTCATGGTCGGCTGCGAGGAGGGGTTACTGCCCTATCTGCCGGCTGGTCGGCCTCACGACGTAGACGAAGAACGGCGACTTTTCTATGTAGGCATGACACGGGCGCAACGGCGACTTGTGCTGAGTTGCGCCCGCCGTCGCGTCCTCTTTGGGCAAGAGGTGCAGGCGTCGCCTTCGCACTTCATCGACGACATCGAAGACACGCTCAAAGAGATAGCTGCCGCGCGCGAACGACGCCCTTTGCAACAGAAAAATGTGCAGTTATCCCTGTTTTGATGCCTGGAGTGGCTGATGTACCGACGACAGGCATGAACTCGCCTCTTGCGCCTGTCATTTGCTATCTTTGGCTCGACTGTACTTTGCTCTGTTCGA
>CAZLMM010000152.1:0-9006 GCA_964560495.1 uncultured Caldilineaceae bacterium
TCTACGCAGTGAAGCATCTACGCAGTGAAGCATCTACGCAGTGAAGCATCTACGCTTTGTCATGCTGAACGCAGTGAAGCATCTACGCAGTGAAGCATCTACGCAGTGAAGCATCTACGCAGGCAAGAAACACCGCACTTGTCATGCTGAACGCCAGTGAAGCATCTACGCCAGTGAAGCATCTACGCCAGTGAAGCATCTACGCAGTGAAGCATCTACGCAGTGAAGCATCTACGCCAGTGAAGCATCTGCGCGCCAGCGAGAGTTTCTAGGGAGCGCCAGCGAAGCATCTCGCTTTGCCACCCAGATGCTTCGCTGGCGCTCAGCATGACAATACCCTGGCCCTATCTAGGACCACCTGTACGAGGCGCATCCAAAGGCATTGCGGCCGTTGACCGTTGATCCATCACTGAGTATACTTTGCATATGAAAAACAAAGCAACGAAGGGCCCAACGAGAGCCTATCCACCCCAAATGCGCATTGTCGGCCAGCACCCCAGCGCCAGCGCGGTCTTGGCTCAAGCCGGACAGAGCGGCCTCCTCCCGATCACTACTGAGCCGGTCATCCAGGTTGATCCAAGTGACTACGCGCAGATCGACAACGGACTGACCGTATCTGCTGCAAGAGCGAAGCACGTTGATGCGCCCACCGCTGGTTTGGGCTACGCAGGACTCACGCCGGCGCAACGCCATGAGTTTCTCCTTTGGCTGCAAGCGCCGGTGGTCCCGGCCCCAGCTGCCTTTCGCCATCTTTGCCTGGCAAACCTGGAAGTGCGGCTGTTGGAAAATCCAGAGTGGGCGTTTGCTGCACGAGGGGTGTTGCTGGAACTGGACGAGGCCGCCTCCTGGGAAGGTGACGAGCGTCTCGCCCGCTCCCTGCTGTTGGCGTTCTGGCTGGCGCAGGATGGCGCGCCGTTGGCTTCGTGGATCGCCTCCAGTCGTGCACCATCCGCCCTGCTGGGCATTGCCCTGGGCTGCCAGGCCATGCTAGGCGCAGCCTTGAGCGCGCATCAGGCGCTGGCAATCGCCGCTGCCTGGCGGTTGCCCCGGCCATTTGCCCCGCCGCCAGTCATCGCGTTGCGGTTGGCATCTCTGCAAGGGCGGCTCGGCGCCGAGCTGCTTGTCCATGCGTTGGCGCAGGCCACAGACGATGCGCGCCAGGCGCGTCCGTGGCGCTGCACCCACCGAGACCTGCGCCTGGCCTTCCCACAGCCAGACCTGCGCCCGGCGCTATTGCCTTTTCTGGCCGAAATCACGGAAGTCGAGACGGCGCCATCCCTGCCAAACAGCGAGTCGCCATCTCTGGGGTCGGTGGAAGAAAGCGACGAAGATGGGCTTGACTCCAACACCAAATGGAATGTGATTTTGGAGTTTCAAGAGGGTACGTCAAGCCTCTCTCCAATCGCAGTGCGCCGCGCCCAGCGGCTGGCAGGTTACGGCAGCCTGATGGACGAGCACCGCCGGGTGATTCATCGGGTGCGCTTTCACAGGCGCGAGATGCGGAATTTCTGGCCGCTCTGGGAAGTCGTGCAGGATTGGACTCACACCCACGTCTACCTCAACGGGGTTGAGCTGGAACGGTGGAAGGTGACGCCCTATGCCAACTATCTGGCATAGGGCGTCGAGTATGGATTTGGGATTGAATGGGGGGTTGGTGCGTGAAACAGGAGCTCGATGTCTATGTACGGGCGCGCTACCCGTTGCTCTGGGTGGTGACGCCAGAGGAAAAGCGCGCGCTGGCCGAAATCGAGGCGTTGGCAAAGGAGCAGCGCAAGCGGATGCTGGTCTGGAGCGGCACGACCGGACTAGGCAACCCGGCCAAGCCAGGCCAGGTGGACGCCGGCAAGCGCGACCCAATTGGTTTGCTTTCGGCCATTCTCGACGACCCTGAAGCTGGCCTTTGGGTCATCTGCGATTTCCACCCCTATCTGCGCGACCTCAACGTGGTGCGTCGTCTGCGAGAGGTGGCTTTCGCATTGGCGGCCAGCAGCAAGACTGTCATCCTCCTCGGACCGGTCCTAAATATCCCGCCGGAACTTCAGAAGGAGGTCACAGTCATCGACTTTGCCTTGCCCTCCGCAGCCCAACTGGCGGCGCAGATCGACCAGATTGCTACGTCCGCCGCGCGCCAGGGACGCGTGCAGGTGGAGCTGGACAGGCGGCAGCGTGAACGGCTCGTGCTGGCCTGCCTGGGGCTGACCGAAAACGAGGCCGATAACGCCATCTCCAAAGCCATTATTCTGGGTCGCGGCCGGCTGGATGGCGGCGCGGTCGGTGTGGTGACCGCCGAGAAACAACAAATCATCCGCAAGAGCGGGCTGCTTGAGTTCTTCGACCACAGTGAAGAGATGGGCAGCGTGGGCGGTCTGAAAGTGCTGAAAGAGTGGCTACGTAAGCGCGTGCGCGCCTTCAATGAAGAAGCGCGCGCCTTTGGCCTGCCCGAACCGAAGGGGATTCTGCTGGTGGGTGTGCAGGGCTGCGGCAAGTCGCTGGTAGCCAAGGCGGTTGCCAACCTTTGGCGGCTGCCTCTCCTGCGCCTGGATGTGGGGCGCCTCTTTGCGTCCCTGGTCGGTTCCAGCGAGGAGAATCTGCGCAACGCCATCAAGGTGGCCGAAAGCATTGCGCCGGTGGTGTTATGGGTGGACGAGATCGAGAAGGGCTTTGCTGGCGTGGGCTATGGCGCGGGAGACGCCGGCACATCGGCGCGCGTCTTTGGCAGCTTCATCACCTGGCTGCAAGAAAAACAGACGCCGGTCTTCGTCATTGCCACGGCCAACGCTGTGAATCGTCTGCCGCCGGAATTGGTGCGCAAGGGACGCTTCGATGAGATTTTCTTCGTGGATCTCCCCAACGGTGCGGAACGCGCTGAAATTTGGCGCATCCACCTGACCAAGCGCAATCGCGACCCAAACCAGTTCGATCTCCACACGCTGGCTATGGCGTCCGATGGTCTTTCCGGCGCAGAGATCGAACAGGCGGTCATTGCTGGGCTCTACGAAGCCTTCGACAAAGGCAAACCCCTGACCATGGATGATCTGCTGGAAGTGTTGGCGGAGACAATTCCTCTCAGCCGCATGATGGACGAAGAGATTAGCGAACTGCGCGGCTGGGCGGCGCAGCGCGCTCGCCCGGCGTCGTGAGCCATCAATCGGGAAGTATGACTACACGAGAGCCGTACTGCCATTGCCGCGAGCCATCGTCTCGCCGGCAAAGAGGCTCTCCAACGTGACGAGGGTCGCCAGAGCCTGGTCGATGAACCCTCCAATCTCAGTCTGGCGCAAGTCGATGTCCACTGGCACGGTCAGTTCCACGGGCACAGCGATGTCCACCGGGATCGAGTAGTCCAGAACGACTGGCACGCGCAAATTTAGCGGGATCATCATCTCCACAGGCAGAGAGATGGCAAGCGGCACGCGTGCTCCAAAAATGGGCGTCGACACCGAGGCGTCGGACGTGAGCGTCTCCTTCACCGGAATGACCCCATGAACATCCACATCGATGGTGCGCTTGATCGGGATGTCCGCCTTGACTGGCACCACATTGCTGACTTGAACGTCCAGGTGCATGCGCAGGTTCTCGAACTTGCGCAGATCCACCACTGCGACCGAAATCATATTGCGCACAGTGTTGCGCAGCTGCAAAACTTGACTGCGAATGCGCAACCCATAGACGATGAAGAAGAGATTCAGCACGGACAACGCCAACACCATGATAAAGATAAACAACACCGCAAGGTTGGTGGTCGTCGCTGCGCTGTTGAGATTCTCCATGTGCGTCTCCTGACATTTTCATCTACTGCTTCATCTACTGCTCGCCAGGTAAACAGTTCATACGTCACGAATCACGAGTGACCCGTGATAGTCAGCGATATGAGCTGCCAAGCTAAAGATCAGTAGTCGCCTGACTGGGCAAGGTTCTTGCCGCAAAGTGCAAAGACACGTTCCCTGCTGATTGCGCCTCTGTCACCGGGGCATGGGAAATGGTGTGCGATACTGGAAGCAACGAGAGAGCGCCACTCTTGATAGTCTACCACCATTCGTTGAAAACAAACGACGCGATTGTCGTCGAAGATCGCTTACAAGAATTGCCATCGGCTGGTCGTTACTTTGCATCGTCACCCCATTCCGGCGAAAATAGATAATCTATGAGCAGCGAACGTTTTGAATGGCTTGAGATTCCAGACGAGTCGACCCCAAGTCGGGCGGCAGCCAACGCCGCTCCAGAAGTGGCGCTGGGGAAACGCTGTCCCGAATGCGGCTGGCTCGATGAAGAAACCTCCACCCGCTGTTTTCGCTGCGGACATCGCTATAACCTGGACCACGCCCTGGCCGGCCGCATAGCAGAATTGGGCGTCACCCTGCCGCCGCGCCTCATCGAAGCGCCGCAAAACCTGGAAAACTTCTTTCGCACCCATGGACGCATCCGCCTGCCCGAATCTCTTGACATCTATCGTCTGCGTCTGCAAGCTGAAACGCTGCGCCTGAGCCGCGGGTTCGACCAATTGATCTGCCTGGATGAGCTGGATGTTGAGCATTACGAGCACCAGATTCAGGCCGTGCTGCGGGCCTTGCGCGATATGCGGGGACGGGCTTTGTTGGCCGACGAGGTAGGGCTGGGCAAGACCATCGAAGCAGGCATCATCATGAAAGAGCTGATTGTGCGCGGGCTGGTGCGCACCGTGCTCGTGCTGACGCCAGCATCGCTCACCGAGCAGTGGCGCGAGGAACTCCTGCTCAAATTCCACGAGGAATTCACGGTGATGGAGCGCGCCGCCGATTGGGAGCGGATGAATGGTGCGGAAAACGGGCGTTGGCTCATGAGCCTGGACCGCGCCAAGCTGAAGGACTATAGCGACGCCATTTTGGGGCGCGACTATGATCTGCTCATCGTGGATGAGGCCCACAAACTCAAAAATCGCAACACGATGGCCTGGCAGTTTGTCAACCGTATCCGCAAACGCTACGTGCTCATGCTTACGGCCACCCCTGTACAGAACGACCTGGTGGAGTTGTATAGCCTCATCACCATCCTGGCGCCTGGGCAGCTTGGCACCTTGCGCGCCTTCAAACGCCATTTTCTCAGCCAGGCCGACGCCCGTGCGCCCAAGAACTCGGGAGCGCTGCGACGCCTGCTCAATGACGTGATGATTCGCAACCGCCGCGGCAAAGTGGAGATCACCTTCCCCCGTCGCCGGGCTGCCATCTATCATCTGGAGTTGAGCGAACCGGAGTGGCAATTGTACGCCGATGTGACCGACTACATTCGCCGGCGCTTTCGCAATGCCGAAAGCAGTAAATATCTGCGCCTGACCCTGGTCATCTTGCAAAGAGAATTGAGCAGCAGTCCTCAGGCATTGGCGAGCACTTTACACAAGATGATCCACGATCCGGCTCACAGCGGTGCAGTGCGCGCCGAGTTGCGCCGCTTCCTGGTGCAGGCCGAGAGCATCGACGTAGGGCGCAAGCTCCTCGCCGTGCGCGACATCCTGAAGCAGTTCCCAGGCAAATTCCTCATTTTCACCGAGTTTCGCCAAACCCAAGAGGCAATTGCACGTCACTTGAGTGCGTGGGGAATCGGAGTGATCACCTTTCATGGGGGAATGTCGATTCAGCAAAAGGAGGCTGCTGTCGCGGCCTTCCGCGACGCCGCCGAGGACGCGAGCGACGGCCTGCGCGTTATGGTGAGCACCGAGAGCGGCGCCGAAGGACGCAACCTGCAATTCTGTCACCAACTGATCAACTACGACTTGCCGTGGAATCCCATGCGCGTTGAGCAGCGCATTGGTCGGCTGCATCGCCTGGGGCAACACCGCGAGGTGACGATTTTCAACTTATCGTGTAACGAGACCATCGAAGCTCATGTCATTGACCTGCTGGCGCGCAAGATTCGTATGTTCGAGCTGGTCATTGGCGAGCTCGACCTGATTTTGGGCAACATCGAAGGCGCCAAGTCATTCGAAGAACTGCTGCGCGAGGCATGGGAGAACAGCGATAGCGAAGCGGACCTGCGCCAACGCCTGGATGAGCTGGGCGATGTCTTGGTGCGCGCCCGGCGACGCTATGACGATGTGCGCGACGCCAATTCAGTCTTGGACAACGCCCTCGACCCTGTTTTTTGACAAAGCAGATAAACAGAGCTGGCTGATGATAGATTTCATCCAACCACAACAGGCATCTCTGTCTGCTGCGGCGCGATGAAGTCTGATGAGCGGCCACATAAGCGAGAGAGGAACATCATGCGAAAGTATTTCGACATTCACCTCCACGACCAAGCCATTGGGACCAAGGAGCTGCACGGTGAAGAGATCGTCAAGGCAGGGCGCTACCTGATCGCCAAGACCCTGGTCGAGATGGGCGCAGCGACTGTCGATCCCCTCGGCCCCATGAACCCACTCATCTTCTCTGCCGGCCCCTTCGCCGGCTCCAGCTTCTCCAACGCCAACCGCACCAGCGTGGGCTGCAAAAGTCCACTCACCGGCGGTGTGAAAGAGGCCAACGGCGGCGGCACATTCAGCTATGGTCTAGGGCAGTTGGGCATCGCCGGCTTCACTCTGCACGGCGCATCGCCGGATTGGGTCGTGATCCATTTCAAGAAGAACGGTGAGATCGTTTTCGATGACGCGGCGCCCTATCTGGGCAAGGGCAATTACGAGGCCGCGGAGCTGCTCCACGCCCACTACGGAAAGAAGGTCACGCTGGCCTTGTGCGGACCGGTGGGAGAGAGGCTGGGGCTGCTGGCCGGCATCGCCTTTAGCGATAAAGAGAGCCGTCCGGCGCGCCTGGCCGCACGCGGCGGCGTGGGCGCGGTGATGGGCAGCAAACGAGTAAAGGCCATCGTCGTTGACCTAGACAAAATTCCCCAATTCCACGAGCCACGCAAAGTCACCAGCAGCATCAAGGAGTACGCCAGGATGCTCATGGCCGATCCAATTGTGGTCGACTTTTACAACAAAGTCGGCACCATGGGCATGGCCGACACCCAGAACTTCATGGGTGGTCTGCCTGTGCGCAATTTCAGCGCCGGCAGCCTGGCTGACGTCAAAGCCGGCGAGGAGTTTCGCATGGGCGGCGACTTCATCGGCGAGCTGAACACGAGCCGCGGCGGCGAACAGACCCACGCCTGTATGCCTGGTTGCGTCATCCAATGTAGCAACATCTACGCCAACGCTGATGGCAAGGAGGTCGTCTCGCCTGTGGAATATGAGACGCTAGGGCTGCTCGGCACCAACTGCGGCCTCACCCATCCTGACGATTTGGCCGCGCTCAACTACATCTGCAATGACTTGGGCGTGGACACCATCGAGACCGGCGCGACCCTGGGCGTACTTATGGAGGCTGGACTGGCCTTTTTTGGCGATGTGCAGTGGATGACCAGCGCGCTGGCCGAGATTCGCCTGGGCACAGAGCAGGGCAGGCTTTGGGCGCACGGGACAGCGCGTGTGGGCGAGCATTACGGCGTGCGCCGGGTGCCCGTGATCAAGAAACAGGCCATCAGCGCCTATGACCCGCGCGTCGTCGAGGTGACGGGCATCACCATGATGACCACGGCTCAGGGCGCAGACCACACCGCAGGCAATCTACCGCGCCTGAAGACCCGCGACATGGATCTGCCTGAAATGATGGAGCGCAGCCTCCTGCACCAGGTGCGGGTGGCGGCCAATGACTCGTTGGGGCTGTGCATCTTTGGCATGAGCGTCACCAATGTGAACACGGAGTTTCTGACCCAGGCCATCAACGCCGGCCACGGAACAACTCTGACCAAAGAGTTCTTCGAGGCGCTCGGTCGGGAGACACTGAAATATGAGCGCGACTTCAACCGCGCCGCGGGCTTTGGCGTGGAAGACGACGCGTTGCCCGAATTCTTTTACAGCGAGGCGTTGCCGCCCACCCACCACACTGCACGCTTCCGCGCCGAACAGGTGCACGGCATCTACGACGCGCTCTAGGCAGGGCGCACATCAATGACGGAACAACGCTCGATCGTCAATCTATCGCCCGGCCTTGTGGCCGACCTGCACCGCCTCAACCCCTGGCGGCGCGGGTTGCCCCAGCTGCCGTTGCCGTCCGTGAAACGATGACCCGCGGATTTTCCGCCTGCCGCTTTCAACGCTGTTTTCAATGCGCTGAGCTTTTCAGCATACAACCCTTTCTGTTGGCTGGGAGCCACTTTCATGCCACCACTCATCGACACATTCAAGCAGGAAGCCCACGATCTCTACCCCCAACTTGTCAGCTGGCGACGTGACTTTCACATGCATCCAGAATTGGGCTTTCAAGAGGTGCGTACGGCCGGCGTTGTGGCCCAGCACCTTCACAATTTGGGCTTGGAGGTCAGCACTGGCGTGGGTAAGACCGGCGTCGTGGCGCTGGTGGAGGGCGATGATCTGCCCGACGACGCGCCGGCGGTCATGCTGCGCTTCGACATGGACGCGCTGCCCATTCAGGAGGTGAGCAACGTTCCCTATCGTTCGCAGACGCCGGGCGTCATGCACGCCTGCGGGCACGACGGCCACACCGCCATCGGCATGGGCGTGGCGACCGTGTTGGCCAGGCATCGGGCCAGTCTGGCGGGACGCGTCAAGCTGGTCTTTCAGCCGGCCGAAGAAGGATTGGGCGGCGCCATGGCCATGATCGGCGACGGCGTGCTGGAAAACCCCAGACCTGCCGCCGCCTTTGGCCTGCACCTGTGGAGCCGCAAGCGACTGAACCAAGTAGTAGTGCAGGCCGGGCCGCTCTTTGCCGCGGCCGACAAGATCGATCTGGTGGTGACCGGCCAGAGCGGACACGGCGCTGCGCCTCACGAGACAGTCGACGCCACCCTCGTCGCCAGCCAGATCGTGGTGGCGTGGCAGAGCATCGTGGCGCGCAACGTCAACCCCACCGACGCCGCCGTGATCACCGTGGGTGCATTTCACAGCGGGTCGGCCAGCAATGTCATTTCCGGGCGCGCAGAATTGAATTGTTCCATTCGCGCGCTGCTGCCCGAAGTGCGCAGCCTGCTCATCCG
>CAZLMM010000153.1:0-8772 GCA_964560495.1 uncultured Caldilineaceae bacterium
GGGGCATTGGAAACTCCCTAGAAACTCTCGCCGACACGCAGATGCTTCACTACGTTCAGCATGACAAAGGCGGTGTTTCTTGCCCAAGTTATGCCACGCGGGGCATTGGAAACTCAGAATGACACAGAACGGCGTCTATCCTGTCATGGTGAGCGTCAGCGAAGCATCCAACGCAGCAGACGAATGGTCTTGCTCTGTCACGCCGGATTCTTCGCTGCGCTCAGAATGACAGATACTGGCTGCCGCCGTTATTGACTAACGGGCGCGCATCCAGTCCTCAATGTTCCATTCCTCCGTCTCGAAACCGCCAATGTCGGGGCCAACCAAGCTATTGGCGTGAGCCGAAACTGAAGCGCGGAAGACCAGCGGCAGCGCGACATAATCTTGCACGACCATATCATTGAGCTGGATCGCCAACTCATTGCGCGCATCGCCGGTGGCGTTCTGCAACTGCGACCACAGCGCGTCGTAGTCCTCATTACACCAGCGTTCCGTGTTGGAGCCGCCATAGTTGCTGATCGCGCCGTTGATGTTCCAATCTTCACCCTTCTTGCACAGCCAGTTGCTCAGATATTGCTGTGGGTCAGGATTGTCGGGGCCGTTGGTGAACATCTGCACGTCGGTGTAGAATTTGTTGAGCGTATCCGGGCTGGCCGGGTCGCCGCCAAAGAAGACAGCTGCTTCCACGTTCTTGAGTTCGGTGGCGACGCCGATCTCCTGCCACCACTGCTGGATCAACGCCTGGGTCTTCTGGCGCACCGAGTTGGTGGAGGTTTGGTAGAGAATGCGCAATTCGACGCCGTCCTTCTCGCGAATGCCGTCGCCGTTGCTGTCCACATAACCCGCCCCTTCGAGCAACGCCTTGGCGCCTTCGATGTCCTGGGTGAGGCACGCATCATTGTTGGTAGAGTAGGCGGCCGGTGGCGCTGTCAACAGGTTACAGGTGGGTTTACCGGCGGGGCCGTAGAGCGTCTCGGCGATGACGTTGCGGTCGATGGCCATGGAGAGCGCCTGACGCACCGCCTTGTCGGTCAGGAAGGGATGAGGGTTCGGGTCTTCGGGCGTCCATTGCGAACGCTGGTCTCCCAGGTTCGGGTCGGGGTTGGTGAAGTTAATCAGGATGCGCTCCACGTTGCCGCCAAACGCGCTCATAAGGACGCCGTTGCCCTTGGCTTCCATCTCAAGCAACACGGCCGGCTCCACTTGCAAGTTCCACGCATAGTCGGCTTCCGCCGTCTCCAGCACAGCACGAGCCGAAGCCGAGGCATCCTCGGAGCCTTTGATCACCACTTCGGCGAAGTGAGGCTTGTTGGCATGGCGATAGTTCTCGTTGATCTCGTAGACCACCGTGTCGTTGGCGCGGAACTCTTTGACCTTGTACGGCCCTGTTCCAATGGGGGCCGTGTTCTGCTCCGAACAACCCTGCGCCGCTTCCCCAACACAGTTCTCGAACTGAGCCTTCTGAATCACAGGCGACAGGTAGCCGACGAAGGGCACATAGGGGTAGGGTGTAGGCTGGTCGAAGGTGATCTTCACTGTCTGGGGATCCACAGCCTCGACATTGGTGACGCCGTTGAAGTTGCCTGATGTGCAGCCGGTGGCCGGGTCGGTGCAGAACTGCCAGGTGAAGACGAAGTCATCGGCGGTGAGCGGCGTACCATCTGCCCAAACCACGTCAGGTAACAGTTTGTAGGTGATCGACGTCAAGTCTTCCGAGATGCCGCCATTTTCCAGTGTAGGGATTTCCGTCGCCAACGACGTGATCAGATTGGCGTCCTGGTCGAATTCCAATAGGGGTTCGACGATGAGCGAGGCGCCATGAAAGTCCTTGGTGCCCGATGACAGATAGGGGTTGAGGATGGAAACTTCTTGCCAATAGACCAGCGAGACCGTGCCGTCCGTGCCGCGACCAGGCTCTGCTGGTAGCTCAGCAGCGGCAGGTTCGGCGGCTGCTGGCGCAGCTGACTCGGCGCCGGTGGGGGCAACGGGCGCAGCGCATGCCGATAGAATCATCGACAAAACGATCAGTACGCCCAATGCCTGGAACAGTCTGAGTTTCCTCAGTGAGTTCATAGCTCTTTTCTCCTTTTTGAAAAAACTGATGACCATAGAAACAGTAACGCATGGCAGGCGACCCGATGGAACCGCAGCGCGCCTGTCAACTTGAGGCGGCGAAATCGTACAACGTTTCTGGGGAATTGTCAATCAGGGTTTTGCAGCGCAGCAATTCCCCAAATGCCGTAGGCGTTTCTCGGCTTAGTTGCGCAGATGTGGTATGATCACCCCAATTCAGCACTCGACAGAAAGGAGCGCCACGATGACGACGCCCGTCCTGAGATATGCGCCGCCAACGGTGGAACAACCCCCGATCGGCGCACGCGGCGCCTGGCGAAGCAGCGACCTGGATTTCCTGCCAGAAAACGAAACCCGCTATGAAATCATCGACGGAGAATTATTTATGTCCAGGTCGCCCCATTGGCATCATCAGCGGGCCGCCAGCAAGTTTTTCCGCGCGTTGGATGAATGGTGCGAAGTCAACGGCCTGGGTCAAGCGAACATCACACCCGGCATACCGTTCAGCGAAGCCAATGATGTCATCCCGGATGTGGCCTGGATCAGCAATGAGCGCCTCGCCCATTTGCTGGATGGGGCGGGTCATTTGACTGGCGCTCCCGAACTGGTGGTCGAGGTCATTTCGCCTGGTTTCATCCAAGAACAGCGCGACCGTGAGATCAAGCGCAGGCTCTATGAAATGCAGGGGGTGCGCGAATACTGGATTGCCGACTGGCGATTGCGTCAGGTGGAGATCTATCGTCGTGTGCAAGGGTCGCTGCGTCTTGTCGCTACTTTACTTGCAGAAGATACTCTGACTTCGCCGCTTTTGCCCGGATTTCAATGCGCCATCTCACGGTTGTTCGATTGAGGCGCTTCAGAAATCGGTTACGGGCAGCCGCTCCGACCGCGAGCTACTCCACAGGCTTGCGTTCGTTCTTGCCGGCGCGCGCCAATGCGGTCAGGACGCGCTCGGGCGTTTGCCGATTTCGGGCGGCCAGGAACTCGGCGATCTGCTGGGAAGAAATGCCGGCGTCGGCCGCGCGCTTGAGGCTGCGCTGGTTGATCTGATAGACGAACTGGGGGTAGCTGGCCTGCCACTGAGCAAATCGCTCGACGCGGAAGCGGTCGTCCAACGGCGCGCCGATGGGCAACGTCACAGTAAAGTCATCTCGCACCTGAATGGCGCGACGGATCGTCTCGTGAGGCTGAGGCGTGTCATGGCCGAGCCAGCGTGCGCCCCATTGGCTCAACGACATCAGCCAGTCGTCGCCGGCGGAAGGCTCCGCCAGGTCCACTGCGCCCAACCACGAAAGCGGCCCCTTAATCAGGAAGCGCAAAAGCGCGCCCTCCACTGCGTCCCATTGCTCGAAACCTGTCAGCGGTTCCTGCGTAGTGCTGCTACGAATGTACCATGCGTCGTACTGACCGCCCGAACGCTGAAAATGGGGCTCAGCTTCTTTGATGGCTGCGATGACGGTGGAAATTTTGTACCAGGCGCCGGGGTGAAGCCGGCCCAGCAAGTCGAGAACGGTGGAGCGAGTCTGAAACGGGTCGTTTTTCCAGAGGGAACGTTCGCTGCATTCCAGACCGGGCGTGCGACACAGGTCATTCCAGTCGGGCGAGTTGCGCCAGGCGTCGAAGAACGCCTGGCGTTGTTCCGCGCGTGTCTTTTCCAGAAATGCGCGCACCTGATTGCCTGTGAGCACGATCAGGCCGGTTTCGCTGCGTCGCAGCCAGCCGAGACGATTGGCCAGATGGAGGAGCAGCGCCAGACGGACGTTCTGTTCCGGCATGGAATCGTCGAAGGGGAGTTGCAGGCGTTGCACCAGCCGATCCACATCTTCAGGGTGGGGACCGGTGGATGCAAGGCGCATTTGTTCGGCATGGAAAAAGCCCAGGAGCGTACCGGCGTCCTCCAGGAAGCTGTCATCGGCCAGGATGGTGCGCGAGGCTGGCGGCGGCGCAGCGGGCTGTACGGGCAGTCCCGCCTCTGGACCGCCATGATGGGGACGCGGCAGCCAGGGCGCCACGTCGCTGGGAATATAGACAATGGTGTGGGCGTTTTGGCCTGCGCCTTTGAAGCCACGGCCAATCAAGCCGTAGTAGTAGAGGAGCTCGGCGGTGCTTTCAGGATAGAGCCACGGCGATTCGCGCTCCAACTTGGCCGGTCCCATCTGACGGATGCTGCCAAACTTGCGGCTGAAATCCGCTTCGGCCAACTCGCCGCCCGTCTCGATGAGGAGGTCAAGAGCCTCTTTGGCCTGATCGGAAAGATCCAAGGCCTCTTGATAGGCAAACTGAACGGAGGTGGGATCTGTAATCTGAGCTGAAAGTAATTCGATGGCCTGTTGGCGGCTGTTCGCCCCGTCTAACATAGCGCCGCGCAGTTCGGCAAGAACCTGCAACAGGATATCTGGGTAATCGGCTAGAAGCTGCGCGGTTGTGGGCATAGAAATAAAACGAGTGAATACACCAAATGGGTGTTGTCAGCAACGCAAACTTTCGCTATACTGACTGATAAGTTTAGTCAAGGAGAACATCAATGACCCAAAATAGTTCAACCGGACGTGGATGGCGTCCCGCCGACCTGCTCAACGACGCAACCAAAGCGATGCAGTTGTTCTTCCATCCGAATGTCCCGCTTTCGCTCAAACTGCTTCTGCCGGTCGCGGCATTGGCCTACTGGATCTTCCCCTTCGATCTGCTGCCAGGGCTACCGTTCGACGATATCGCGGTGCTGCTCATTGCGCTCCGACTTTTTGTGCATTTTGCGGAGCCGGCCGTTCAGCGTGGCCGTTCATCCGATGCATCGTCTCAACCTTCGCAAGGAGACGATGCAGTCGATACCACATGGCGCGTTATTGAATAACGTGCTATTGCTGATCAACCAGGCCGAGTGCTCGAACGACGACGTCACATCATGCGCCAGCCAGCCAGGCGAGAGAATCGTCGTTTGAGCGCTCAGGGGTTGCATTCTTTCGACCGCACCCGGTCTTACTCCGCCTCATGTCCACCACACTCAAAGCCGACTCGACTTACTCCTTCATTGAGGTCGCCAGTCATCTTCAGGTCACGACGGAGACGCTGCGCGCATGGAATCGGCGCTTCGGCCAATATCTGGCGGCGGACGTCAACGGCGACCCTCCTCGCTATACCAGCTCCGACGTGGCGGCGCTACTCACAGTGCAGAAGCTACTTGAGCAGGGGTTTAGCGATGAGCAAGTAGGGCAGCGGCTCATGCCCCGACGCATCGACACGACGCCAACAACAGCAGTCTCTCTTCCTCCTCAGCAAGCGCGCAGCCTGGCGCAAAAAAGCAGCGTTGAGCTTCCCCTGGTCTTGGGCGATGTTCTGAGCACAATCGCCAATGGTCAACAGACAGTCATCAACAGCCAATCAACTCTGCGCGAGATGGTCTCGGTGGTTGTTCAAGACAATTTTAATCTGAAGGATGAAAATCGCAAATTGCGCGATAGAATGCTGGAATTGGAGCGGGCGTTTGCTGAATACCAGCGCCGGGAAGAGACGCGCAAAGAACGCATGGAAAGCCGCATGCGCGCCATCGAGGGCACAGTCGCCGCTTTGCAACAACAGGTAGCGCAGATGGCGCAGATGCAGCGCAGTCAACCCAAAAAGCGCGGCTGGTGGTAGATTTGCTTATTGTTGGGGAAAGATAAGCTCAAGCCATTGCCGCCATACAGGATCGGTGGGCGGCTGGGCAGACGCCGGCGGCGTCGGAACTGCTTCGGGCGTCGGCGGCTTCACACCGACAAAAAGGGTCTCTCCTTCTTTGCCCATCTGAAATACAGTTCGTACAATTTCATCCAGAAATGCAGGACTGTTCGCTCGCTGCAATTCTGTTTGCAGACGGGCGTTTTTTTCTTGGGCTTGCAGAATGGACTGTTCCTGCGCGGTGATCTGTTCTTCCAGGCGGCGTCGTTCGCCCAGCCGGGCCGCGTAGGTGACAATGAAAACCATGCAGAGGAAGATCAGAACGACGAAGAGAGGACGTCGTGAAGGCTGCCGCGCCAGCGATGAATTGGGAGGTGCATTGCTGGTGGACATACGACGTATGTTGATGGATCTGTTATAGGTTTCTTGGTGACGAGGCTTTCTGACTGGTGCCGCAGGAGGGACTTGAACCCCCATGAGCGTAAGCTCACTACGTCCTGAACGTAGCGCGTCTGCCAATTCCGCCACTGCGGCGCACCATACCGTGGTGATTTACTTTATACCATCGGTTGTAAATGGCGTCAAATCACACAATGTGAGATTCGTTTCTGCGTCTGGTCTATTCTCCCACCCCCATGGGAATGGGAGTGCTGCCGGGCGGCGTGGGCGGCGCGTCTGTGGGCGCCTGGCTGGCCGGCACGCGCCGGGTCACCATGTACCAGTCGGCAAAACTGCGGAATCGCTCGGACGGATGTCTGAGCGCGCCGATCTGAACATTATGGACTTTGTTGCTCACGCCGTAGGTGTAAACCGGATAGTAGAGCAGGAGCGCGGGCATCTCCTCGGTGAAAATGTCCTGAAATCTGGCGTAGAGTTCGCGGCGCGTGTTTTCATCGACTGCAGAGCGTGCTTGCTCCATCACCCGATCGGCCTCTTCGTTGTTCCAGCCGCCGTAATTCTGCCCGCCGCCTTGGCCCTGGGTGCTGTGCCACAGAGGATAGGGGTCAGGATCGCCCGCGGCTTCCCAGCTGATCAGCGCAGCCTCGAAGCTGCGAGGCGCCAGCATGTCGTTCACCAATCCGGCGAACGTCACCGGGCTCGGAATTGCCCTCACGCCGATCTCTTCCCAATCTTGGGCGATCTTGTTGACAAGCGCCACACGCGTCGGTTCATCATAAGTGTGTAAGAGGAACTGAAGGGGCCGACCATCCTTGTCTCGCACGCCGTCGCCGTTCGTGTCGCGCCAGCCTGCCTGATCCAGCAACTGTTGCGCCAAAACCGGGTCGTAATCGTAGCGACGCACATTGGGGTTGTACGCCCAATTTTCCGGCAGAATTGGGCTGTGGGAGACGATGCCTTGGCCCGCCGCCGCAACCTGCACCAGGTCTTCACGATTCAAGCCATACATGAGCGCCTGGCGCACCTGCTTTTCCTTAAAGAATGGCGTATTCGGGTTCTCGAGGTTGAGGGTGATATTGACAAAGCTGGGCTGGGCGCTGGAAAAGAGCTGCAAATCGGACAGTCCGGCTGCTTGAGCGACAAGATAGGGAAGAACGCGACTGACGCCTTCGACTTCACCCTCTTGATAGGCGGAGAAAACGGTGGGATGATCTGGATAGAAACGCAGTTCAAGCCCATCCAGATAGGGCATCGTTCCGCTGTAATGAGCACTGGGCGCCAGGCGAATATGGTTTGCGCTGATCTCCTCGATCTTCATTGGTCCGTTGCCGATGGGCTGCGGGTTGAGAGAGTTGGCTACATTTGCGGCTGGCATGTTGGCGAAGATATGCCGGGGAAGCAGACCGATGGTCGTGTAGTCGAGAAATGGACTAAAGGCTTCCCGCAGCTTGAAACGAACTGTCATGTCATCCACCTTTTCCGCCTCCACGGTTTGCCATAGACTGGAGAGGAAAGGCAGGCTGTAGACTTCGGGGTTTTGCAGGATGCCGACCGTGAACATTACATCATCTGCGGTCACCAACCTGCCATCGTCCCAGAATTGATTCTCCTTGAGATGGAATTCATACACCAGGCCATCTTCGGAGATTGTCCATGATTCGGACAGGTCGGGCCGCACCCGACCGTCTTTATCCACGGCAGTCAAGCCACGGAAAAGCAGGGTGCACAAGTCAGCGTCGACTTCTGTCACGTCGCAGCGCAGTGGATTGATGTACTTGGGATTGCCAGCAACGCCCTCGCGAAAGACGCCGCCATGAGCAGGCAGCAATACAGTCGGGGCGGAGTAGGTGGAGTAACCCAGCAGCGTCGCCAGAATCAGTATGCCGGCCAATGCCAGCAGCGCCTGCCAACGAATGTGCTGTCCCAACGATTCCGCCGGCGAAACAAGAATCTCTGCTCGTTCGCCGGACTCAGTTTGCGCTCGCATGAAGATGGAGAGAAGGTGGAACCTGTCAGGTCGGGGCGACCTGCGACTGGTGCGGTGCAGATCCAATGGCCTGGGCGGTTCTATCGGCGCGCTCAGGCCATGGTCCGATGTCTTGCATCATTGTCAATGGCGCTCATTCAAAGGCGACTGTAAGCAACGAAAAGACAAAAAATAAACCCGCCAGGAGAAAAGTGACGTTGAACAGGGTCTTCTCAACCCCGCGCCGAGTGCGGTAGATGTCGCTGCCGCCAAACATGCTGCCCAAACTGCTGCTGGATGCGCCCTGCACTACCACAACGACGATCAACGCAACGGCGATAATCATCGTGCCGATCATCATGAAGTCGATGAATTCCATCTGGCTCTCCCCCAAACAATCCGCCGCACAGCGGCATGATTTCCTGTCAAGACAATCCGAGACAAACAAAGTGTAGTATACTGTCACGGATACGATTTGACAATTCTTTCGATGACTGGGCAACAATTCCAAAGATGAAACGCGGATGAAGTGGATTCGGCAGGTCTGTGTGGATAACAACTGGCATTATGTTTACAGTTTTGGCGCCATGCAGAGTTTCCAATGCCCCGCGTGGCATAACGTGGACAAGAAACACCGCTCTTGTCATGCTGAACGCTAGTGAAGCATCTACGCCAGTGAA
>CAZLMM010000154.1:0-8661 GCA_964560495.1 uncultured Caldilineaceae bacterium
GAGCGCCAGCGAAGCATCTCGCTCTGCCACCCAGATGCTTCGCTGGCGCTCAGCAGGACAATACCCTGGCCCTATTTAGGACCACCTGTACTCGAATATGTGGAGGCGGCAGTGCGGTACCTCTTCTCGACCAGCAGAAACGTGACGCGCCCGCTGGTGAGTGAGTTGGTGGAGCAGGTGTTCGAAGAACGAGGAGGCGAAATTATGGAGACCGCAGCTCAACAGTTGATTCAACAAGGCATCGAACAGGGCGTCGTGTTGGGGGGAAGCAAAGGGCCGGGTAAGAGGACGCATCGAGTCGCTCATTCAAACGAAGCGTGGATAAAATTACAATTTGCGTGTTGACAATGGCCGGGTAAGAGGACGCATCGAGTCGCTCATTCAAACTGTCATTGGGCTGCCGCCAACACTGGGCGAACGGCTGGGGCGACTTGATGAAGCCTAGCTCCATTCCATGACCCTGGCCGCGCTGGATGCCATTCGTTGGAAGACGCGCTACGGCGTCTTAACCAAATCGAGGGGTGGGAACGATTTTCCAGCGCGAACTACACCCGCCCCGCGCAGCGCATGACCTGGTCGGACCACTGTTTGGCGTGCGCAGCCAGCAGCCTGCTCTGCGTAGGACTCTGTTGCATTTCGCCCCAGGCGCGCCGCCAAAACGCCAGCAGCGCTTGCAGATCGACCAGTTCCTCCGCCACCTCGACCGGCGTCTCTGCCGCAGTCCACTCGATCATATACTGGCTCTCCTCAAGCAGAGCCGCTACGGCCTCGGCGCCTGTCAGCCGCCGCGCCGCCGACGCGACGCGGGCGAGGGTGGCTGCCAACCCCATGAGGCGCACAGGCAGAGGGTCCTGGAGATAACGGGCCTGAATACGTTCGCGATTTTTCATTGCGCACCGCCCAGAAGCTCCTGTGTCACTGTGGCGACTGCTGCACGAATGGTCTCACTCTGGATCACAAGGCTGCGATTGCCCAACTTGGGCCGGATGTTGATCAACGACTCAAATTCGATTCTTTGCTCATCCGGGTACCAGTTTGCGCCCCAGAGGTCATCTTGCTCACTGCCATGGTCGAGCAGGAACGACTGACAATCAGCGTGCATCTCACCGCCGCCGGCCAGGATTCGCCGACGAATGTCCACCACAACCTTGATCATGTACGGATAAACCTCGAGCATCTCCTAAACCTGCCGGGGGGATGCAGTGTGATCGATGAGGTGAATCATTCTATGCTCCTTCGATCTGGCAATGAGGGCGGATTCGGGTCATTTGACCGCAGCATCGAGCGCATCGTTGAAGATGCTCAACGCCTCGTCCAGTTGACTCGCGGTGACTACCAGCGGCGGAATCCAACGGATGACGTTCTGGTAGCTGCCGCAGGTGAGCAGGAGCAGATTGCGCTCCAAGCATTCCTTTGCCACCGCGCCGGCCATTGCCGCGTCCGGCTGACCTGCGGCGTCGGTGAATTCCGTGGCGACCATGAGACCGCGCCCGCGCACATCGCCAATGACCGGGTGCTCGGCCTGGAGCTCTCGCAGCCGCCCCAGCAGGTGCTCACCCATGCGTGCAGCGTTTTCCACCAGCCCCTCCTCCAAGATCACGTCGATGCTGGCGCAGGCCGCCGCAGCCGTCACTGCGTTGCCGCCGCCATAGGTGCCGCCGTGGGAGCCTGTCTTCCAACGACTCATCAGTTCAGCGGACGCGCCGATGCCCGAGATGGGCATGCCGCTGCCCATGCCTTTCGCCATGATGAGCACATCCGGCTCGATCCCCGCGTGCTCATAGCAAAAGAGCTTGCCCGTGCGGCCAAAGCCGGTCTGAATTTCATCGACGACCAACAGGATGCCGTGCTCGCTGCACAATTCACGCAGACGCTGGAGGAACGCGACCGGCGCCGGCACATAGCCGCCTTCGCCCAACACCGGCTCGATGACGATGGCTGCGGTTTCGTCGGGCGCGCTCTGGCTGTGAAGGAGCAGGTCGAGCTGCTTGAGGCAGAATTCGGTGGTCTGTTCATCATCCCAGCCATAGTAGTAGCTGTAGGGAAAGGGCGCGACGAAGACGCCCGCTGGAAGAGGCTGATATTGATGGCGGTAGATGGTTTTGGAGGTAGTCATGGCCATGGCCTGGTGGGTGCGGCCATGAAAGCTGCCCTGGAAAACGATGAGGTTGCGTCGCCCCGTGGCTGAGCGCGCCAGCTTGACCGCCGCCTCCACCGCCTCCGCGCCGCTGTTGGAGAAGAAGAACTGATTGATCGTTGGCGGCGTCACGGCGTTGAGCTTTTCGGCCAGGCGCAGTACTTCGGGCAGCACGACGATGTTCATCTGTCCGAAGATGATCTTTGCCGCCTGCTCCTGAATTGCAGCAACGACCCTGGGGTGGCAGTGGCCGGTGTTGACGACGCCGATGCCCGAGGTGAAATCGGTATAGCGGTCCCCCTGAGCGTCGTAAAGATAGACGCCTTCGCCGCGCGTCGGCTGAATCTGCGTCAAGTGGGACCAGACGGGCGCAAGTAATTCGAGTGACTGAGCCAAGTTATGTCCCCTTTCTGTTCATTTTGGCATCCAGACAGCTTTTTCCTGCTTGCACATCTGAGATAGAACTCATTGCTCCTGGCGAGCCCGCGCGATGCTGGCTGGCTGTCATATTGTAGATGGCATCCCCAAACTCGATGGGTGTAGCGCCTCGATATTTGTCGATTGGCCGCGCCGGCTGAGGAAGCGCCGCACCGACGCGTCCAGATGCGCAGACCTGTAGTCGTGCACTGGGACGCCATCCCAATCAGTGAACCTTCATCGCCAGCGGTTCAAACCGCTACGAATACCCGCTCATCATTTTGCCACAGCTTTTGTCCAGCGGCGCCATCGGATGTAAGCGATGGTTGATGTACGACGAATGGAATGTTCCATCTTGTTCCAGGATGATTTTCTGCGATTTCAAGGTCTGGGATAAACTCAGTAACCATACGGTTCAGACGGCAGTGCGGTTTCCACACCTATAGACATCAAGCGATGGCGGTGAAAGGGGAAATAGGGTGAATTTCATCGTAGGTGCGATTTCCATATCGCGTCTATGGCGGGAATCACGCCCTCGTCTGGGCAATGTTTCGCCTTGATTCCCGTCTGCTTTGTTGCAAACATCCTTGGACATGACGACCGACGGTATAGAAACCGCCGGCTACGAACTTTTCCGCAGAGGAACGCAGAGATCTCTTTTCATTGTTTGAGGTGAAAGCAGGTCATATGGCTGTTCTTGAGAAAAACTGTCCGCCCCTCCGACGAATCGGCGATGAATGTTGATGAGCATTTCTCTCTATCCGCATAACGAAGTCAACCTGGCCAGCCTGCCCGACGCACGTATCAGCGCATCGGTGATGAATCCCACTGGCGGTGGGGCGCGCAGCCCCAGCCGATTGCTCAACGAAAGCGCCCTTCACCTGGATGGAAAGCCACTGAGTGACTATGAGCAATCACAAACATACGACACCTTTCATGGCCGCCATGAACACAACGAACTTGATTGGTACGCCATCTCCTGGCCCCAGGCGCATTCGCTCAATTGCATCGAAATGACCATGGGCTATCCTTATCGCGATGGCGGCTGGTGGACTTCGCTCGGCGTGGAGGTGCAGCGCGCACTCGAAGAAACCTGGCAGCCAGTGCACGGCCTGGAAATCTTGCCGGCCTACGATTTCTCCGACTCGCGCGCCGCGCGGCGGCCTTTTGAAACACACCAGCTTTTTTTCGATGACACCCATGCCTGCGCCGTGCGCTTGATCGGCAGACCTGGCGGGCTGGCGCAGTTCACTTCGTTGGCGCGGCTGGCAGTACACCACCGTGACCGTTCGCGTTGGGATGAGCATTCTTTCATCCACCGCCCCATGCCCGAAATCTTCCGCCTGATCGCTCCGGCCCGAATTTGGGACATTTCGGATGGTCTGATGAAAGCCACCGGCCTGCACGCCGCATTTCCTCTGGTGGATTACTACCTTGACGCGGAACGCCTGGAGCGCAGTTGGCAGCGGGAAGTGGCCGGTTACACCGGCAACCCCCACCTCTCGCTCGTGATCGGCGACGCACTTGGTTGGGAAAACTGGTTCGCTCAACCAAGCGAGACCCAGCGCTTCAAAACCAGCATCCAGCCCGAACCCTATCTGCAACTGGTGTGCGACGGGCAATTGGCCAGGGCCGTAGCTCCTGTCTCGGTGGAGCAGCGCGTTCTGGCGAACATGAGCAGCAGCGAGGCGCTACTGCGCGACCGTTTCGACCTCGATTGGCACCGCGATTTCGCCAGCCGCCATCAGATCGCCTGGGATGTATATCAGCGCGCCATGACGCAGACCCCGCAGATGACGCAAGAGCAAATGGAAGGAATCGCCGAGATTCTGGGGGTCATTGCCAACGCCATCGCCGATCTTGCTCATCGCAACCAGCTTCTGGAAGGTCAGTTGCTCACCGCACAGCCGGGTTCGTCGCACACGCTGATGCGCCAGGCTGTGCGCGTCATGCAAGAGCGCCTGGAAGACGATCTCAGCGTCGCCGATGTCGCCGCTGCCATTGGGCTGAACGCCAGCTATTTTTCCACTGTCTTCAAACGCCAGATGGGTTGTTTGCCGGTGGAGATGTTGGCGCGCTTGCGCATCGAGCGCGCCAAAGAATACCTTCGCCACACCGATATGACGGTCATGGATGTCTGTGTGGCGCTCAACTACACGCCAAGCTATTTCCAACGCCTCTTCAAGCGGCTCGTGGGCCTCACCCCCGGTGAATACGCCCGTCAGGCGCGCAACGTTGCCTAAATTACGCAACATCACAAAAAAAAGTCATCGAACAACAAAAGAAAAGCAATTCAGTCCGGCTGCGTTTTGAACATAATTGGGAAAGTCAGAGGAGTGAACTCCTTGCGCTTGACTCCGCTTCGGAAAGATTTTCCTTATGCTCAACCTGGACGCAACGGCTCACGCACGACCTCAGGGACAACGCGTCACGTCATCTGCCAAAGCGAGCTCCTGGCGCGACGATTTGCGGAAGCACTGGCCCTTCTATGTCATGCTTCTGCCGGCTGTATTGTTGATGCTGGTCTTTTCGTATGGGCCCATGTTCGGCATCGTCATCGCATTTACGGACTACTCGCCGGCGCGTGGTTTTTTCAATAGCTCATTCGTGGGTTTGAAGTGGTTTCAAGCGGCCTTCGACAGTCCGTTTTTTCTCACGGCGCTCAAGAACACCGTGTTGATCAAAGGCGGACAAATGCTGGTGGGGGTGCCGGCTGCGGTGTTGCTGGCCTTGCTGCTGAACGAAGTGCGCCTGAAGTGGTTCAAGAGCGCCGTACAGACCGCCACGGTGCTGCCCTATTTCATCTCGTGGGTCATCATCGGCGCCATGTTCCGCAACTTGTTCACCAGCGATGGCGCGCTCAACGAGCTGCTAGACCTTTTGGGGCTGCCCGGTTTTCGTCTCTACGATCACCCGGAGCGCTTTCGATTGTTCATGATTTTGCAGGACACCTGGAAGTTCTGCGGCTACTTTGCCATGCTTTATCTGGCGACAATAGCCTCGATTGACCCCACGCTCTACGAATCGGCGCAGGTGGATGGCGCCAACCGTTGGCACCAGATGCGCTACATCACGCTGCCAGGCATCCGCCCTACGTTCATCGTGCTCATCATCTGGCTGTCGGGGTACCTGATCGTCGGCAGTTTCGAGCAGATTTACGTGCAATACAACGTCTCGGTCTATCCCACCGCCGATATTCTCGAAACGCTTACCTACCGGCTGGGCATTGGGCGTTCGCAATACAGTCTGGCGACTGCGGTTGGGCTGTTCCAGAGCATCATCGCTGTGAGTTTGTTACTTCTGACCAACCAGCTTGTCAAACGGTTGGGTTCAGACGACGCGTTGTTCTAGCCCTTGGGAGTTTTCTTATGCAAACTGCTGTTCCCCGCAAAACCAAATCACGCATCAGACGTTTCGAAATCGCCGACGTTGTGATTTATCTGCTCTTGGCGGTCGTCTTTCTGATCACCTTCTACCCTTTGTTCTACACGCTTTTTCTGGCCGTGATGCCGTATGAAAACTACGTGAGTCAACGCGTGCATCTCTGGCCCAGCGGCTTCACGCTCAAGGCCTATCAAGAGATTTTTGCTGCGCCAAACCTGGCGCGCGCCTTTGCCAACTCCATTCTGAAAACCGTGTTGGCTACCTCGTTGGGTGTCATCTTGACGGTGATGGCCGGTTACGCCCTCTCGCGCAAGGGGATGAAACTGACTGGCGCGTTGATTGTCTTCTTTGTCATTCCCATGTGGTTCAGCGGCGGCATCATCGCCTACTATCTGGTGTTGCGCGGCGTTGGTCTGCTCAACACCTTTTGGGCCATGGTCATCCCCGGCCTGGTGGGGTCCTTCAGCATCTTTCTGGCGCGCGCCTATTACCACGACTACCCCCAAGAAGTGATCGAAGCGGCGGTAGTGGATGGCGCCAACCACTTCCAGGTCTTCTGGCGCATCATCTGGCCCACTTCCAAGCCGATCATCGCCACCCTGGCTTTGTTGATCGGCACCGCTCACTGGAATGACTATTTTTGGCCGAGTCTGGTGGTGCCGGCTGAATGGCAGCCAGCCACCGTGTTGCTGCAAAAACTGACCACCACCCGCAACATCTATCAGTCTTTGGGGCTGGGCGCGCGAACAGTGCCGCAGTCTTTCATCGCTGCGGTGGCATCACTGCTCATTCTACCGGTCTTGATTGCTTATCCCTTTCTGCAACGCTTTGTGATCAAGGGCACAATGATCGGTTCGATCAAAGGTTGAGGCCACCCTCGACCTATCAACGAAAGGAGGGAACGGCGCCGGCGATATCTGCAACGTTGTACATATCTTTGTCCCATAGTCAACCTACACCCACACAGGAGGATGCAAGATGAAAAATCAATGGACTGTTGTGCTCGTTTTCGTCGTCGCCGCGCTGCTGTTGACGGCCTGTGGGCCGGTTGCCGCGCCGGCGGCTCAAGAGGCGGGCGAAGATAGCGCGGCCGCGCCCGATAAGGTCTCCATCTGGTCGCCCTGCCTCAGCGCCGAATCCGGCCCCGACTGGGACGCCGACCCCATCCTGGCGCATATCGAAAAAGCCACCAACACGGAGATCACCATTGTCCCTGGTCAATGGGGTATGGACCAGATCAACCAATTCGTTGCCAGCGGTGAGCTGCCCGATTTGATCGGTGTGCAAGGCCCCGAAGCGCAACCCGTGCTGCGCCAGTTCATTCAAGATGGCGTGCTGGCCGCGTTCGAGGGCGAAGTGGGGGCCGCGGCGCCTAATCTGTTGGCCGAATATGACGTCAACCCCTCGCTCGTTGAAATGAAGGTGGATGACAAGATCTACTTCCAGCCAGTGGGTTGGGGCAATGGCCTCTACCCGAACATGGGGCTGCTCCACGTACGCAAAGACCTGCTGGATAAATATGGTATGGCGCCGCCTGACACCTTCGAGCAGTATTTCGAGTTTGTCAACCAATGCGTCGCCAGCGGCGACGGCAAGGGTATCATCTCCAACTTGCAGAACGGCGTCGGCCCCAACCTTAGCGCCTTCGCCGGCGCCTATGGCTTGCCCATGCGTGATTTCACAAAGGTGGGAGATGGTTATGGCTACTTCGCTGTGCAGCCGGGCATCCTCGATGCACTATTACTCTTCCGCCAGATGCAGGACGGCGGCCTGATTGCTCCCGAATCATATGAAGGCGTGGACGCCCTCGAAGCCTACATGACAGGTCAATACTGCTCGGCCATCTTCAACGGCGGCGGTCACACCGGTCGTGTGCAAAACGCCCTCGAAGCTGTCGACCCTGCCATGCAGAACTGGATGCTCCCGGCCTTGACGGTGGATGGCGCGACTCGCGGCTACACTCAGGAGCCGATGTTCTGGGGCACTGCGCAAATCGGCAACATGTCCAACAACAACCCCGTTGCTGCTGCTCGCGTCCTCAATTACCTGATCAGCGATGAAGGCTATCGCCTGACCGCGGTCGGCATCGAAGGCCGCGACTATGAAGTCAAGGATGGCGAGTACGTCATCCTGCCGCAACGCACCGAAGATAATTTCCCGACCAGCGCAACCGACACTGGCAGCCATCCACTGGCTGGCTGCATCGTCAGTTGGGTGCCGCAGGAGCTTCAAGACTGGGCGCTGCTCTACGGTCATGAGCAGGAGTGGAAAGATTGGTACAAAGAGATGTGGGCCAACCAGGGCATGTATCAAACTCCATCGTATGGCTCACTGGTCACCACGCCCGCCTGGAGCGATTTCCTGGCAACCAATAACGATCTGATGAACATTGCCTTCTTGGAAGTCATCAAGGCTGCCAGCGAAGATGAAGCCCGTGCTCGCTACGAACAATTCGTCAGTGATTGGCAGGCTGCCGGCGGCGAGGCAGCCCAGGCTGAGATGAACGAGATGTTGGTCTCGCTCTACGGCAACTAGTTCAGATCGGCGGAAACAGGCTAGTACACGTGGGCGCAAGTAACCCAATAGTTGTCATGCTAAGCGCCAGCGAAGCATCTCGCGCTGCCACCCAGATGCTTCACTGCGTTCAGCATGACAATACCACCGGCTCATTTAGGCCCACGTGTACTAGTAGTTGTCATGCTGAGTTTCCAATGTCCCGCGTG
>CAZLMM010000155.1:0-8630 GCA_964560495.1 uncultured Caldilineaceae bacterium
GCAGCGGCAAAAGTAGCTATGCCGAAAAATTGGCGGCGCGCCACGCGCGCGTACTCTATGTGGCGACCGCAGAGGCGTGGGACGAGGAGATGGCGCAGCGCATCGCCAATCACAAGGCGCAACGACCCTCCCACTGGCGCACTCTGGAAGCGGCCCGCAACGTAGGCGCGGCGATTGCCCTGGTGGGCGACGACGCCGACGCCGTGCTCGTCGACTGCCTCACTTTGCTGGCTAACAACACGATAATTGCGCTGCCAGAGGGCGCCGGCGAGGCCGAGGCAACAGTGGCGCTGTTGGCCGAAGTGGAGAGCCTGTTGGCCGCCTATGCCGCCGGTACAGCAGAGTGGATCATCGTCTCCAACGAGGTGGGGCTGGGCATCGTGCCGGCTTACCCCTTGGGGCGCATCTATCGCGATGCGCTCGGTCGCGCCAACCAGCGTCTGGCCGCGGCCGCGGACTGCGTCATTTTCATGGTGGCCGGGCTGCCCATGCGGGTGAAAGGCATCTGTGATATAATCCTTCCATGAGCGAGCTCCAACCGTTGCCTGTGGGCTTCCACACCTTCCGAGACATTCGTCAGGGAAACTTTCTGTACGTCGACAAGACGCGCTTGATCCACGATCTGATCCGTTATCCTAAAGGGGTCTATTTTCTCTCTCGTCCACGGCGCTTTGGCAAGAGTCTGCTTATCTCAGCACTGGAAGAGATCTTTCTGGGCAATCGGGAGTTGTTTCAGGGATTGTGGATTGATGGGAGCGATTATCAGTGGACGGCGCATCCGGTCATTCACATTGACTTCGGCGTCGAGCCGGTTGCCACCGCTCAGGAGTTGATCGGCGGCATTCAGCGCATCTTGAGACGGATTGCAGCAACTCATGACCTGACGCTTCAAGATGGACCGTATCACGCTCAGTGGCAAGACCTGATACGCGCTCTGGCTGCCCGGCGACAGGTGGTCGTTCTGATCGATGAATACGACAAGCCGCTGATCGACAACCTATCGAACCTGATAGAAGCGCAGAGCATACGAAACATCCTCAAAGACTTCTATGGCATTCTCAAGAGCATGGATGCCTATCTACGCTTTGTTTTATTGACTGGCGTCAGCAAATTCAGCCGGGTCGGCGTTTTCTCGGATCTCAACAACCTGCAAGACTTGAGCATGGACGACCGTTATGCCGAGCTATTGGGCATTACCCAGGCGGAGTTGGAATCGCCCCTCTTGCCCTATGTACAACGGTTTGCCGCTCATTCTGCCATTACTGTTGATGATGCACTGAGTCAGATTCGCGCCTGGTACAATGGCTTTCGTTTCACCAAAGCAGATGTCACCCTCTATAACCCATTTTCGCTCATCAGCTTTTTCGATGTGCAGGACTTTCGCAACTATTGGTTCGAGAGCGGCACACCGTCTTTTCTCATAGATCTGATTCAGAACCAGCAATACAGACCCGAAGAGATCCGAGAACGCAAAGTGGGAGAACTGGCCTTCAGCGCCTATGAAATCGAGAACCTGACGATTCTGCCAATCCTCTATCAGACCGGCTATTTGACCATCAAGGGCTACGATCCTCAACAGCGTCTTTATGAACTGGGTTATCCAAATCAGGAAGTGGAAGACGCCTTCCTCACCTATATTCTGGGTTCCTTCAGCAAAGTGTCGCCGGGGCTGAATGAGGCATATCTTTGGCAATTGGTGGATACTTTGCGTACAGGCAACATTGATGAGTTCTTCGAGGTGCTGAATGTCTTCTTTGCCAACATCCCTTATTCGCTGCACGTCAACAGAGAGAAATACTATCAGACAATTTTCTACCTGATTTTCACGCTCATCGGTTTGCGCGCGCAGGCCGAGGTCGTCACCAATCGCGGGCGGATCGACGCGGTTGTCGAGGTGGCAGAGGCGATCTATCTCTTCGAGTTCAAACTCAATGGCAGCGCCGAGGGCGCGCTACAACAGATCAAAGAGATGGAATACTACCAGCGCTACCAACGCCAGGGAAAGCCCTTGCACCTTTTGGGGGTGAGTTTCAGCACGCGCAAACGCGCCGTCGCCGGATGGCGTCACGAAGTTCAGCAGTAGCCCGTTTTCACTGATGATGTCAGGCCGCGTCTCGCCGCGCCAGCATGGGGCCCAGCCGCTTCCCACCCAAGATATGGATGTGGAGATGGTAGACCTCCTGGCCTGCCGCCGGGCCGCAGTTGACCAGTAGTCGATAGCCGCTTTCGGCGATGCCTTCCTGCTGCGCCACTTTCGCCGCCACGGTGAACATGCGCCCCAGTATGGATTCATCCTCCGGCGTCACATCGTTGACTGTGGGGATGAGTTTGTTGGGCACAACCAGGATGTGCACTGGCGCCTGGGGATGAATGTCGCGGAACGCAGTCACCAGCTCGTCCTGATAGACGATGTCTGACTTCACTTCCCGACGGATGATCTTGCTGAAGATGGTCTCTTGGGCCATTGTTTGTCTCCTCATCAAACGCGCTCGATGATGGTGGCAATGCCCATGCCGCCGCCGGCGCACAAAGTGATCAGCGCGGTCGTTTCATCGCGGCGCTCCAGCTCGTCCAGGGCCGTGGCCAAGAGCATGACGCCAGTTGCGCCTAATGGATGCCCCAACGCGATGGCGCCGCCGTTAACATTCACCTTTTCGGCGTCCTCCAACCCCATCTCGCGCATGAACTTGAGCACGACCGCGGCGAACGCCTCATTGCATTCGATGAGGTCGATGTCGGCCAGCGTCATGCCGGCTTTGGCCAACGCCCGCTTGCTGGCCGGCGCCGGCCCGGTCAGCATGATTGTCGGCTCGTCGCCCACTAGAGCCGTTGCAATGATGCGGGCGCGCGGTTGCAGCCCCAACGCAGCGCCCTTCTCTCGTGAGCCAATGAGCGCAAGGGCCGCGCCATCCACAATGCCCGATGAGTTGCCGGCCGTATGAACATGGTTGATGCACGGAATCTGCGGGTATTTCTTCAATGCCACCGCGTCGAAGAACGCCTCCCCCATCTGGGCGAAGGCCGGTTTGAGCGAAGCCAGTCCCTCAAGCGTCGTCTGCGGGCGCATGTGCTCATCGTAATCCAGAAGAAGCGCACCGTCGGCGTCAACCACCGGGACGATGCACTTGAAGCGCCCCTCGGCGTGGGCGCGCCCAGCGCGTTGTTGCGATTGGAGCGCATAGCGATCCACATCCTCGCGACTGAACCCTTCCAGCGTGGCGATGAGATCGGCGCTGACGCCCTGGGGAGTGAAGCCCACGCCGGCCACCACCTCCGGGTCCTCCATGAGCGCGCCGCCATCCGCGCCGATGGGCACGCGCGACATGGACTCCACGCCGCCGGCTACAACCAGCTCTTCCCAGCCAGAGCGCACCTTCATGGCGGCCAGGTTGATAGCCTCCAGCCCTGAAGCGCAAAAACGGTTGATCTGCACCCCCGGCAGGTCTTGATCCCAGCCAGCGACCAATGCAGCAGTGCGAGCGATGTTGGCGCCCTGTTCGCCGATGGGAGTGACGCAGCCGATCACCAGATCATCCACCTGGCTGGTGTTGAGATCGTGACGCTTTTGCATTGCGCTCAGGAGCTTGGTCAACAGGCGCAACGGCTTGACCGGGTGCAGGCTGCCACTCTCGCGGCCCTTGCCCCGTGGCGTGCGAATGGCGTCGAAGATGAGGGCGTCTTTGGTCATGGGGTCGTACCTTCCTGTTCTATTTTAATGTCGGCAAGATACACCTGATTGTCCACTGGATTGCCCGCCTCGTCAAGCACAGGCAGCCGCTCGAAGGTGTCATCGGCGTAGAGACCCGTATAGAGTGGATAGACGCCCGGCGGCGCATCCCCAGCGATGGGGATGGCGTAGTCGTCCACGATAAGCTCGCCCGGATACCACTGGGGGGTCGGTCGCCGGTCGCACACTGGATAGCCATCGCGTTGCGCCACCATGACGCCCTCGCCATAGTAGGCTTGGTTGAAGACCTTGTACGATTTGTCGAGGAGTTCCTGCGTGCGCCAGAAGAGACGCAGATGGAGCGCATCGCCCGGACGCAGCGAATCAGTCTGAGATAACTCAAAGCCTTCCAGCCAGATGCTGTCGCCGAAGTTCACGTGGAGTGGGTTGGCGATGGCGGGCTGGATGACCGGGTCGTCCAGGGGCAGGTCGGACGTCGCGAATTTGTCGAAGGCTGCTGCGTACTCTTCCAGAGGGATGATGCCTGGCTCGCTCTGGTCGCCGCCGCGTTGATAGATGGACAGGGCAGGCGCGCCGCCATTCTGCACCTGTCCCCATAGCCGGAAGCCATCAGGCGTAATCTGGTCGATGGTCGCCTGGGGACTTTGCGCCCAGGGTTCAACGGTGTCGATGACGAAGTAGTTTTCGGCTGTCGCGCGGCATCGGTCTGCCCCGCGGGTGTACCAATAGGTGATGAGGTCGTCGCGCTGATTGCTTTCATAGCCGCCCGCAAGCGCGCCCTGGGCATAGAGCGCGCCGACGACTTTCCAGCCGTTGGCCAGGGGAAAACCGTAGACCGCGTCGACTGCGCTCACGTCCTGGGGCTGCCAGTAGGGTGTGGGATGATGGGTCGGCCAGGTGCGCAGGACTTCGGCGCGTGCATCGAGGAAGTAGCGATAGAGGTACCACCCAAAAACCACGGCAGCGGCGACTGCCATGCTTACGCCCAGCCAGCGGTAGGTTGGAGCGCTCAGGCTACGCTCCAACCCGCGCAGGAGCGCAGCCGCCGCCATGCCAGCCAGGAGCGCAGCGGGAATGGCAAAAGTGTAGACATGGGTGCGTGGAAAAGCCACAAAGAACAGGGCCATGAGCAAGGGCGCGCCCAACCACACCCACAGAGAACGTTCGCCTGTTTCCATGCCCGCCAGAAACCAAAAGGGGCAACAGGCAGAGTAGAAAGAAGCCAACGGCGACATCAACGCCAGCGATACGCAGCCAGTCGGGGCGGATGAGGCTGACGATAACGACCGCCGCCAACAGCAGGGGCGCAGCGACGGCGATCAACCTACCTGGCCGCCCAGCCAGGGTCTTCCAATAGCTGAGTCCAAGCGCGCCAAAGAGAAGCAATGCCATGCTTGCCACGAAATAGGTGGAGTTGTAGACCGCGCTGCGGCGCAGGACATCCGCCAGGTTGTTGTAGGGAAAGCCAGGACCAGAGATGCGCCGTTCGACCAGATAGATGGAAGTGGCCTGGAATTGCGGGTGAAGGAGGAATGGCAGATAGAACGCAGCAAGGAGACCAATCGCCAGGGCAAAGGCGGGCAGGGCGCTGCGCAGGGCTGAACGCCAACCCGCGCGTCGTACAAAAGGAATCAACAATGCGACCGCCGGCGCAACGAGCAGCCCGTCATAGTGGCTCAACATTCCTGTCGCCCAGAAGAATGCTGCCCACGCGAGATACATGGGCGCCGCCGCAGAGACGCGCGCCAGGCGATAAAGAATGAGCGCGGTGAGCACCCCAGCCAGGATGACCAGGCTCTGAAACTAGACGAAGTGGGCAAAGCCAACAAGATATCCATCGAAAACCAACAGAAACGCGCCGATCAAGCCCGCCGTCGCGCCGAGTATACGCCAGCCGAGCAGGAAAGCCGCCAAGAGCGCGGTCAGGCTGGCGACAGCGAAGGGCAGACGGGCAACCGCTTCATTCAACTGTCCGATCAAGGAAAAGACAAGGGCAGGCAGCAGGATTTCCGCCGGGCCTTTGCGATGGATGAAGAGCACATCCTCATACCCCTGGAGCACAGCGGCAGCGCGCAAGACGACGCGCGCCTCATCGGTGAGAAATTCGGCGTAGCCCAGGCTGCCAAAGCGCAGCGCCCCGCCGATCAACACCAAGATGACCAGGCCGACGCCCAGCCATCCGCGAGAAACCGGCGCTGGATACGCGTAGAAAGCCGCAAAAGGGTTCTCTCTATCTCTCTGCGCTCCCTGGGGTGAAACTGTCTCTGGGTTGATTGGGAGGTCGCGGGTGCGCCGCCACACGATGAACAGGCATAGCAGACTCGCCGCGTCGAAAAAGGTCAGAATCTGCCAGGCGACCAGGGGCCCAGGCAGAAAGCTCAAGAACAACATGCCGGTCACAGCCAGGCCAAAGCCTGCCCCCACAGCGTAGACGATCTGCTCGATGGGTTCGGGCGAGGCGGGGGAGGGAATGAGGAGCGCTTCCACCAACAACGCGCCGGGGACGAAAACGCAGATGATCAGGGCGGCCAGAGCGCGCACTTCCAGGGGAAGGGATGGGACGAGCAAAACATGGGCCAGCGCGCCCACGACGACGAACAAGAAAGAGCGACGCATGACGTTTCATCCGCGCCCCACGGGCGGCGCATTCTCAGCTCAAAGAGCACAAGCATCCATGAAAAACGACGGCTGGCCCGGCGCACTTAACCATTCACAATTCACCGTTTCCATTGACCATTTCATTGTTCATTGCAGCGCGTGCAGTGCATTGGTCACGCGGGCGATCGTCTCTGTCCGCCCCAGCACAACCATGCTCTCGAAGAGCGGCGGCGACACGGTGCGCCCGGTGATGGCGACGCGGAATGGCTGGAAGAAGCTGCCCACTTTGATCCCCATCTCCTCGGCGCGGGCGCGGAACTCCTCCTCCAACTGGCCGTGGCTGAACGGCTCCACCCCGGCCAGAATCTCCAGCCCGGCGCGCAAAACCCCTCCAGTCTCCTGAACCGTCAGCTTCTTGCCGATAAGCAACGTGGGGTCGGGATAGGCGATGGCGTCTGCATTGACGAAAGCCCAGTCGATCTGTCCGGCGGCATCGGAAAGCGTTTTGATGCGCTCACGAATGAGGGGGATGAGCATGGTCAGCCGCTCGTCGCTGTGCAGGCTGGCTTCGTCCAAACCCAACTGGCGGCTCAAGAAGGGGATGATGCGCTGTCGCAGTTCATCCAGCGGCAGGGCGCGGATGTAGACGCCGTTCATCCATTCCAGCTTTGCGTAGGGCAACGCGGCCGCCGCCGGGTTGATGTCGGCCACATCGAAGCGGGCGATGGCCTCTTCACGGCTGAAGACCTCCTGCTGCGCATCGAAATTCCAACCCATGTTGGCCAGGAAATTGAAGAGGGCGTCGGGCAGATAGCCCTCATCCATGAAATCGTGGACAAAGACCGGCATCTCCCGGCCATCCACCACCGGCTTGCGCTTACTCATCTTGCCCTTGCCGCCCGGGTCCAAGATGACGGGCAGATGGATGAATTGGGGCGCGTCCCAACCAAAAGCGTCGAAGAGCAGTTTGTGGATGGGCGCAGAGGGCAGCCACTCCTCCCCGCGCAGCACATGGGTGATCTCCATGAGGTGGTCGTCCACCACCGCCGCCAAGTGATAGGTGGGCAGGCCGTCGCTCTTGAGCAGCACGGGATCGACCATGATCTTGCGGTTGTCCACGGTGATCTCGCCGCGGATCAGGTCGTGAACCGTGGTCGTCCCGTCCAGCGGGCCGGCGAAGCGCACGACGGAGGGGCGCCCCTCGGCCTTGAACGCGGCGATCTGTTCGGGAGTGAGCCATCGGTCACGGCGGTCATACTCCTTGCCCTGGGCGCGCAGCGCATCCAGCTCCTCGCCGGTGGTGTAGCTGCGATAGGCGTGGCCGCTGGCGACGAGCTCTTCGGCGTAACGTTGATAGAGTTCCCGGCGCTCGCTCTGCACATAGGGCGCGTGGGGGCCTCCCACATCGGGGCCTTCGTCCCAATCCAGCCCCAACCAGCGCAGACCCTTCGCCAAGTTTTCCAGGCTGGCCGGGTTGAAGCGCTTCTGATCCGTGTCTTCGATGCGCAGGATGAACTGGCCGCCGGTGCGACGGGCGTAGAGCCAATCGAAAATAGCGGTGCGGGCGCCGCCCAGATGAAGGAAACCCGTGGGGCTGGGCGCAAAGCGTACGCGGGCGGGTCGTTGTGTATTCGTCATAAGTGTTCATTCTTCATCTAGGCAAGCTGTAGCGTCTCTTCGTTCGGTTTGCCCGAGAGCAACCACTTGCTGAAGTGCTCGATCATCAGTCCCGTGACCTTCGTCTCATCGTCAAGGGCAAAACCGATATAGGCGTAGCGATCTACATCCTCCCAAACGCTTGGCGTTGGCTGGCTGGCAAAGTAGATGGTCAGCGAGTCATTGCGTGGACTGTAGTTCACCCAGAGCTGCGATGGATCGATCACGAGTGGGAAATATACACGCACTGCGTCAGGAATTGCTATTGCTGCCATAGAATCGTTTCTCCATGCTTCACACGTCGCACCCGATAAGCTGTTATGATCTCTCCCGATTCCACTACAACCTTAATCATCCAACGAGGTGGCCTTCGCCGATAAGTTCCAATCGGGCGGGATCCACAGCATCGCGAGCAATGAACTCCGGTCTGTTGACTGTTTGTTCGATCTCATCGACATCTGTCATGTCGGGATGTTCGAGCAAAATATGAAATCGAAAACAGTCTTCAGTCAAGCTGATTGATCGCCTTTGCGGATCAATTGTCGAGAAAACATAGGTCGTCATTTACGCAGCGACGCTCTCCCCCAGAATCTGGGTTCAGGCACACCCTCGAACAGACCTGCTTCATAGAGATAGTACACGTGGGCGCAAGTAACCCAATGGTTGTCATGCTGAGTTTCCAATGCCC
>CAZLMM010000156.1:0-8339 GCA_964560495.1 uncultured Caldilineaceae bacterium
ACGCCATTGATTGGGCCGCCTGGGTGGATGCGCTGTTGCTGACGCCGGCCGAGGAGCCGCTGGATGCGCCGATGGAGGGGGATGCGACGAATCGGCTTTATCTGCCGGTGGTGGTGAAGTAGGAAATGGGGAATTGTAAATGGAGAATGGGGAATGGTTAACGGTTGATGGTTAACGGTTATCGCCGACCACTAACCACTAACCGTTGAATCGGTTGGGGAAGAGCGGGGGGCCGATGGACTCTCGCTCTTTTGGTTCTGCTCAGGCGGTCTGCCAAGAGCGCGGATCATACGGTGGACTATTTGAAGCCAGACGTTTTGTCTATCGTGGGAGTGGTTCGTAATAACAAACTTTAACCGGACGATGACTTCCTGTTTGCACGATTGTGTTATTCTGAAATCATCTCTGCCACGGAGAACGCAAAGATCATTTTATCCGCCGCTCTAAAGGAGAACGCTGTGGGCAAGGCAGACCTGCACATTCACACAACGGCAAGCTACGACGGCACCGCGACGGTCGCGGCGACGCTGGAATTTATCAAGCGCCACACCGACCTGGACATCATCGCCATCACCGACCACGACGAGATCGACGGCGCATTGGAGGCGCTGACATTGGCGCCGGCCTACGGGATTCAGGTTGTGCCAGGTATCGAGATCAGCACCAGCGAGGGTCATCTGCTAGGGTTGTGGGTGACGCAGCGGGTGTCGCCAGGCATGTCGCTCATCAGAACTATCGAAGCCATCGCCGAATTGGGCGGCCTGGCCGTTGCGCCGCATCCGGGGTACAACTGGGCAGGCTGCCTGACAGCCGAAAGCATCCAGGCTGTTCTGCGCGTTCCCTCGTTGAACAATATACTGGTGGGCGGGGAAGAATACAATGCCAGCCTGCCCTATCTTGCACTGAACCGCAAAGCAGCCCACATCGTCCATATCAACCGCCTGGCGGCTGTCGCCAGCAGCGACGCGCACATGCTGTGGATGATTGGCCTGGCGCGCACCTATTTTCCTGGGCGAACCGCCGGACACCTTCGCACAGCTCTGATGGAGCGCACAACTCAGGCGGTTGTCAATCGCCGACCCTGGTATTTTCTCGCCAGCTACTTTACCCGTCAATGGCTGCGCTCTGTAGGATTGGCCCAATGGTCGCCCCTGGAGCCTGGCGGCCCGATCACCCTGCGCCGGCTTGCCGCTGTGGAGCAAACAGTCGGGGCAATCGCGGCGAGTGGGCAGAGACCGAACATGAAATGACCACCGATTGACCTTGCGACCGTATGGACGATAGCGTATCCTATTGCCAACTCGATGCGTCATCTGCTATACGCAACGGAAATCTTATTCGTTGAGGCCCAGCGCCTCATTGCAGGGTCACTTTCATGCGCAAGCTGGTTTTCTGTTCCCTACTTTTTGCTGTGCTGACCGTAATGGCCTGTCGCCCTGTGAGTCGTGAAGCGGCCAACGCGACGCTTTCCAGCCCGCCGGATCTCCAGGCTGCAACCCTACCGGCCACGCCGACCCCATTTCCGACGCCTGCGCCCGTCGATGAGCAGCAGGTTGCGTTTGGCCGGGCAACCTATCTCAAATACTACTGCGGAGTCTGTCACACGCTCCCCGCGGCAGGAACGGCCGGCGTCTTTGGCCCATCCCATGATCACATCGGCAGTCTCGCCAGCGCACGAATCTCAGATCCATCCTATTCGGGCAGCGCAACAACGCCAGCCGATTATCTGCAAGAGAGCATCGTTGAGCCGGGCGTTTACATCGCCCCCGGCGGAACCAACAGCCGCATGTCCATGCCCCCATTCGATCATCTTTCTCCCGAAGAGGTCAACGCCCTTGTCTCGTTCCTGCTTCAGCAACAGTGAGACAGTCGATAAACTATCTCAGCAGTTTGACCGGTCTCATGTTATCACCTACAATAGATTGTAACGCTTTGCTAAAGTTCACGTCGCCAGCGCAATAATCATTTTCCAAAGCAGAGTGTTTGCCGAAAGCCCCCCCTTATCCCACAAGATGAGCCAATCATTGGTTCAGATTTCATTTTCAACACTTATTTCCAAGCCAGGAGGAGACTAATGCGTCTGCAATTCTTCCGAATCTTTGCTCTAGTTCTAATGGTTTTCAGCGCCCTGCCCTTGCAGATAGCGCTAGCCCAGGAAACGGATTCATCCGGTGAAGTCATCGCCGAAGGTCTGAATGGTCCCATGGGCGTTCTCGTCGATCCAAACGGCGACGTGTGGGTTATCGATTCTGGTTTGGGCGGCGATGAAGTGATCGAGATGATCAACCCGGAAACGGGTCAGCCCGTGACTGCCACTGTCGGTCTGACGTCGCGCATCGTCAAAATCAGCATGGCTGACGGCAGCCTGAGCGATGTGGCTGTTGTCACTTCCATCGGCACTCCCGCTGGGGCCAGCGGCGGCGGTCGCCTGGCTCTCCTCGACGGCGAACTCTACGCTTCGGTGAGCGACTGGATGGCTGAAGCGGACATGGATCCGCCGCCGGGCGTTGCCACAATCGCCAAGATTGGCGACGATGGTGCGGTGACTGAGGTCTTCCAAAGTTGGCCTTTCGAGCGTGACAACAATCCTGATGGTCATATTCTTCACGCCCATCCCTATGGCATGTTGGGCGGAGCAGACGGTATGTTGTGGGTGGCTGACGCCGGCTGTAATTGCCTGCAACGCATCGATCCGACGACAGGCGAGGCCGAAGTTGTGGCCGTGTTCGAACCGCTGCCGGGCGTCTTTCCTCGCCCTGAATACGACAATGAAATGCTGACCGATGCGGTGCCTACTGCCGTCGCCGTAAAGGATGGCGTGGTCTACGTGAGCCTGCTGTCGGGCGCTCCATTCATTCCAGGCAGCGCCAAGGTGGTGAGCGTCGCCGAGGATGGCACGGTCAGCGATTACGCAACCGGTCTCACCATGCTCACCGACCTGCGCACCGGCCCCGACAATGAGCTGTACGCCGTTGGAATTGGCGTGTTCTCAGAGCAAGGCCCGGTGCCCAACAGCGGAACAGTGATCCGCGTCAAGGAAGGCGACGCCTCGGAGGTCGTGATTCCTGGCCTCAGCTTCCCCTCTTCGGTGGATTTCGACGCGGATGGCAACGCTTATGTGACCATCAATGGCATTGGCGCGCCCGGTTCGGGACAGGTGGTCAAGTACGCCGGGGCCACCGGCATGACCGACATGACCGTGGGCGAAATGATGGCTGCCATGGCGCCGCCGCCTGCAGAAATGGATGCAAGCGCAGCCATGACTGAGACAGCAGCCATGACTGTGACAGCAGCCATGACTGAGACAGAGATGGCGGAGACTGGGGCAATGACCGAGACGGCCCCCGCAGGCGACATGGGCGCGGCGGACATCGTTGACACAGCCGTGGCGGCTGGCAACTTCACCACGCTAGTCAGCGCAGTTCAGGCCAAAGGACTGGAAGAAGCCCTGCGCGGCGAAGGACCCTTCACTGTTTTTGCGCCAACCAATGCCGCCTTCGAAGCCCTCTCGCTCTCGGATCGCATTGCGCTTTATGCTGAAGAAGACGCTCTGAGCCAGACGCTCCTCTATCATGTGGTAGAAGGCAAGCTCATGTCCTCCGACATCACCGACGGCATGGAAGTTCCCACGCTCCAAGGCGGGATGCTCAAGTTCGCTGTGACAGATGGCGGAATCACAGTCAACGGCGCCAAGATCGACCCGGCGGACATCGAAGCCAGCAACGGCGTCATCCACGTCATCGACCAGGTGTTGAATCCTGCGGCCATGATGGAAGAAACAGTTGGCGGTGAAACAGAAGCAGCCCCAGAAGCTACGCCTGAAGCGGCCCCAGAAGCGGCGCCTGAAGCGGCCCCAGAAGCGCTGCCACAAACCGGCGCCGACGCCCAGTCGCCTTTGCCGTTTGTCATCGCCCTGCTCGTCATGGCTGCGCTGGGTGGGGTTGTCTTCATTACACATCGCCGACGCGCCGCATAGCCATTCTTTGCGTTGTTTCAAGTCAACGGGCTGAGACGGTTGCGTCTTAGCCCGTTTGTTTATGGATGTTTCGACGACATCAGTCAGCGCCCGAGAGAACGCCAGGGACAGATTGGGTTCGTGCAAGGATGTGCTCTGAGCTGATATTCACCCCGGGAAGCGCCTTTCACTTTGGGGTGACGCCCCCAAATGCAAAGATCATGTATAATGTTCAGTCTGCACAGTTCTTTTGGCTCTGACGGGAGGCAGATATGGCAGAGCGACCATTGACAATTCTCGACGCAGAACCGTTGGCTCCAATGGAGTATGCGACGAACGGAGGCCAGGCGCTGGACGAGTTTGTGCCTGAGGAGGTCTATTGGGAAAAGTACTACTCCGCACCCGATGTCAACTATGAATGGAACGACGGTCGATTGGAGGAAGTCCCTGTGGCCGATTATGCCAAGTTCATGATGTTCCTGTGGTTCCTCGATCTGCTGCGCGATTATCTTCACGCCTACCCCATTGGCAGAATCATCAGCATGGAAGTCGGTTTTCGCCTGGCATTGCCCCATAAGACGACCATCCGCAAGCCGGACCTGGCGGTCGTGTTGAACTCGAATCCAGCTCCGCTCGGCGACTACGACCGTAGCTACCGTGGCATTTTTGACCTGTGCATTGAATCCGTCTCAGATAGCAGTCAAAGCGAAGTCGATCGTGATGCAATTACCAAGCGCGATGAGTATGCAGCGGCAGGGGTTCAGGAGTACTTCGTCCTGGATGAGCGCGCCATCGAGACCCAATTCTATCGTTTGAATCGTCGGGGCATCTACGAACCCTTACCACGTCGCAATGGCGTGATCGGCTCCCAGGTATTACCCGGCTTCCAGTTCCGCCTCAAAGATTTATACGCCAAGCCAAGCGTGCTAACGATGATGAATGACCCCGTTTACAGCGGCTATATCGCCCCTCATCTGCGCGCTGAACGTCAGCGCGCCGACGAGGAGCGCCAGCGCGCCGACGAGGAGCGCCAGCGCGCAGATGAGGAGCGTCAGCGCGCCAGTCGCGCTGAAACACAATTGCAGCTGGAGCTTGCGCGCGCCGAACAGGCTGAGCAACGCGCCGCAAGGTATGCTGCCCTGCTCAAAGCTGCGGGTTTGGAACTGCTGAACTGATTACCGCTCTCTCTTTTGGCTACCCAGAGCGTCACGCGTCATGCGTCTCGAGCGCCGGGTGACTCGCGACGCATGAATTCTCAACCTGGCGAGCAATAGCGCCAAACTTACACAACAAAGAGGTTCGACCGGAATTCAGGTGGTCGCGTCTCACGCGCCGGAGACGGGCAGGCATGCATGTGCCCAGCCAGATCACTTCCCGCCCGTCCCCGGCGCGCAACCACGCAAGATCCGGTTGAGCCAACAAAGACGGATAAAATGGCGTATAAGGTGAAGCTGATCTGGACTGTTGCGAGGATTCACTCTGTGGCTGGCAACGCATAGGCTGCCATTGTCGCAGTACGCGACCGTCCTCCCTGCTCGAATTCAATCACCCATGATGGCAGCCAGGCCAGGGCCAGCAGTTCCACGGTAATGTCGCTACGCCGTGGGGCGATCTCTTCGCTCGCAATATCATCCAGCAGCGACGCCCATCTCACCGCAATCTCGTCGGTTCGCTCTTTCATTTCCTCTTCGATCTTTGCTTTCTCAGCGGTCAGGCGCGCAATCTCCTCTTCACTCTCTTTGACGCTCATGGACGCTTTGCCAGCCATACGATATTTGCTTGCTGCACTGCTGATGGCCCGCGTGCTGCGCCGACCCAAAAACCAGCCCAACACGCTTTCGCCAATGCCGATCCATTGCTCCGCCTGGCGCGATGTTGCTTCGGCCTTGTCGTTGGCAAGTTCCTGCTGCTCCTTGATGAGCCGGTCTTCGATGCGCTGGAGCTGCTTCTCATACTGCGCCTCGAGCTTGTCCACCTCAGCGTCGCGTCGCTCCCGCCCGGCCTGATCCAGTCGCATACGAAACGAGCGCTCGTCTTCGTTCGGCTTCTGAACAACGCCCAATTCCTTATGCCAACGCAATTGCAGACGCACGTGATAGTAGAGCCAGTCGGCAAAGTCATTGGCAATGCGCTTCAGTTCGGCCACCGTGTTGGCCCGCTCCGGCGCCAGGGTGAAAAATGGTCCCTGGTCAGGGGGCGTATCTTCGGGCGCATCCAGCAGGCTACCTAGCGATATGTTCAGCGGCTCTCCATGGTCCCAGTCCAGACTTCCCGGTCCATCTGGGATCGGCGCCACCAAGAGCTTCTGCATCGTTTCGTTGATGCTACGCCCTCGGTCGATGATGCGCACGGTGGCCGCTCCCAACGCAACAGGTTCATAGGTGAGAGCAATCTTGGTGGGCGTGATTGCCCCGCCGCTCTCAGCGCTCAATTGGCGCACTGCGTCTCGTTCGGTGAGTTGGATGGGAATGAACACCTGCTGCACTTTGACGTCGAGTGAAGGTCGCAAGGAAGAGAAACCCACAGGAGGCTCAACAGGGGCGGCGTCTGGTTGGCTCATCTTTTCATCAAGCGCAGGCGTCTTGACGGGTTGAGCAGCAACGCTTTCCTCCGCGGCGACCACCGCAACGGCGCTGGCTGCTACCAATGAGGGCGCTGCACCGATTGCCCTGCGCGAAGCCATCAAGGTGCGCACCTGGGGCCGCGTCAGCGGGCCACGCAGATAGCTTTGCGCCCAACGGGTGTGAAAGATGACCGGACCTGCAGCATGGACATTGTGCATGAGGAAGACACGGTTGCCCAGCTGGTTGATGGTTGCGCTGTAGTCAATCCCTTGACTGCCGCCTGCCTCAGCGATAGCGCCCTCGAGTCCTTCCAGGACGCGTGCCTTATCGCGTTCGGCCTGCAACTTGCCGATCAGCCATGTGCCCGCATTCGTCAGCCCCTTATAATCCAGATCTACCGGGTTTTGCGTCACCAGCACAATCCCCACGCCAAAAGCGCGCGCTTGCTTCATCAAGGTGAGCAGCGGGCGCTTCGAGGGCGGCTCGGCGGTAGGCGGGAAGTAGCCAAAAATCTCGTCAAAATAGAGGAGAGCCCGCAGGCTGGTCGTACCTGATTGAGAGCGCACCCACGTGAGCACATTCTCGAGAAGGAGTGTGACGAAAAACATGCGCTCGCTGTCGCTCAGGTGCGCAATGTAGAAAATGCTGTGACGCGGCCTGCCGTCTGCGGTGTATAGAAAACTACCGACATCCAATGGTTCACCCGTAAGCCACGCCTGAAAAGTCGGCGCCGCCATCATGTTGTTGAAAGCCATGGCCAGATCGAAACGATCCTTGGCCGGGTAGAAAGTCTCTACATCAAAGACGCCAATCTGCCGTACAGGGGGCGTCTGGATGGCGAGGATCAGTTTGGCCAGGTCCAGGTCTTGACCCTGGCGCCAAAAATGTTCGAAGATGTTGGAAAGCAGCACCGCTTCGCGGCTGCGCACCGGATCCGACTGGACATCGGCCAAGCCCATGAGGGCGGCGACCGTGCCGCCGATGCGTTCGCGGATCGATTCGGTCTCCACGTTCCAGTCGACCTTGGGCGCGGCCAAACTGCCCATGATATTCACCGATACGCCAGCATCCGACCCAGGCGTAAAAACCGTGTAATCGACCGTATCCAACAAAGTGCGGATGCGCGTTCCGGCGACGCCCCAATCTGCCAGGCCAGCGCTCCAGATTTCGGCGGTGCTCTGGGCAAACTCATCGGGCGTCTTTCCCTTGCGCGCCGCGTCATCTTCGTTGATCCACGGACGGAAATCCTCCGGGCGCAAGTCGGGAAATTGAAGCAGCAGATTCGTCATATCGCCCTTGGGGTCGATGATGATGCTGGGGACGCGATCCATCGCTGCTTCTTCCAACAAGCCGATGCACAGACCAGTCTTGCCGCTGCCAGTCATGCCCACACAGACAGCATGTGTGGTCAGGTCGCGCGCATCGTAGATGATTGGCGTCTCGCTGCGCGTGGCCGTCTTCAGGTCGAATTGTGCTCCAAGATAGAATGAACCAAGTTTTTCAGGCGGCGCTTGCATCACATCCTCTCCTTCTTACAAGTCATAGTGATCTTCATCATCAATCTGCAGTTGCTCCAACAACCTGTCTTGCCTGGTTCTGCAGCGCAACGCGACGATTGGCTAGTACACGTGGGCCTAAATGAGCCGGTGGTATTGTCATGCTGAACGCAGTGAAGCATCTGGGTGGCAGCGCGAGATGCTTCGCTGGCGCTCCCTAGAAACTCTCGCCGACACGCAGATGCTTCACTGCGTAGATGCTTCACTGGCGTAGATGCTTCACTGGCGTAGATGCTTCACTGCGTTCAGCATGACAAGAGTGGT
>CAZLMM010000157.1:0-8017 GCA_964560495.1 uncultured Caldilineaceae bacterium
GTGCGGCGGCGCCGGCGGGACCGGGATCGATGGCGAGTTGCGCCAGTGAATCATAGAAGATCAGCACCGGCAACAACGGCGTACCAAGGCCGCCACTGCGGTGACGCTGCGCAGTCTGAGCCGCCTGGATGGCGCCGGCATAGTCGGCAAAGAGATAAGCGAGTGTGACTTTATGGCAGGCTGCGTAGAAGAGCGTGGTCTGGTCGTTGCTTGCCAGGTGAAGCGGCAGCATCTGGCGCTCGTCATAGACGGCGCCAATCAGGCGCGCCGGTTCTGCCACCCGGCCCAGGAGGTTTTGATAATATTGCCAGCCTAACTGATAGCGATAGTAGACCGGTGTATCGACAAAGTTTTCAAGCAATCCCTGGTTTTCGGCAATCGCCTGTTCGCTGGCGCCGATCGTCATATCATTGATGAACCAGCTTAGATATGGGTAGAGACCCGCCGCCAGCACCAGGTATTCAAATTCACCCGTGGTGGCGAGATCACGCACCGGCTGGAGCGTGGCTTGAATCGGCTCCTTCCAATGATTGACATGGGCATGGACAAAGTATTTGACAAAGACATAATACTCCTTGATCTCAATTTGCGGCGCCAGACGGAGCGCTAATTGCCCAAAGGCGTAACCGCGGTCGATTTGCCCGGCGACGCCACAAAGCAGCACCCCATAGAGCGCATAGCCCATGGCCGAAAGCGGATGGACGCCATGCTTGAGCGTCTGTCTGATGATTTCCAGTCCCAGCAACATGAAGAGCGTTGGATCAACCGTGATGGCGGAGAGCGTGGCTGTCACCATGATCTCCAGCGCTTTGCGGCTCTGTGGATCGGTCATGGGCGGCAGCTTCGCCAGCCGCTCCCACGGTTTCCCCGGCAGCGCCACCTGGGTGCGCAGCAAAGCCCAAAGAATATGACCTTTACCGGGTCGGCGCGGCAGGCGCACCCCCAATTGACGGAGCGCGTCCAGGGCGCTCTCGACCGCCGCTTGATGTTCGCCTTGAAAGTAAAGGAGGCGCAAGCGCTGCTGGATGATGGTCATTCGATCCAGGGGGGTGGTGGCCTCCGTCTCGATGGCGGTCAGGAGTTGGTTGGCCTGGGTGAATCGTCCAAGCTGGATGGCGGCCTGCGCACCGGTGAGATAGAGATCGCGCCGGAGGGGACCGATGGCCGACTGATAAGGATGATAGCGGATCCATTGAATGCCGGTCAAGGCCAGGGCATGTGCATTGGCATTCGCTGCGCCGGCCAGCGCCGTGCGGGCGGCAAGCAAATTCGCCTGGGCAACCGTGGTGCGTTGATCCCAATCGGTGGTGAGGGTGCTGGTCTGATTGAGCGCCTTGACGAGCATAAAGATATTTTCCTGGCGCGCGGTCGGCGCCAGGCCATGCCATAACTGCCAGCCGATTTGCCCATAGAGGGTTGTTGCCGTGATTGATGGCAACAGGAGTTGGGCCGCATGGCGCACCTGCTCGTGGGTAAATTGGTATTGACGGATGGGCGGCGACAGCAAAGTGGCGTGGCTCCGCCCATCCACCCTGTTTGTGGTCTCCGCTTTAGATTGGGCGATGTAGCGTTCGCTCATCTGTTGTAGGCGCGAACCATGCTGATCGGCTGCGCGCAGCAAATAGGGCTTCGCAATAGCGCCGGCGGTGGTGCGAAGATGGAGAACGCCCCGGTGTAACGCTTGTTGCAACTGCTGTTCAACTTGATCTGGCGACTGCCGGCAGGCCATCGCCAGGTGTTCAGCCGTGAAATATTCTTCCATCAGCGCCGCGATTTTCAGCATCTCTTGCGCAGCGGTTGGCAACAACTGCAAGCGGTCGCGCACAACCTCAGCCACAGTACCCGCCAGTGGCGCCGCCTGGAGCTGCGTCAACTGCCAAGACCAGCGCCGCTGTTGCGGATCGAAGAAAACCAACTGCTGATCGTAAAGCAACCGTAGTAATTCGCAGACAAAAAAGGGATTGCCGTGGCTCTTGGCCTGGAACAGCCGCGCCAATTCTCTCACCTTGGCCGGCTCTGTGTGCAACGCATCGGCCAGGAATGCCGCGGTGTCATCCAACGTCAGCGGTGAGACCCGCACCAATGTGGCATTGCGCCAATCGTCGAGCAGCGCCTGGGCTGGCTCATTGCGCCAGGCCAGGATGAGCAAAAGCGGCAGCTTGCGATTGTCGGTCAAGCTACGCAAAAGACGCAAAGACTCTGCATCAACCTGCCGCGCGTCATCCACGCTAATGACCAGCGGACCTTCTTTTTCTGCCAGCAGATGGAAGAAGCTTTGGAGGGCAACGGCGCTCAGGGCTTGGGGATCGCCGATTTCAGAGTGGCGATCTGGCGGGGCGTCGATGAGTAACGCCAGTTGGGGAATGATGCGGAGGAAGTGGCCCACACTGCCAGCAAGGACGCTTTGCAGCCGCTCCTGCCAGATTTTCACCTGGGATGGCTCGCGGCCTAACAGTTGCTGGACAAAGTCGGCGACGAGCGCGTTGGCCGTGGCATAGGGTATCGTCTGCGCGTCCGCTGCCGCTTGATGCGCCAGGAGAACGCCGCCCATACGGCTGATCTCTTCGACCAGTTCAGCGACCAACACCGTTTTCCCTATCCCTGCCTCTCCCGTCAACAGGAGCAAGGCCGGCGCGCCCTGATGGGCGGCGGTCAGGCCGGCCCGCAGTTGGCTCAATTCCTGCGCGCGACCATATAGCCTGGTAGGCAGCAACAACTGTTGACGGTCAGTAAGGTTTTCGCTTGCTGTGCCTGGATCGATCATCAGTGTCATCACCTATGCCCGGGCGGCTGATCCTGGCGCTATCACATGCGCTTTCTCGACAAGGCGCTTAGGTTTGTTTGATGATTTGGCGTAGATCATCCGCCTGCCCGCGTAGTTGCTGAAAGTAATCCGACTCGGTAATTTCAGCGACCTGTTTGTCTTGGCGAGCTTCATCCAACTCGATGCGTAAATCTTGGATTTGCCGTTGCAAGCGGTCTTCGCGCGCTTTGGCTTCGCGCAACGTCCTTTCGTACAAAAGGGCATTTTCGATCGCTGGGGCGGCTTGTGCGGCCAACGTGTTGAGAAGCTTCAGGTCTTTGGCGGTGTAGAGGGTTGTTGGCTCACTGGCGATCAGAGCAATCACCCCTAACACCTTCTCTTTGGTTTTGAGCGGTGCACAGACCAGCGAACTGCCGAATGGCAACCCCTGATCGCTCTGGAAGCGCGCATCGGCGCCCACTTCATTGACAATTTCGGCCTTGCCGTTTTGCGCCACTGCGCCGATAATCCCTTCCCCCCAGACCAGTTGGCGCGGCGGGGCAAACCCCTGCCCGGAGACGCTGATCGTCTCCAGCGCGCTCTCTTCCTCGTTCAACAACAGTACACAGCCGCCGCTGGCAGTAATCAGCCGGCCGGCTTCTTCGAGCGCGGTCTGGGCAAGCGCGGCGACCTCTAGCGAAGTCCCAAGCTTTTCCGACAGGTTGTAGAGCAGGTTCAGCTCGCGGTAATGTTCCAATGTTCCATCGGCCAGCGTTTCTTTCTCGGCCTCTTTTTCGGCCAGATGACCGATCAGCGCGGCGAGCGGGGCGGCCTGCTCCCCTCCGCTGACCCAGCCGAGGAGCGTTCCGTCAAGACAAATGGGAAATCTGGTCAGCCCGTCAACGGCGCCTGCACCCAGCAACAGATTGCCTTCCACATCCTCGACGGTAAAGGCGATGTTGTTGGCAGCGGCGAGGTCCTGCAAGATGAGGCCAGCGCTTTTCCGCCTGGACAGCAGCCTTTTGAGCTTGATCTGGCTCATCAGTCCAGCCCCAACACTTCTACAGCCTTGTCGTAAATTTCGTCCGGGTCGAAGGGTTTGGTCAAGTAGAGATCCGCGCCAACGTCAGCCCCCTTTTGCCGATCGTATTCCTGCCCCTTGGCCGTCAACAGAACAATATACACATTGTCCATCTTCAATTCATGCTTGACGGCGTTACAGACATCGAAGCCGTTCATTTTGGGCATCATCACATCCAGGAAGACCAGGTTCGGTTTTTCGGCTTTGATCAAGGCCAACGCTTCTTCGCCGTTCTCAGCCATCATGATTTTGACCCCTTCATCCTCGAAATCAATCAGCGTCCGTTCGAGCAAGATGCGGATGTGGGTCTCATCGTCGACAATCAAGATTTTAGGCTCCATAAAGCGTGGTTCCTCTCGGTAGATTATTCAGGGGTTATGCAAGTCATAGATTGTCCTACGGCAGCAGCGGGCGAGACGCCTGCGCTCCCGGAGATAGCAGCGATCCCAAAAGAGTGCGTCAGTCCTGCGATTGATAGAATAACATCACCACGTTGTTCAGCCCCTGGTCAAAACGCGCCGCGCGTACGGCCGGACTTCGTTCGGAAAATTTAGCGTTGATCAGAATGATATCCAGATTGGCCGCAACGCCTTTTTCCACAAATTCAGCCGTTGTCTGCGCTTCCGTGACCCCATATCCCTTATCCCGCAGGATTTGGGTCAGGGTTTGACCGACAGCAGCATCGTTATCCACAATCAACACCTGGCGTGGCCCGGCCCGGCGGGTGAGCAACCCTTCGATGTCGGTCAGCAAAGCGGCGCTGTTGATCGGTTTGCTCAAATAGCGATCCACGCCCAGCCGGTAGCCCTGCTGGGCGTCTTCGACAATGGTCAGCATGATAATCGGCAATTCCATGGTCTGCGGATCATTCTTCAAGAGCGCGGCCACGTTGAAGCCATTCATGGCTGGCATCATCACATCCAGAATGACCAAATCCGGCTTGTTGCGATGAATCTGGCGCAACGCTTCCTGACCATTCGTTGCCTCTTTGACCTGATAGCCCGCTTCGCCCAACTCCTGTTTGAGCAGCTTGCGAATGGGCGCTTCATCATCAACAACCAGAATGGTCTTGGCGTGGTTGGTCCCGTTGGGGGTGGTCGTCGCCACGTGCTCTTTCAATTGCTTGATCAGGGTGGTCAATGCAACCGGTTGGACGGCTACTTCTGGTTCGGCGTCAGCCTGTTGCACCGGCAGCGCAAAGGAAAAGGTGCTGCCCTGGCCCACTTCACTTTCCACCCAGATGCGTCCGCCATGGTGCTCGACAATCTCCTTGCAAATGGGCAATCCCAACCCGGTGCCCTGAGGTTTGTCGGTGAGGGTGTTGCCTACTTGTTTGAACTTTTCAAAGACCTTGGGCTGGTCTTCCAACGCAATGCCCGCGCCGGTGTCGCTGACGCTGACGATGATTTCGTGGCCGCGTTTGGCCGTCCGGCAAGTCACTGAACCAGTCGGCGTAAATTTGACGGCGTTGGAGATGAGATTGATGACCACCTGGATCAAGCGGTCGCGGTCACCCACAATTTCTGGCAGGTCGACGGCCAGCTCTTTGATCAACAACAGTCCTTTCTGCTCGAAGAGGGCGGCCGTGGCCGTGGTGGCCCGTTCGACGACTTCGGTCATGGCGAGCGGCTCCATATTCCAATCCACTTTACCGGCTTCAATTTTTGCCAGGTCGAGGACGTTGTTGATCAGCGTGGTCAGACGCTCCCCCTCGCTGACGATGATCTCCATGTTCTCGCTGACAAAGCGGATGTCGCGTTGGGTGCGCCGGTCGTCAGCCTGGATTTTGGGGAAGAGCTTGTTTTCCAGGCTTTGCTTGCTGATCTTGGCAAAGCCGAGCACGGAGGTCAGGGGCGTGCGCAGTTCATGGCTCACACTGGCCAGAAAATCGCTCTTGGTCTGGTTGGCTGCTTCGGCGGCCTGTCTGGCCTGTTGGGCCTCGGTATAGAGCCGGGCATTATCCAACGCAATCGAACCCAGTTGGGCAAAGCGCGTCAGCACCTCGATCTCGCGTTCGCCAAAGGTGCGCGCTGATTCACTGCCAAAGGCCAGGCCAATCACCCCGACCACCTCCGGGTTCGCTTGACCGCCGCTCTGATGGGTCAACGGGACGCCAGCAATGGCCCCTATCGTGCTGGCTGCAACATTCTCGGCCCGGCCTGCCCAGGCGTCATAATCATCGACCTGTAGCGGTTGGCCGGATAGCCAGACCTGTCCCACCAGGCCCTCACCCAATCGATGGCGCTGACCAACCTGCTGTTCAGAAAGCCCAATGACAACCTGGAGTTCCATCCTGGTCGATCCCGGCTCAACCAGATAGACAAACCCATAGGGCGCGCCGAGCAGTTGCCCGGCCCGGGTCACCAACGCTTCCAGTAGCTCGTTCAGGTCGAGCCGGCTGATCAACCCCAAGGCCGTCTCATGGAGGGCAGCCAGATACTCATTTTGTTGACGTAGTTCTTCTTCGGCCTGTTTGCGCGCAGTAATGTCGGTGTAAATCCCCACACTCTCGCCATCAGGCGTTTGCGATTCGCTAATTTGCAGCCAGCGACCACCTCGCAGGAGTTGTTCGTGGAGACTTTGGGGCTGCCGATGGCGAGCCAACCGCATCTCGATCCAAGCCTCAATTTGTCCTTCAGCATCAGGATACAGCCCACGTTCGGCCCCCAACCGCAACAGTTGTCTGAAGTGAACGCCCGGCACGATCAAATGAGCAATCTCTGCCTGCATCTGATGATATTTTTGATTGGCAAGTACAAAGTGACCACTGGCGTCATACAAGGCAAAGCCTTCGGAAATACTCTCGACGGCCTGAAACAAGCGCGTCTGCGCCATCGCCACCTGTCCCTCCAGGTTGCCGACCAGCGTCTTGATGCGGACGGCCATGGCGTTGAAACTATCGGCCAGTTGGCCCAGCTCATCGGCGCTATCCACTTCGGCCCGTGCATCCAGATTGTCAGCCTGGAGCTCAATGGCCGTTTCGGTCAACCTGATGACGTTGCGGGTGATGCTCTTTCCCAATACCCAGGCAATCACGCCGGCCAGAGCAACGGCGGCCAAGACCGCGACCGCCAAGACAGCCGTAGCGAACTGGCTGGTTTGGGCGATTTGCGTCCTGGCGCGTTGCACTTCATCACTGGCTAATGTAGTTAGGTCAGCCGAAATGGGGTCGACAGCTTCGGCTTGTAAATCAAACTCATTGAACTTGCTGCGGATATCCACATCGAGCTTGAGCACCTCTTCGGCCACGGCTTGATAGGCGTCAAGCCCGGTCGATGCCGCGTCGCGCTGGCCGGCAGCCAGGCCAGCGGTATTGGCAATGGCCTCCTTTAAAGGTCGAATGGCGTTGAAGGCCAACTGCATGTTCGGGCGCTGGCGGGTGAGCAGATAATCTTTTTCATAGGCTTGCATTTCGCGGTAGAGGGCAACCAGTCGGGGATCGTTGGCTTGCTGGAGCAGTTCCAGCAACCGCGTCGAATTTTGCGTCAACCGGGCCTGCGCGCCTGTGTCGGCGGCGGCCAACTGGGAAACCAGATCGACGGCCTCGTCAAACGTGGCGGCATAGCGACTGGCTGCAGAGAGATAGAAATTGAGGTTGACATTGGCTTCCTGCAAAGCTTCGCTGACATTTGGCTGTGAAATGATCTGCTGCAATTCCGCGCTCAGGCGAACCACCTCGGCAATCTGTTCGCTGTTGCCCTGGGCGTAAGTTTGCCTGGCTGCGTCGAAACCGACGGTCGGCCAACGCAAAAAGAAATCTCGTTCAAAGCGGCGAGCGCTTTGCAGGCCGGCATCCATCTTCAAGACCAGACGTTGCACTTCCATCGAAGTTAAGATGGCTGCTTCGGTCTGGCGTTGCACCACCGTCAAGGCGGCATAACCGGTGAGAGCTACCAGGATGATCAGGGCCAATAGGGTTCCAAAGGCCAAGGTAAACTTGCTGGTGATGCTCAGAGTGCGCCAGCGTTGGGCAAAAGGATTTCGTTTCTTCATACGCTCGTTCCGATTACCTTGTCTGTACACAGTTCCCCTGCACACCGCAACGCATTAGTGTAGGTGGTCCTAAATAGGGCCAGGGTATTGTCATGCTGAGCGTTAGCGAAGCATCTGGGTGGCAGAGCGAGATGCTTCGCTGGCGCTCCCTGGAAACTCTCGCCGACACGCAGATGCTTCACTGCGTAGATGCTTCACTG
>CAZLMM010000158.1:0-7940 GCA_964560495.1 uncultured Caldilineaceae bacterium
CAAATAGATCGACCCAGCCTGAGCACCTGACGGTGAGTTTGTCGAACAGCCCAATGAAGATATAGAATCAATGTGTAATAACGCACGTGGATGCGCCGGAACTCTCGGAACGCTGGCATGATACTGGCTTTCCGAGAGTGACAACATGATTCCTAACCAATATGACCTATGGCGCGCTACACTATTGCGGATATTCGAGATCGAGTTCGCCGCAGCAATATGATATGACAGCCCACGCGGCGGCAGAAATGGCTGAAGACGGTCTTGACATCGAAGATGTGGAGCATTCGATTCTTGTGGGTGCGATTGCTCGAATCGATCGGGACGATCCCAGAGGCGTTAGATATGTGGTCAGGGGCGTAGCGGTCGATTTTGTCATACCCGTGGGAAGTGTGGGCCGATTCGTACATCCAGAACGATATTTGATCATCACCGTCTATGAAATCACCGATCCAGACAATTGAGGTGCAGACGATGTCACCCGTATATGGCTATCCCTGTGAATACTGTGGAGGAATCGTCTGGCCACGGACTGTGGCGCGCGAGGCATTCAAACACAAGAACGGGTTTGTAATTTTGGAGAATGTGGTGATCGGGGTGTGTGAGAGTTGTGGCAATCGGTACTACCCGGCAGAAGTGTTGCACAGGGTTCACGAAATTGCCACGGGCAAACGGCAACCCGAACACACCGAAAGCATTCCCGTGTCTACACTGACATCGAGTAATCTCCTGTCGGTTCCAGCTTAAGGGATCACAAATCTCATCGTCGTCCCCTCCGGGTAAGCGCCCGGCCACACCATGCGGTCGATCGCGCCAATGGCGTGCAGACCGACGACCTGCGCCGCGTGCGCCGTGAAGGTCATCTCGCCCACGCCGAACCACTCGCGCTCGTCGGCGCTGCACAGCGCACGCACCATATCGCCGCGGCGCTCCAGACGCAGCGTTATCGCGCCTTCGTGACGCAGAGAACCGCGGCCAATCACCAGGTTGCGATTCTCCAGGCTGCCTGCAAGCGCGACAGACTCTGCGTCCAGCTCGCCCCAGGTCAGGCGCAGGTAGTTCGCCTTGTCCTGCCACAGCAGCAGACCGCCCATGGCCGGTCGATCAGCAGTGGCCGCATGGCATGTCACCTGCACGGCAAAGTCGCCGTTGGCCGGTTGCATCAGCCGCGGCGCGCTCAGGTTGATCCCCCATAGGTCGCGGCAGTTGGCGGCGCGGATCGTCAGGTCGTCCGCCAGCGAAAAGGAGCAGTCGCCCAACGGATCGACCCACTGCCAGCGCCCCTGTTCCATGTCGGATTGGAGCGCTGCCAACGTCTCGCTCCGCAAGTCCACATCGGGCGTCGCAGGCGACAGCCACCACTGCTGCAACCCCATGTGAGCCAGTTCGGGACGCTGATGTTGCACCTCCCGACAGAGGGCCTGGAAGTCGTCCGCGGCGGCGCAAGCTGCTTCCAGACCTGCCAGCGCCCGATAGATCTCCACGGCTCTTTGCGCGTCGGTGGGTTGCGTCTCCAGCACGGCGCGGAAACGCGCCTGCGCCTCGACGCGGCGACCTTGCGCCAGGTGGATGCGACCCAGCAGCACCCCGTGCAACCCGCGCGGGTAGCGGAAACCGCTGCGGTGGGATAACTCCATTGCGGCCTCAGTCAGCGCCAGGGCGTCGTCGACGGCGCCCTGACAGAAGCGAATCTGGGCCAGGATGTGCGTCCCCTCCATGAGCTCGCCCTCCAGACCAAGCTGCCTGTGCAGAGCCAGGCTTTCTTCGTCCACCGCCTGCGCCCGCCCCAGGTCGCCCACGGCGAGATAGCGCTCAGCCTGATGGTTCAGCCCCCAGGCCAACGTCTTCGCGTCACCAACCTTGCGTGTGCGTTCAAGCCCCATTTCGCTTTGTGCGATTGCGGTCCGCATGTCGCCGATGGCCTCCAGGTAGCGGGCAACCTGCCACATGGGAACCCAGGCGGCCAGAAGGGGATTATGGCCGTCCTCGACCCACTCCTGGACTGCGCGCACCCACCGCAAGGCCTCCTCGCTCTCATTGTGGTCGCGATGCATGAGCACCATGTAACCGTAAGCGGCGAAGAGGTCGTCACTGTACGGGAGGCTGGGCATCAGTTGCGCCAGCCGCCGCTGCACGTCGTGGTAGTGGTCGCGGTCGTCCTTGAGATAATAGGCCTCTATCAGGTTACAGTAGAAGACGGCCGCTTCCGGCGCGCGCATGTCGTCGCCAAGCTGCGCCAGCCCTTCCCGACCCACGAGGATCAGATCGTCGAGGCGACCCTGCCAGCGCAGCAGCCGGCACAGCCAGCCATAGAGCGGCGCCCACTCAGCCCGGGGCGCGCCCATCTTGTGCGCCTGAGCGATGGCGCGATGCAGGTGGAACTCAGCCTCGGCCAGGTCGCTGATGCTCCAATAGACGATCCCCAAGCCCTTGAGCGCAGACAGCCGCCATTTCGCTGCGTCGGCCCACACCGGCTGCGGCGCAATCGCATCGAGTCGCGCCAACGCGCGCTGGAAGTAGCTGATGGCCTCATCGTTGGCGGAAGCCTGCTGCGCTTTCTCACCCGCCCTGACAAGATATTCGATGGCTTTCTGCGCCGCATCGCTGCGCTCGTAGTGATAGGCCAGCTGCTCGAAATGGGGTGCGAGCTTGCCGGCATGGAGGGTTTCCAGCGCCTCTGCCACCTGTTGATGCAGCGGCGCGCGGCGCTTGGCTGGCAGCGATTGATAGATGGCATCCTGCACCAGCACATGGCGAAACGAGTACTCCACATGGGCGCCGCCGCGCTCCTGGCGGATGAACGCTAACGACGACAGCGCGACCAACGCCTCCTCCAGGTCGATCTCCGGCGGCGCCAGCGCGGCCAGCAGGGGTCGCTGAAAAACGTGGCCTGTTACGGCCGCAATCTGCAACAGGCGCCGCAGTTCCGGCGGCAGGCGGTCGACCCGGCTGAGCACCACGCTCTGCACCGTCTCCGGCGCGGTCAGGGGCGCAGTCTCCACCCGCGCCTGCCAGATTGCTTCCTGTCGGAACAGCAGACCGCTGTCGATCTGCGCCCGCACGATCTCCTCCAGGAAGAAGGGGTTGCCCTGGGACTTGGCCAGGATCAGCGCGCGCAGTTGGTCCGGCAACTGCTCGATGGAGAGCAGCGCTGCCAGCAGATCGCGGCTTTGCGCCAGGCTCAGCTCGTGGAGGTGCAGCGGAGTGCAGCGATCGGGGCAGCGCTGCTGCGCCAGCGCCAACAGCGGCTCGCCGGCCTGGGTTTGCTCCGGCCGGTAGATGCACACCAGCAGCAGCGGCGCGGACGCCAGCGCCGCCATCAGTTCGCCGATCAGGTCGAGAGACAGGCCATCGCCCCAGTGCAAGTCCTCGAAAATCAGCGCAAGCGGTCTTCGGCGGGCCAGCGCCGTGACAAACAACTGCACGGCGTCGAAGGTCTGTCGTCGCGCCCGCTTTGGATCGACCTGGCGCGCACGTTCATCCCAGTTGGCGCCGATGTGCAATGACAACAGATGGCTCAACACAGGGCCCATCTCCTCTACCTGTTCCGCAGTCAAGTCGCCTTGCGCCGCCAGCGCCTCCAATGTCGCGGCCAGATTGCGAGCCAGCGCCATCTCGTCGCCATCGTCTGCTTCACTCAAGGCGCGCCGCAGCATGTCCACAAAGGGCCAGTAACCGGTGGCTGCCGCCAGTTCCAGGCAGCGGCCTTCCAGCCACGACATCGGCGGCTCATCTGCAGGTGCAGGGGAAGAGCTGGCGGGCAGGCTGTGGTCGCCGGTCTGCGCTCTCCAACTTTGCTTGAGTTCGGCTGCCAGGCGAGATTTGCCGACGCCGGCCTCGCCGCTGAGCAGGAGCAGTTGTCCCTTGCCGGCCAACACCCGCGCGACGACTGCCTCAAGCTGTTCCATTTCCCGTTCGCGACCGATCAGATTGGCGCGCAATCCCTCGATCCCGCGCTCCTTGGTGATGTGGCTGCGCAGGCGCAGCACCTGATAGGCGCGCACTGGTCGGGTGAGGCCGGGCAGCGCCAACTCCAGCCCGGCGAAATTGAACACGCCCCGCGTGAGCCGGTGGGTGGCAACGCCTACCAGAATCTCGCCGCTGCCGGCGCTGTTGCACAACCGCGCGGCCAGATTCACCACCGCGCCCATCAACAATGCCTCGGCATCAGCGGTCGGACCAATGCGTGAATAGTAGGCCAACCCCGTGTTGACGCCGACCTGCACCGGCATGTGCTGCGCCAGGGCCGACTGCTGAAGGGCCAGCGCAGCACGGATCGCGCGTTCAGGATCGTCTTCGTGGATGCGATGGAGTCCAAAGATGACCAGAAGGTCGCCGCCCGGCACGCGCTCAACGCGGCCGTCGTAGGGTGCACAGGCTGCGGTGGTCAGCGCCAGAAGCAGTTCCGACTGTGCGACCAGCGCGTCCACGTCGTCTGTTTGCTCTGGCAGGGACAATCCGGCGCATAGTACCGTCACCACGCGTAGCTCGTCTTCGCCGAAGGGGGCCATGCTGCTATGAACGCCGCGTTGGCTGTGTCCCCCCACCACGCCCAATTCCTGAGCCGTTGCGGGTGGAGGAAGTGCGCCCGCACGGATCGCCTTCTCCAGCTGTTGGGTGGCCGGTTCAGGCTCCGCGTCCAATTCCTGCGCAAGCAACTGGCCGCAGAGCCGGTATTGGTGCAGGGCGGCGTTGCGCTCACCGCTCCATGCGTACACTTGCATGAGCCAACGCAATGCCGACTCATCCAACGGGTCGAGCGCCACCCAACGCCGCGCGTAGGCAATGGCGTGGGCAAACTCGCCCTGCGCGGTGTAACCCCGCACCAGTCTCGCCAGCGCCGAGGCTAGTTCGCTGCGCAGTTGTTCGCCCTCATACCACTGCCAGCGGTCAAAGTCAGGCGAGTCCGGCAGCGTGAAGCCAGTCAGAAAATCATCTCGATAGAGCGCAGCGGCGGCGGCCAGCAGCGACAGGCATTCTGGGCAGATTTCTTGGGGACGGTGGCCGTGATCATGGCAGGCGCTCAGCAGGCGGCGGAAGTGCTCCACATCGAGCCACAGGTCGCCGTCGCGCTGAAAACGCACACGCTCCTGATCAGCCACCAGACGCTCGGGCCCCAACGCCTGGTGCAGCAGATGGAGTGTGCGCCGCAGGTCGGCGCGAGCGTAGCTTGAGTCACTTTCCGGCCAGAAGATCGCAGCCAGGGCATCGCGGCTGATCTCCTGACCGGTCACCGCAAGGTAGACGGCGCAGGCAACGACGCGGCGCCGGGCGATGCGCACGGGCGCGCCATCTCGCTGTATTCGTGGTGCGCCAAAAAGGTGAAAGGAGAGATGAGGCATGGCAAACTCCTCATGTCAGACATCCATCGCCTGCATCAACGATTGGCTGCCAGCAAGGCGGGCGCAAGCAGCGCTGCGGCGGCGCTGGCTTCGATCGAGCGGTGACGCGCGTCGATGTTCGGCAACATGGCAGGATTGGCGGGCAGATCCATCTTCAGTGTGTGGGGCGCCAATTCGACGCCGTCAGGCGGCGTCAGGCGCACTGTCCAGTGGCCGGGCGGGATGTCCCACAGACGGAATTCCCCCTGGTCATCGCTCACGCCCGATGCTTGCATAACGCTGGCGTCATCCACCAGTTCGATAGTCACGCCGCCAAAACCTACGTCGCCGCCCAGTGAGGCGACCCCGTCGGGGCGCACGCGTAGCAAGACCGGGTCGTGGTCGCTCACGTGGCGCGCCGAGGGCGAGGGATCGACAAACTCCGACTCGGCGAAGTCGGCGCTGATACGGATGGGGCGCACTTCGGCCAGGGCGGGCAACATGCTCTCCGTTGCCAGAATGTGGTCGAGGACCTGGCTGCCGCCGTTGAAAATGTAGGTGTAACGGTTCAGGGCAGGCAGGAGGTCATAGGTGTGGAACAATGGCGGCTGTACCCCATCACGCAGAGCGGTCACGGGTTCGCTTACAAAATAATCGTTCAGGTCGCCCAACACCACCACATGCGCCGATGGGTCCGTATCCAGCGTCTCTTGCACCAGCCCGGCCACATGGCGCGCCTGGGCGATGCGCCGTAGAACATTGACCCTCTCGTCGCCCGCTTTGCTCTTCCAGTGGTTGCTGATCACGCGTATGGGGTATGGTTCGCCCCAGTCGCCGCTCACCGTTGCGTCGATGACCAGAGGCGGGCGGCCATGCAGGTCGTACTGACCAAAGGGGCAATGCCCCGGGGTGGCAGGAACCTGGTAGTTGGTGGGTGAGCAGCCTTGGCGCAGTTCGGCGTTGTCCACTACTACACGGTCGTTACGCGTGAGGAAGGAATTGGTCAAGGGAAACTCTGGATTGTCGCTTTCCGGGCCGGGGAAGGCCCAGGCTGCATAGTCGAGGCCGAAGTCCTCGCGCAGCAAAGCGGCCAGGTTGGCGGCGTCCTCAGGCGCGCCGGTCTCTTGCAGCCCAATGATGGTGCAGCCGGCCAACTCATTGGCGATTACCTGGGCGCGGCGCCCCATCTGCAACTGATACTCCGCCGGGTCAGGGTACTGCTCGCTGCCGGTTCCCATGCCCCACAGGTTGAACGTGCAAATTGTAAACTCGTCCTGACCTGGCGGCTGCGCCTCGACTGGAGAGGGAGGGTGATGTTTTTCGACCTGCACCGGCTCCTGGGGAAGGGGAATGAACTGATACTTGCCAAAGTTGTAGTCCAACACGCCCCGCACACGGCGCTCATCGCCCGTGATGCGCCCGACCGCAACCCGGTCGCCCCAGTCCAGGTCCGGCAGGCGTGCGCCCAGCGCGCCGCTCACATAGACCAGCCCGCTCAGCTCGTGCGGTTCGTCGTGAAAAACGCGCCCGCCGCTGGTGAACGCGCTCAAGTCCCCAGGCAGCAGCGCAAATTCGGCGTCGCCCCCTTCATAGCGCCGGATGGGGCCGTGCACCTGTCCCTCCAGGTCGACAACTTCGACCAGCATCCCCTCCAGCCGTTCCAACAGCGCAACGGGGTCGCTGTAAAGGCCCGGCAGAGTGACAGGGACCGGCGTCACCGTCGAGACCGGACAATCGTTGCTCTGACGCACTCCTTTGACCCGCGAGAGCTCGGTTTTCTCGTAGAACTCGCTGACATAGCCGCCCTGAATGAGAACGCAGTCACCCGTGCGCACGGAGGGGCGATTCCGGGTGTAGACAAAGATGCCGTCGCTGGTCTGCGGGTCGCCGTCGCCCACAGGGTCTTGCAGATACAATCCGGTGGGGGTTACGCCAGTGACTACGCCGACCGTGTCCACCCATTTTTCGTTCAGCGGTGTGGCAAGGTCATCGCCCTGAATGACCGGAATGGGCGTGATGGGGTAGTCCTGAGCAAAGAGAGAGCGAGGCGTAATGCGCAGCGATGCGGCCAGGGCAAGAAGAATGGCTATCCAACGGACGTTGCGACCAATGTGTACAGGGATATGGGCAACCGGCATGATGAAAAACTCCTTCGGGTGATGACGCGATCTGGCGATCGATGACGCTGCAATCATTGTGCACCCGAGGGTGTATTGTGTCAAAAGAGGAGGAGAGATGGACTATGGCGCGATCGGTTTCATCGCGGCTTCCCTCATACTGCTGCCACAGCAGTATGAGGGAAGCCGCAACCAGGCTCTTGAGGCCCGGGGGAGGCGCACCTGATCGCACGTGGGCGGACGCGCTAAACGGTTGTTGACAGGGATTATCAAGCAGCCAACGCCATGAGGTCGCTCTCGTCGCCCTCGGCGCTCATGAACGCGCTGCTTTCTACACTGGACTCAGCTTTGGGCGCAAAGTTCACTACCATGCCCACCGAGTTGCGGATGGCAGCATCGATGGTGTTGGCGACCTCTGGGTTCTGTTCCAGATAGAGCTTGGCGCTCTCACGTCCTTGACCAAGACGCACGTCCCCTAAGCTGTAGAATGCGCCGCGCTTGC
>CAZLMM010000159.1:0-3892 GCA_964560495.1 uncultured Caldilineaceae bacterium
GTTGATCGTGCGTCTCGACGCCCCACTCTACTTTGCCAATGCGCTCACGGTCCGCGACCAGGTGAAGGCGATGATCGAGGAAAGGCAACCGCCGCCCACTGCGATTATCTTCGACGCCACCACCCAGGATTCGCTCGACCTGACCAGCTCTGATGTGCTCAAGAGCCTGGTGAAAGAACTGCAGGGCAGAGGGATGGCTGTCGTGATGGCTGAAGTGCATGTCCCCGTCCGCGAATTCGGTCGCAAGACCGGCTTGCTGGAGTTGGTCGGGGAGGATCATATCTTCCCGACGGTGGAGCTTGCGGTGCAGTACGTAGAAGCGACCGCAAGCGCGCAGCCCAATCAATCCGTTCCGCCTGCCACAGGAGCATAAAACAATGAATAAACCTAACCCTTCGCTCTTGCTGTTCGGCGTCCTCAACCTGGCGCTCGTCGTCATCAATCCGTTCCGCCTGCCACAGGAGCATAAAACAATGAACAAGCCTAACCCTTCACTCTTGCTGCTGGCTGTTCTCAGCCTGGCGCTCGTCGTCGCGGCGGGGTGCGCGCCGATTTCCAGGCCCGCGCCGGCGGCTGCACCACCATCTGGCGCCGCGCCATCCAGCGCGATCACGAACATCGTCTGGCAGTGGACGAGCGTCGCAAACCGCACAACCGGCCAAACGACCACAATCCCCAACCCGCAAGCTTACACCATCATTTTCCGCGACGATGGTACGGTAAGCGGCCAGGCCGACTGCAACACCTTCAGCGGGACGTACTCGCAGGAAGGGGGCTTTTTCATCACAGTGACGCCCGATGTGATGGCGGCCTGCGGCGGCGATTCGCTGGACCAGCAGTACCTTGTGCTGTTGGAAGAGATCGTGGCCGGCGGCCCGGATGGCGCCGGCGGTCTGGCGCTGGAGACGGCAGGCGGCGAGCAGCGCATGACGTTCGTCAACGGCGGCGCGGCAGCGTCAACTGCCCCCGCGCCGTCCAACACAATCACCGACATCGTCTGGAAGTGGCAGACACTGGAGGATATAGCAACCGGCTCGTCAACCAGAGTACCCGAGCCGGACAAATACACGATTGTTTTCTATGCTGACGGGACAACGACAGGACAGGCTGACTGCAATACCTTCTCCGGGACCTATCAGCAAACAGCCGGCTTCACGATCAGCGTGACCCCTGATGTCATGGCGGCTTGTGATCAAGGTTCCCTGGATCAGCAATACCTGAACCTGCTCGATAATGTCGCCGCTGGTGGTTCAGATGGCGCTGGCGGCCTGATGCTACAGACCGCTGGCGGCGCACAGAAGTTGCTGTTTAGCAACGGCGGCGCTGCGCAATAAGTCGCGCATCGGCGCCCAGTACTTTTGCGACGAGCCGTGCATGAGCGTCTTTGCCTGGTCAAGCGCCAGGCGCCTGATCTACGATTGGGGATGAACATGACGAACAACGATCCCACATCCCTGCCGGCGCCAACGTTCGCTGGCGGAACCAAGGCCATCACCACGACGCCGATCGTCGGCGCGCCGCGGCGCGAATACGCCGAGATGTACGTCCCCGGCGCAGAGCCGCTGGAGGACGGGGAGCTGCGGGTGACGGTGCTGGGCAGCGGTAATCCGTGGGTGACGCGCGCCGAGGCATCGGGCAGCAAGCATCCTGGTCGAGGTTGGCAACCCGGAGCGCGACTTCTTGCTTTACGCCGGCCTTGATGGCGCCTCCCGCCTGGTGGGCCGAGGCGCTCATTCCGTTCGACTGAGTCCTGGCAGCCAACTCGCGCGCGGGCGCCCTGGCGGGGGAACCGAAGCGCCAACCGCGCCGGCGCGAGCATCGGATGGGCGCCGATTGATCGGGGCGGTGGACTACATGCAGCGCTCCACAATCAGGGAGTTCGTTTGCTTACTTGACTGTAGCACGATTTGCTGGATTGCGCCTGGGCATTCTGACAGATTGTGCTACAATCTTTGCTGAACGATCTGTGTAGAGGATATCGTCGTTTGTCTCGTGGCGTGCGTATGCGTGAATGCATACGCCACATCATGAAGTTTTCAGTCACATTCAATCATTCATTTGCAGCAAACAACAAGGAGATTTTCACATGACCGCAGCAGCAGCAAAACCTGTTGGCCGCCCGTGGTGGATGACCCTCATCATGGGAGTAATGTCAATCATCGTTGGTGGTCTCTTGCTCTTTGGCTCGTGGACGACACGATTACGCACTTACGAGTTGCTTGTCGTGTTGATCGGCATCTGGTGGCTGACGGATGGCATCATGAACCTCGTCTCCATGTTCGTTGACCATCGAGGTTGGGGTTGGAAGTTGTTCATGGGTATCATCGGCATCCTGGCCGGCGCGTGGATTCTAGTCTATCCAGTCTACGCGGCAATCGCGCTGCCGCAGATCTTCGTGCTGGTGCTCGGCCTTTATGGTCTCTTCGAGGGCATTGCGCTGCTGATACTGGCTTTCCGGGGCGCAGGCTGGGGCGCCGGAATCATGGGTGTCATCGCGCTGGTCTTGGGCGTCATCTTGATCGCCAACTATGGCGTTCCGGGTTGGGGTCTGAGCATGATTTGGGCGGCGGCGTTTTGGCTCTTCTTTGGCGGCTTCTTCATGGTATACAGGGCTTTCCGCGATCGAAGAGACTGACAGACGACACGAGTGCAGGCGACCTGTCAAGGAACGCCCGTTCAACCGAAAGTTGATGTGCAAACTTGGCGATTGAGAGAAGCCGGGTTTGCGCATCAACTTGAGAGATGCACTTGTTTTCTTCACTTTCGCTTTGCTAGGCAAGGATGGCGGCGCCCAAAGATCCAACTAGTACACGAGGGCGCAAGTAACCCAATGGTTGTCATGCTGAGTTTCCAATGCCCCGCGTGGCATAACGTGGGCAAGAAACACCGCTCTTGTCATGCTGAACGCAGTGAAGCATCTGCGTGTCGGCGAGAGTTTCTAGGGAGCGCCAGCGAAGCATCTCGCGCTGCCACCCAGATGCTTCACTGCGTAGGCGGGTACGCCCGTTCCGATCAGCATGACAATATCACCGGCTCATTTAGGCCCACGTGTACTAGTTCTTCCACCAGCAGACAAGAATCAAGTAGCAGGTAGAGGCAAATGACAGATCCTCAACGGCGCGCGATGGAACAACGTGTGGAGAAACGACGCCAGGCGCTGCAGACGCCGCGCGCGGCCGCCATCGCTGGCATCCTCTTTTCATTGTTTTTCATCACGAGTGTGGGAATGATGCGCGTTGCCATCCCCGAAGAGGTCGGCGCCGACGATGCGAATGTCTGGCTGCAGAACAACGCGGCGACCGTCAGCTTTGCGCTGACCCTGGTGCCCTTCGCTGGCATCGCCTTTCTCTGGTTCATGGGGGTGGTGCGCGCGCATCTGGGCGATCGGGAAGATCAGCTCTTCGCCACGGTCTTCTTTGGCAGCGGGCTGCTCTTCCTGGCCATGATCTTCAGCTCGGCGGCGGTGGCGGGCGGGACGATCAGCGCATACGCGCTGGCGCCGACGGCGCTGGAAGGGAGCGGCGTCATCACCTTTGGGCGCTCGGTGATTTACACGATCACCAACGTCTACGCTGTCCGCATGGCGGGCGTCTTCATGCTCTCCCTGGCTACGATCTGGGGGCGCACGGGCGCGATGCCGCGCGCCTTTGTGTTGGTGACCTACGCGTTGGCCGTCCTGCTACTGGTGGTCATCAATCTTTCGCTGTGGGTGATCATGATCTTCCCCCTCTGGGTGCTGGCCATCAGCATCTATATTCTGGTGGTGAGCATGCGCGGCAAGAAATCGGACGACGGCGGCGCAGTCGGCGCGGCCGAGTGAAGGCGCTTCGACCTGTAGAGAAACGATCATAGCATCTTGAAAGCGCAAGGTTTTAGCACCAAAGGGATCGGC
>CAZLMM010000159.1:3902-7667 GCA_964560495.1 uncultured Caldilineaceae bacterium
GTGCTGGCGGGCGTCAACCCCATGTATGGCCTGTACACTGTGCTGGCGGCTACGCCGGTCGGCGCGCTCTTCACCAGCTCGGTCTACATGAACATCGACTCCACCGGCGCGATTGCGGCGACGGCGGGCAGCATGCTGCTGGACTACTCCGCCGAAGAGCGCCCCTTTGCCCTGGCGATCCTGACGCTCCTGGTGGGGGTCTTCATGCTGGCGGCCGGCCTGTTGAAACTGGGCTTTCTCACCCGCTTCATCGCCAACGCAGTGCTGCGCGGCTTTCTCACCGGCATCGGCGTCAACATCATCCTGAGCCAGTTGGGCGATTTCACCGGCTACGCCAGCGAGTACAGCAACAAAGTTGTGAAGGCGGTCGATACGCTGCTGCATCTCAATGAGATCAATCCGCAGGTGCTGCTGGTCGGCGTGGTCACGGTCGTGCTGATCGTCGTGCTCGACCGCGTGCCCTATATCAACAAGCTCTCGCTGCTGATTGCGTTGACCGTCGCTTCGGCGCTGGTGCCGCTGCTTGATCTGACCACGGTGCCATTGGTCTCCAGCCTGGGCGCACTGCCGGAAAGCCTGCCCCGGCCGGTGCTGCCCGATCTGACCTTCATTCCTGGCCTGGTCGGGCCGGCCTTTGCGCTGACGATCATTGCGTTGGCGCAGAGCGCGGGCATCAGTCAGGCCTACGTCAATCCCGACGGCAAATATCCCGACACCTCGCGCGACTTCTTCGGCCAGGGCGCGGCCAACGTGGCGGGGGCGCTCTTCCAGGGACTGCCGGCGGGCGGCTCGCTGAGCGGCACGCAACTGCTGGTCAAAGGCGGCGCAACCTCGCGCTGGGCCAACATCCTCACCGGTGTGATGGCTGCCATCATCATCCTGTTGTTTGCAGATTTCATCGGCAAAATCGCCCTGTCAGCGCTGGCCGGTTTGCTGATGGTGGTCGGGTTTCAGACCATCAACTTTCGCGAGATCGACAAGGTCTGGCACACGAGCAACACCTCACGCGCGCTGATGATTGCCACCTTCATTGCCACGCTGATCGTGCCCTTGCAGTGGGCGATCTTCTTCGGCGTGGCGTTCTCCTTTGCCGTCTTCGCCTATCGGGAAGCGGCGAGCACGAGCATTGTCGAGGTGACGATCAATGAAAGCGGCGCCCCGATCGAGCAGCCGGCGCCGGCCAACCTGGCGAGCAACCAGATCACCCTGCTGAACGCCTATGGCAGCCTCTTCTTTGCCGGCGCGCGCAATCTCGAAGAAGACCTGCCGCAGGTCGAAGATACCCATAACGCGGTGGTCATCCTCAGCCTGCGTGGTCACACCGAGTTGGGCAGCACCTTTATCGGCGTGCTCGAACGCTACGCCCAGGCGCTGCAGGCGCATGACAGCACGTTGATGCTGGTCAGCGTCAGCCCGGGCGTCTATGAACAGTTGGCGGAAACAGAATTCCTGACCGTGGTGGGCGTCGAGAATGTCTTCGTTGCCAGTACGCCGGGCGAGTCGACGACGCGCGCCTACCAGAAAGCGCAGGAGTTGATCCAGGCCGCGCCAGCGCAGTCAGAGGAAATCGACAAACCACGATAGATTGGGAGGCAAACGTACAATGTCGTCATCCGTTGCTCGCTTCACAAAAGAGGCCGGCCCGCTGCTGCGGCGCTTTCTGCCGGTCGTGGCCTGGCTGCCTGCCTACCAGCGCGCCGACCTGAAGCCCGACCTAATAGGAGGCGCCATCAGTTGGGCAGTCATGGTGCCGGTGGCCATGGCCTATGCGGAGATGGCCGGCCTGCCCGCGCAGGCTGGTCTCTACGCCTCGATCTGTTCGCTGATCGCCTATTTCCTCTTCGGCACCAGCCGCCACCAGAAGGTGCTGGCCAGCTCGACGATGGCGGTCATGTCGGCCGCAGTGGTCGCGCCGCTGGCAGGCGGGGACATGGCGGCCTATGCCAGCCTCTCCGCGGCGCTGGCGCTGACAGTGGGCGTCCTATTGATCCTGGCCGGCATCGTCAAACTGGGGTTCATCTCGGACTTTCTCTCCAAATCGGTGGTCGTCGGCTTTGTTTTTGGCCTGGCCATCAACATCGCCATCAGCCAGGCGCCCAAGCTCTTCGGCGTGCCGGCAGGGAGCGGAACCACGATCCAACAGTTTTTCCAGTTGTTAGGCAATCTGTATCTGACCAACCCCTGGACTTTGGCGGTCAGCGTTACTTCGCTGGCAATTGTGATCTTTCTGCGGATGCGCTACCCGCTCATCCCACCGGCGCCGGTTGTGCTGATCTATGGCATCGTGGTCGTCTCGCTGCTCAATCTGGAGACACGTGGGGTCAGTGTCGTGGGGGCCGTGCCGACCGGACTCCCCCAGTTCACCTGGCCGACCACAATTGGGACAAGTGAGATCTATCTCGTGATCGGCGCCATCGGCATCATCTTTCTGGCGGTGGGCGAATCGTTGGGCACGGCGCGCGCCTATGCTGCAAAATATGATTACACCATCGATCCCAATCAGGAGATAATCGCCCTGGGCGCGGCCAATATCAGCGCGGGCTTGTTTCAGGGTTTTACCATCGACGCCAGCCTTTCACAGACCGCCACCGCCGAACAGGCGGGCGTGCGCACGCAGCTCTCATCGCTCGTTTCCGCCGTGCTGATCATCCTCACCGTTGTCTTCCTGGCGGGCATCTTCGCGAATTTGCCCAATGCCGTGCTGGCGGTCGTGGTGATGAACTCGGTGGTCAGCTTGATGGATGTCAAGGAATTGCGTCGCTACTACAGGCTGCGGCGCACCGACTTCGTGATCGCTATAGCCGCCCTGGCTGGCGTCGTACTGACGGATGTGTTGACGGGTCTGGTGATCGCCGTGGTGCTCTCGCTGATCTTCATCGTCTACCGCGCCAGCCGCCCCCACATTGCGCTGCTGGGGCGGGCGCCGGGCAGGATGACCGAATTTGGTGATATCGCACGTCATCCGGAGTACGAGACGATCTCGGGGCTCATGATCGTGCGCCTGGACGCCCCGCTCTACTTTCTCAACGCTGGCGTGGCGCAGACCATGATCCGTGAAATGGCCGCGACCCAGCCGGCGCCACGCGCAGTGCTGATCGACCTGGGCGCCAGCGGCGACCTGGACATCCCCACCATGGACCTGCTTGCCGATGTGGACGTCAAGCTGCGCAAGCGGGGCGTGACGCTCATGTTCGCCCAGATGAGGGGCGCCGTGCGCGACCGCCTGGAGCGGGCGCATTTTATGGAGGTGATTGGCGCAGAGAATGTTTTTCCCAGCCTGGCGGCTGGGATCGAAGCCTATCAACAGCGGTTTGAGACTGTGCCAGACGCCGAACCAGGCGCAGGGCCAGGCGCCAATCCAATTGCTGGGCCGGGCGCGGAACCAAATGCTGAGCCACGCGCTGAGTCAGGCACTGAACCAAGTACTGATGGAAAGTGAGAGGTAGGCCACCTTCCAGGAAGCGACCAGGAGATCATCTGCTGACACAACCCTGGCTCGTGTTGTGTCAGCAGATGATTTGATGGTATTGCACAAACCAGGTTTCTCCGAGAAACCTGGTTTGTGGGGGATCATTTCACACTCGACAAGATACGAGTGCACATGGGCGCAAATATGTCGCTAGCCGGTAGGAACGACTTCAGTCGTTTTGCAACGGCGACAACGACTGAAGTCGTTCCTACAAAGTGGGAGGACACTTCGGCCCACCTGTACTAGTACACGAGGGCGCAAGTAACCCAATGGTTGTCATGCTGAGTTTCCAATGC
>CAZLMM010000160.1:0-7505 GCA_964560495.1 uncultured Caldilineaceae bacterium
CATAACTTGGGCAAGAAACACCGCCTTTGTCATGCTGAACGCCAGTGAAGCATCTGCGTGCCGGCGAGAGTTTCTAGGGAGCCAGAAGGGAAAGCGATTTGTCGAGAATCGTGAAGTCAATCACTCGTCATAGAGTTATCTTTCTCCTCAGGAGCGTGAACAATGATCGAGTTGCCCGAAGCAGTTGTGTTGGCCAGACAGATCAATGAATCGTTGATCGGCAAGCGCATCGTCCAGGCGGCAGCCAATGCCTCGCCGCACAAATTCGCCTGGTATACAGGAGACCCGGCGAACTATCAGCATCTGCTGCACGAAAAGACAATTCAGCAGGCGACAACCTACGGAAACCACGTGGAGATACGCGCGGATGAGCTGCTCCTGGTGATCAGCGCGCCCATGCGCTACCATCCATCCGTTGCAATGGCGCCCGCCAAACATCAGCTCTACCTGGAGTTTGCGGATCACTCGGCGGTCTCGTGCACGGTGCAGATGTGGGGCGCCATGTATTGCTTCCCCGTGGGTGAAGAGGGTGGGCTGGCAGATTATCACATCGCCAGGCAAAAACCCTCGCCGCTCAGCGACGCCTTCGACCGGACGTACTTCGACAGCCTGTACGACTCGACCTGTCAGAAGCTCTCGGCAAAGGAATTCCTGGCCACAAAACAGCGCATCCCCGGCCTGGGCAACGGCGTCTTGCAGGACATCCTGTGGAACGCTCGCATCCACCCCCGGCGAAAGATGGAGAGCCTCTCCGATGCGGAGTCAGGGGCGATGTATGACGCGGTGAAGCGCGTCTTGGCTGACATGGTCGAGCAAGGCGGTCGCGACACCGAAAGCGACCTCTACGGTCGCGCCGGCGGCTACAAAACCATCCTGAGCAAAAACACAGTGGGCGCGCCCTGTCCAGGGTGCGGCGCAACCATCCGCAAGGAATCCTTCCTGGGCGGCGCAATCTATTTCTGTCCAGGGTGTCAGCGTTGACGGCGAGGGGATCTCCAGAGACTGTCAGCGGATTGCCTTCGGCAGCGGATTCAGCGGTTGAGAGCGGATTCGCAGGTCACGCTTGCAGACACTACCTTTGCACTTTCTCAGGTGACAGTCACTTTGTGAAATCTTAGCGACATTGCGCTCCTAGCGTGACATGCGCTGTCGAGCAACAGAGCGAATCGAGAAGGCGTGATTGTCACGCTGGAAGCGTGACCTACTGCGGCGGATCTGGTCGTGCAACGTGACGCCTGGCTCAACCCGCCGGGGCTGGACGAGAAGGAATTGCAGAAGCGCACGCTCACCAACCTCTACAACGCGCGGCCGGATTGGCTGGCCGCCGCGCATCGCCGCCTCGACGCGGCCGTGTTCGCCGCCTACGGCTGGCCAGACGATCTGAGCGATGAGGGGATTCTGGCGCGGCTGCTGGCGCTCAATCTGGCGCGGGCGGGAAGAGATGGGATGTGGTAGAATGTGGGCTACAGAGGTCGAAAACAGGAGAGGGGTATGGAATCAACTGTCACCATCGAAATTCCACGGCGCTTGATGCACGCAGCCAAGGTGACGCCTGATGAACTGCGCATCGAACTTGCCGTGCAGTTCTACGAGCAGCGGCGGCTCTCGATTGGCCACGCCCGCGAGTTGGCAGGGATGAGTCTGTGGCAATTTCGCCAGTTGCTTGCCAGCCGCGGCATTTCCCCGCATTATGATGTCAGCGATCTTGACGACGACATGGCAACCTGGGCGAGGTTGGATGCGGAATGATTATCGTCAGCAATACGTCGCCGATTACAAACCTTGCCGCTATTGGGCAACATGATCTGCTGCACAGGGTGTTTGACCGGGTCGTTGTGCCAGACGCTGTGGTGCAAGAGTTGACTGCTCGCGGCATAGGCTGGCCCGGCGCCGTCGAGTTGGCGCAAGCCGAATGGATCCACGTCCAAGCTGTGCAGGATCGGAATCTTGCAGATGCGCTGCGCCTCGAACTCGATCAAGGTGAAGCCGCGGCCATCGTGTTGGCGCTGCAAACAGGCGCTGAACTGGTTCTTCTTGACGAACAAGCCGGGGCCGCGGCGCGATATCTCGGCCTTGAAGTCATGGGTGTCGTCGGCATCTTGTTACGCGCCAAACAACGCGGCTACATTCCTCAGGTCAAACCCTTGCTCGATCGCTTGCGCCATCAAGCAGGGTTTTTTCTGAGTACACCAGTCTACGAACATGCACTCAGCCTGGCGCAAGAGTAGCCGCCAAATTTTTGTCAGGGTGAGCTCTCGCGCGACGCCTGGCTCAACCCGCCCGACCTGCCCGAAAAGGAACTGCAAAAGCGCACGCTCACCAACCTTTACAACGCACGCCCGGATTGGCTGGCTGCGGCCCGTCGTCGCCTCGACGCGGCCGTGTTCGCCGCCTACGGCTGGCCAGAGGATCTGGGGGATGCAGAGATCCTGGCGCGGCTGCTGGCGCTCAATCTGGCGCGGGCGTGAGGAGATGATCGCACTTGACGCATCTGACATCGTTGACGTATTATGGCCATGGGCATGGCTATGGGCATACGCCAAAGTGATTGGGAGGGAGAGAAGCAGATGTTGACCATCTCGAAAAGCAAGCTCAAGACAAATATGTTGCGAATTTTCCGCCAGATCGAGCAGACCGGGGAGGAAGTGATCGTAACCGACAACAACCGTCCGGTATTACGGATTCAACCCATCGTGGGCAAACAGAGCGTGGACGAAGTCTTCGCCCCTTATCGGGGCGGGATCATCATCCACGAACCGTTGGACACTCCAACCACCGAAGAGTGGAGTGAAATCTAATGGTCGTGCTGGATACGTCTGCGCTGATCTATTGGACATTTCTTCCCACTGCCCTCTCGGAAAGGGCCGCAGTCACCATTTCTACGGCCGAAGCGGTCGTCATCAGTTCGATTTCGATTTGGGAGATCGGCCTCAAAGTCAAGCGTGGCAAATTGGAACTGCCGCTTACGCCTGCCGAACTTGTCGCCAAACTGGAAGCCACTGATCGCGTGCGTATTGAAGCTGTGACTTCAGCGGTGTGGTTAAAAAGCGTGAACCTGGACTGGGATCATAGGGATCCTGCGGATCGCACCATTGTGGCAACCGCTAACCTATTGGGCTGCCCCCTGGTTACCTCTGATCTGGTGATACGCGCCTTTTATCCTGCAACCATTTGGTAAACATCAACGTTCGCCATGCCGTTTGGCGCCTGGCTCGACTCGCCCGGCCCTGCGGGAGAAGGAGATGCATAAGCGCACGCTCACCAATCTGTACAATGCCCGGCCGGATTGGCTGGCCGCCGCCCATCGCCGCCTTGACGCGGCCGTGTTCGCCGCCTACGGCTGGCCGGACGATCTGAGCGATGAGGAGATCCTGGCGCAGCTGCTGGCGCTCTATCTGGCGCGGGCGGGAGGGCAATAGTTCTCCGCCAGAGTGTGCTATACTCCATGTGTCGTACACATAAAGGTGATGATGGCCTTGCACACAGGGCGCGTGATGCACAATGATGAGGAATCGACAATGACTACCCTAGCGAGCTACCCTGAAATCGACATACTTGCCAGTGAGTTGAGCCGGTACACCGGCGAAACCACGTCGCAGGCAACGATTGTTGCGCTGCGAGAACGGTTGGCGCGTGAACGGGCGCGGCGACAGCGCACAGCATCGATCCAGCAAGAATTGTTGCGCATCGGGCGCGAATGTGCAGCGTTGTCCGTGCTCGACGCACGCCCGGCAGACGAGATTCTGGGCTACGATGAGGTCGGTGCGCCGCAATCATGGTGATCGACACATCTGCAATCCTGGCGATTCTTAGCAACGAGCCAGAAGCAACATTGTTTGCCGAAAAGATTGCTACATCTGAGACATGCTGCATGTCAGCGGCGTCACTCTTCGAGAGCGCAATCATCGTGGAATCCCGCTATGGCGCTGCGGGCGGCCAGAAACTGGATGAACTTGTGCTTGCGGCGGATATTGCAGTCGAACCAGTGACAGCAGACCAGATGAAGATTGCACGGGTGGCGTATCGTACATTCAAAGTCGCTCTGGCAGCTACAGAAAGAAATAAGCGCCCTATGATTTCCGGCTTGCCGTGGTCAGGGCTTTCTGGCAATGACGGCAAAGCCATGCCAGTGTTGGATACCGAGGCAAGCTGTCGGCCTTTCACCTTCCTCTTCGGTCAACGATTCGCTTGCGAAGGGTTGGAGTAGCTTCACTAGCTGGTCTTTACTGTGAAATGTCATCTGGTCGTCGCCCGCCCAGGCGTGGTTAGGCCCAAAGAAATCGCCGGCGAACCTGCCTCCAGCGCGTACGGATGTCACAATTTCAGTCCATAGCTTGTCAAAGTGTGTTGGCGGACAAAATGGCAGACTCAGCCCGGCCCACACCAAATCTGCCGGCGGCAGGCGGACTTGCGTAAAGGGTGCGAGCTCTGTTTCCAGCCTCGCCTTCTGTTCAAGCGGCGCCTTGGTGCGGGTCCAGGCGAGGGCTTCGGGCTGACTATCGATGGCCAGCACGCGCCATCCCCGGCGCAGCAACGCGGCGGTTTCGATGCCTGCCCCGCAACCTAAGTCAATCGCAAAGCCAGCGAAATCACCGAACTTCGCCAGCGTCCCGACCAGCAGGTCACGCGGTTGGCGAGTAGATGTCGCTTTGTAGTATTCGCTCCATAGCGCCTGCGTCTGTTGTTCATTCATCGCTCTAGACTCCGCTCTTTTCATGCAACGCAATCTTCGGCAAAGAAACGCCGGCGCGCCGCCTCATCACATGGCAACGCAGACTCGAAGACCGTCCGATCCGAAGACGTTCCTGTTCGCGGTCTCAGTTGTCAGCATGGGGGGAAGTCGTCACGGCGGGGCCAGCCTTGATCACCAAATTGTCATAGTACGCTTTGTACTGCTGCCCGACATCAGGCGCGCCGGCCAGGTCGAGCCGCACTTCCACCAATCCTTGGGCGCTACGAGTGTCGCGGAACGGTTCTACACCAATGGAAACGCCGTCCAGGAAGTATTCGGCCGTCTGTTGCGCAAAATCGAGGCGCAGCCCCAACCGATGGTATTCACCGAGTGTGACCGGTGCACTAGCGCCGCCGCTGGTTATGACCTTCTCGCTAGATGAGAGTTGATTGAAGGCAAGTCCTTGGGAACCACTGCCATCAGTGCCGATAGCCACCAAATTGGCGCTCACTTTGTCGTCATCCAAACCGGTTCCTATGTCTGTGCCAGGACCGTCCAACCGCACATCGGCTTCAATTTCCAAGATGGGCGTATCGTGCATCTCTATATTGTGGCGAGGTGCGAAGTAGGTCAACACACCACTCCACGGCCGGTCGGGCACTGGCGCCATCAGCGCGCCGTCGATAGACAAGGATTGCGCGCCAGATGCTGGCGCAGCAGTGGAGATTTCGGCGCCGCCAGGTTGCCCAACCCACTGGAACCAGCCACTCTGGCCATTCAGCGCTCCTGGTGTAAAGTCATCTGTTTCAAAGCCGGTTGCATAGAGCACAGTCGTCTGCACTGCGCTATCTGCATGGCTGCCTGCTGGTGGGGCAGATACCCTCACCAGCTGGATTGGTGTGCAGCCGGCAAGAAGCATCAGCAAGGTGAATAGAATCAGCGCCCACTGTCTTTCATGTTTCATAAGATTCTCCTTTGCTTGTATTGAATGCGAGTGCAATATGCCTGGATTCGCGCCGAATATCGTTGGCGGCTACAGGCCGGTATCAATAATCGCTAGGTTAGCCGCTTATGTCGGATGCCCATTCCGGGAATGGTGCAGGACATCTCGACATGCCCAAAGTATGTTTACACCGTTCCCGGAATGCTGACTGCCCCGTATAAACTGTCAAGGTAGCGATCAGTAAGTGTCTCTACGGCGCTGAAAACACGACGGTATCCAGCACACGCTGCGACGCTTCCGTCCCGAGCCTGAATTCTTCGGCGGCCTTGTCGTCGGTGCGGGCGCCGGTGTTCAAGATCAAGAGGGGTTCGCCATAGACGTCAGGAAAGTGGCTGAAACGGAAATACTGTCCTTCCGTGCAATTCCAACCTGTCCCGGTGCTTGGGAAGATCCAGTTTCTTCGATGGCCGCACGCAGCAGTGCCAATGGCATCGGTCTGCGTGCCCGGAAAGCCGCCAACGGTTATGAGCTGCGTTGCCACAACCTGAAACAATCCGTGCGCTTCAATCCATGTCGCAAAGTCTTCAGGAAATGGCGCCGTCGAAAACGGAGCAGCCGGCCCAGCAATCCGGGCGCCCTTCACCGTGATGAAGCCAGTGTCCACAAGATTCGGCTGCATCATAAGCGTGACCACATCGGGAAAGTCTTCCGTGACGCGCCATTGAGAACCTATGTCGAAGCTCATGGGGAGCTTGAAACGCCTCGGCGAGACTGTGGTCAGCACTTGGGCAGCAGCAGGAGTCGGAACCGCAGCAGCTGGCACTGCAAACTCGACGCTGTCCAGCACCTCTTGCGCCTCCGGTAGTATACGCTGAAACTTGTCGGCCGGCGCAAGGAGCAGGATCAGCACGCGCTCGCCGTCGATGGGTTCGAGCAAGATGAAACGCCATTGCTCAGGATCCGGGATCAAGTTCCAGCCATTGCCTGGCAAGGAGAGCAAAGGCTTCTTGTTGGCCGTGGTCGAGGTCCAGATGGGGGTTGCGTCGATCTGAAGTCCGCTGACCCCTGCAACCGTGATCGGCGTTGATGTGACGGCGGCGAAGTCCGGATCTGCCTTGATCCAGGCAAGGAAATCTTCTGGAAACGGGATCAGATGACCATCGACGGGATCTGCAAGGCTGGCCTCGGTGACGATGTTGAAGGCAAGTGCAAAACCTTCTTGCTTGTTTTCAACGGTGACAAGGTCAGGCAAGTTGTCGATCACTGCCCATTCCGCTCCATGGCTCAGGGTCAAGGGCAGCTTGAAGCCCCCAGGCGAGAATGTGGTCAGTTCGGCGGCTGGCTCCGGTTCGGCGGCGATTGGTGGCCCTGGGGTCTCTGGCCTGGGCGCGACCGGTTGGCAGGCAAAAAGCAGGAACAACGCACCAATACACATCACTGCGGCTAACAAACGAAAGCTGTTCATCTCTGGCTCCTTTTGAATCCCATTAACCCTGGTGGAACCGATTGCCTCCACACTGGCCCCGTTATACCATCATGGCAAGCACAAAGTATGACATTTCTTGCCAAACGGCGTAGCGGCTTTACAATAGAGATCTTTCTGTCGTCCGGTTTCTTGACATTCCGATCTTCCGGAGGCGCTTTGTCCACCCAACCCTTTACACCCGCTTCCTTCGTCACCTTTGGCGACTTGCTCAAATATCTGCGCCGGCGTGAACGGCTTACCCAGTTGGAGCTATCCATCGCCGTTGGCTACAGCGAAGCGCAGATCAGCCGCCTGGAAAAGAACCAGCGCGTGCCCGATCTGGCTGCAGTTCAGGCATTGTTCGTTCCTGTGCTCCATCTGGAACAGGAACCAGATCTGAGGGCGCGGCTGTTGACATTAGCCCA
>CAZLMM010000161.1:0-7402 GCA_964560495.1 uncultured Caldilineaceae bacterium
ATGGCTGATTTTTCATCGTTATCGGTGTCCGCAGGTCATGTTGCCTATCCTGAAATAGCTTTGCCACAAAGATCACATAGAACACAAAGGGGTCTTCATCTCTGATCGTGCCGTGCAGGGGCATGAACACTAAGTTGACAGCGACTCACCTTGAATGCACCCGGATTCATATGGCTGTGCGCAGCAACACGGCGTCGATGGCTGCCAGTAGCGCGGCAGGCGTCGCTGGTTTGATCAGGGTGGCAGCCACGCCCAACTCGACGCCGCGTCGCCGCGTGTCCTGAGTGCTGCACAGGATGATCGGCGTATGCGCCAGGTCCGGCGCGCTGCGCAAGGCTGCGATGAAACTCCATTCCTCATCTTGCAGTGCAGCAGGCTCCACCACGATCACTTGCGCCGATCCGTTGCGCAGATATCCTAGCACTTCGCGCTCATTGCTGCAAGCAACCACTCGATAGACACGCCCCACCTCGCGCCGGTAGAGGTCGCGGGTCGCCTCATCGTCATCGAGGATCAAAACGGCGGGTTGCGGAGGCGTCATATGAACGTCGCCCTACTTCTCGGCTGGCAGTGTGTTGGCAGGTCAGCTCCCCACATTGCAAGCGGCGCGCTAACTTATGAAGATGTTGGTGCGTTCTTTGTGGCAATGGTATTTGTCGGTGCAGGAAGATAGCACACACTTTAGCGGAAAAGATCGATTTTGTCTTGGAGAAATCCGCCAGTTTTTTGGATTTTTCCGCACTAATTTGTACTTTTCCGATATTGTTGAGGAGATCGGCCTGTCTCCTGATGAAAAATACGACTGAAGTAGGCCGGATCGTCGATGCCTACCTGCATGGCAACTTCGGTGATGGTCAGGCGCGTTTCGCGTAGCATTTTTTGTGCCTGGGCTATTCGATATCGTGCCAGAAATTGGGTCGGCGACATGCCCGTCTCGCGGCGAAAGATCCGGGTCACATAGTCCGGGCTGACGCCGAGCGCAGCGGCTATCTCGCTGCGGGAGATGGCTGTCGTGTAGTTCTGCTCCATAAAGCGCGCGGCCCGCTGCACCAGATCGCTGGCATGGCTCAGCACGCTGGTCAGCAACGGCATCAGGGTTGTCGCCGACTGTTCAATAGTCGCGCTGGTCTGTGATTCGACAATCGGTCCTTCCTCGTCTGCCAGGGGCAAATACACCCGGCACAAGGTGCCGCAGCCGGGGGAGCTATCCAGCAGAAGTTTGCCCCCGTGAAGCGCGGTTAAATGATGTGTCACGCTCAGCCCAAGACCGATGCCGCGACGGCTGCGGTCACTGTCGTCGTCAGATGCGCTAAAGGACTCGAAGAGCCGCTGCTGTTGCGCCTTGGGGATGCCGCTGCCGGTGTCAGCCACCCACAAGCACAGATAGGGAGACTCCGCCGCCGCTCCCAGGGTGATGCTCCCTCGCTCGGTGAACTTTGCGGCATTGCTCAACAAGTTGAGCACGATCTGGCGCAAGCGCGCCGGGTCCGCGTGGATAGGGGGGAGGTAGCTTGCCAGCTCCAGCCGCCATTCCACAGCGCTGGAAGCATTGCTGCCGGCCATGGCGTCGAAGACCTCGGTCAAGAGCGCGGTGGGTTCGACCCGTTCAGGGTAGATGTCCAGGCTGCCGCTTTCGGCCTGGGCCTGATCGAGCAGATCGTTGACCAGGCGAGCCAGATGCTCGCCGCTGCGCTGAATCTGGCGCAGGTCGTGTAGCAGATCGAGCGGCAGATCAGCGCCGTAGAGACGAGGATTGTCCAAAATGGCCTGGCTGTAGCCAAGAATGACGTTGAGCGGCGCCCGCAATTGATGGCTCACATTGGCCAGGAGGCGCGTCTTCAGATGGTCGGCGCGTTCGGCGGCCGCCCGTGCATCGAGCGCCTCGCCATAGAGCTGCGCGTTACGCATAGCGACGCCCAACTGATCGGCCAACGATTGCAGTCCGTCAAGCTCGGCGCGGGTGTGGCGGCGGCTTGTGAAGCTGTGCAGGTCCAACACTCCCAGCGTCTTGCCGCCCAGGCGAATTGGCAGCAGCGCCCGCGAACGCACATCTGACAGCGAGGCGTCTTGTGGAAAACGCTGGCTGCGTCGAGCATCGGGGATAAAGACGGCGTGGTTGCACAAGAACGCCCGCGCCAACGGCCCCGCTTCAGCCAGAGCGACACCCGGCTGGTGCAATTCTGTGTGGTTGCTGTGTTGCAACACGAGCTTCTGCTCACCCTCCACCCACAGAAAAATCTGCGCATGGTCATAGCCATAGCCCTCGCGGATCAGTTCGGCGATCTGCTGGGGCAGCGCGTTGCGGTCGAGCAAGGGGCCGAGCCGCCGGTTGATGGCCAGGCTGGTCTCCATTTGCACAAGGCGTTGTTCCTCCATCTGCCGGTTGACGCCCACCAGCCGCGAGGGCATGTAGGCGATCTCTTGCAAGCGTTCCAATGCAATCGTCGCCACATTCTGCGCCGTCACCAGTTGCAGGCGATAGGGAAAAGTCTTGGGCAGTGGTCGTCCATCAGCGGCCTGAATGGCCCAAAAGAGCGCCTTCTGCGCCAGGTCGCGGGCCGAAGTGGCGACCGTGGCGTCCATCTCGCCGCCGGCAATGGCAGCGATGGCCAAGGGATCGCCGTTGATGCCGACGACGACCGTCTGCGGCGCCAGCCGTCCGTTTGCGGCGCATTCGCTGGCGGCAGCCAGGGCGAGCGTGTCAGACAGACCAAAGACGCCCTGGAATGCGCCATATCCTTCTGCAAGCGCCTGATGCACTGCCTGGCGCGCCCCATGTAAGTCCCACGGCGCCGGCGCATGCAGCCACTCTATTGCGGGAAAACGCTGAAAAATATCTAGCGCAGCTTGCAGGCGGCTGCTGCGGTCGCGCGTCGGGCCGGCTGCGCCCCCGACGATGAGAACGCGCCCTTTTCCACCCAGCCGCGCGGCCAGGTGTTTGCAGGCGATCTCCGCAGAATGATAGAGACCTTCGGGACAGGTGAAAAGAGGATGGTCGATCTCCCGGTTGTGGAGCGCAATGACAGGCAGATCGTGGTTCAGCAACGTCTGAATGAGCGACAGGGATTCGGGCGCGAGAATCAACGCGTCCAAGTCGAGCGCCTGAATTTCATCCACATTGGCGGCGTAGTCATCATTTCCAGGGGCAGCGGATCTCCCCTCCACCTCAATTAGTTCGATAGTCACTGCTTCGTCGAGAGATAGCGGTGGTAATTGACGGCCTCTTTGTTCATTGTGTTGGCGGCAGGCGCGCCAGATGGTTTCGCGCACTTCCACCCAGTAAGGGTCGATGGAGTTGACCTGCAGGCCGATGCGAACGAGAGGCTTCATAACGTTCAATGATCAATGATGTATGGTGAATGAATCGGAAATCTGCACTTGTATCTTGGGTCGCTTTATGATACCATTGTCTTTACACGGCGTACATATCGTTTGCAACTCAAATGCTGAAACCTCTTGGGAGCCGAAGAGAGGAGAACTGCATGGAGGGAGCGTAAAAAAGTTCGCTGCAATCCATATGGTTCGCTGCTTGTAGGATACATACGCTTCAAACTGTAGTCTCAGGATTATCTTGGGAAAATCGTAGTGCGCAGACTCGTTGGTGCGGCGTGTGAGCGTTGCGCCTCTGCATGAATCGACTACGCCGTGCGGTGTGGGGTGAACGATGCGTGATCGGGCGAGGCAACCATCAACCTTGGTCGCGCATCGTGCGAAACAGCCAGTCCTTCAAGGAGGGCTGGCTGTTTTCGTATCAGGCAGACGCCTCATTTCGTCGTGAACTTTCCTTCATCAGCCTATGACCGCCACTTCCCGTGAACTCGTCCACCAGACGCTGAACTTCAACCACCCCGCCCGCGCCCCGCGCGACCTGTGGACGCTGCCCATCGCCGTCCACGCTCATCCCGTGGAGTACGCCCGCCTTCTGGCGGACTTTCCGCCCGATCTGGCGGGCGTGGACGGTTGTGAGCGGGAACGCGCGCCGACGATAGGCGACCCGCACCAGGTCGGGCGTTACACCGACGAATGGGGCTGCACCTTCGTCAACATCCAGGCTGGCGTCATCGGCGAGGTGAAGGAGCCGCTTATCGCCAACTGGACGACCGATGCAGCCGGCGTGCACATCCCGCGCGAATGGCTGACCATGAACCGTGATGCGGTCAACCGCCAATGCGCTGCGACAGAGCGATTCACCCTGGCGGGCTGCTGTCCGCGCCCCTTCGAGCAGCTCCAGTTCTTGCGCGGCACAACCAACCTCTACATGGACCTGACCGACCCGCCGCCAGCCATGATTGATTTCATGGCCGAGATGCACGGTTTCTATTGCGACCTGCTTGCAGCCTGGGCGCAAACCGATGTGGATGGCCTGCGCATCATGGATGATTGGGGCAGCCAGCGCGGTCTGCTGGTCTCGCCGGAGATGTGGCGCGCCTACTTCAAGCCCATGTATCGCGACTATGCTCAGATCGCCCACGCCGCGGGCAAGAAGTTCTTCATGCACTCGGATGGACATATCCTGGCGATCTACTCAGACCTGGTTGAAATCGGCGTGGATGCGCTCAACTCCCAACTCTTTTGCATGGGTGTAGAGAACCTGGCGTCCTTTGCCGGGCGCATCACTTTTTGGGGCGAGATCGACCGGCAGCACCTGCTGGCCTTTGCCCAGGAACAAGAGGTGGAGAACGCAGTGCGCCTGGTGCACAGTCGTCTGTGGCGCAACGGCGGTTGCATCGCCCAGTGCGAGTTCGGCGCCGGCGCCCGCCCGCAGAATGTGCGCCGGGTCTACGAGACGTGGGATAAAGTTATGGCAACTGCGCCATTGCCCACCGAACGTTTGCGCTAATTGAGGCGCAGGACCTGCCTACGAACCCCGCGCGCCAGCTCGGCGAGCGAGGACGATGGTCTCCTTGTCGGGTTCAAAACCGACGCTGAGGTAGAGACCCCGCGCTGCCGGGTTGTCCGGTTCAAAGCAGATCTTGATGCGCACTGCGCCCGCCCTGGCAAGCAGGTCGACGCCGACCGTGAGCAGGTGGCGGGCAAGTCCTCGTCGCTGGTGATCGTCTTCGGTGCGCATGGGTTCGACGAGGCCCGTGGCGGTTTCCGGATCGAACCAGAACAAGCCATACGCGGCGACTTCTTCGCGACTGTCGAGTACGAGAAGGTCGAGATCGGGGTGGTACAGCGAAGTTTGACGAAGCCGCGTTTCGACGTCGGGTCCGCTTCGCTTGATCATGTGATGTGGACGCCCCATCGTGTCGAGGCGATTGGACAACCGATAGTCTGTGTGCAGCCGACTGATCTCTGGTCGAGCGTCTGCGGCCAGCCACGCACTGACCACGGACAGGCTTGCTGAAGATCTGTCCGTCCTGTCTTCCTCCATGGCAAAGCCATGATCGGCCAGCGCCCGACGCATCGCATGGTCGGCGCGGTCGACCGCAACGTCGACGGTTTCAAACCCGGACTCACTGGCATGAGCAAGCCCGCGCTCGATAACATGTGCAATCCATTCGGGAGTTGCGTCGGGCATGACGATCGGGTCGAGAGCTATTCCATCGCCCCAGTCGGTCGCGATCACCGCAGCTTCTGGGCGACCGAGAGGATCGAACCAAAAAATCTGAGGGAAACTGTCAGTTGAGCGCGGGGTGCGCCACCACCAGTGCAGGTCGGCGGCTTCCAACAACCCTTCAGTAGGGTGAACACTGCGGACTCGGCGCAGGAGCGCGGTCGCGGCTTCCAGGTAGTCAACGCCAACCCGATACTGTTCTCTCATTGTTTCTCTCATTGTTCGCACTTCTCGAACCTTCGCCCCCATCCCCACCGGCGCAGCCGTCAACTGGAAGCGGTGTTGGGCTGTCCCCCGCTCCATGCGAGATGCCGGTGAACAGGCGTGTCCGATGACTCCACGGGACACATTTCAGCCAGCAAGGTTTCGGGCGCGATGTCTTGTTCCGGTTGTTATATCGAAGTCAAAATGAAAGCCGGATTTTCTTACCAAGCAAAATACCGGTTCCCATTTTGACATGAGTATAGACGCCAATGTTCCTGCTTTCAACGGCTGCGTCACATGGGATTCGTTCGGGAAGTCTGCTGATCGAGCTGTTGGGCGAGCCCGATGAGAACTCCTTCAGGACCCCGGATGTAGCAGAGCCGATACATGTCTCCATACTCGACCACATCGCCGACGAGCTTCGCGCCGCGTTTGCGGAGTCGGGCGAGTGTATCGTCGAGTTCCTCCACGGCGAACATGACGCGCAGGTAGCCGAGAGTGTTCACTGGCGCGCTGCGGTGATCGGCGACCACAGGCGGCGCGAGGAATCGGGACAATTCCAACCGGCTGTGACCGTCTGGCGTACGCATCATGGCAATTTCGACGCGCATGTCGTGCAATCCAGTGACGCCATCTGCCCAGTCTCCTTCGACTAGAGCGCGCCCCTCGAGCTCGAGACCAAGTTCGGTGAAGAACTCAATGGCGGCATCGATGTCTTCCACCACGATGCCGACGTTGTCCATTCGCTTGACCGTCATGATGTCTCCTTGGCGACTAAAGGCGCTCCAAAAGCTGTTGTGCAAACCCAGCCCATCCTTCTGCGCTTAATGCTGTCGATCGCACGCTCTGTACTTGTTGAATCGCTTGTCTTGCCGATAGACCTGCAGAACGAACAAGAAAATAACTCAAAAAGAGACCAGTTCGATCATTTCCGCCTGAACAATGAACGAGCACGGGTTGTTGCTGTGCCAAGTGCGTCTGTACAAAGTCGTATCCACGCGGTAAGACCGCTAAGCAGACCGTAGGGGTTTGAATGGCGGCGGCGAATCTTATCGTGGATGGAGCTCGTTGGTTCGCCGCCATTCAAACCCTGCCGACGCCCAAACTGACGCCGGGAAGAAGGGCTTGAACGGCGGCGAATGGGTGCTGTTGCACGGGCAGAGAAGTCTGCGCCGCCGTTCAAACCCCTACCATGTGAATTTTCAACGGACTCTTAGGCATCACTCCGCATCGAGAATTGAGGCTCAGAACATCGTGTTATCGTTTGCTGATTGCTGGGGCACACGCTGAAGTACGTCCCAATGTTCTACGACCTTGCCGCGTTCGTCTAGCCGGAATATATCAATGCCTGCCCAATCACTGTCACCCGGCCATTCTTGGTGACAATGCAAGACTACATAATTGCCCTCGGCAATGACCCGCTTAAAATGGACTCGCTTGCCCGGATATTCTCTTGCCATCCTTTCGAAATACTCGATGAAAGCCTCCTTTCCATCAGCCACGGATGGATTATGCTGAATGTAAACATCGCCGACATATTTCTCGATGGCCTCGGCAGGCTTACACTGATTGAACATTAAGTCGTAAAAAGCAGTCACGGTCTGTTTGTTCTGCTCAAGTTGATTCGACATAGATAAA
>CAZLMM010000162.1:0-7275 GCA_964560495.1 uncultured Caldilineaceae bacterium
TCTCCAGCACAACGGTGCGCGCTTCCGTTACAAGGCTTTCCGGGACGTGTTGGCCGACGCCGCCACGTGGCCATGGCGGGCATTGCGAGCGCGCTTCAGCGCCGGCAACGGAGATGCGCCCGAAAGCGACCCTACGTTCTGGGCGCTCAGGGACCTCTCCTTTGACATCTATCAGGGTGAAATTCTGGGCGTCATCGGGCGCAACGGCGCGGGCAAGAGCACGCTGCTCAAAATTCTCTCGCGCATCACTGAACCGACCGAGGGCGAAGCGGAGCTGTACGGCCGTGTCGGCTCCCTGCTGGAAGTGGGCACCGGGTTCCATCCCGAGCTTACCGGCCGCGACAACATCTACCTGAACGGTTCCATCCTGGGCATGCGCAAGGCCGAGATCCGCCGCGCCTTCGATGAAATCGTGGCCTTCGCCGAAATCGAGAAGTTTCTGGATACCCCGGTGAAGCGCTATTCGAGCGGCATGTTCATGCGCCTGGCGTTTTCGGTGGCCGCGCACCTCAACCCCGAAATCCTGCTGATTGACGAAGTTTTGGCGGTGGGCGACGCTCAGTTCCAGGACAAGTGCCTGGGCAAGATGGGCGAGGTGGCCCGCTCGGGCCGGACGGTGTTTTTCGTATCCCATAACATGAGCGCCGTGCGGATGCTGTGCACCAAGGCCATGCTGCTCGAAAACGGCCGCATGACCGCTTTTGGCGACGTGGAGGCGGTGACCACGCGTTACCTGTCGTCCATCCCCAGCCACCACGGGCGCGGCGGCGCGCAGCAGTACGCCAGCGCGGACGGCTCGGTGTGCGTGCGCTCGGTGCGCGTGGAGGACGCCCAAGGCCGCTGCTTGCCCGTTTTTTCGAGCTCGCAGCCGATCTATGTGGTTTTCGAGCTGGACATCGAAAAACCCACGGCGGACTTGTGCATCGGCTTTGATTTGCGCAGCCCCAACGGCGGCACGCTGCTGCGCAGCTATCATAACGATCTGCCGCGCGAGGCCTGGCCGCCGGTGCAGGCGGGCCGCAACGTTCTGGTGTGCACGCTGCCGGCGGGCCTGCTGAACGGCGGGCAGTATTTGTTGTCGCTGCGGGTTTCGGAGCACTTCAAACGCTGGCTCATCCACACCGACGATGTGGTGAGCTTTCACGTCGTGCTGGACCATGGCGAGTCCCCCTTCTGGGCCGCCATCGATCACAATAGCCGCCCAGGCGCCATCGCCCCGATTTTTGAGTGGCGGGCTCATTGAAGCATGTCCCCCAAGCGCGCGCTGTTGATTTACGTTGTAATCGCCGGCTCGATCTTTGGGGCGGTGTGGGGCGCTTCGGCGCTGCCTGCCGAAACCAAGCGGCAAGTATTCCGTTTCGTCGGCGTGTCGGCCATGCCGTTTGCGTTTGCCGATACAGAAGCCGTGCTGGCTTGGTTGGACTGTTACCGGGCGGGCCGCGACATGCGGCTGCCGTGCAACGTCGGATTCTCGAACTTCCCCTTGAACTATCCCAAGACCTGGCTGGCGCTGGCTGCGCTGCCCGTCGCGTGGAATCACACTTGGCCGGTGGCGGTGATCACGGAGTTGCTGCTCTTTTTGGTGACGGTGTTGCTGGTCCGGCCATATCCCAAAGCGGCCGTGTGGCCGATGCTGGGGGCGCTGGCTTCGCCGCCTCTGCTGCTGGCGCTGGAACGGGCGAACGCTGATATTCTGCTCTTTCTGTTCCTGTTTGGGGCCTGCCTCGCTGGCGGTTGGGTGGCGAGTGCGTTGATCGCCGTGGCCGGCGCCTTAAAAATCTATCCGATTGCAGCGGCGATCTCCATCGCCGACGGCAGAAAGCGCACATGGGCGGCCGCTGCGCTGGCCCTGTTGCTCTTTGCAGGCTTCTGTTTCAGTCCCCTGGCTAATTGGAGCGGAGTGGTCTTGCAGCACACGCAATCGGCGAACGCATCGTTTGGCCACCAGGTCTTACCGGAAATTCTCAACGAATCGTTAAGCAAGCGAGGCGTTCGTATTGAGCCGCTTCTGCGCGTGGGCGCCTTTGTGATTTTCCTCGCGCTCCTGATTTCCACCCCGTGGGTGGCGAGGTGTTTGCCGTCTGCCGGCGCGCCGGTAACCGAACGTGACCGCCGCTTGATCGTCTGCGCTATGGCGGTGTTTCTCGCCTGTTTTGCCATTGGGCGGAATTACGATTATCGGCACATCCACTTTTTGCTGGCCATCCCCCCTCTTTCCGCCATTGCCGCGCAGCGCCGCTGGATTTGTCTGGAGGGGTTGTTTCTTGCGCTGCTTTTGGCCGCCCTCTGGCTTACCTACGACGGCAACCACACCGCCTCGCGAGCCACGCAAGAACTGGTCGAATGGCTGCTCGTGCCGCTGAGCGGCGTGCTGCTGGTGCAGAATTTGCCGGGGAGGGTGCGGGGGATGCGTCCCTTGCGAAAGTCGTTGGTTCTTTGATTTCACAAAATCACTAGGGTTTGTCCCGATGCGGATCTTCATCGCGAGCATAGGCGTCCGTAACTTCCATTTCGCAACCGCGCCCTGGGCCGTCAATCTGATCCATCCTCTGGAGGACCTGGGGCACGAGGTCGTGGTCAGCGACATCGACTGGGAATCTGCGATGCCGTTTGTCGAGGATGCGGCATGGATTCGTAACAATCGGCCGCGCCTCAGTCAGGCTCTCTGGGACGAGGTGAGCAAGGCTCAACACACCCGGCCTTTGGACTTGTTCTTCTCATACCTGTACTCGGCTCATGTGGAGCCTGGAGTAGTGCGCCAAATTCGCGCTCTTGGTATTCCGACGGTAAATTTCTACTGCAACGCGGCGCACCAGTTTCACTTGGTCTCAGAGATCGCACCCGCGTTTGATTTCTGTTGGGTGCCGGAAAAACAAGCCTTAAGCGCTTACAAGCAAGCCGGCGCCAACCCGCTTCATGTCCAGATGGGAGCGAACCCGAAGTTTTACCGGCCCCTTCCGCACATCGAGCATTCCATCGATGTAGCCTTCGCAGGAAGCCTCTATGCTGATAGGGCCATTGTGCTTTCAGCATTGATACGCCAGCGCGCCCCGTTACAGATCTATACTTCGGCGCCGCTGGCGCAGCCGGGGAACGACGATGGCGGAATCCCGGCGATGCAGCAACGTGCGCGCCGGATTCTCAACGACTTAGTTCACAGTGGCGTCATGGAAGCTGCCCGCCGCGCCGTTCGCGGTTTCGCGACACAACGCGCGCTTCGTCGTCTCATGCCACATATTTATCCGCCGGCCCCCAATCTCGTTGAACTTTTTGCTAAAGCCCGCATCGTTCTGAATTTGAGTCATGTGTATGATGGTGGCCGCCCCGGTGGCGCATTGAAGGCGCATGTCCGCTTGCGTGAGTTTGAAGCTCCGCTTTGTCGCGCCTTGTACGCTCCGCAGTACTGCGACGAACTCAGCGAGTATTACGATCTGGCACGAGAGGTCATCGGCTGGCGTCATCCCGAAGAGTGCGCCGACAAGCTGCGTTTCTACCTGAGCCATCCGGCGGAGGCCGAGAAGATCCGCGAGGCGGGCTATCGCCGGGCCTTAGCTGAACACACCGCTCACCGCCGCTTCCAGCAACTCTTTCGGATGATGGGACTCCAGTAATCAGCCGTGTCGTTGGAAACGTTTTTCTTCCGATCGCGTTATGGAATCACCAGCCGCATGCGGATTGCCATTTATTGGCTTTTTGGGATGACGATCGGCCCGTCCGTCCTCTGTGCCAACATGAGCGAGACACCTCCCCCGCCCGTAATTACTGACCTTCAGGGGATGGAGCAGATGAGTCATCTATGGCAGGCACTTTGAAGCCTAAGGGCGATTCCCGCATGATCAAGTTGGCAGCGCCGGAGCGGAGGGAAGGCCAGCGGAGCGAGCCGGTCCGTAACGGAAGGGCTGCAACTCGAGGCGGCCCGCGCCGCACCCGGACGGCGTTTGGATCAACCCGCCCAAGCCCGACCCGCCGGACGGAGGCGAGACTCAGTAATTTATGCGAGCAGGTGTCTCAAAGTCGTTGACAAGTTCCGGAGCGTGCTGACTGAGATCATGACGACTTACGGGCCCTGGAATGTCCCACCCTGGACAGACCTTCTGCTGGACCAAACCAGCGACGGGTTGCTGTACTGGCCTCCAGGAGAGCCGTTGCCGGCATATCAGTTTCCAGGCCACATTGCAAGCCCTTGCAAGCGGGCACTTCAACGTGTGATACATGCCGCCCTTCTTCCTGTCTTGGATCGGCTCCGCGCTCCTTACCCTGAAGGCTATTCGCCTACGCCGCTTCCCGATCCAGCCATACATGCTATAGATACCCTCAGTTGCCAAACGCCGCACGCGACATGACTGCCAGCGTTATTATTGCCACTAGAAACAGAGCCATTCCTCTCCGAGATTGCCTCCACAGCCTGCGCAAGCAGACCCACTTGCCAAAGGAAATTATTATTGTGGACTCGTCCGAGGACGACGCCACCTGCAAAGTCGTCCGCAGCGAGGCTTCTTTGCCACTTGTTTATATCCACACACCAAAGCCTAGCGCTGCCATTCAAAGAAACATTGGTGCGCGGGAGGCGGCTGGCGATATAGTCATTTTTCTTGACGATGACGTGGTCCTTGAACCAAGCGTTATCGCCGAGATTCTAGCTGTTTTCGGCAGTGACCCGGACGGCGCCATCGGCGGGGTTGGTGGCTTTGTTGTTAATCAGCATTATACGGAACTCTCTCCGCTCAACCGTGCGCTCCTGACGCTTTGCATTGGCCGGCTCAGTAAACTACCGGCCGGGAAAGTCGTGGGGCCTGGCGTCAATTTCTGGGCCGCCGAAGGAGTCGGCGAACTCCAGGAGGTTGAATGGCTGCCGACGACTTGCGCGGCGTATAGAAAAGATGTTTTCTTCAAGGTGGGCTTTCCAGAATCTTTCCTCGGCTATGCGCTCGCTGAGGATCTGTACTTGTCAGCGGCTGTGGCCCGGCGTTACAAGCTTGTGGTGGCCACAAAGGCTCGGCTCTACCACAAAGATCTCGGCAAGAAAACTCACAAAAGTTGGGCGCAGGTCGGGGAAATGGCAGTTCTTAACCGCCATGCTGTAATGGTGCATGTTCTCGAAAGAAAGTCTTTCATCCACTATCTTCAATTGTTCCTCTACGAGTTTGTCTACCAAACACTAGCTTCGTTGCATGGTTCGCGTGAGCCCGGGCGCTGGCGCCGGTTGTGTGCTGGTCTTTGGGGGAAAAGTCGCGGTCTGGTAAAGATTGCACTCGGCCGCTCACCTCACCACCCTCCGTGCAACCCTACCGGTTCGCCAACAGCGTTGGTGTAATTTTATGTCTCACCCTTTGTTGACAATCCTCATTGTCACGCGCAACCGCCCCGGAGAGTTGCGGGCAACCTTGGAAGGGCTTCAGAAGCAGGATTACAAACCCTTCGAGTTGATTGTGATCGATGACGCCTCCGATGAATCCCTTGAAGATCTCGTGCTGTCCATTCACCCAAGTGCACGCTTTTACCGTCACTGCGAGCCTTTGGGTTGCGCGCCACGCCGGACGGAGGGTTTTGCTCTGGCAAAGGGAGACTACATCGTTCAATTGGACGATGATTCCTGCTTCACGGCGCCTACGGGCTTGACGGTAGCGGTTCGATTTCTGGAACGCAGGCCTGAGGTTGGCGCGCTTGCATTCTATGTTTACAACGGTCGCACCTTACCAGCTAATCTCACCATCGACCGATGCGAACGTTATGTGATCGGCTTTCTAGGCGCGGGCGTCATGTTCCGTAAATCCGCCCTCGCCGCCACATGCGGCTACCGCGCGTTTTTTGGAAACCATGGTGAAGAGCATGAACTGTCAATCCAACTATTGAAGGCGGGTTGGGCTACGCTCTACTTTCCTTCTGTCGTGATTCATCATCGGGTTTCTCCCCAGGGCCGCCACAGCGCCCGAACCTGGATGCGAGGATTGCGAAACACCCTGTGGACACTCGTTTTGCATCTCCCAGTGAAACGCTTACCGCTCGAACTGGCCTGGAAGCTGCTTCTGGGATTGAGAGACAGCATTTTTCATTTGCGCCCTCACCGGCTAATCCAGGCCGTCGCAGAGTTTCTGTGGGGACTTCTTCCGATAATTAAGCTCCGGCGTCCGATGCGCGCTGTCGACCTCCGCCGCTACGACGCATTGCGCTTCCAGATGCTCCAAACGGTGGAGCAATTTGAGAATCCTCCGTCATGCACCGTACGTGATGTTCTTTCCTGGTTCGGAACCGTCTGGTGGAACCGTCCCAGGAGCCGCCCATTCTGGGATCGACGGCCTGGGGATCTCGGGCGCTCGCCTGTTGTTGGCTACGACCATAACCACCCAAAACCATGAACACACAACATTGCTTCCCTTACTCATTCTTGATGGTCTCGCCATATGCAAGGGATGGAGGCGAAACGATCCACGTCGTTAATCTTAGTGTGCTCCTCAGGCAACATGGCAAGGCTGTCACCGCAGTTGTGCAACAAGACGTTGTTCGTCATCCCGAGTTTGGTGGGCGTTTGAAGGACGCAGGGGTTAACCTCATTGCGTTACCTGATTGGTACAACCTGCCTGCTCCGCTGCGTATCGCCGCATTCCGCCTTATTGCATTCCAGACGCTTCGCAGATCAGCCTTCGATGTTCTTATAGCCCACGGCACAGGCGGGTCCCACTATTGGTTCAAGCGGTTCCTTTCTCCGCAGGGTTGGTTTATTTGGCACGACCACAGCGATGGTCTCTACCGCACAACTGTTCGGGACGCTTTTGAACATCCGAAGGCTCAGCAATATCCTCCGAGGGTCATGCGCACCGTGCAAACCGCTGACTGGATCGTGACTGTCGCCCCCGCGGGGGAAGCCAACCTGCGCAACATTCAGGGCGTGAAAGCGCCGATCACAGTAATTCCAGATCTCGTTCACCTCCCTTTTGAATTGCGGCAGCCCGGGTATTTGCCCCATTTGAAACGCGTCAGGGTAGGGTATTTTGGCCGGTTGGAGCCTCGCAAAGCGATTGAGGCTCTGTTACATGTTTGGGTTGAACTATCGTCGGAGGACCCAGATATCGAGTTGCATATTCATGGTCCCGATCCTGACCGTCACTACGAACAGATAGCTGGTCGTTTGGGGCTCTTGGATACGGTTCAATTTCACGGTCCATACCGCGTAGGCCAACTGTCTGGTTTGCTCCGCACCGTGGACGCTGGACTTCTGACCACATTAGCGGAGGGCTGTCCGATGGTGGCGTTGGAATACATGGCAAACGGGCTCCC
>CAZLMM010000163.1:0-7153 GCA_964560495.1 uncultured Caldilineaceae bacterium
TACGCAGTGAAGCATCTACGCCAGTGAAGCATCTACGCCAGTGAAGCATCTACGCCAGTGAAGCATCTACGCAGTGAAGCATCTGTGTGCCGGCGAGAGTTTCTAGGGAGCGCCAGCGAAGAATCTTGTTGTGTCTTCCGCTGAACCCCAAAAAACAGGACGCAGATCAGCCCGATCTGCGTCCTCTCCATTCTCTTCCACGTTGCCGAGAAATCACTCCACGCCGTGAAGCGTCAAAAGATAGTCGATGATGGTGGCGATCTCTTCTGTGGTGAGGGAGGTCGCCAGGGTGGCCGGCATGGCGCCCGGAACGCACGAACCGAAGGGACACTCGGGCGCGATAAAGGCGTTGGGGTCCATGATTGATTCCAGAAGATAATCGGCGGCGCTGACGCCCGGCTTGCGTTCGGCGGCGACTGTACCAATGTTGGTCAAGTCTGGCCCCACCATGCCAACCGCGCCCGGCACGCCTGGAATGACATGACAGGCGTTGCAGGTGCCTTTGTTGACGACGGCGACCACGGCTTCCGACGCCTGGGGCGTCTCGATGGCTGGCGGCGCAGTCGTCTCCGTGATTGATCCAGTCCTGGTCACCGAGTCTGTGCCGGTGATGGGTGCTGTGCCGGTGAGGGGTGCTGTATTGGTGATAGATCCGGTATCGGTGATGGATTCTGTGCCGGTGATGGTTGCAGTGTCGGTGATGGGTGTAGTGTCGGTGATGGGTGTAGTGGCTGCCGTCTCCAGGGTAGACTCTGTCTCGGCGACCACATTCGCCAACTCTGCGCCCGGGGCGACCTCGGCGACGATGGCTTCCGCCGCTTCGAGTCGCAGTTGCCCAGCCTGGAAATAGTCCACCGCGGCGCGGATGACCAGGAATAACAAAATTGCGCCGATGATCGCGCCGACTGCAGCGAACGCTGGTTTTTTTTCCTCCACGAAGAGACTCCTTTGATTTTTACGTCAGACGCCTGAAGTGCGTCGAATGGCTGTGAGTTGGATTGGCAAGCAGAATTCACGCTGGCTGAAAACCGATGACCAGCTTGAGGCAGAATTCACAAGCAGATTGTAAACTCACCTACGACTCCATGCAAGTTGCGGGAAGATCGAGGAGCGTCACGGCGCAGCAGCATGAACCTCTTGCTGGACGGCGAGGCTGCTTCGTGTTCAAGAATGAGTTGTCAGCGACGATTCAGTCGTTCAAGGGGATGGTCAAGATCGTGCAATTCGCAACTGCACCCGGCATCTTGACAGCACCCACCCGATCTCAACCGCGGGTGTGGGACTGGGAGTTGCACCGACGTTGCCGTCGGCGCAATACAAAGGTCGCATAAAGCGTTTGCGCAAACTCATATGTCGCTGTAGAATCACATCTATACATTCCTACTCGCAAAAACGTCAAATCCCCCTCGCCACGCAATCCACCTGCTTACCTGTTCTTGGTGTGCATCGCTAAACTATCGTGGATATTATCGGGGCAAAACGTCCCCGCCACAGCGCCGATAGCTTGCGCGGACAGAGTGATCTTGAGCGCTGTGCCGGGGACGTGGCGACTCACCACCAACGTGAAGTAGACCCAGGTCGCGTAAACCACTTGTGCAAACGCACATGCCGTTGTAGAATCAGATCGCTCCCTCTCTAATCGGTAAACTACTCAGCCAGAAACCAGGTTGGTCTCTGGTAGAGGCTGTTTTGATCCAATCGAAAACCTGGTTTTTCCAGTGAGCCTGATACGAGTTGGTTCTGATGTAAGACGTTCACTTTGTGCAAGCACTGAGGAGGTGCGCCATGCGTAACAAACGTTTGAGTATCGCGGGGATCGGCGTTATCGTGTTCATTGTGTCTGGCCTTGTGGTCGCCGACTGTCAGCCGTGCAGTCATGCGCCTGGTTGGCTCAGCGACCGACGGCGGCGTACGATGGGATTACCAGGAAGCCACTTATGATTCCGGCCCATCCGTCGATTTCGAGGTCCCAACGGGGCAAGATCATATGTTCGAGAGCGGGTGGTTCTTCCGCCTGGCCGGCGATAGCCAGGAATCGGTCTTCAACGCCTCCACGTCCGAGAGTCACGTTGGGAATGTGTCCACCATCACCTGGAGCAATGTCAACGGCCGCAACTTCAGCGCCCAGGTGGTGACGACGGTGACCGACCAGGCGGGCGGGACGGGCGCCGCTGGCCTGGCGGCCCATGTCCTCACCTTGACCAACAACAGCGGCGGCGCGCTCACCTTCCACATCTTTCACATGGCTGACTTTGACCTCAATCCAATTGTTGCTAATGACAGTGCAAGCCTCGTCAACCCGACCTGCATGCGCCTCACCCACGTCAGCGATGGCGACTTTGGCGACTACCAGGCCATAGGCGCCAGCGCCTACTATGTCGCCCCGTTCGGAAGCACCGATGCCGGAGCGGTTTTGGGCAACACGGACCTGACCAACTTCAGCAACACCGGCTTGCCCTTTGGCCCGGGCGACTTTACCGGCGCGTTCCAGTGGGCGCCCGTCAACGTGCCAAACGGGGCTTCGGCCACGTTCACGGTCAACCAGGCCATCAACCACACCCTGTGCGCTCCCACCGGCTCTATCACCGTGCGCAAGGTGGCGGTGGGCGGCGACGGCTCGTTTGGCTTTACCGGCAACGTGACCACGACCAACCCCTTCACGGTCACGACCAGCGGCGGCAGCGGTTCGCTGAACGTGAGCAATCTGGCTGCCGGGAGCAGCTATCAGGTGAGCGAAACTGTCCCCACCGGTTGGCAATTGACCGGCGCAAGCTGTGACAATGGATCGCCGGACGCTGTCACCGTCGTCGCAGGTGTGACGACGACTTGCACGTTCACCAATACCAAGGTAGAGACGCCCGCTTTTGCGTTGATCACCATCGTCAAGGAGGCGATGCCCAAGAGCACGCAGAACTTCAACTTCAACGCCGGGCCGCGGGTACCGCTGCTCAACGGCGGCGAGGGGGGCGTGCTCAGCGCATTTATGCTGGACGACGCTGCGCCCAATGACAACGACGCCTATCCCAAGCAGAGGAGCTTCCTGCTGCCCAACGGGACTTACAACTTCAGCGAAGCGCCGCCCAGTAACTGGATTCTCAAGGGCATCGAGTGTACAGCGGGCGACGGCAGCAGCGTCGTCGTCACCCTGCCCGGCGTGGCCATCACCCTGGGCGGCGGGGACGTGACCTGCACCTTCAAGAACCAGTTGTCGGCGACGATCCAGACGCTCAAGTACCAGGACAACAATGGCAACGGTGTGCGCAACGCCGGCGAGCCTGTCCTGGCTGGCTGGCAGATCACGGCCACCTTGCAGCCCACGGGGACGCCCACCTACGGCCCGATTGCCACCAACAGCCTGGGGCGCGCCAACTTCAACTTCATTCCGGCGGGCGCCTACAAGGTGTGCGAGGTGCTGCCCAACAACAGTTGGATGAACACGCAGCCGGGCGGCGCATCGCCGTGCCACATCCTCACCCTGGCGCCGGGACAGACGGCCAGCGTCCACTTTGGCAACAAGGCGGTGCAGGTCGAAAACGCGGCGCAGAGCCAGGAGTTGGCGCCGTTCTCGCCCTATGCTGGCGTGACCATCATGGACAGCGACCCCAACGCCCTCGACGGCTACCTCATCGACTGGGCGGCGTGGGTGGACAGGAACCTGCTCACGCCGGCGGAGGAGCCGGTGGATGCGCCGGACACGACGACGCGCATGTATCTGCCGGTGGTGGTGAAGTAGGGAGTTAGTGAAAGCACAATTGACAACTGATCATTGACAAGGAGCAGTTGTCGGCGGTTATGCGCCGTGGAGAGGATGGGAAAGACAGGGCGGGTGTCCACTGGACGCCCGCCCTGTTATTGCAGAGAGAAGAGAGGTGTGATCAACACAAACAACGATTCCCTTACCCTATCTGACGAATTGTTGTACAAGTCCAGCCTCATCGTTCGTCATCAGCCTCTCACTTGGCTTATAATCGGCGCTGGAGGAAAGTCCATGCAGATCTTTGATACAAGCGGCCCAAGACAAACCGTGCGCGCCGCCCTGCTGATTTTGTTCATGCTATTCGCCGCAGCCCAAGTGGGCGCCGGCCAACCTGCTGCGCGTGCAGATGCGGCCATCGAGTGCGAGGACGCGCCAGCGCCTTTGCTCCGCCAGCCGCCCGTAGATCCAGCAACATGGGGCCGCATCATGGCCCAGGTCAGGAAGGAGCGCTCGCTCGTCCCTGCGCCGCACACCGTCGCGCCCTCCATTGCCAGGGGGACCTCCAAACTCACGGCCAGTGACGGCGCAAGCGGCGACAGCTTCGGCGCGTCGGTCGCCATGGACGGCGACACCATCGTTGTGGGCGCGCCCCTTGGCGACGTGGGGGACAATCTGGATCAAGGCTCGGCCCACGTCTTCGAGCGCAATCATGGCGGGCCGGATGCGTGGGGCCAGGTGCAAAAGCTCATCGCCGGCGATGGCGGCCCCAATGACCAGTTCGGCTTCTCGGTGGCGATCCACGGCGACACCATCGTGGTAGGCGCCAGTGAAAACACCGTGGGCGATGCCACCGCGCAGGGATCGGCCTACGTCTTCGAGCGCGATCAAGGTGGAGCCAACGCCTGGGGACAGACAGCCCAACTCATCGCGGCCGATGGCGCAGCGTGCGACCGCTTTGGCGTCTCGGCGGCCGTGCATGGCGACACGATTGCCGTCGGCGCCTACTTCGACGGAGTGAATGACAACCCTTTTCAAGGTTCAGCCTATCTTTTCGAGCGCAACAGGGGCGGAGTGGATCATTGGGGTCAGCTGAAACGCCTAGCTGCTCCAGACGGCCAGCCTGACGACGCGTTTGGCGTCTCCCTGGCGTTGGATGGCGACACGCTGGTGGTGGGCGCGGCGCTCGATGATGTGGGTCTACTTGACGAAGGCTCAGCCTACATCTTTGAGCGGAATCGAGATGGAGAAAACGCCTGGGGACAGGTTGCGCGACTTGTGGCCGGCGACGGCGCGGCCAACGATAACTTTGGGCTGGCGGTGGATATTTCTGGCGACAAGATAGTCGTCGGCGCGCCCTATGACGACAGCGCAGAAAAAAGCGACCAGGGGTCGGCCTACCTCTTCGAACGCAACCGGGGCGGGCCAGATGCATGGGGACAAGTCAGACAGCTCATGGCGGCTGACGGGGCGAGCGACGACTCCTTTGGCGTCTCTGTGGCGGTGGACGGGGACGCAATCGTTGTGGGCGCCTATCTGGATAATGTGGACGCAAGCGCCGACCAGGGCGCAGTCTATGCCTTTGGCCGCGACCAGGGCGGCGCCAACGCGTGGGGATTGCTCTCCAAATACACGGCGGACGAGGCCAGTGCGGGTGATCACCTGGGCGTCGCCGTGGCAGTCAACGATGAGACGATCGTGGCTGGTGCAGACGCCGCCGAGATCGGCGACGCCACCAAACAGGGCGCGGCCTTTGTCTTTACGGTGCAGGTGGGTCGCGCAGACCTGGCGCTGGACAAAAACGTCGTTCCCCAATTCGGTGTGGCTGGCTCGGTGATCACCTATACGCTGAGCTTCACCAACGTGGGCGCAGGATACGCCGCAGGCGTCACCCTGGGCGATCATCTGCCGCCGGGCATGGTGGTGGACAACGTGACCTCCGTCGTTGTGGGCAGCGGCGTTGTCATCACGCCAGGCGTCAGCGCGCCCGCTCTGGAGTGGGCGGTGAGCGATCTGGCGCCCGGCGCGGGTGGAGTCATCTCCATCCGTGCAAGGACAGATCCAGAGCTGGCAGTCAGCAGCGCTCTGACCAACAGGGGAATGATCACCGCAACCAACGACACTTTGCCGGCCAATAACGCCAGCAATGCCACGTTCACGGTTGTTGCCCCAGTGTATCCGGTCTACTTGCCGGTGGTTGTGCGTTAGGTCGGTTCACCGTGATTCGCGATGAAGAACGCCAACAAAGGAGAACACGGAGCAAAAGTGTCAAGGACTGGTTCGATCGGCCCATGCGTTGGGCGCAGTTGACGCTGGCGGAAAACGATCCACGGTGAGAAAGGAAGGCGCTGCTTCGCCAACAGCGGTGCAATTGCGAATCGCACCGACGACGTCCGGTGGATGACCTCTCACCGGCAAAATGCGAAAAATCTCCTTTTTGCATGAAGGCGCTGTGCTGTGATATACAGACGAAAGCGCATCCCAGAAGATCGCCAGATGCATTATGCTCCACTGCTTTTTCTGCTGAACCCTGAAGTTGCTTCGAACCTGTAGTGATAATCGTTCTTTGTTTCACGCGACGAAAGTAGCGTCGTTCGTTTTGCGTCAGTCCGACCTCGTCATGCACAAGGAGTTCTCCATGCTGCCCAGTTTGCCCTTGCGCCGTCATCTGCGTTCGGCTTTTCTCTTGTTCATTGCATTGACCTGCACGCTGCTCATGATCCAGCCTGTCCTGGCCGCCGCGGGCATTTGGCAATCCTACGTGGTTCTGAATGGCGCCTACTACGACGTGAATGCGGCAACAGGAAACCCGGACTTCCCCAATCAGAATCTGGGCACATTTATGTCCGGCGTAACGCCGCTGACCTTGAATGGCGCCGAAGTCAAGACGTACAAGAACAGCGGCACGGACGTTCAGAGCGCTCGACTCAACTATCGCGTTTACCCGACCGGCAGCCCCAGCGGCAGCTTTACAGCTGTCAATCTGCCCTTTGCTGAGAACTTGACGAACCCTGGCGACCAGCGCTGGGCCACGACAGGCGCCGGGATCGATCTTCTCACTGGTTTGAGCGACGGCAGCTATACCCTGGAAATCTACTATGACGCCAGCACCAATGGCGTCAACGAGGCCTCCACCATCTATGACAGCAACAGCGGCAACAATTACAAGGCGACGTTTACAGTCGCTTCCGCCCCCACACCCATCACCCCCAGCGGCGCCAAAGCCCTGTGGCTCGACCAGACCACCATCGCCTGGAACGGCGTGACAGGAACCAGCTACAAGCTGCTCTATGACCCGGACGGCGGCATGATGAGCACAGCGGAGACCACCGCGTTCGTCGACGCCAACTCGCCCGGCTTCCTCAACCTGACCGCCAGCGGGACGATTGCCGTCAACGCCTATCCCAAGAACCCCAACGCCAACGGCCTGACCCGCTTGCTCCTGACGGGTGTGACCAG
>CAZLMM010000164.1:0-5839 GCA_964560495.1 uncultured Caldilineaceae bacterium
CAATGAAGCATGAAAATGCGCCCATTTTCAGGATAGCGCCAGCGAAGCATCTCGCGCTGCCACCCAGATGCTTCACTGCGTTCAGCATGACAATACCACCGGCTCATTTAGGCCCACGTGTACTCAGTCGCCCATCCTCCGTACGATATTGGTCGCTCGCCGCGTCCATCACGCCGCGCAGCTTGCCCACCGCCGCGGCGATCTCGCCCGTGCCGGGGCGCAGCTTGCCGCCCGGCCCCTTGAGCAACGGCGATGAGAATTCGCCCACAGTCATGCCGGCCGCAATGAATTCCGCCACGTTGCCGGCGTTGAGACCGCCGTCCTCCATCAACTCGATCTGCCCCTCCATGCCGGCCTCAGCGATCATGTCGTGGAGCTTGCGCATGGTGCGCACCATGATGGGGTCCATGGTGTGGGGGCTTTGGCCCGGCTTGGGCTTGACCCAGAAGGGCGCGCGGCTCTCATATTCGATGATGTCCACGTAGGGGTGGATGAACTGCTCGAACGCGCTCGTCGGCGCGCCCTGCCATGCCCACACGCCCACCTTGAGGTCCAGCTTTTCCTTGATGTAGGTGATCTGCTGAAAGATCATCTCGCCGGTGGTCTCGATGGGCAGACTGATCAGGCTGACGCCCAATTCCTTGAGCTGGTCGAAGGTATCGAAATTGGGGCGATACATCTGCAACTGCGCCTCGACTTCCAGGCTGGTGCTGGCGCAGGTCGCCTCGATGATGTCGAAGCCGCCGCGTGGCATGCCGAAATCCATATACTTGCCGTCGCGCACCTCAATGTGCAGCCAATCCACGCCGGCCGCCTCCAGATCCTTCACCTGCGCGCCTAGCACCGCATAATCAGCCCAAAAGAGGCCGGCGGCAATCTTGCATTTCTGTTGCACTCTACCAATTTTATTTGCCACGATACTTCCTTTCATTCTGTTGGGAGATCATTTGAAAATTCATGGACAGCAGACGTAGCCCACGGCCAAACGTACACCGGGAAGAAGAGCTTGAACGGCGGCGAATGGGTGATGTGCATGGGCAGAGAAGTGTGCGCCGCTGTTCAAGCCCCTACGATGTGTATTTTCAAGCTGTCACGACTCGATTGGGCGCCAAACCCATTCCATCTGAATTCCGCGTTCCCGAATCATCTCACGCACATGGGTAGAAAATGCAAAGTCAGTCACGATTCACTCCTATTGCACATCCCGCATGAACGAACTATTCTTGAGTGTCAATCAACACCTTCATCGCTCGTTGCGTGCGCATGAGCTCCACGCCGTCGGCTAGATCGCCCAGCGGCAGCCGGTGCGTGACCAGAACCGACGGCTGCACCCGGCGGCTCTCCAGCAGTTGGATCGTCTGCGCAAAGGGATGTAGCCCCACGAACGCGCCGTGAATGGTCAGGTCGTAGCGTGTGATGGTGTACTGGTTGATCGGCGGGTTGTCATGCGGGCGCAGGCCAAAGAGGATCGCCTGGCCGCCGCGCCGCGCCAACCTGACTGCCTGATCGATCTGGTTGCCCACTGCATCCACCACGATGTCTGCGCCCAGACCGGTCAGCCGCTTCACCTCGGCGGTCGCGTCCACCTGCGTCACATCGAGGCCGGCGTCCATGCCCAACTCGCGGGCGAACCCCAGGCGATAGGGCGCCATGTCCAGCACGATGACGCGTCCGGCGCCCATGGCGCGATAGACCAGCGCAAAAAGCAGCCCCATGGGGCCGGCGCCGATGATGGCTACATTGTCGCCGACCTGGAAGGGCGCACGCTTGATTGCGCCCACTGCGCAGGCCAACGGCTCGAAGAGCGCAGCGTCATCGCGCGGCACGTCGGGGCTGATAGGCCACAGAGCACGCGCTGGCGCTCGCAGGGTGGGTGCAAACGCGCCGTCCACCGTGGTGCCGATGGTCTGGTAATCAGTGCACTGGTTGTCCAACCCGCGGCGGCAATAGGCGCACTTGCCGCAGGTGAGGCGGTTGGCGATGACCACACGCTGCCCCGGCTGCAAACTGCGCACCGCCGGCCCGATCTCTTCGACGACGCCCACGCCCTCGTGACCGATGACGATGCCGGGGGTGGCCTTGTGCGCTGGCGGTGTGGCCAGGATGTTCAGATCGGTGCCGCAGACGCCGCACGCCTCGATGCGCACGATCACATCATCCGCGGCGATAAGGACCGGTCGCTCCCGCTCCACGTATTCCAACATGCCGTTGCCCCGAAAGATGGGGACTCGTTCTGTGACGTTCACCCGTGGTTTCCCTTTGCAATGATGAATTGGGTGCATTCAAAGTTGGTTTGTTGTAGGGGCTTGAACGGCGGCGAAGTCGTGATTCTGTAATGGCAAAGCCTTGCCGCCGCCGTTCAAGCCCCTACGGAATGACCATCCGTAACTCATTTTGAACACACCCGAATGAATTGACAATTGCTACCCGGTTCACTGCGTCATTTCCAGGATCGCTCCGGCCACTTCGCTGTCGGTGCAAAGCACGTCGATGACGCCGGTGCGCAGCGCGCCCAGAATCGCCTCTGCCTTCTCCCGCCCCATGGCCGCAGCCATGACCGTGGGGATGCGGCGCAGATCGGCTAGATCAACGCCAATGACCCGTCGATTGTAGTCAGTCTCCAGCAATTCGCCGTCGATGTTGAAAATCTGCCCCGCCATATCGCCTACCGCGCCGCCGGCCCGCAGGCGCGCCAGGTCTTCCATGTTCATTGCGCCGGCGCGCACAAACTCCGACGTTTCCGGCGCCAGATCGCCAACGCCCACCAGCCCCACCTGCGCGCCGCGGGCCGCGTGGAGACTGCGCTGGATGTCGCGTTGGCTGCGCATCACCTCTGCGGCCTCCACACTGTCGGCCATCAGCGGGGCAGAGAGATAGAGCACGTTGCCGCCCAGCTTTTGGGCCAGTTGGCGCGCCAGGGCTGCGCTATCCAGCTCGGGCACGGCAAAAGGCAGGCTGCCCAGAGCCTGGGCCACATCGACCCTGGCCTGAAAACCCGGACGAATGGCGTGGATCACTTCGTAGGTGGAGCGCCCCAGGCAGACGGTCAGGGTCATGCCATCTTGCAGGGTGCGCTCCAGAAAGCGTGCGCCCAGTTGTCCCAGGCGCGAGAGCGCATGCGCTTGCGCGCCGGCTGGCGTGCGCAGCACGAAGACTTCACGCAGCCCGAATTGTTGGCAGAGCGCGGCCTCCAGTTCGCTGCTGCGCTGGATCGGCCAATCGATGGTGAATTGGATGATCTGCCCGGCGCGGGCTTGTTTGAGCAAGCGATAGACCTTGACCCGCGACAAACCCAGTTGATTGGCGATGGCGTCCTGGGTCAACTCATCTTCGTAGTAAAGCGAGGCGACCTGGGCCAGAAGGTCGTGTTCAGCGAAATCGATCATGGAATGGATGCCGAGCGTGCAATCGCACATACACTGTGTAATTGCACACATGATAGCACACGCACGAGCAGTTGTCAACAAGGTAGATCATCCATCATCCATTCAAATCGTGCGTTGACAGCCACGTGAATGCGCGTTACAATGAGAAGGCATTTGAACGAAGCCAATTTCGCCCAAAATGCAGAGCAGACTCCCAATATTTTCCATCCAAAACTCCATACGCTGACGAAAGCATTTCCTCATATCCATAGAGAGGAGGCATTCATAAGGTCAAAAAGTGCATTTCACAGTCTCGAACTACCAACGTTGTCTGTTTTTCATTTCACGACATGTAAGGAGAGAAGTCTATGAATTGGCAAAAGCGCACGCTTGCGCTGATTGGTTTGCTGGTGATTTTCACCATGTTGATCGCCGCCTGCGGCGGCGGTGGAGCTGAGCCAGCCGCCCCGGCTGAAGAAGCTGCGCCCGCTGAAGCCGCTCCGGCGGAACCCACCGCCACAGAGGCCCCTGCCGAAGCCGCCCCGGCCGAGCCGACCGCCACTGAAGCCCCGGCTGAAGCTGCCCCGGCTGAACCCACCGCCGCGCCGGCTGAAGAAGCCGCCCCGGCTGAGACGTCCGACCGCTCCAAGACGCTCATCATGGACATCGACGGCGGTCGCTTGCAGGACCCCGAGGGCGTCTGGAATCAGTACGTGCCCGGTTCACGTCGCGACCAGGGCTATCATCAGGTCTGTCTCGAACCATTGATGATCCTCAATTACCAGACGGGCGAATTCGAGCCGTGGCTGGCCGAGAGCTTCACCCCCAATGAAACATTGGATGTGTGGACGCTCAAGCTGCGCGAAGGCATCACCTGGCAGGATGGCGAGGCCTTCAACGCCGATGATGTGGTCTTCACCATTCAGATGTTGCTCGACAATGCGCCAGAGCTTGGCAACTCAGCCGATATGCAACAATGGGTCGAAAGCGTAGAGAAGGTGGATGACCTGACCGTCACTTTCAATCTAAAGAACCCGAATCCACGCTTCCTGCTCGACTACTTCTCGGTCAAGATCTGGGGTGGCATCAACATCATGCCCGAGCACATTTGGGCAGGACAGGATCCGCTCACCTTCAAGAATTATGACCCGGCCGCCGGTCTGCCCATGTGCACCGGCCCCTACAAGTTGGCCAGCACCAGCCAAACCGAAGTAGTCTGGACGCGCGATGACAATTGGTGGGGCGCCAAGACCGGCCTCTACAAACTGCCCGAGCCGGAGACCATCATTTGGACCTGGGCCGGCCCGCCCGAAACACGCGCCGCGCTCATGGCCAACGGCCAGCTCGATAGCCTGATGGACATTACTTTGGGCGCGCTGCAAGCCTTGCAGGAGCAGAACCCCAATGTGATCACCTGGTTCGCCGAACCGCCCTTCGCCTGGGTGCCCGACCCTTGCTCGCGCACCTTGGAGTTCAACAATACCGTGGAACCGTGGAACGATCCGGAGATGCGTTGGGCCATCAACTATGCCATCGACCGCAACAAGATCGTGGAAATCGCCTACGAGAACACCACGCTGCCGAGTCGCCACTTCTTCCCGGCCTACCCGCCGCTGGATGCCTTGGTCGACAAGGCCATCGAAGCCGGCGCCTGGAATCTGGAGCAACTGTGGACTCACGACCCGGCCAAGGCCGCCGAAATCCTCGAATCCAAAGGCTATGCCAAGAATGCCGCTGGCTATTATGAGAAGGATGGCAAAGAACTGACATTGGACATCACCACCCATGAAGCCTTCATCGAGAAGCAGCGCATCGCGCAGGTGGTGGTGGAAGACCTCCAGGCGTTGGGCATCAACGCCAGCACGCGCAACGAGGCTGACAGCACCTGGGGCGATAACTTCAACAACGGCAACTTTGAGGCGCGCATGGGCTGGCAAACCTGTGGTTCAGTCAATGAGCCATGGGGTTCGCTGGATCAATTCAACTCCTCGTGGGTGGTGCCGGTCGGCGAACGCGCCAGCAAGAACGGCTGGCGCTGGCAGGGTCCCGTGGCCGAAGAATACAGCAAGCTCGTGGACGAAATTGGTTCGTTGCCGTTAGGCGACCCCAAGGTAGAGGAGCTCTTCGTCCAGGCCATGGACTTGTGGTTCGACGAACTGCCCGTGATTCCGATCACCCAGGCCAAGAAGATCATCCCCTTCGACACCACCTATTGGACCAACTGGCCGACTTTCGACAACCAGTACATCCACCCGCCGACATGGTGGCAGCACTTCCATGTTATCTTGCAGCATCTGACTGCAACCGGCGCGCAATAGGCTGATTTGTCCCGATGCGTAGGTGCGGTTCTTCACCGCACAATCCCGGTCAACCCTGAACGTGCGATTGAGAATCGCACCTACGTCTGATTGACAGATCACGTAGGTGCGGTTCTTCACCGCACAATCCCGGTCAACCCTGAACGTGCGATTGAG
>CAZLMM010000164.1:5939-6888 GCA_964560495.1 uncultured Caldilineaceae bacterium
AATCGCACCTACGTCTGATGATAGATCACGCACATAGGTGCGGTTTTGAACCGCACAATCCCGGTCAACCCTGAACGTGCGATTGAGAATCGCACCTACATATGATTGCAGAAATACGACCCTTAGCTGAAATCAATGTGGATGCAGTACGTTTGCTCTATCAACAGTTGAGAATCGTAAACACCATTCGCTTTATTCGTCACTTCACGAATGGGTTAGGCAACTATACCGAAGAACGAGACGAAATATTTCATGACCAAACATTGGACGATCTGATTGAGCAAATCGAGCAACGGCGCAAACTGTAATTTTCTCGACAGCACGGCAGTGAAGCCAGCCCAAAGGCAAAACGAAGGATAGCTGCGCCGAACATCACATGCACGTGACACTTGTTGCGATCAGATCAATCGTTGAAAATGTTTGTTGCCCGTTTTTGTTTGTTCGTAACCAATGCGATCTGCTCGCAAGCGCAAGTGATGTTGTTGGGCAGTGAGAATGAGGCGCAGGGTTTGTGGAAGTTGCGTACTCGATCAATGGCGTGCAGATTCGACTGACGGACAAAAGATGGGCGCACATCGTCAGTAATATTCAGTAATTATGTTGTACATTTATTTTGAAGAGAAACCGGCTTCGACGTATAGCGAAATGGGTGACGATGAGATTCTTCTGGACTATCGAGGCAACCGCTTGTTGGACTGACCGTACTCGAGGCGTCACACCGGTAGCATCAGCAAAGTCGTGATGGGGCGATGACGGATTGTTTTGTAGAAATGGTGACTATTCAGGCTATCCAGCGATTCTAGGGACGCGGATCAGAGGAAACGCGGATTGCTTGTGGAGATCGTCAATCCGCGTCACCTAAAATCCGCGTCCCTCACAGACCGCCTGAATAGATACTAGTACACGTGGGCCTAAATGAGCCGGTGGTATTGTCATGCTGAACGCAGTG
>CAZLMM010000165.1:0-6501 GCA_964560495.1 uncultured Caldilineaceae bacterium
ATCAGAGCCGATATATCCCGCTCATTTTTAGCGGACTCTAAAACGCTCCTCTACCCCACAGCCTGCCAATCGCGCAGGCTTTTTTATTTTCAGCAAGACGCTATATACTTCCAGCATGTCTTATAGGCAGAGTCACTGCCCAAAATCAAAAGGCGGCACAACAACCGCTTGCACTCGACTCGGCTACGCCTCGCCCTCGCGGGGTTTCGTGCGGTTCCAGCCAGTCCTCCCCGCAAAGGTGTCTTTACTTCACCGCCGAGCGGGTGAAGCGAACCGTTGGGCAGCCTGCTGATTTTTCACGCCGTTCAACCGTGTCGACTCAGCAGGAATTCGTTTCAAGCAAAGAGGAGCTGTTATGGCACCCAAAGTCCTAATCTATGGCGGTGCTGGTGGCATCGGTTCAGCCACGGGCCGTATCCTTCGAGCGCGTGGCTATAATCTTCACCTTGTGGGGCGGAGCGACGACAAGCTGTCCGTCCTTGCGGCTGAGCTCGAGGCCACCGTTACGACGGGGGACGTACGTGATGCAAGCCTCTTTTCCCGTGTGGCGGAGGATGTCGGAGATCCTTTGCATGGTCTTATCTATGCTGTGGGTACCATCAATCTGCGTAGTTTCCAACGCCTGACCGAAGCCGATTTCTTGAACGATTTTCGGGTCAATGCGCTGGGCGCCGCGCTTGCCATTCAAGCGGCGTTACCGGCGCTCAAGAAAAGTACAGGGATCGCCTCGGTAGTGCTTTTCTCCAGCGTAGCGGCCCTTCAGGGCTTTGCGTTGCATGGGTCGATAGGAATGGCAAAAGGGGCAGTGAACGGATTGACCCTATCCCTGGCAAATGAACTTGCACCGAGAGTGCGCGTCAATGCCATCGCCCCTTCCCTCACACGAACCCAGCTCGCCAAGGACATCCTGTCGAACGCGCAGACGGCAGCGTCCATTGCCGAACTGCATGCGCTGCGACGGCTGGGCGCTCCCGAAGATGTCGCGGCGATCACTGCCTTTCTTCTCTCTCCTGAAGCTGACTGGATCACGGGCCAGATCATTGGCGTTGACGGCGGTCGCTCAACACTGCGAACCAAAGGCTGAGAGGGTTGCCCATGAAAACACTCCGGCTCGTTTTGGGCGATCAGCTTTGCCGGACAATCAGCGCATTGCGCGACATGGATCACACGCGCGATGTTGTGTTCATGGCCGAGGTGCACGATGAAACCACGTATGTGCCGCATCACAAGCAGAAACTTGTCCTGGTGCTTTCGGCGATGCGTCACTTTGCCGAGTCCCTTCGTGCCGAGGGCATTTTGGTGGACTATGTGCAACTTGACGACAATGGTAATACAGGCTCGTTCACCGGCGAACTAGGCCGGGCGATCTCACGTCATCAGGTAGACCGTATCGTCGTCACGCAGCCCGGGGAGTGGCGCGTGTGGGAAATGATGCAGACCTGGGGCGAGATGTTCCACCTGCCGGTTGAGATTCGTGAAGATGATCGCTTTCTTTGCTCGCGAGCTGAATTCGCGGACTGGGCGAAGGGACGCAAGAGCCTTCGCCTGGAGCACTTTTACCATCACATGCGGCGCGCAACGGGCTGGCTCATGGCCGGTGACCGGCCCGAGGGCGGTCGTTGGAACTACGACGCGGAGAATCGCAAGAAACTGCCCTGGAGCTTTGCCGTGCCGCCTGCACGTCGCTTTGTTCCGGACGCCAAAACAGGCGAAGTGATGACGCTGGTCCGGCAGCGCTTTGCCGATCATTTCGGTGACTTGGAGTCCTTCGACTGGGCCGTAACGCGTGAAGACGCGCTGAAGGCCCTGCAGCACTTCATCACGAACCTTCTGCCTCAGTTCGGAGATTACCAGGATGCGATGAAAGCAGGGAAGGATTTCCTGTTCCATGCGGTTTTGTCGCCATACATCAACATCGGGCTACTGAGTCCACGAGAGGCATGCGAGGCTGCACTGGTTGCTTACCACCAAGGCTCGGCGCCGCTATCAGCAGTCGAGGGATTTATTCGGCAGATTCTGGGCTGGCGCGAGTTCGTGCGCGGCGTCTACTGGATGAAGATGCCCGACTATGCACAGACCAACTTCCTGAACGCGAAGCGTCCGCTCCCGGACTTCTATTGGACAGGGGAGACCGACATGAAGTGCCTGCGGGAGGTCATCGAGGCCACCCGCCGCAATGCATACGCGCACCACATCCAGCGTTTGATGATCACCGGTAATTTCGCCCTGCTGACCGGCGTTGCGCCCGCTCAGGTGGAGGAATGGTACCTGAGCGTTTATGCCGATGCCTTCGAATGGGTCGAACTGCCAAACACGCACGGCATGGCGTTACACGCCGACGGAGGCTTGTTAGGATCGAAACCCTATGCGGCTTCCGGCGCCTACATTGATCGCATGTCGGACTATTGTGCGGGCTGCGCCTATAATCCGAAGATCAAGCTTGGTGCCAAGGCCTGCCCGTTCAACTACCTGTATTGGTATTTCTTAATTGTGAATGAGGAGCGACTCAAGTCCAACCCGCGAATGGCCCTGACTTACCGGTCGTTAGCACGCATGGCGACCAAGCACCGACAGGAGATCACCCGGCAATCCGAACAGCTCCTGGCCCGGTTGGAAAGCCGGTACACATGAAGATTCAAACCGCCCTGTGGACGCTACAGAACACAGGACGAACTGCCCAACAGCCGGTTGCAGGGGGCGGCCCTCCGCCCCGCCGCTGAACCCGACCGTCAGCCGCGTCCCATCCATCGAATGCCGTCTACCACTGCACAACTCGAAGTAGTTCTCCTCAATCAACATCTCGTCTACAAGGCGTTTGACAGGGGTGTGATGATCATCTATGCTCCCGCCTTCTTCAGACCCTGCCCGGCGCGATCCCCGCTGCCTTGTGCATCTTGGCAACCGTTCCTTAGCAACAGGCGACACCGCACATGCCAGAAACAACAATCAAGGCAGATACGCGTCCCATATCGCCCCCCGGACCTGCGCCAGTAGTACTGACGCGCACCGAACGGGCAAGCGCGCGAGCGCAGGGTGAACGCATCGCCGCCGCACGCGCAGAAAAGGAAAAGGCGAATCTCCGTCTCGGCGGCGCTGCTGGCGCGGCGGCGGCAGGCGGCGTCATGGCGGCAGGACAGGTAGGGCAGAGGCTTAGGCCATCACAACAACTGAAGATCTGGGCAAATTATGGTGCAACAACACAAGATCATAAAGACGCGCTCTTGAAATGGATGAATGACAACCTGAAAGATGCTGAACTCGAAATGGGCAAGGTCACTATGGGTATCACCGCTGCGACCCACATTGTCATCCCTGGCCTCTTACTGGCCAAGGATGCAGCCCTGGTTGCCAAGGACATTGCCACGGAAGGCAAGGATCTGGTGACCAGCGCTCCTCAGAAAACGATCGATGTAGCCGCGGAGCTTGCCCAGGTTCTCGGAGCCGATATTGCCGCCGTGTCATCATCCATCGATGTGTTGGGGATTCTTCCCTATGTCGGCCCCATTTTCAATCTGTGTGCTGCGGCTGGCTATACGACCTTCATCATCATGACAGCATGGAACAAGATCCAGAGCCAAAGTCAGCATGCCACCAGTTGCTCAGTCATCGAGCAGGTAGGACTGGAGGCAGTCATCGCCTGTGACAATGCCGATATCGCCGACAAAAGCGCTGCACTGGCCAAATCCCTGGTCAGCGTGGCCGCCGCCCCCACAGGACTGGCTACCGCCATCACCCTGCCCATGAGCGCTGTTCATTTTGTCGTCAAATATGTTCTCCTCATCAAAGAAATGCTTGATGTCAGAAAGGCGAATGAGCAAATCGCCAATGGCCAGATTGACGACGCTCTCCTGAAAAAACATCCAGTCTTGGGCCTGACGCTTCCGCATCTGCGGGGCGTGGACGCGCTGGCATTGTTGGGCATTCTGCCGCTCGGCTGGACAATGGATCATCCTGGTCTCAAACGCCTGCGGCAGGAAGCCAGGAAACCGGAAAACCGCTGGATCTACAACGCACTCTGGAAAACCAATCTATTCAACCGTACAAACCCAGCCGCCAGAGATGATGTATGGCGGGAAGATTTCGAGCGTGTCGTGCGGCTCATGATGGTGACAAACTATCATCTGTACGAGGAAAGGTTCGTTCTGGTCAAGCGCTCCTCTAGAAAGTCCCTTTACGTCGCGCCTCCTGTGACACGATGGCAGGAAGTCAAGCAGGCTATCAAGCAGAAATTCATCGGTTCCGAAGGCAAAACGACCGCAGAAACGAACGCGGCGGTCAAGAAAGCGGGTGCGCAGCTTGCGGACAACACGCCACGCGACCCTGCGCAGGAGCAAGCGGAGTTGGAGCAGCAAATCAACGACCGGGGTGGGGATGCGGCGGCCTTGATCGCAGAAAAGGCAATGCATCGTCTCCAGGAAGCGGGCAGGGAAATCGCTGGAGAAAGCGAAGGGGACGACGGTCCGCCCGGCGAAAAGCCGCCCGCGGCCCAGGGTCCCATCGCCACACTGATTCATGTCGCCCCCGCCCCAGGCAGCGCCGAGAGCGGCATGACGCCTGCGGCGCCGCTCCCACAACTGGTAGAGCAGGCGGTAGCTGAAATAGAGACATACCTCGAACTCGATGATGACGTGGAAGTGATCCATCTACCCCACTGACCTTCTCTGTCTGGCCGCCTGCACAAGCAACAGCGCCTGCGATTGGCTCCAGCTACAGCGCCAAGGAAAACAGAAATGAGCTACGCGACCGATGCGCTTCTGCAGGCCCTTCACTACGACCAGACCAGACAAACGTATACGCTTTCGGCCGAAATCGCACGATTGGGCGAAAGTCGCCATGCCTTGCGTACGGCTTTTGGGCAAGAACCAGTCGAGGTGACCAACGTTGCGATCATTCAATCCCCGCCCACAGGACCCAAAGGGACGGAGGTGCTGGCGATCCAGGGTGTCTGCGAAATCTTTGGCCATCACAGCCGCGAGATCTATCTCGAATTCGTGCTCGCCGGCGGTGAGGTGCAAACGCTGTTGCTGCTCATTCCCTTGCCAGAGAATGGCTGGCGGCTGGCGACCGGTTTTCCCGCCGTGACCGCGGCCCCTGACATGCCGGGGGGGCTTAGCCTGCGCGACGGCGTCATTGTCGTCAGCTACGGACTGAGCCGCCTGGAGGGGAGTCGAACCGTTTATGAACTGGATCGGGACAATGATGCAGATGAGCAGGGGGTTCCCTCAGCAGAACCGTTCAAACGGGAGATTCCTCTGGCGGGTTACGTACTGCAAGACGGTTTGCAGATTTTCGCCGATGGTCTCGTCAATGGCAGCAAGGCGTTGCCGGCGCAGTGGTGGCAGGACTTCGCAGACTCTGACGCTTTGCCCGATCAAGCCGCCAATCCGGCGCGAATTGAACTGCGCGGCGATGTCGCTGGTGGTTGGCTGCACCTGGAGTGTTGGTGGGATGAGGCCACAGCGCTGGCGGGGATAGGGGAAAGCAGCCGCCATAGGGCCGGTCTGGCGATACATTACGACCTGACCAGCCCGCACGATGGCTTTCATTACTGGCTGCGCGAAATCAGGACAGCGGCTGAACCGGCGGCTGAACCGATCATCCTGGAAGCTCACGTCATCGAAGGGTTGACTCCCCGCTATGCGACCCGCATGGGTCGCCTCATTCCCCTGGGCGAGAGCCTGGCGGCTATGAGCAGCTTGATCGGATCGGAAGTCGCGAGCCGGATCATGTCGGAGTTGGCGCTGGAACTCCCAGAGACGCTTTCCCTGATCTCCTTCATCTATTCACCCGGGCAGTGGTTGCTCTTCACCGCTGGCGCTGGCGACCGCGCAACCGCGGCAAAGCATCTCCTCCACGTTGGCCCGTTCGATTTGAGCGAAGTTGATTTCACCTTCGCCATTCCCCTTCCGCCTGGCCAGGAGTCGCCGACCGTCGAATTGACCGGCTTCATGGAATTTGCGGGCGTGCATTTTCAGATTCATGCGCGGACGTGGGATCTCATCGAAGGCGTATTGGACGAGCCGGATGGGGTGCACCTCGGCCAGTTCATCGCGAATCTCCTGCCTGTCCCCCTGCCTTTCGGTCTGGATACAGTCACGCTGCGACAGGCCAGGCTGCAGCGTCTGCTGCCGGGAAACAAAGATGGTGAAGCAACCAACAGGCTCAAGCTCAAGCTCGATGGCCGGGTTGATCTCGTTCCGGCTTTCGCCGCCGGGGCAATCGTCCTGGATGCGATCACGCTCGATGTCCACAAGCCGGATCAAGGCAAGGCGCTGGGCAACATCGGCGCACTGTTGACGCTGGGCCCGGTCACACTCGCTGTCAATGCCGAGCGCACGGCGGACGGTTGGCGATTCGAAGGCATCGCCGATGCCCCGCCCGAAGGCATCTCCCTGACGAAACTCGTCGATCACCTGGTGCACGCCTTTGGCGCGACTGTGCCAGCCGAGACGCCAGATGTGTCGCTGGAGCGCATCGCACTGAGCTACGACACAGCCGCGC
>CAZLMM010000166.1:0-5708 GCA_964560495.1 uncultured Caldilineaceae bacterium
TGTGCTTTGCGTCTCCGTGTGAGAAAAACATGGTTCACACAGAGCCACGGGGATCACTGAGGATCTTACTTTCTGGTTTTGCCGTTTCCGCGTGAGGGCCTTATGCAATCTCCCCATTGATGATGCGGTGGATGCCGTCCTTCATCATTGCCTCACCAAAGTTGAGCAAGTAGCCCAATTTCAGATTCGTCAGCTTAAGGTAGGTCAGCACCTGCTTCATATGCGCTTTGCTGACGGTTTCCACTGACTTCAGCTCGATGATGACTTTCTTCTCCACCAGCAGGTCTGCTCGAAACCCCTCCTCAAAGCGAATCCCGTCAAACTCAATGACGATGGGTGCCTGACGTTGCACTTTCAAACCTGCCTTTTCCAGACGATGCGCAAGCAATACTTCGTATACACCTTCCAACAGTCCAGGGCCAAGTTCCCGGTGGAGTTGCACAGCGCAATTTAAAATGATTGTGCCAATCTCGTTTTCGCCCATCGAAGACTCCTTTTGACGCAAGATATCGGATTTTCTCGCATAAAGACACGAAGATGCTGAGATTCTGCTCCGTGTGCTTTGCGTCTCTGTGTGAGAAAAGCATGTTTCACACAGAGCCACGGGGAGCACTGAGGCATTTTCTCCGTGTTCTCTGCGTCTCTGGGCGAGATCAAACGCCGTTGATGATCAAAGCCCGGCCGTGAGGAACAGCGCGGCCTGATAGACGAAGGGAATGACAAAGAGCATGCTATCCAGGCGATCGAGCATGCCGCCGTGCCCCGGAAAGAAGACGCCGCTGTCTTTGACGCCCACCTCTCGCTTCACCATACTGATGGAGAGATCGCCAAATAAACCCAATACACCGCCCAAGGCGCCCAGAATCATCCCCGGCAGGAAGCCCATCTGCAACGGGGAGAGCCAGGTGAGCAGCCCGCCCACCAGCGCCGCGCCAATCCACCCGCCAATGGTGCCTTCCCAGGTCTTCTTCGGGCTGAGCCGCGGCCACAACTTGCGCCGCCCGATGGTGACTCCCGTGAAATAGGCGGCGGAATCATTCGTCCAGGTGATGGCGAAGCCCAAGATCAGCCACCAGAAGCCTTCAGGCAAAAGCCGCAGGCCAATGCCTTGCGCCATCATCACCCCCAGATAGACGGCGACTCCTGCTGTGGCGATGAAGGCGCTCACTGGATGCTCAGTGACGAAAAGCGCGGCAATGATTGTGATGAAGAAACCAACCGTCAACACCAAAGACAACGGCAGGAGATCGGGGCGCCAGCCAGTAAAAGCAAGCGCCGCCATCCAGATGAGACCGACCCACGCGTTTGGGCGATAATTGCCCTTCGCCAGCATGACATAGAATTCGTGCCCACCGATGAGAATGCCGGCCGTGGCAGCGGCCACGAATGGAATGCCGCCCACCCAGGTGATTCCCAGGACGATGGCGAGGCTGGTCAGGCCAACGATAACGCGGGTGCGCATGAGGAGTGGTCAGTTGGGTTAGGCGGTTTCGCGCACAGGGTTCTTGGTTGCCGGAGAAGTCAGGCCGCCGAAGCGCCGATCGCGACCATTGAAGACCTCGAGGGCGCGATAGAGTTCGTCTTCGTCGAAGTCAGGCCAATAGGTGGGAGTGGCAAAATACTCGGCGTAGGCCGCCTGCCAGATTAGAAAGTTGCTCAGGCGGTATTCGCCGCCGGTGCGAATGATCAGGTCGGGGTCGGGCAGGTCGCCCACATAGAGATAACGACTGAAGACCTCCTCGGTGATTTCCGACGGCGGGATGCCGTCGCGCAATATCTGGCGCACTGCATCGACGATTTCAGCCCTGCCGCCATAGTTGAAGGCCACATTGAGGATGATGCGGTTATTGTTTTTTGTCACTTCCAGCGCGCGCAGAATTTGTTTTTGGAGATGGGGGTGGATGCCCTCCAATTGTCCGCTATGGACGATTTTGACCCCGTTGCGATTGAGTTCATTCAGTTGACGCTGGATGGTAAACCCCAGCAGGCGCATGAGACCGCTCACCTCGTCGGCAGGGCGGCGCCAGTTCTCGGTGGAAAAGGCGTAGATCGACAGCACCTTGACGCCAAACTCGACGCAGGCTTCCAAAATTCGACGGATATTGTCGACGCCAGCCTGATGTCCGGCAATGCGAGGGAGACCACGCTTCTGCGCCCAACGTCCATTGCCATCCATGATGATGCCAATGTGCTTGGGAGTTGCCTGGAGAGGGGATCTATTGCCCATCGAGTGATTGGTCATGAATCTCTATCGAATTCAGCGAAGCGGCGTCACTATCACAGCGCATAGCCAATTGACAGATCGGCCGGGCGTCAGACGGTCATGATCTCCGCATCCTTCTCTCGGACAATCTCGTCGACCCGTTTGATGTGCTGATCGGTGTTTTCCTGCACCTTTTCTTCGGCCCGTCGCAAGTCATCTTCTGAGATCAAGTGCTCTTTTTCCAGATCCACCAGGTCTTTGTTGGCGTCGCGGCGGATATTACGAATCGCTACGCGTGCTTCTTCGCCGCGCTTGGCGACGACTTTGGTCAAGTCTCGTCGCCGCTCTTCAGTCAATGCAGGCAGAATGAGGCGAATTTGCTGTCCGTCGTTATTGGGAGTCAACCCCAGGTCTGATTTCGCAATCGCCTTTTCGATGGCTTGAATATCACTTGGCGAGTAAGGGCGAATCAGGATTTGCTGAGCTTCGGGCACACTGATGACAGAGAGCTGCATGAGGGGCGTTGGCTGACCATAATAGTCGATCATCAGTCGCTCGACCAGTGCCGGCGACGCGCGCCCTGTACGAATCGTCATCAAATCGTGACGCAACGTTTCAATTGTCTTGTCCATGCGTTCTTTTACATCAGCGAGCACTTCGTTGATCATTGTTCAGTCTCCTCTGCTGCGGCTGTGATTGATCGTCAGATGCTGGCCGATCGATTGCATCCGCGCTTCAGTGGCTTATGTACGATGAAATTGAACTTGTTTAGATTGTAACAAACAATGGCATTTCTTGAAACTTCACATAAAGGCAATACACTTGTTATGCAGAGATGACCGTGCCTATCGACTGACCTGTCACCACCTTGACCAACGCGTGCTCTTGCCACAGGTTGACTACCTGGATTGGCAGATCGTTGTCCATGCACATGGCCATGGCCGTGCTGTCCATCACTCCCAGGCGCAGGTTGAGCGCCTCGATGTAGGTGAGGCGCTCGAAACGTTTTGCATCGGCATTCTTCTTGGGGTCCTTGTCATAGACCGCATCGACCTTTGTTGCCTTGATCAGGACCTCAGCATCGATCTCCATCGCGCGCAACGAGGCGGCCGTGTCAGTTGTGAAATAGGGATTGCCCGTTCCGGCGCCAAAGATGATCACGCGTCCCTTTTCCAGGTGGCGCATGGCGCGGCGCTGAATGTAAGGCTCGGCCACCGAACGTATCTCTATTCCGGTCATCACCCGTGTGGGCACACCAGCGCGCTCCAGGGCGTCTTGCAGGGCCAGGGCGTTCATGACGGTGGCAAGGAGACCCATATGGTCTGCGGTCACGCGCACCATCCCGTGATCGAGTCCATCTTGTTTGCCCCGCCACAGGTTGCCGCCGCCGATGACAATGGCCGTCTGGACGCCCATGCCTACGATCTGCACGACTTTCTCTGCCAGAAACTCCGCCTGACGTGGGTTGATGCCAAAGCCGCCTTCGCCCGCCAGCGCCTCACCGCCTAATTTGAGGAGGATGCGTCGGTATTTGAGCTCGTACATTTCTTTTTCCTTCCTTCTTTCGGCCAGTGATTATTTCAACCGATGATAGAAGAATGCCCAGCCGCCTGGGCTGGGCATTGTCGAGAGCGGGTGGTGCGTTACTCGCCGATTTCCATGCGACAGAAACCGCCGATCTTGATGTTTTCACCGATCTTGGCGATGGCTTCGGTGAGTAGCGTCTGAATCGTGATGTCCGGATTTCTGATGTATGGCTGTTCCAACAGGCAGACTTCGCTGTACCACTTGTCCAGCTTGCCGTCAACGATCTGCTCGATGACCGCCTCTGGTTTGCCGCTGTTCGCCATTTGCTCTTTGTAGATTGTCCTTTCGCTGGCGACGACCTCGGCTGGAACGTTTTCTCGCCCTACGTAGATCGGGCGACTTGCCACCACGTGCATGGCAAGGTCGCGGGCAAGCTGTTGGAAGTTTTCATTGCGTGCGACAAAATCTGTCTCGCAGTTCAACTTCACCATGCTCGCCATCTTGCTATTGGTGTGGATGTACGAGCCAACGATTCCTTCCTTGGCTTCGCGGCTGGCTTTGGAGGCCGCTTTGGCCAGGCCTTTCTTGCGCAGGAAATCGACGGCGGCGTCGAAGTCGCCATTGGTTTCCACCAAGGCCTTGCGACAGTCGAGTACGCCAGCATTCGTGGCGGTGCGTAATTCTTTGACCATTTCGGCAGTGATCTCAGCCATTGTCTATTCTCCCCAATCTAATCTTGCTTCGCCCGAACATGCCCTTATTCGGCTTCATCGTCATCAACTTCATCGGCCTCGTCTTCACTCACATCGTCGTCGTCGTCCAGGCTTTCGCTGGCGCTGTCCACGGGTTCATCTTCATCTTCATCTTCATCTTCGACTTCGTCATCGTCATCGACTTCGTCATCGTCTACGCGGTATTCTTCGAAGTCCTCGTCATCAGCGCTTTGCAGTTTGGCGAGCGTGCTGGGGCCGAGATAGCGTTCCATTTCCGCCAGTTCGTTTTTGCTCACCTGGCCAGTGTCCACCATCTCCACTTCGCGTATGCGCAGACCCTCTTCGGCGGCGTTGGCGATAACGTTAACGATCAATTTGACCGAGCGAATGGCGTCGTCATTGCTGGGGATCACAAAGTCGATGTTGGATGGATCGGCATTCGTGTCCACCATGCCGACGATGGGAATGTGCATACGGCTCGATTCGGTAACGGCCAATTCTTCCAGGCTGGTGTCAACGACGAAGACGAGCTCAGGGAGACGTCGCATGACTTTCAGACCGCCGATGCGTCGGTTGAGCTTTTCCACCTCGCGTTGAATGCTCAATCGTTCCTTCTTGGTGTAGTTCCTAAATTCGCCTGCATCCATGCGCCGTTCCAGTTGAAGCAGGTAGTCGATGCGCTGGCGGATCGTATTCCAATTGGTCAGCGTGCCGCCCAACCAACGCTGGCTCACATACGGCATGTTGCAGCGGTCGGCCTCCGCCTGGATCGTCGCCTGGGCCTGGCGCTTGGTGCCTACGAATAACACCAGGCCGCCTTTGGCGACTGTGTCGCGCACGGTCTTGGCGGCGTTGTTGAGCTGTATGAGCGTTTGTTGTAGATCGATGATGTGGATGCCGCTGCGCTCCGTAAAGATATAAGGGCGCATCTTTGGGTTCCATCGCCGGGTGCGATGTCCGAAGTGGACGCCTGCCTCGAGCAGGTCCTTCATCGTGACTGCTGCCATGTGATTCTCCTTTTGGGTTGATTCTTCCGCCTTGTTCATTCTGAAGATTGACCGCTGTCTGCATGGCGCTCGACAGCAGCACCCCATTCTCCAGTCCCAAGACGTGTTTGATTGTTGATGTAGCACATCCACCCTTTTGTGGACGCGCCAAGCAAGTAGTCTAGCACAGATGGCTGCATGGACTCAAATTCATCCAGCGCGCAACAGCAATTCTCAGTCTGAAAATGATGGTGACAAAAGAGCCGAAACGTGGTAAGT
>CAZLMM010000167.1:0-5269 GCA_964560495.1 uncultured Caldilineaceae bacterium
GCTTTCGATTTGCTCACATCGTTTGGCGAATCCTAATGCCGATAATGTCTATTGAGCGATGATGCAAGAATCATTGCAGAGTCGCGCAACCTCAAAAATCAGGGAAGATGTCTGCCTGTGCGGCGGCGCGGTTCGCGCGAATTTGCGCTGGCGACGCTGCAAAAGATGATAGCTTTGGGATAGCCCAATGATAGGCGTGCTCTGTTATCGTTTGGACGGCGCAACGGGCGCATCAAGCGAAAGGCCGTTTGCTGACAAATGTCACGCAGATGACATGACATTTGTCACGTGCCACCACAGGTAAAAGTCGCTATTCTGTATGCCAGCCGCACGTGAATCGCCGCGTGCAGACATTGTCGACAGGGCGCCCGTTCGTGTTCGTTGTTCCGGGTTCATCCCCCGCAGCCTGAGTCGCATCCCCAACCAACACGTGATGCACAGCCAGGCCGAGATGGGGGAATCGGTGTTCTCCATTTCAGAAAGGAGCCTTGCTGTATGCGTCACAATTTGATCCACAGACCCATTCTCGTTGCCCTCACAATAGCAGTTCTGGCCTTGTTTGTGAGTGCAGGACCTCTTCTTGCCGACGCCATTTCGGTAGACTTCGAAGATCCCCCCTATGTAACAGGCTCAATTCATCTGCAAGATGGATGGAGCAGCAGTGGGAGCGCCGGCTCTGGCTGCGCCGTCTATGATCACGCCGTTGCCGCAAACAGCTATGGCTACCTGTCATTTGGTAGCCAAAGCCTGCGCATGTCCAATGCAGTGACGAGCGGCTGTTTTTCCGATCAGACTTTCTCCAAGTCACTCACGGATGAGGCTGGAGAGACTTCAGCTCAGAATGACGGCTTCTCTGGTGGCGTCCGAAAAGGTCATTTTGTGGCACAGTGGGACTTTGCTTCCACTGTGCCAGGCGCCGAACAACCCGGTCTGTCCGTGGTTGCCAGCCCCGATCGCGGCGATGGCGCACGCATGAGTTGGGTGCAGATGGCGGACGCCCCAGACGGGCTTCAGGTGAATTTCTATGACTATCAGCACTCGGTGGGAAATTTCGTATTTACCAATGTGATCACTGGTCTGGATCGCACGGTGACCCACACGGTCAAAATTGAGATGTTTTTTGTCGGTGGCCCAGAGAATGATGTGGTCAAGGTCTATGTGGACGGCGTTCTGGGGCACATAGGCACAAGTTGGGAAGATTATTTTCGCGATGAGGAAGGCAACCCAACGCGTACAGTAGACTCGATCCTCTTCCGCACCGGTGGAACAGCGGCGCCAGGAACGGCGGGAAATGGATTCGTAATCGACAATCTTGATCTGCAATCGGATGATGTGCCCCAGTGTACGACAACCTGTTACGTGGATGCGGTCAACGGCAGTGATGGGTATGGTGGCACAAGTATTGTGGATGCAAAGCAGACCATCCAGGCTGCCATCGACGCGGTCAGCCCTGGCGGTACCGTCCGCGTCTTGCCAGGAACATACAGCGAAACGGCTGCCAACCGCACCCTCTTCAACGCATCGGGTCCTTATCAATTTGGCTTGTTCATCGGCCAGGCCAAGAGCGGCATCACCGTCATGGGCGTGACAGTCGGCGATGTTCCCATCACCGACCCTACGGCGACGCTGGCTACAGTCAACACCAACGCCACCAACAACTTCGGCTATAGCGGCGTCTTTGTTGAGGGTGATAATGTCACGCTGCAAGGGCTCAAGTTTGGCCCGAACACAGCCGGCGACAACAAGACCATCGAGATCATCGGCGACGGCTTTGCTCTCAAATACAGTACGACCGCCATCCCTGACGGCGGCGGGGCGGTCTACTTTGGCGACTGGCGTTTCGATACAGGGACGGACACCTCGCACATCAAGAGCTATACAGTTGAGAACAACCGCTTCGACGACGGCACCCAGGTGGCGATCAGCAGCGGCGCGGGCTACTCCGGGCCGCTGAGCGGGCGCACCATCATGAGCAACACCTTTGTGGCGTGGACCGGCGGGCAGAACTGGCCGCACATCAGCTTCAACGGCGCCGGCGGCGTGCCCTGGTTCACCTACCCGGTGGGAGGCGCCATCATCACCGACAACAGCTTCACCGGCAGCACCCAGCACATCCGCGCTCGCGGCGACTACACAAACAGTCAGATGGATTGGACCAGCTTCTGGAACGACAACGACTATGACAAAGCCGTCGTCGATCTGATCGGCGCCTATCCGCCCTTCGATGTGCGCACCTTTAGCTATGTGAGCGGCCCCTACACCTTTACCGATGTACGGCGCATTGGCGCGCTCATCCAGGGCGAGGTGGACCATGCCCAGCCCACCGATACGGTGTTGATCCGCCAGGGGACCTATCCCGAAGCGGTGGAGATCGAGATCGTGGCCCTCAATCTGGTTGGCGCAGGCGCCGGGCCGAATCCGAACCTGCACACCATCATCGACGGGCCGGTAGGCAGCAGCCCGGGCATCGCCATCGCCAACAGTATCACTGGCACGACCATCTCCGGCGTGCGGGTGCAGGAATTCATGGATGGCGGCATCTGCGGCTTGCTCAGCAACCACGACACCACCATTCAAAATAGCCACGTCTATTCGAATATCACAACGAGCGGCAACTGTCAGGGCGGCATTGCCCTCAATGGGCCGGTGGACAGCGTGACCATCACGGGCAACGAGGCGGTCAACAACACCTCGCGCGGCATCGTGATCTGGAACGGCTTCAAGACCAACATCACCATCACCAACAACATTGCCCGCAAGAACAACTGCTGTGGCATCGAACTGCAAGATGGCACGGCTTCCGGCGTGACCATGAGCGGAAACACTTCAGTGAATAACAGCGACAGCGGCATGTCGGCCGTGGGGATGATGGCCGGCGCGGGGCCAAATGTGATCAGTGAGAACACAGTGCGCAACAATGGGCGCTTTGGCATCGAGCTCAAGCTGCCCAACGGCACCGGCGCCGAGAGCGGCGACGGCAGCATCGTGGTGATGAGCAACACGGTGGAAATGACGGCCACAATTGCGGATCTACGAGACATGGCTGGCATCGCTGCCTTCCGTCGCAGCTTTGTGGTTGGCAACAACAACACGGACATCCCGCGCGGCGTGGTGATCAAGAACAACACGGTGAGCGGCTATCAGCAGCCTTCTGACAGCGACGGCTTTGGCATCGTCGTGGAGGGGTTGTTGATGACGGTGAAGAACAACACGCTCAATAACAACGATGTGGGCGTCCAGGTGCAGGCCGGCCATCTGCCCTACTCACCCAACACAGCCACTAACGGCGACCAAAGCAATCTGGCCGACCAGTACTTTGGCCGGGGCAACTCGCCCGTGGCCTGTGGGCAGATTCTTGGGCCAAACACCTTCTCGGGCAACACGACCGACGCCCGCTCTGTGGGCGTCAGCGGCGGCCTGGTGCAGAACGTGGATACTGGCGAGTACTTCTGCTCCATCCAGGCGGCCATCGACGACAGCGACACGCTCAACGGCCACACCATTGTGGCCGGCGACGGCGATTACCCCGAAAGCCCGAACGTGACCAAAGAGCTGACCATCAAGTCGCTCAACGGGCGCGATGTCACCACCATCACCTTGCAGAGCGGGCCGACCTACCTGGGTGGGCTGACGGTGGATGCAGCGAATGTGACTATCGACGGCTTTACGGTCAAAGGCTTCGACGCAGTGGACGCTGGATTGGCCTCATCGAACATCGTGGTGGTCAACGGCAAAGATAACGTCAAGGTGCACAACTCGCGCATCCTGGTGGGTCAGGTGGGCAGCGGCACGAACGGCGACGATGGCATTGGCCTGATCACCTATTACAGCACCGGCCCAGACCTGATCGACAGCCTGACCGTGACCAACACGATCTTCGCGCCAGTGGGAGGCAGTGCATCCAGGGCGTTCTACATCAACCCAGGCGTGGATGTCTTCGTGTTCAAAGGCAACATTATCACGGGCAAGTTCGGCTACACCAGCATCACCCAGGCGCAGGACGGTCTGGTGGAGGAAAACAACGTACAGGGCGTCTATCCGGGCGGCGGCGGTTCGAGCGGCCTGGGCGCTTGGGGCTACCCGGACCCGACAGTGTGGGGACATACAACCTTCCGCAGCAACGTCATCTCTGGAACCAATCGCGCCATTAGCCTCTTCAACGCCGAAAGCACATTGGTCGAGAAGAATATCCTAAAGAACAACGACAGCGGCGTAGGGGTGTTTTACATCCCCTCTAGCGGCCCCTTCGACGCCTCGACCATTGTCGTGCGGCGCAACGACCTCTCCATGACCACGACGGGCATGAGCAACGACGACGACCAAACCGCGGACGGTCGCTGCAACTGGTGGGGCGCGGCGGATGGCCCAGGCCCGGTGGCGGCGGGCAGCGGCAGCGGCGTGAGCACCGGCGTGACCTTCAGTCCCTTCCTGCTCACCAGCGACCTGGACGGGCCGTGCGTCTCATCACTGACGGTGAAGAAGATGGTGGTGGGCCCGGCGGCAGTGAGCAATTGGTCATTCAATGGCCCCACCGGTACATTCACTCTGCCGGCGGCCGGCGGGCAGCGCACCTTCTATGACCTGGCGAGCGGGACGTATGCCATCACCGAAACAACCCAGACCGAGTATGTGACTGCGGTGGGCTGTGACAACGGCGCAACCGGCGCAAACAGCGTCACGGTGAACACGGGCGCCTACATGCAGGTGACCTGCGTCTTCACCAATACCCGCCGCGGCGCCATCGTCATCGAGAAGCAGACCGTGCAGGACGCTGGCGGCGCAAACTTCACCTTCAGCGGCGCAGTGAGCGGCGCCATCAGCGACAACGGTCAACTGACAGCCAGCAACCTGACCCCTGGTCAGTATACGGTGACGGAAGCCAATCCCGGCCCCGCCTGGGCCTTGAGCGCCATCTCGTGCAGCGACGGCGACGGCGACGGCGACGGCGCGACACCCAGCACATGGGATGTGGGCGCACGCACGGCAACCATCCATGTGGATGCGGATGAGACGGTGACCTGCGTCTTCACCAACACAAGGACGTCGGCCATGATCACCATCATCAAGGACTCGACGCCCAAGAGCACGCAGAACTTCAACTTCACCGCCGGGCCGCCCACGCCCCTGCTCAACGGAGGCAACGAGGGCGGCGTGCTTAGCGCGTTCATCCTGGATGACGCCGTGCCCAGCGACAACGATCTCTACCCCAAGCAGCGCAGCTTCCTGCTGCCCAACGGCGTCTACACCTTTGGCGAAGCGCCGCCCAGCA
>CAZLMM010000168.1:0-4739 GCA_964560495.1 uncultured Caldilineaceae bacterium
CTGCGCAGCGATGAGCTGGAACACGGTGTCGAACTTGGTGATGATGGTCGTCCCGGTGAAGCGCGGCCAATCGATCACGTTGGCGGCCGGCGTCGCGGCCAGGAAGTAGGCCAACACCCAGCCGTCCTTGTGCATGTAGACGTGGACATCCTCCGATTCGCTGGCATAGTCTGGCGCGGCGATGGAGCCGATGATGTAGTCGTCGGTCTGGATTTCGATGGTGCGAAAGAGCTGTTTGGCGGTCGCCAGGTCGAGCGCGCCGGGCGCCTGGAAATAGGCGGCGATGCCGGCCTCGCTGTCGATGAACGCCGCCACGCCGGCTTCTTCGGCATGGACGCTCTTGAGGAACAGGGGTTCAGCCAGTTGGTAGAGACCGTTGTCGTTGGTGGGGGTGGACAGTCGCTACGCGCCTGCCAGCGTTGACAGGGCGACCAGGGCAAACAGAGCCACGCCTGCCTACAGCCATCGATGGATTCTTCGCTTGAACATTGAGGTAGTCTCCTTTTCAATCGTCCGGCGCCTGAATTGTGAACCTATCCCTCCAATGGGGATACGATCTTATCGGCGAGTGCAGGATAGACGCGCCGAAAATCGTGGGCGTTGAGCGTGACCACTTGATCGACGCCTGCTTTCGCGGCTGCGTGCAGCAGCAATGCATCGTAGACGGCGCCGCCAGCGATGTTCAGTTCAGCCAGATGGTCGAGAAGCGTCACATAGTCGCCAGCGGATAGCGTCACCACCTCGCACGTGCCCAGAACATTGACCGCGATGATCTCATGCGCCATGTCCGGTGAAATGGCGGGCCGAACCGGTAGCCGAGTGAGGATCGCATACAACTCGGCGAGTGAATGCGCCGCAACAACCCCAATATCCAGCTTCTCCTTGACACGGTGGAGCCAGGGAAAAGCCACAGCGTGAACCGGATGGCCTTCGACAACGGCCGCGATTAACAGGGAGGTATCGAAGAGAATTCTCACAAACCCGCCTGGTGAATCAGCTCCACCACTCGCTGTTTGCGCGCTTGCTTGACGACACCGGACAGATTGTCCAGGGGTTCGGATCTCACGACCAGCAAGCCACCTTTGTTGATTACCGTTGCTGCTGCTTCCGATTGGGCTGGGGTGACGACCGGCAGTGTTTTGGTCTCATTGCCTTCCACGAAACGCATCATCTCAGCCCGGCTCACCCGCCATTCCTTGCCGATCTTCACCCCGCGCAAAGTGCCGCGATCGAGCATATTCGTGAGCGTGCGGCGGTTGATCTGGAGTACCCCGGCAGCTTGATCGGATGTAAGAACCAGCGGCAGATGAGACCACTGTGACATATCCATGCCGCCTCCTAGCATTGTCCATAAGTGACTTCAACAACTTCATATTACCACAAACAGCTATGAAATGCAATGGGTGTATTCAAAATGAGTTAGCAATAGGGACATGAACGTTTGATGAAGTCGCATGTCGCTGATCGAAGCGATCTGCGGCAACGTAGATATCATGCACCTCCTCCTTTCACTCATCTACACCGCGTGAAACGTCGGCGCCAGCGCCGGGTACAGCCCGCGATAGAGCGCATACTGGCGCTGATAGACCTCCGCCTGCGCCGGGTCGGGGCTGGTGTGGCCCGTGACGTGGATCGTTTCAGCGCAGGCCACGTCCAACGACGGCCATGCGCCTGCGCCCACGCCCGCACAGAGCGCCGCGCCGAACGCGCCGCCTTCGGTTGTGTTGACCGTCACCAATTCCACGTCGAGGACGCTGGCGAGAATCTGCCGCCACAGCGGGCTTTTCACACCGCCGCCCGACGCGCGCACCTGGTCGATGCCCCCTAAGCCAGCCTGTTGGATCAGCGTGAAGCTATCCTTCAGCCCATACGCAACCCCCTCCAGCACGGCGCGGGTCAAGTGGCCGCGCCCGTGGCGCACCGTCAACCCTACCCACGCGCCGCGTGCCAGTGGGTCGGGATGGGGCGTGCGCTCGCCGGTGAGGTAGGGCAGGAAGATCAGCCCTTCGCTTCCGGCTGGCGCGGCTGCGGCTTCGCCGGTCAGCGCGTCGAAGCTGCTCTGCGGCGCCAGTGTATCGCGATGCCACTGCAAGCTGCCGGCCGCGCTCAACATCACGCCCATGAAGTGCCAGCGCCCAGGCACGGCGTGGCAGAAGGCGTGCAGGCGACCCTCCGGCTCGACCAGCGCCGACGGTGTGGTGGCGAAGACCACCCCCGACGTGCCCAGCGTCAGCGAGACAACGCCTGGCGCAATTGCACCCATGCCCACCGCACCGGCTGCCTGATCGCCGCCGCCGGCCATCACTGGCGTGCCAACAGCCAGCCCGGTCTCCGCCGCAGCCGTCGCGCTGATGTGGCCGGTGATCTCTGGCCCCTCGTAGGTCGGCGGCATCCAGGCGTGTGGAATTTCCAACGCGTCGAGCATCTCGTTCGACCAGGTGCGCTGCTTCAGATCGAAGAGGATCGTGCCGGAGCCGTCGGCCTTGTCCATGGCGTAGTCGCCGGTCAGGCGGAAGCGCGCATAATCCTTGGGCAGCAGCACATGGCTGGCGCGTGCATAAACCTCCGGTTCGTGGCGCTGCACCCACAGAATCTTGGGTGCGGTGAAACCGGTCAGCGCGTCGTTGCCGGTGAGCTCGATCAGCCGCTGGCGGCCCAGCCGGGCGCGGATTTCGTCGCATTCGGCGCCGGTGCGCTGATCGTTCCAGAGGATGGCTGGGCGCAGCACATTGCCGCCGGCGTCCAGCAGCACCAGGCCGTGCATCTGGCCGGTCAGCCCCACGGCTTTGATTGCCTCGCCGCCGATGTTGGCCTGGCGCAGCGCGGCGCGGATGCTGGCTGCTGCGCCAGCCCACCACTCATGGGGGTCTTGTTCCGACCAGAGTGGCTTGGGCGTGGAGAGGGTCAGCAGCGTGGTGGCGCTGCTCACCACCTGGCCGCGTTCATCGATCACCAGCGCCTTGGCGCCGGTGGTGGAAACGTCGATTCCTAGAAAGTAGGACATAATTGTTTGACCTCTCTATTGGATTGATTTGTGATGTTACTATCCGCCGATCTGCCCACGTTTGAGTCTCATCGCGCCTTCGGCCTGCTCATTGAGAATCGCAACGATGTCAGCGGGTTGCTGGCGGAGGCGATGCAGATCATTGCCATCGAGCATGCCAACGTACAGGTTTGTTTCACGCATCACTTGTTCTGCAAACTGGCGCGCTGCGCGCCCGATTCTGCCGGTCGTCACAATCATGATGACGTTGGCCTTGATCACCTGAGCAATTCCGACTTCTTTGGCGATGTCGTCAAGACTGGCCTCGCTCGCATTCTTGCACTGAATTTGCCAACGACTGAAGATGAGATTCGCTCCCTCCATCACCACATCCAGTTCTGCGCCACCTGTCTGACTGCTTCTGAGCCGCCATTGAACAAAACTGAGATTGAGTACTCTGCCAAGATAGAAGGCCAAGGACTCCAGTGCCAGCCCCTTTTGATGTTTGGAATCGCTTTCCAGATCGCTGAGAATGTCCGTATAGCGCATGCGAATCAGCTTGCGATACTGAATCCCGGCTGAATGCTCGATGGCATTGAAGATCGGCTCAAGCAACTCATTCTTGAGCCTGTCCGTTGAACGAACGATGTAGGGTTTTGCGCCTTGCCCGCCAGTCGTCTTTTCGCATTCGATCAGCCCAATGTCGCGCAGCGCAAACAAGGTTGACTGTGGCAGGCCACCTTCAGGGAATTCTACGCCAAACAAAGCAGAGGCGTATGCAGCCACTTTGTTCGAGAGCGCCTCCTCAACATTGAGACGGGCAAACGCTTTGGCGAATGCACGTTGTTCTAGCGTGAGAGTGGCGAATTGTTCAATATCGTCTTCATCGACACCCCCCAGTAGAGCGCGCAACCGCTCCGGTTTGGCGATCCACTTGTCTTTTTCGACAAGGCCGGCTTGTTCCAGCCATTGGCGCATTCCGTTGGCGTGAGTGCCATTCGGTGGATGATAAATGCCGCGTGCTCGCAGTTCTTTGACGATCAACGCTTTGGTTGGCTGTTGACCAGTCACGGCGATGTCGTTGGCGCAGGTGAGTAGATCAAGTCCGTGCAGGTTCAGCAAAATGTGACGGGCAAACGCAGCGTAGAGATCATCGGACTTTCCCTGCTCGGCAGTTATGGCAAGGGTTTGTCCTAACTCAGTTAGTTGGGCAATGGTTTGGTCATCGGTGGGTTTGTTCAATATCCCATACTCTGAAAGCGCCAAAACTGTGTTGTTTGCCAGTTTTTGCGCGTCTATTCGCCCCGCAAAGAAATTCTGTGAATCCCATGAGTCACATTCGAGCGGCTCGGTTGATGCTCACCAACGACTCTCAGCAACGCTGGGAGCGGGGTCTGAACTGGTGAAAACTGACTTGAATTCGGCAGGTCTGATTTCACGTTTTCCTCACTCCTCCACCGAGAATAGTGACTGCTGTTCTGCGGGTGGTTCTGGCTGGTTTGGACGTTGCCGTCCACCATCATCAAACAACTGATTCTGTTCGTCTTCGACGCCGTTCCACCGACTGGACGGGCTGTAGATCGTGTAGGACTCGACATCGTTCTTGGCGGCAGGTTTGCCAGCGGCCGGGGCAAAGCGCGCACTGGCTCCTTCGATATACGATGCGTCAATCTCGCAACATGTCCACTTGCGCTGTAAGCGTTCACAGACTTCACCCGTGACGCAGCTGCCTGCGAAGGGATCGAGCACCGAGTCG
>CAZLMM010000169.1:0-4441 GCA_964560495.1 uncultured Caldilineaceae bacterium
ATGACAATCCGGACACTTGACGCCAATACAACTCGTCGGTCTGAGGTGCAGCCTCGCTAGTTGTTGTACTCGGGAATCGTGTTCGGGCGCACCTGCTCCTTCTGCTGATCCGCCTGCGTCCAGATCATCTCCGACATGAGCACATCTTCCACCCATTGGTACATGCGGGGCGGGGTGCCGCCGGGCACGTTCATGAAGCGTTTGGCCAGGGCCAGACCCTTGCGCCCGATCATGGTGCCGATGACGTAGTTGTGCTTGGTGAAAAGATAATTGTACTTGTTGATCAGTTCCTTGCGCGTGGCCGGGTCTTGCTCCTTGCAGTAGGCGGTGACCAGGTCGACCATCTCCTGCTCCCAGTCACGCAACACACGCGGTTCGCTGCCTTCACGATTCCAACCAGGCGTCTGCGGCGTTAGCGGCGCAAGTTCATTGCACATAGTGAAGGGCAGCAGACCGTAATCGCTACGAACAATACGCATGTCCCACGCACCACTCGTGTTTGCATCGGTGCCTGCCTGGCTAGTTAGCGGGCGGGGGTTGACTTTGATGCCCACAGCGCCCAACATGGCTGCCACCTGGTCGCCCACTGCCTGGCTCTCATTGGCCTCCTGGGAGGTGTTGAGCGCCACGATCACATCCTGTCCGGCGCCGGGGCCGTCGGCCGGGAAGTTGAGGATGCCGTTGCCGTCGGTGTCCACCAACCCCAATCCGGCCAACAGTTCCTTGGCTCTATCTGGATTGTAAGGATAGTAGACCACCGAAGCCGGGTCGAATTCGGGCGAGCCGGGGAAGATGCCGCCCTGGAAGCCGCGCAAGATCGGGCCGCGCATGAGGGATTGGGCGATGCCATCGCGATCCAACGCATGGCTGACAGCCTGGCGGAAGTCATCCTCGCGGAAGAGCGCGCGCACTGCTCGATCTCGGTCATCCTGCACGCCCAGGCTTTCCGACTGATTGAGCTCCAGGTTGAAGACCAGGTCTTCGGGTCCCCAGTTCATGATGAACTCGGCGTCCGGCTCGGCCGCAGCCTTGAGCGCTTCCACATACTCGCTGGAGGGATTCTCCAGGTTGGTGTGGTCGCAACCGCCGGCCAGGGTGCAGAGGGTGCGGCCCACGCCGCTAGGTCCCTTCTGATAGACCGCCTCATCGATGTAGGGCAATTGGTTGCCCTCCTCATCCACAGTCCAGAAATAAGGGTTGCGGCGCATGATCAACAGCTCGTCGGTCTTGTACTCCACCGGCACCCAGGGCCCCATGGTGACAGCCGGCAGCATATCCGGCGCCAGGGCGTTAGCAAAACCCTGGTAATCCATGCTGGTGTTGTACTTGGGATGGAGCGGCTTGAGCACGTGGGCAGGTGAGATGTTGAAGTTGCCCTCATCCATGTTGTAGAAGAGATACTTGGGGAAAGGTTCGGCAAAGGTCCACTTGATGGTAAAGTCGTCGACCTTTTCCAGAGTCGAGGGCACGCCGCCGATGGCGAAGCCTTCGCCCTTGGGGCCAAAACGCACCACGCTGGGGTCGTTGATCAGATCTTCCCAGGTGAAGATGACGTCGTCCGCGGTAAACGGCTGGCCGTCAGACCATTTGGCGCCCTCGATGAGGTGCATGGTCAACTCCAGGCCATCTTCGCTCCATTCCCAGCTCTTGGCCAGGTTGGGGATGGGTTCGATGTCCTGGTCGGCGCGATAGAGCGGGCCGGTCTTGACCAGGGCCTGGTAGTTGAAGGACATGGCCTCGATGCCAAACCAGCCCGAGGTGACGCCGGCGCCGTTGTTCCAGCCGGCCGTGGGGCAGGCCGAGAAGTCGCGCCACACATCGCCATAGATGCCAATGCCGTCGGGCATACCGGCGGTCAGGAGCACCTTGGGTTCCTTGGGCAGGCGCTCGGCCACGGGAGGCAGCTTGCCTTCGGCCACCAGCGCGCTCACCCACTCCGGCTCGTGATACTCGGGCAGCGCCATGTAGGTCATCATGGCCTCGATGGGCATGCGCTCCACCAGCGTGCCGCCCAGGTCCAGTTCTGGGGGTTCGGGATAGGGAATGGCGTCGGCCGGCATCTCGCCATAGGTCCCCGGCGCCGAGGCTTCCGGCGCGGCCGCTTCTGGGGCTGCTTCCGCCGGCGCTTCGGTGGGCGCGGCCTCGGCCGGGGCTGCCTCCTCCGGCGCGGTGGGCGCGGCCGGCGCGCCGCCGCACGCTGCCAGCAGCAGCATCAACGCCGCTATTGCCAGCATGCTGAAAATTACACGGTGTTTCTTCATCGCTTTGGTTCCTTTCTGTCGAACGAGAGAGCAATACAAACGATACAAAGGTCAACACTCGCTATACTCTGCACTTTTTGGAATCGGTAGTTCCTGGGAGTGAACCCCCCGATTCCAAAGCAGCCACAGTAGAGTCGAGTTGGGAGATAGCTATAATAGGATGGGATGTGATCATTGTTCGACGCTTTCCTGCCGCTTGGTCAATATAGCCAACACGACGCCTGGTGCCCCGGCTCGATCTCGCGCAGCTCGGGCGCTTCGTTGCGGCAGACCTCCATGACGCGCGGACAGCGCGAGGCAAAGGGGCAGCCACGCATCTCTTCGGTCAGCTTGGGCACCATGCCCTCGATGGGCGCCAGTTTGCTCGCCTTGCGTCCCAACACCGGCACCGACTTGAGCAGACCATCGGTGTAGGGGTGGAGCGGATTCTTGAAGACCGCGCGCTTGGGCGCATACTCCACCACCTTGCCCAGGTACATGACCGCCACGTTGTCGGCCATCTGTGAGACCACGCCCAGGTTGTGGGTGATCATCATGATGGACGACTCGAACTCGTCTTGCAGCGCCGCCATCAGGTCGAGGATCTGCGCTTGCACCGTCACGTCCAGGGCCGTGGTCGGCTCGTCGGCGATGAGGATAGAAGGGTTGCACGAGAGCGCCATGGCGATCATGGCGCGCTGGCGCATACCGCCGCTCATCTGGTGGGGATACTCGCGCAGGCGCTGTTTGGGGGCCGCGATGCGCACCAGGTTGAGCATCTCTTCGGCGCGCTCCATAGCCTCCGCTTCCCCCACCTGTTGGTGCAGCTTGACCGTCTCGCTGATCTGATTGCCGATGGTGCGCAACGGGTTGAGCGACGTCATGGGTTCCTGGAAGATCATGGCGATCTCGCCGCCGCGGATTCTGCGAATCTCGATGCCCTTGGGGTCCAACGCGGCGAGATCGACCGGCGGCTCGTCGTCGTAGCGGTGAAAGAGTATCTCGCCGTTGACGATCTTGCCGGGCGGCTCCTTGATCAGGCGCATGACCGTCATCGCGGTGACGCTCTTGCCGCAGCCGCTTTCCCCCACCACGCCCAACGTAGATTTGCGCGCCAGGGTCATGTTGACGCCGTTGACCGCCCGCACCGTCGCCTTCTCCAAAAGAAAATGGGTGTGCAGGTTCTTGATCTCCAGGATCAAGTTGTCGTCGGCTGGCGGCGCTTCGGCTACGGCAGGCTCTGTCATATCATTGTCGGGCGGCTGGTTCTGCTGGTTCATCGGCGATCTCTCACAAAAAGGGCGCTCTACAGCAAACCCGCGGCGCGCAAACGCGCCTCCAACTCCTGGGCGCGCGCTTCGGCAGCTGTGCGCGCGATTGCTTCTGCGACTCGCGCTTGTTCAGCCTCGGCAACCTGCATTCGGGCCCGTTCAGCTTGTGCCTGAGCCTCCTCAGCGCGCGCCTCAGCCTCATCAACCTGCCAGAGCGCTTCCAATGCTCGTTTTTCCACAACCTCCAGGCGCTGACCAAGCTCGACAAAGCTCAAGAAGGGACTGCCATCCGGGTTGTAGAGCTGCAGTTCCAATCCCACCAGGACAAAACGCACACCCAAACGCGGGCTGCGCCAATTCTGCATCCTGGCGATCGGTTCGAGCGCGCCGGAATCGCCGCGTAGCCAGCCTTGCAGTCGTCCCCGCCCCGGGTCGTAAAGGTAGTATTCCTCGACGCCGTAACGGTCGTAGAAGGCGAACTTGTCGGCCATCTCCTGGCGGCGATTCCCCGGCGACACGATCTCGAAGACTACCTGGGGCGCAATCCCACCTTCCTCCCACTGGAGATAGGCGCCCCGGTCGCCCTTTGGCCTGCCAAAGACCACCATCACGTCTGGCGCAGTGCGCGTTTGATTGTCGCCTTCCACGGGATACCAGAACATGTCGCCAGCGACGAACACCTGGGGGGCATCGGCATAGGTAAGTTCCAGGTTGCCTTCGATGGTCACGATCAATCGAAATTGCTCTGAATTGTTGGCCATAGGCTCGCCATCGCTTACGGGATAGATGATGGTCGGCTTGTCGAGCGTTTTCCTGCGGGAAGTCATCAAGTCGATTGTATCCATGAACGTTCGTCGCCTTTTCCACTGATGTGTAAAATAGGCTCACACAGAGACACGGAGAACACAGAGAAAGAGTCATCCGTAGGTC
>CAZLMM010000170.1:0-4259 GCA_964560495.1 uncultured Caldilineaceae bacterium
CGGACGGCGGGTCGATCGTCGACACCGCGGTCGGGCTGGGCTATGTCACCGAGGGCGATGACGGCGTCTTTTTCTTTCAGTCGCCGGGCCAAGCGCAGGATCAAGCGCGACCCTTAAGCCCTGATCTGGAGCTTGCTATCAAGAAATTGGGCGAACAGGCAGACATGACAGCCGAAATCGAATCCGCAGCCAGGAAGTACCGTGACGAGCACGGACGTTCGGGAGCCGACCAGAGAGTCCAGAGCTATCTGGCCTCTCCGCGCAAACAGTCGGTGTATTTTGCCAAGCTGCGTGAGCAGCTCGATGAAGCCGCCAAGGCTTGGGTGCAATAGCCAGGAGAACACGGGATATGGCCGAAGAGGCGCCGCGAGGTCTGGTCATCCAGCGCACGATCTTGGTGGGCCTGGGCTATGAGGGCGCGCGCATTTGTCTGACAAACTACGCGCGCCTGCTCACCCGCTTTGGCTGGCACCCGCCCGTGATTCGCTCCCTGGCATTGGTCGACCAGGAAGAGATCGAACGATTGGGCCAAACCGAGCTCCTTCTGAATGAGGCAGTGACAAACGGCGCGCTGCGCCTGATTCGAGCGCCCACCATGCGCGATCTGTTCACACCCCGGCCTGACCGGACGGCAGTCTATCCCCAGCGAGGGGCTGCGTCGCCGATTCCCAATACATCGTATGACCCTCACGCTCATCGGGAGGAACGCAAATCTGCCCTCGATTGGTTGAGCGAATTCGGCAGACCGACGCTGGAGAGTCAGTTGCGCGATCTGGCGAACTTCGTGGGCCGCGCCGACCATCGCACTCTCTTGCAGAGCCGCGGATTCGACGTCGCACCTACGCTCCGACCCACATATTATCTGCTGGGTTCTTTGACAGATACGTTCACCAGCGGGGTCTTCATCGATCTGGCCTATCTGATTGCCGCCCTTCATCGCGTCGTACCAGACACGCTGGAACAGGAGCGCGCCGAACGACTTTCCATTGTCAACGGCCTTTTCCTGTTACCCGGCTTCACCGAGGACGCGCTTTCATCCAGGTCCGGAACGGGCGCCCAAGGAACCCCAAACGTGGGCCAGGATAGGACAAAAGATCGCGCACGCTGGCTTAATGGCAATGCCTTTGCCGCCTTCAAGGAGCTCAATCACTACCTGAGCGGCACGCCCTATCACAGCGGCCCTGGCTCCGGCGATCATTCGATTCAATTTGGCGCCGACCACACGCCATTTCAGGATGGCCTCTGTCTTCTGATCAGTCACGAGACCAAAGAAGGCGACACCGGGATGGCTGTCAGGGATGCAATCCATCTGGCGGCTGACTGGCTTGCCTACTATCTGGTCGCGCCGCCAAGCGCCACGTTTCAGACAGTCGGCGCGGGCCCGGGCGGCGGAGTGGCCGGGATGGGGCTGTTCGCCTGGGTTCTGCCTCGCCGCGATTTGACCACTTATTGCGCCAGCCGACTGTTGAGCGAACTCTTCAACGAGACCCTGCTTGCATCAGGAGATCTGGACGCCGCCACATTGGCCCTGCGGCGTAGCGATCTATCGCTTAGCGAAGAATCAGTGCGTTCCTACCTGGACGATCCCGATGTATGGAAAGACGACGCGGAATCCTTTCACTTTCAGCGACGCGTGGGCGAAGTGCGGGTGAAGGCGCAACTGCTCGATTGCGAGTCGTGCGAGCGACAGCTTCTCCGTTCCGACGCCACCCATCGTCAGCGGCTGGATGGAGTTCGTAGTGTAACGGTCGGTCTGTTGAGAGACTTGGCCGCACGCACCGTTCGTGACATCCGCGGTCGGGTGAGCGCCTTTCTCGACGCAGATCCACACGGCAGTCTGGAGCTTTCCATCCGGGTCTTTCGCGAGTTGCGCCAGCAGTTTCAGGATGAATATGCAAAAATCGAGGCTGATTTCAAGCGATTGGAACGGGAACGACTGGATCTGTCCCGTGAGATTGTCAGCCAGCGCGCCCGTTACACCTTCGGTGTGCGCTCAATGGTTCCGCTGCAGTTGGGTAGATTCTTGATACCCTTCATGGCAATTTTGATCCCTGTACTCTTTTCTTTTTTGCCTTACCTCATTGGGAGATACTCGGGCGTCGCCAACCGATCAATAGAGGCCTGGTGGCTGAATTTGCTCGCCATCCTCAGCGTAATCTTTAGCGGGATACTCATCTTGGCGCAGTGGCGTTTCACGCGTTCGGCGCGCAATACACTGGTAGAAAACTGGGGAAAACGGCAGCGCCTGGACTGGGAGATCGAACGGCAAGAGGGTCTGGTGTATTTGTGGGGCGAAGTCAGCCGCTGTTGCGTCGAAGTGCTCGAGGAACTGAACAATCTGCGCCGTCTGTTGCAGGGCATGGCTGGCGAAAGCAAGGCGCGCTTCGAAAGCGCAGAGCTGAAAACCCGACTCTACAGCCATCCACGCCACACGCGCGAAGAATCGGTCTTGACGCCAGACCTTGTCCAGGAGATCTACCGTCAACTGACCGCCAATCGCGCGGATCAAATTGGCGAGATCATGCGCTTCATCAAGATCCCCTATCATCGCTGGGGGAGACATACAGCTCAGGAAATCTATGAGAAGGTCGAAGGCTATGTCGAGGAGTATTTCAGAAACGTGGGGCGTTTCAATGTTGTGAGTCTGTTGGAGCGTCAATATGACGATGCAGCTTTGGAGGAAAAACTGCGCACTGGGGTCAGCCTGGCCGAACCAACGTTGAGCCCGGGACGGGGTCCCTGGCCGCGGTCAGCTACGACAGGCGCGCTGACCTTCCTGGTTCGCGAAAATGAACTGTCAAGGACGGGGCAGCTGCTGAACAAAATTACAGCAAATCGTTCTCACAATCTCGTTCTCAGCAGCGACGCGAACTCTTTGGTCCATTTGACTTTGATCTCCGGAGTTCCGCTTTACGCCATCCAGAGTATTCGCGAGTTGCTTAACGATTACGATTACTTGTGCAAGGAAGGGGAACTCTCTCTGCTCCATGCGCGCAAGGAACGTATGTTGTTCAGGGATCTTCCCACCGGTGAGGATCTGGCGCGCGGCGAATCATGGACAAGGAGGACGACGCCGCTCGAACAGACGGTCGAAGATCCCCGTTCGGTTGTGGTCTTTGGGATCTTCCTTGACCGGCTCAGATACAATTCAGAGTTTGGCGTCTACCAGTTCGACTATCTGGGAGAACTGGAATCGCGTCTCCAGGCAATGGGTGTGGAGGTTCACACCACGCCCATCACCGTCGGCGCGAACAAAGAGGATGCCGTTGCTTATTTCTTTACAGAGAAGAAGCATTTCGCAGCTTTCCTGGAGGATGTGCGCGTCGAATTGCGACGCAGAGTGACCGACGAAGACGAAACCATCCTGGTTGATCGCCTATACAGGTATTTGCAGGAAAACAGAAGCGTGTTAGCCGATTGGGAAGAGGAGACGCTGCTTGATTTCCTCCGCTTGTTGACAGACCGCAACCTCGCCGCCCCAGCCCACGGTGGTCAGGTTTGGACGGCGCAGAAAGTCAGCGCCTGATGGAAAGGACATGGCAGATCATGGCGCGGCTGGGAGGTCGCACATTCGCCCGGTGGAGGTCGGCGTCGTTGCTGAAGTCCCCCTGTTCGAGAAAAGGGTGAACATCATGGTGAACGGAAAGAGCGCGTTCCCCCACGGACAGGAACATGTGCATGATGAGTTGGCTGTAGGCTATCGGCCTGGACACGGTCGCCGGGAGGATCAGAACCAGGACGCCTACTGGCCGCGCAACGCCCCCCAGAGCACCCGCCCGGTGGCGGAGTATCTGGCGGCCGGACGCCTGTATGTGGTCGCCGATGGCGTGTCCATGAGCACGGATGGCCGCAAGGCCAGTTACAAGGCGGTTGACCGCATCGGTGAACGCTTCTATGAGCGCGCCTTTCCTCCGGCGCCCGGCGTCGGAGCGGTCGTCGGCAGGCGCAACGGCAAGACCCCGCCCGCCCCAAGCATAGGGTTAGACGATATTGCGCTGGGACAACCAGACTTTCAACTGCGACTGCAGGAGTGTCTGGTCGGGGCTATCCTTGAGGCCGACAAGGAACTGATCAGTCTGGCCGACAAGGAAAAAGAACTGATGGATGCAGGCGGCAAATCGCCGGCCTTCCAGACGACCTGCGTGTGTGCGTTGTTGCTGGGGGGTGAACTCTATGTGGCGCACGTGGGCGACAGCCGCGCCTATCTTTTCCGCCAAGGCAGGCTGCAACGGCTGACCGCCGACCATGTGACGGCCGGC
>CAZLMM010000171.1:0-3911 GCA_964560495.1 uncultured Caldilineaceae bacterium
TAGTATTCTTCCACTCCGTAACGCTGGTAGAACTGAAACTTGCGAGCCATTTCGATGACTGTGTTGCCGGGCGACAAGATCTCAAAGACCACCTGGGGTGGGATGTTGTCTTCTTTCCACTGGAGGTAAGAGCCGCGATGCCCCTTGGGCCTACCCATAGCCACCAGCACATCTGGCGCAGCTCGCGTGTGATTGTCGCCCTCTACGGGATACCACAACAAGTCGCCCGCGACGAAGACATTCGGGTCATCGGCGTGGTCTGCCGCAATTCCGCCTTGGATGGTGACGAGCGTCTCGAACTGCTTTGTGTTCTCAGCCATGGGTTTCCCGTCACTTTCGGGGTAGATAATTGGTTCTGATGAATGGCGTGGTTTGATCTGCGCGCTGTTTCTATCGTCTGCGTGCGGTTGATAGGCGATCGTCTCGATTGTGGGCGTCAGCTCTGGGATGGACGGCGTCATTTCCTGCACAGGCGGCGCAAGGACAACGGTTGTCATCGGCGATTCCCCTTTCTCAATGGGCGCTTATATTCGACTGCGGCGCGTCGGGCCAGGCAAGCGACAGGTTAACCCCATCTACACGGATCACAGGAAGTCGATCGTTTGTGTCAGCAACGCACGACATTTGCATTTCCAGCGAAGTGAGGCGACAAATGTCGGCGATCTCGCCATGACCATTCACCACCACTTGATCATAACCAGCCGCCTTTGCCTCGCTCAACAACCGGCGCGCCTGCGCGCGGGTTCTGCGATAGAGCGACATGGAGGCCTCCACATATTGACCAGCCAGGTGCGCCTTGTGGGCCATGCCCTCCGGCGTGAGCAGGTAGCTCCAACGCCAGCGATTGATGCGGCGAATCTTGACGTAACCCTTATGCGCCCAACGCTTGAGGTACCAGTTGACTGTGCCCACCGCCACGCCCAACTGGGCAGCCAGGTCGGCCTGAGTCGTCTCGGGGGCCACCTCAAGTGCTTCCAGAAGATGCAGCTCGTTTGTGGGATTCGTGGATAGGTCTGACACGGCAGTCACAAGGATTCAATCGTTGAATTCAATGATTGAATCCTAGCACCGACGAATTGCATTGTCAAATGATGGACGCAGAGAACGAAAAGACCTCTGCGTCCTCTGTGCTCTTTGCGCCAAGCTCTTTGTGGGACAGTGTTGCAAATCTACTGAATTTGGTTATCATTGACTGGAATTCTCTCATGGTTGTTTGATCGGGGCCGGGTGGGCTTCCTTGCTGCCGCTATCCGCCTCTGGGCTTGGTTAGCCGGCTGGTTGCGGATAGTGGGGGATCGCGCCACGATCGCGAGCAGCGCAGAATCGCATGCCCTCAACTTTGACTCACATCAAATTCACAATTACGTCACAATAACGAAGGAGAAGACGTTCCATGACCGCATTCCCCACTCAAGCCAGGGTCGTTGTCATCGGCGCCGGCATCGTTGGCAACAGCATGGTCTACCATCTGGCGCGCCTGGGCTGGCGAGACATCGTCCAGATCGACAAAGGCCCACTGCCCAACCCCGGCGGCTCCACCGGCCACGCATCCAACTTCATCTTCCTGGTCGATCACTCCAAGGAGATGACCCTGCTCACCCTCGACAGCACCCGCCAATATCAAGAGATGGGCGTCTTCACCCGCAGCGGCGGCATCGAGGTGGCGCGCACCGAGGCGCGCATGCAGGAGCTGGCCCGCCGTCTGGCCTCCTCCAAGGCCTGGGGCATCGAATCCCGCCTGCTCACCCCGGCCGAGGTGAAGGAATTGGTTCCCTACATCAACGAGAGGGTGATCCTGGGGGGGTTCTACACCCCGGGCGTTGGCGTGGTCGATTCTTTGCGCGCCGGTACAATCATGCGCCAGCGGGCAATGGAACTGGGCGCGTTACAGAGCTTCCCCAACACCGAGGTTATGAAGGTCATTGTGGAGAATGGTCGAGTGAGAGGCGTGGGCACTAATCGCGGCGACATCACCGCCGACTACGTGGTCATCGCGTGCGGCATCTGGTCGCCGGCCATTGCCCGCATGGCCGGCGCCACCATCCCTTTGACGCCCGCGGTCCACCAGATGATCAGTGTGGGGCCAGTGCCCCTTTTCGAGAAGACCGTAGGCGAGATCGAATACCCCATCGTGCGCGACATGGACACCAACATGTACGAGCGCCAGCATGGCGGCGATATGGAGGTCGGCTCCTACGCCCACCGTCCCATCCTCTACGATGCCCAGGAAATCCCTTCCATCGAGGAATCCAAACTTTCGCCTACCGAATTACCCTTCACCGAAGAAGATTTCGAGCTGCAGATGGAGCAGGCTCTGGAGCTGATCCCTGACATCCTGGGCGACGAGCGGGTTGGCGTGCGCTACGCCATCAACGGTCTGCTCTCGCTGACGCCCGACGGCGCGCCCGTGTTGGGCGAGACAGTCGAGGTCAAGAACTTGTGGTCGGCGGCGGCGGTGTGGATCAAGGAAGGGCCGGGCGTGGGCCGGGCTGTGGCCGAGTGGATGACCCACGGCTGTTCGGAGATCGACCTCCACTCATCCGATATCGCCCGCTTCTACGACCATGCTCGCACCCGCACCCACATCCGCGCCCGCACCAGCGAGGGATTCAACAAGACCTACGGCATCGTCCACCCGGCCGAGCAGTGGGCCACCAACCGAGGTGTGCGGCTCAGCCCGTTCCATGTGCGCGAGAAAGAGCTGGGCGCAGTCTTCTTCGAGACGGCCGGCTGGGAACGCCCGTGGTGGTACGAGTCCAACCGCAAGCTGCTGGACGAGTTTGGCGAGCGGGTGCAGATGCGCGAGGCCGAATGGGAGGCGCGCTGGTGGTCGCCTATCATCACCGCCGAGCACCTGGCCATGCGCGAGCGTGTGGGCATGGTCGATCTCAGCGCCTTCGCCATCTTCGACGTCACCGGCCCGGGCGCGCTGGACTTGGTGCAAAAAGTGGCGGTGAATCAGATGGATGTGCCCGTAGGTCGCGCCGTCTACACGCCGTTGCTCAACCCCCACGGCGGCTTCCGCAGCGACCTGACCATGGTGCGCACAGGCCAGCACAGCTTTCGGGTGATCACCGGCGGCGCGGATGGCGGCCGCGACAAGAAGTGGCTGCGCGACCACATGCCCGCCGATGGCTCGGTGCATCTCACCGACATGACTGCGGCCCTGTGCACCATCGGTTTGTGGGGACCGCAGGCGCGCGCCGTCTTGCAGAGCGTCACCGAAGACGATGTCTCCAGCGCTGCCTTTCCCTATGGCGCGGCGCGACCCATCACCATCGGCGCGATCAGAGCCTGGGCGCTGCGCATCTCCTACGTAGGCGAGTTGGGCTGGGAAATCTACGCCAGCATGGAGCAGGGACTAAAACTGTGGGACATGTTGTGGGAGGCGGGTCAGGCGCACGGCATCGCCCCCTTTGGCATCGGCGTCTACGGCGCGACCGGCCGTCTGGAGAAGGGCTACCGTCTGTTCGGAGCGGAGTTGGAATCAGAGTACAACCCGGTGGAGGCGGGACTGGCGCGCCCCAAAGTCAAGGAGGCTGATTTCATCGGCAAGGAAGCCTACCTCAAAGCCCGTTCCGAGCCGCCCGCGGCTCTGCTCTGCACCCTGACGGTGGACGACCACCGTTCGGCCTCCGGCGTGCGACGCTATATGCTGGGCAAGGAGCCGATCCTGACGCCGACCGGCGAGCGCATCGTCGACCGCAAGGGTCGCGGCTCGTATGTGACCAGCGCCGGGGCCGGCCCCTCGCTGGGCAAACACATCCTGCTGGCCTATCTCCCGCCCGAATATGCAGTGGCGGGGACAAAGCTGGCCGTTGAATACATGGGCGAGCGCTATCCCGTCACCGTGGCGGTGGTGGGAAATACGCCATTGTTCGACCCGGAAGACACGCGGATGAAGGTGTAGC
>CAZLMM010000172.1:0-3383 GCA_964560495.1 uncultured Caldilineaceae bacterium
TGGGTGAGGACAGTGTTGCAGATGTCGTGTGCGCCGCCTTCAAGCGGCTGCTGGGCTACATTCAGCAATCGCTGAGTGAAATCAAGATCGACGACCTCTGTACACCTAAAGAACTGGCGCAGCCGACCACGGCAGTGGTGCGTCGCCTCTCTCATCAGGCCGGAGAGTATGCCACTGCCAGAGAAAAAGCGTTGCGCGATTGGCAGACTTTTCAAGAACAAGGCGCTGAAGATGGCGGGGAAATTGAACTCAAGCGGAGCGCCTTCGGGAACATCAGTGAGGATGCCCAGAATCTCCTGTTTCTGAAGAAGCGCGCCGGTGAACTGGCCCGGTTGTTGGGCGCCCGGCTGGAAATCGAACAACTGCTGGCGCAGCCCAATCTTGTGGGTGTCTGGCAGAGTTGGTGCTCAACCGAGCGGGGGCGCAGCGCCGTGCGCAATGCCCTGGTCTCGGTCAAGAATCGGCACATCGGCACCAGCATCCTGGAATTGAATATCTGTGGCGCAGTGCCGCCCTACAACGAGCTGCTGGCGGGGAAGCTGACAGCGCTGCTGATGTGTTCGCCGCAGGTAGCCGCAGACTACCGCGAACGATACGGCACAGCAGAGAGCGAAATTGCCTCGCAACTCAAAGGCGAGCCGGTCGTGCGCCCGGCGGAACTGGTCTACATCGGCACGACGGCGCTCTACACCGCCGGCGCCAGTCAGTACAACCGGCTGAAGCTACCAGCCGGGCTGCTGCGCAAAGACGCGCCGACAACCCCGATCCGCTATCTCGGCATCACCGAAGGGTATGGCACCTCCCACATCAGTGACGCCACCACGATTGCCCTGGAGATCGCATCCAACGACAATTTCTTGGATGTCAACCACGTCATGGGCGAGGGCGTCAGCCCCAAGATGCGCATCATCCGGCGGGGACTCGACGCCATCTTTCGCAACGGTCAGCGGTCGCTTTCCGACAAGATGGCCAAGCATCAGATGCAGCGGCTGATCTACGGCGTGTGGCTGGCCGAGAACGGGCGCAGCTACCTGTTGGGGCTGGAAGACAAACCCCGCTATATCTGGGATGAGGACTTGCCGCCTGTTGCGGGAACTGAACGCATTGCCGACTTCTGGCGTGTGCGCTGGCTTGACCAGCGCATCCAGTACGAACCGGCTTTGGCGCGTGTCGAGCGCTTCAATGTTGAGGGTTTTCTGCTTTCGCGCGCACTGGACAACGCCCCGGAAGTGGACTGGGCGTATCCGCTCATGAAGGACGTTCAGCGAGACGCAATCCAACGCCGGATGGAGGCTCTGAATCATGCCGATTTGACGCCCGATGAACGGCAGCGCCAACTGGTGCGCAACCTTTATCGGGGCGCCACTGCCATGGCCGACGACGTTCCGCTAGAGGATTTGCGCCGTCTGCATGTGCGCACGCGGCTCGACAACGTAATTGCTGAACACATCCGCGCCGGACGCAGCGTGGTGTTGACTGGCAACCCAGGCGACGGCAAGACCCATCTGCTGCGCATCCTGGAACCGGAGATTGCCGTCCTTGGCGCCATCGTCGAGGAAGACGCCAGCGCCGTGCCCAATGCGTTGATCGCCGCCAACTGGCGCCAGGCAGCCGCCGCCGGCAAACCCTATTTCATCGCCATCAACGAGTCAGTGCTGTTCAAGTTGGCTGATTCCTATCCGGACTTTGCCCCGTTGCAGGCGGCGCGACGTCAGGTGATCGACGCCATCGGCTACGGCGTTCAGCCGGACCTGCCGATCGTCGATGTGGTTGTCTTTGACCTCAGCCACCGCCACACCTTGAGTCGCGACCTGGTCGGCGATGTGTTCGACAAGCTGACCACTGCCGACATGCTGCCGCGCTGTGAACAGTGTCCCCTGCATGGCTGCGACCGGGAACGCAACCGGCTGCTGCTGCAAGGGCGTGACAACCGCGTGCGCGAGCGCTTGCAGACGATCTTCGATGCGATTACCCGGCGCGGGGTGCATGTGACCATGCGCGACCTGGAAGGCTTCGCTGCCTATCTGCTCTTCGCCGACCGCGACTGCGCGGCGCTGCTGCGCCAGAGCGATGACGCCGAACTTGCGCTGCCCCAACTGCCCTACCGCGGACTGGGGGCGCTGTTCGACGCCGTGCGCCAGAGCTTTGACCCGGCGCGCATCTGTCACCCCATCTTCGATGACGCGCTGCTCAACAACACGCTGGCGGCCGAGGATTGGCTGCATCCCGACAGCGTCTACACCGGTTCCCTGGATGCCCAGGCCACCGAACGCTTCAACCGTCGCAAACGCGACTTCTACTTTTACCACCGCCAGGGGGACGCGCTGCTGCAACTGACCAGCGACGACGAGCAGGCGTTTGCGGCGTTTCTGGCGGAACGCGACCCACGCACCGCCCTGCGCAATATCCTGCGCAAGTTGACGCTCTTTTTTGGCCGTGTGGCTGACGGCGACCGCCTGCCTGTCTGGCAGAGTCACCGCTACGACCAGAGTGCGCAGCGCATTCTCTACGCTGTGCAGCAGCGCGAGCGGAAGGAGTTCGAACTGCTGACGCCGCGCCTGGCAAAGCACATGGCAGCCGCCTTTGACTTGCCCGATGATCATCGGCTGCTGCGGTTGAAAGGGAGTCCGCAGGCATCGCTACGAATCGATTATGAGTTGTTTCGCTTGCTCCACTTGGCAGAACAAGGTCTGCCAATCTTACTACTTCAACCTGATGCAGTGCGACCAATCTGGCAGTTTATGGAGCGATTGACCGATTGGAGCGCGTTACAGGAAACCACCGACGACGGCGAGATAGATGCGCTCGTATTTGACCCAGCGTATGGAGACCGCCTCAAGGTGAAAATCGACATTCAGGCAGGCAGATATCTGGATATAAGTCGAATGCAAGGGCGGCTATTCTTCAACTGACATCAATTGCAGGTGCATGGACAACGGGCTGCAATGGCTGATCTCTTGGCTTATTGGCGTTACGACAATTACAAGCGGGATATCGAGGAGGGTGCCGGGTTTAACTTCAACTCCAGCCAGGATCGCTTGCATTCTGTTCTTGAACTCAATGATTCTCTTTGGCTAGTAACTGGACGCCGAGAGCCGAACAGAGCAGGTATGGCGTACTATATTGTTGCGCGCCTTGTAATCAGGGCAAAGACACTAAACAAGCCTGGTTACAAATACGGTCAATACCGGGTCTGGGGCGATCTGGATAAGTCAAAATACTACAAAGTGGGCTTACAGGACGCTTCATCGCTCTTGCGAAAGCTGCGCTTCTCGACTGACAGGCCAATTGGGCAAACCAACTCAGAACTTGCTTTCCATTTACAAACTATGCGTGGCCTGAGCCAAGTTGACTCCCAGTTACTTGATCTCTGGTGTGAATCA
>CAZLMM010000173.1:0-3288 GCA_964560495.1 uncultured Caldilineaceae bacterium
TGACTGGCGCGGTGATGGTGCTTGCCGGCTTGTTGAATTTGGGGCGGCTACTGCGCTTCGTCGCCAACTCGGTGGTGATCGGCTTCCTCACCGGCGTCTCCATCAACGTGATCCTGTCCCAGTTGAGCGACTTCACCGGCTATTCGAGCGAATACAGCAACAAAGTGGTGAAGGCCATCGACACGTTGCTCCACCTGAACCAGGTCGACGTGGCAACGACGGTCATCGGCCTGTTGACCGTTGCCACCATCTTGCTGGTGGACCGCACCAGGCTGAAGAACTTCTCCATGTTGATCGGCATGCTGATCGCCTCGCTCGTCGTGATCATCCTGGGCTTGACCACGGTGCAGCAGGTGAGCGACATTGCTGTGATCCCGACGTCGCTGCCCATGCCGATGCTGCCCGACTTCTCGCTCACGCCCGTGTTGCTGCTGGACGCCATCGCGCTCGCCATCATCGGCCTGGTGCAGGGCGCTGGCGTGAGCAAGACCTACGCCAACCCAGATGGCAACTACCCCAACAGCTCGCGTGACTTCACCGGGCAGGGTGTGGCCAACATCGGCGCCGGGTTGTTCCAGGGCATGCCCATCGGCGGCACGGTTGGCAGCACAGCGCTCATCGTCAGCGCTGGCGCCAAATCGCGCTGGGCCAACATCTTTTCGGGGCTGGTCGTGGTGGCGGCGGTGTTGCTCTTCAGCCAGGCTGTGAGTATGGTGGCCATGCCAGCCATGGCGGCCTTGCTGATTGTGGCCGGCTTCCAATCGATCAAAAGCGAAAGCCTCCAGGATATCTGGGCCACCGGTTGGGCGCCGCGCATCGTCATGGCGACCACACTTGCGCTGACGCTGATCATTCCGCTGCAACAGGCGGTCTTTCTTGGCGTGCTGCTCTCGATCCTGGTTCACTTCTTCGTCACCTCTTCCCGCGAGGTGCGGATCGTGCAGTTGATCCCCAATGCGGATGGCACGGTGGGCGAGGCGCCTGCACCGGCTGAGTTGCCAAGCAATGCAGTCACGGTGTTGGATGTCTTCGGCGACATGGCGGTGGCCGGCGCCGAGACGCTGGAAGCGAAGCTGCCCGCAGTGAAGCAGGCAGCGCGGCCCGTGGTTATCCTGCGGCTGCGCGCCCAGGAGAGCGTCGGCAGCAGCTTCATCGCCGTGGTGGAGCGCTACTCGCAGCAACTCAAAGCGCACGGCGGCAAGTTGATGCTGGCCGGCGTCCACGCCAAGCTCAAGGGACAACTGGATCGCACCGGGACAACGACCGAGGTCCTGGGCGCAGAGAATGTGTTTGAGGCCGAGACGACGACCCTCGGCGCAAGCACACGGGCAGCACTCGCGGCGGCAGAGCAATGGCTCCAGGAAACGCCGACTGACGCGCAAGACACTGTCTAGGTACAGGTGAGCCTGTATGGACCGATGGTGCACACGCAACACGAAACCATCGGCTTACTTGCACCTGCGTGTACTTGGCAGCTTCAATCAATCTTTTACCCATTTCAAGGAGGCAGTATATGGCAGTAGGTCCAGTATCAATTTTGACAATTCAGTTTTCTGAGAACAACTTTCGGGGGGAGATCCTTGCCGCGTTGTACGATCTCGTGAAAAACGGGATCGTGCGCGTGATCGACGCGGTCGTGGTCGCCAAGGATCAGGAGGGCAAGGTCGCGGCGCAAGAGGTGAACCAACTCGCGCCCGCAGTGGTCGCGATCTTCAACCCGCTCGACGCCGAAGTCACCGGTTTGCTGTCCTACGGCGACATCGAGGAGATCGGCGCCATGCTCGAAAACAATTCGAGCGCGGGTGTGTTGGCGTTGGAGCACATCTGGGCAGACAAGCTGGCGCAAGCCATTATCAACGCCAATGGCAAAGTCGTGACGAACCAACTACTCATGCCCGATGCTGTCGAAGAACAGCTTGCGGCAATCGAAACCGTCCAGTAACAGATTCAATCAACTTTCAGGAGGAGCAGATTATGATCATGCGCAGAAGGATGATGATGCGTCCGCGACCGTTGGTGGCTGCCGCTGCCACCACCGCAGTCGTAGCCGGCACCGCTGGTGCAGTCCACCATCACCAGCAGCAGAAGTATGCGAACCAGGCGGCCCAACAGCAAGCCGCTGCCCAAGCACAGCAAGCACAGTATGAAAACGAGATGCAGCAGGCGGAAATGGAGCAGATGCAGCAGCAAATGGCCATGCAGCAGCAGCAGCTTGAACAGATGCAAGCGCAACAGGCCCTTGCCGCAGCGCCACCTGCTGCGGCTCCCGCCAATGACATGATGAGCCAGCTCAACCAACTGGCGCAGTTGCACGCAGCCGGCGTGTTGAGTGATGCAGAGTTCGCCGCCGCCAAACAAAAGCTCTTGACCTAAGGGATATCGATGCATCGTGTCCGCACCAGGGTACGGAGATGATGCATCGATGCCCCTGCCGTAACAGGAGGGGCAGATCCAATGTCGTCAGGCCTCGCACGCTACACACAGAAAATCGTCCCGTTGTTGCGGCGCTTCCTGCCGGTTATTGCGTGGCTGCCCGCCTATCAACGCGCCGACCTGCGCCCTGATTAGATGGCCGACGTCATCAGTTGGGCGGTCATGGCGCCGGTGGCTATGGCCTACGCGCAGATGGCCGGCCTGCCCACACAGGCCGGTCTCTACGCTTCGATCCTCTCGCCGATCGCTTACTTCCTCTTCGGCGCCAGCCGCCGCTAGAAAGTGTTGGCCCGTTCGACCATGGCCGCCATGTCTGCCGCCGTGATCGCACCGCTAGCCGGCGGCGACATGGCGGCCTATGCCAGCCTGTCTGCTGCGTTGGCCTTGACCGCCGGCGCCAGCACCCGGGCGGCACTCGCGGCGGCGCAACTCTGGCTCCAGGAACGGCAAATCGAATCAGGGAGAACAAAATCGCCTGTAAGGCCCCGGCGGCCCTGCTGGATGCGATCCGCAATCTTATGCTGGATGACCAAAGGTTGCGCGACGAAATCTGCTAGTACACGTGGGCCTAAATGAGCCGGTGGTATTGTCATTCCCGTCGAGATGAACTGGTAGGCCGCCCCATCGCTCACCTGGTACACGTGGGCCTAAATGAGCCGGTGGTATTGTCATGCTGATCGGAACGGGCGTACCCGCCTACGCAGTGAAGCATCTGGGTGGCAGAGCGAGATGCTTCGCTGGCGCTATCCTGAAAATGGGCGCATTTTCATGCTTCATTGTGCCCCAAACGGGCATGGAAACTCCCTAGAAACTCTCGCCGGCACGCAGATGCTTCACTGCGTAGATGCTTCACTG
>CAZLMM010000174.1:0-2893 GCA_964560495.1 uncultured Caldilineaceae bacterium
CATAACTTGGGCAAGAAACACCGCCTTTGTCATGCTGAACGCCAGTGAAGCATCTACGTAGTGAAGCATCTGCGTGTCGGCGAGAGTTTCTAGGGAGCGTAATGGGCAAACTTGCGATGGTCGATCTTCACGCACGCACACTTCCCATACAGCTTTGAACTAATGCGTTATTCGGCATCACACCTGGCGTTTCTCCCGCCGCCAGGTGTGATGGATCAACGGCGCGTCACAGCGCCCAGACCGGAATCGACCAGGCCGACGCGGTGAGCGGCAGCGCTTGCTCGGCCAGGCAGATCACCCCGCCTGGCCCCAGGGGGATGCCCAATTGGGCGAGCGCAGCAAAGTGACGGACATCAGCCTTGCCGGGCGATGCGCTCTTCTTGATTTCCAGTGGATAGACCATGCCGTCTTGCACGATGAGCAGATCGACCTCTTTCTGATCCTTGTCGCGATAGTAGAAAAACGGCGCCCGTTTGCCGTGGTGCCAGTAGCTCTTGAGCAGCTCGGCGACGACCCAGCTCTCCAAGATTGCGCCGGACATGGCGCCGGCTTCCAGGGTTTGTGGGCTGGCCCACTCCGTGAGGTAGGCGGCCAGGCCCGTGTCCAGCATGTAGAGTTTGGGCGTCTTGACCAGGCGTTTGCTCAGGTTACTGTGGTATGGCTCCAACAAATAGATGATATCCGCCGCCTGCAAGATCGAGAGCCAGTGCTTTGCCGTATTGGGCGCAACATCGGCGTCACGCGCCAACTCAGTCAGGTTCAGCAGTTGGGCCGTACGCGCTGCGGCTGCGCGCAGAAAGCGCAGGAACGCGAGTTCATCGCCAACGCGACCCAGGGTGCGCACATCGCGCTGGAGATAGGTCTGCACATACGAGCTGTAGAAGAGGTCGCGGTCGATGGCGGCATCGAGCGCAATCGCCGGCAGCGACCCGCGCCAGATGCCGCGATAGAGATCGTGGAGCGTCAGCGGATTGCTCGCGCCAAGTCGCCGCTGAATTTCTTCAGAAGTGGTCAAGAAGGGGCGGCTTTCCTCAGCTTGACCAATCATCTCGCGCCGCGACAGCCCCAACAGATGGATCACAGCGACGCGGCCCGCCAGCGATTCAGAGACGCCCTGCATCAAGTGAAACTGCTGTGAACCCGTCAGCCAGTACATTCCCGGCAGTTGCGCACGGTCGACCGCGATCTTGATGTAGGGCAACAACTCAGGAGCGTACTGAATCTCATCGATCAGCGCCGGCCCAGGGAAGCGCTGCATGAATAGCGCCGGGTCCGTCTTGGCCAGATTGAGCACCAACGGATCGTCCAGCGTCACATAGGCGCGACCTGGTTCACTTAGGCGACTGAGCAGGGTTGTTTTGCCTACTTGCCGCGCGCCGCTCACCATGAGAACTGGAAAGTGATTGGCGGCTGTGCGCACGAAGGTTTCGAGCGTTCGAGTGACGTACATCAAGTGCCCCAGAATGATCCCGTCTATTTTGCATTAGAAGTGCATAATAAACGAAAAACTGCGGATGATCAACTATTCGGAATCGCAGGTCTTTCTGATGTTCACCAAATTGTAGGTCATCGCCTGTGGCGTGACAGGACGCGCCCCCTACTTGGAAAACCGGATTGCCGTCCCCTCCGGGTAGGCGCCAGGCCACATCATCCGGTCGATCTTGCTGAGCACGTGCAGTCCAACGAACAGCGGTTCGCCTGCCGCGAAGACCGCGTTGCCCGCGCCGAACCCTTCCCGCCCGTCGGCGCTGCACAGCGCACGCACTTCAGCGCCCCGCCGCTCCACGCGTAGCACGACGCACCCGGCATACAAGGGCGAACCGCGTCCAAACGTTCTGTAGCCTGTCCGCAGCACCAATTATGGGTCTGTTCCCAATGAGGGCGGATGTTGTCCGATCAGGCGGAGCAATCGACGCAAATTGACCACACCTTCCCGGTTGAGCTGCAAGGCGGACACCGTCACCCGACCCGTCGCAGTCAATCCAATCATGAACGTGTAATCTTCATTCCACTGAAAATGCTCCTGCCAGCGGTCGCGTCGAGGATGAAATAGCGCGACTGTCTGTTGCTCAACCAGATCGTACGCCTCGACGCGGTTCAGTTTGTGACGATTGCAGCCCGAACAGGCATAGGCCAAATTATCCGGGGTGGAAGCGCCACCACGACTCACTGGTACGATATGATCGACATCGAATGATTGGATGGCGTAGGCTGCCCAACACTGACAATACTCACAGCGGCGTTCGGCCCGTTCGATCACCGCACGCCGGTGTTGCGCTGTGATGTAGCGTTCAGCCATTGATCGGTCGCTGAATACCGAGCTGCGCCATTAATGAATCCAACGGCACGTTACGCAGTTGGGCCAACTCAATCAGATGTGCTAACCGTTCTCCCTCCAATTTTTCAAGCTGATCGATTAGCGTACTCAATTCTTGGTGTTCGTCCGGCGTGATACGCTCATCCAACAACTTGGCGTTGAGAGCTTTGTACCGCTGCCATTGCGTTGCTGGCAGCCCTTGATTGATCTGTTGCAGCAGTTCAGCTTCGCGCTTGGGCAAATTGGGCGCTTTACGCCGCGCCACCAAACTACTGACCCGAAATGCGAAGCGTTCAAGTTCAGCGATCTCCAGTTGAGAGACACCATCCAACACCTGATCGACATCTAGAGTGACTTTGGAAACCACATGCACTGTAGACATAGCGGAACCCTCTGCTTTCTGCGCAAAACCCCATATGCTTCTGTCAATACTATACACGCAGATAGCTCCGTTGTCTAGCCAATTTGGTTTGGAGGGCTTCTCCATATCGGAACCGCGTTCAGCCTGAACGCACAATCGCCAAATAGATCGACCCAGCCTGAGCACCTGACGGTGAGTTTGTCGAACAGCCCAAT
>CAZLMM010000175.1:0-2836 GCA_964560495.1 uncultured Caldilineaceae bacterium
GCATCTACGCAGTGAAGCATCCATCGTGGTCGAGCAGGATTCTTCGCTGGCGCTCCCTAGAAACTCTCGCCGGCACGCAGATGCTTCACTGCGTTCAGCATGACAAGAGCAGTGTTTCTTGCCCACGTTTTGCCACGCGGGGCATTGGAAACTCAGAATGACAACCATTGGTTTACTTCAGCCCATGTATACTAGCTACACCCGCATCTCACAGCACCGCGGCGTACAACACCTGTTCGATGGAGGGCAGGTCGTCGAAATCGCCGATCTGCACCAGATACATGTTGGAGTAGGCGGTCAAGTCCGAAGTGTAGAGCACGTGCCTGCTGTCGGGTGTAATGCGCGGATGGCAATGGGCGTGCTGGTCGTTGAAGGTGCTGCGATGGAAGGCCAACACCCGCGGCCCCACATACTTCTCGCCATCCCATTTGAACAACTGTATGTAAGGCTGGGCGTTGTCGCGGAAGGCCGGCGTTCCGTCGCCCACCATGATGTGCTCATCCAGGCTGTGGAAGTGGGTGGAGTGGAAGGGAAAGCTCACCTCCACATGTTCGCTGTTGTCCCAGCGGATGTGGCCGAAGACATGATTGCTGCGCTTGTCGCGCGGAAAGCCGTGATAGCCGATGCGCTCCCCATCGACAAACCAATACTCATGACCAACGGCCAACGTCTCATCCTGGGGGCGAATCTTCCAGCTCTTGCCGGTGTGGATGTCCAGCCCCCAGATGCGCTGTTCAATGAGCGGCCAGGGTCCTTCATGACAGAAGGTCATCAGGTTGGGCCGGGTAGGCGAGGTGTTGACATGCCCCATGTAGCGGCGGTCTTCGTGGATCACCTCCGTCGCGCCTGTAGCGGTCTCGATGCGCACGATCTGGGTAAATGGCTTCTTGGCGTGGTATTCACGAAAGCGGGAGTAGGAGAAAGAGATGCTGGGGCGATCCTCCGGCGTCTCTTCCATGAGAAGCGTGCAGATGTATTTGCCGTCCGCCGTGGGATTGGCGCGCCCGCGCGGTAACATGGGCGGCTGCCCTTGACAGACGACGCGCTCGGCCAGCGTGTCCAGGTCGACTTCGATCAGGTCGTACTGCCGCCAGAAGTAGACCGCATGGTTGACGATGCTGACGCAACCGCCGGGGCGCCCTGGGCCAGCCAGATCGGTCATCTGGGTGATCTTGCCGTCGTCCAAATCATAACGGAAAAGATTGCTGCGGTTCTCCCGATCCGAAGTGAAAACCATGGAACGGTTGCCGTTGAACCAACAGGGGTCCGTGAAGTAGAGGTGGTTGGAGTGCCCCAGGTAGTTGGTCAATTGCACGATTTCGCGCCCGCTGATGTGATCAACGTATCGAAACGGGGGGTCGTAGAATACCTGTCCTTTGCTCATACGATCTCTCCTCATTTGTGATGAGCGCATTCAACGCTCGTTCGCTGGATGGGTATGAACGGTGGTGAAGACATTTTTCTGTCACAGCGCAGCTTTTCCGCCGCCGTTCAAGTCCCTGTGGAATGACCCTCAGTAACGAATCTTGAATGCACCCACTTCTGATGGACTTATGCTATACTGTCAAGCCATGAAGATTTTGCGTTCCGACCGCACCCTGTGCACAACATCAGTTGGGAGCGACCAGAACGTATTATGAAGGCGCCCAACGCCATGGACGCATGTAGAATCGCCAATCATTTTCAACTGGATTAGCCACGGAGCACAAATCTATGATTCGTCCTGAACCACTGCGGGGCGTCTTCGCCCCAGTCCTGACGCCCGTACGCGAGGATTACAGTCCCGACATCGAACGCTGGATCATCCATTGCCACTGGTTGATGGAGAATGGCTGTCACGGCCTGGCGCCCTTTGGCACCACCAGCGAAGCCAACTCCTTCTCGGTTGAGGAACGCATTGGCATGTTGGAGCGACTCGTTGGCGCTGACCTGCCAGCTCACAAGATGATTGTCGGGGTGGGCTGCTGCGCATTCCCTGACACGGTGCGCCTGACAAGCCACGCCGTGGAGGTGGGCTGCGGCGGCGTGCTCATGCTGCCTCCTTTTTACTATAAAGGTGTGAGCGATGAAGGCATCTTCCGCTCCATCGCCGAGGTCATCGAGCGCGTGGGAGATAACCGCCTGCGCGTCTATCTCTATCACATCCCACCCATTGCCCAGGTCGGCTTCAGCCTGCCCCTCATCGAGCGCCTGGTGAGCATGTTCCCCCAGACGGTCGTCGGCATCAAAGATAGTTCCGGCGACGCCAAGAACTTACAGGGCATTCTCGACAACTTCTTTGCCTTTGGCACATTCGCCGGTTCGGAGAAATTCCTCCTACAAACACTGCGTAGCGGCGGCGCCGGCACCATCACCGCCATGGCCAACATCATCCCAGGTCAGATTCGCCAGGTGTACGACCACTGGCAGTCGCCCGAAGCTGAGGCCATGCAGCAAGAAATCAATGTCCTGCGCGAGGCGCTACGGGCTTACTCCACTATCCCGGCGCTCAAGCAGATCATCGCTCAGTGGCGGAACGACCCAGCCTGGACGACCTGTCGCCCGCCGCTGGTCAACCTGAGTCACGCCGAGGCGGCGGAGGTGATCGAACGGGTTGCGGCAGCCCAGCCGGTTTTTGCATAGCGCACGACGGCGCATACAAGTGATCTGTCATTCTGAGCGCCAACGAAGAATCCTGCCTGACCACAACGGATGCTTCACTACGCTATCCTGAAAATGGGCGCATTTTCATGCTTCATTGTGCCCCAAACGGGCATGGAAACTCCCTAGAAACTCTCGCCGACACGCAGATGCTTCACTACGTAGATGCTTCACTGGCGTAGATGCTTCACTGGCG
>CAZLMM010000176.1:0-2536 GCA_964560495.1 uncultured Caldilineaceae bacterium
GCCCTTACACTTCATCTGTCCCCAACGGGCAGATGAAGTTCCGCCACTGTCGTGAATGCTTCGTCCTCTCTTCGATAGAGAAGCGCCGTCGCCCCATTCGCCTCCACCCCATCCGGCAACGTCAACCGATACGCATCAGCGATGACATCTCCCGCTGCGGGCAGCGCCGCTCGCCATAGCCCGTGCATTGGTTCAGCGACATCTTGCTGAACGATGGTGCCAGGTTCGCCGTCAGGCGCTGGCAGATATGCGCCATTCTGGGTGGGGCGCACGCTGATGGACAAACCCGCGGGCCATTCTCCAACCTCCAGTCGCCAGAACAACGTCACCTCCAGGGACGGCCCAGTCGTCGTGACCGGCGCGCCGGTCGGCCCAGGCTCGATGCTATAGCCGACGAGCGCAAGCTCATCGCCGATGCGTTCATCGGTTGTCATCTGCGGCGTTGGAAGATCAGCTTTTGCCGTTGACAGGCTCACCCAATCGGCGTTGTGTGTCTGCAAGATGGGCTTCATCTGTGGCGGCAATTCTTCCAGGAGCGTCGGCGCCATTTCCCACGTAGAAAAGACCGCGCCCCCCTCTGCCAGCTGCCATCCCGCCTGATCGCCGCCTACAATCCTTGCGCCGGGCAGCACACCCCAGATTTCGATGAGATAACCCAGGCCGTGTAGGTCGCTCGATGCGGCAAAGAGCGCAGCTTCTGGCGGAAAACGCTGAGAATCGCCCTGCCTCAGGCTGTCGAGAAGCAGCGCCGGGTGGTCGAGCGCCCGATCTGTGGGCAGATTGCGGCTGTTGGCCTGGGGCCAGGATGCGCTGAAGCGCCAGAGCACGGCGATTGCCATCACAACCAGGGGCGCAAGCCGCAAGAGACGTGACCGACCAGCGAATCGTGACCATTGGAAACGGTGAAGACCAGCGGCGGCCCCAATCAAGATGAGGGGGTAGGCGGGCAGGATGACCTGAAACCAGTTGCCGTAGCGGTACATCCAACAGAAAAGTGCATAAAGAAGCAACGCGCCATAGAGGACGAAGGCCGGCCTGCGTCCCAGAAAGGCGATGCCCGTCAACCCCAGCGCCAGCAGCGGAATGCTCAGTTCTTGCCAGATGAGCTCGGGAAAGCCATTGCCCCAGAATGCCCGCCCGGCCTCGAAACCCCAGGCCAGCTCCTCACGCCCCTGGGATGTGGAAACGAAAGACCAGAACCAGCTCCACGCGTCTGGCCAATTGCCCTGTCCCCACCATTCTGGGTGCGCTGCGCCCCGTACATAGACATAGGCGTAGCTGAGTAGCGGAAGCAGCGCGGCGGCAGTCACAGCCAGGAGCAACCTGCCGCGGCGCAGCAGAGCCGGCTGCTCCCACACGATGGCGATGACCAGAGGCGGGATGATGAAGGCGACGGTCAGCATGTGCGCCAGGCTGAGGCCGCACAGGAAGGCGAGGAGGATGAGGAGCAGGTCGGGAATTGTGAATTGTGAATTGTGAATTGTGAATTGTGGATGAGGCTGATCGGCCAGACGTCTGCGCCAGAGGAAATAGAGATAGACGATGGCCAGGGTTTGAGCTACGGCGCTGCTGTACTGTTCGGTGGTGACGGCGTAGTACCAGAAGAAATAGGTGACTGCATAGAAGGCAGTCATGAGCCAGGCCAGGGGCCAATTGACCCGACGCATTGACTCCTGTTCGGAAAGTAGGTCACGCTTGTAGCGTGACGAGCGCGGTTCTTGTTCAGAAAGTAGGTCACGCTTGTAGCGGGACAAGCGTGGTTGTCCCGAAAGCGACAGAACCTCCAACAAGACCACATAGAGCAACCCCACGGCCAACACGGCAAAGAGCGTGCTGTAGCTGCTTAGAATGGGGATGGGGTTGGGCAGCGCATCGCCCAGCCGCACAGCGACGCCGCGCCAAAAATGGAACCAGAGCCAGCCGCCCATGGTGTAGAGCGGATAGCCCGGCGCGTTGCTGGGGCGGGCCTGCACCTGAGCGTACTGATGGGTGATCAGGTCGCCGCCTTCCAGCTCGCCAAAGCGCAAGCCGTTGTCCAGCGTGAGGAGATAGAGGAACGCGGCTGCCAGGATGAGAGCTGCGCCGGCCCAGCCAGCAACGCGCAACGAGTAGAGATTGTCTCGATTCATCGCGCTGATTGAACCACGCCAGCGCAACCGAGGGCAAATCAGAGGGGAGATCGATATGCAATCATTCCCATAGATTCTCCCACGTTGGAGATGGCCGCTGAACTGGCGCAACGGCGCCCCTTGAAAGCCTATGACGCAGTCCAGTTGGCTGTGGCTTTGCGGCAGGAGAGGGCGCTTATGACAGTTAAGCGTTCGCTTGTTTTTATCAGTGGAGATCGCTCGCTCGTTGCCGCGGCGAGCGTTGAAGGGATTGCCGTTGACACTCCGTTTGACCACCTCTCCCCCGAAGATTTGCACTCACAAGGTCCAAGAAGTTGATCAGGGATCAGCTCTGTTGTTGTCCTGTAGCCACGCTGTCTTCATCAGCGCCCAGGTCTCTTGGGTGCGCAATCAAGTGTGAAATCACC
>CAZLMM010000177.1:0-2516 GCA_964560495.1 uncultured Caldilineaceae bacterium
GGCTACGGCATCGACGACGACTTCATCCAACAAGTACGCGCGCATGTGACGGAAGGAACCTCGGTCCTGTTTGTGCTGACGAACGGCGTTGTGCAGGACAAGGTCGTGGCGGCATTGCCAGGCCAGAGCTTTGCGATCATTGCGATGAACTTACCGAAGAAAAAGGAAAACGATCTGCGGGCAATGTTCGGCGCAGATCAAATTCTGTCCGTTCTTTTGATCCACTGATATGCAAGGAGTATGGCTATGGCAGCAACACTGTCCAAACCGAAGAAGAAGTTTACCTTCCCAACCGCTTTCACCATCCTGTTCATTTTATTGATTTTGACCGCGCTTGCCACCTGGATCATCCCAGCCGGCGCCTACGAACTTGATGCAGATGGCGCGCCGATTCCTGGCACGTACCAGCAACTGCCATCCAATCCGCAAAAGCTGCTTGTTAGCGCATTGATGGGACCGATCAACGGCATGTACGGCATCGAAGATGAGACGGGCAACGTCGACGTTTGGAATTCCGGCGAGTTGTTCGGCGCCATCGATGTTGCCCTCTTCGTGCTCATCATCGGTGGCTTTCTGGGTGTGACCATGAAAACCGGCGCCATCGACGCCGGCATCGCCTGGGTCGTGACCAAACTCAAGGGCAAGGAAAAGTGGATGTTTCCAGCCCTGATGACGATCTTTGCCATCGGCGGCACCACCTATGGTATGGCTGAAGAGACGCTGGCCTTCTATGCGCTGATCATCACAGTGATGCTGGCGGCTGGTTACGACGGGCTGTCCGCAGGCGCGCTGATCTTGTTGGGCGCCGGCATCGGCGTGATCGGCTCCACCGTCAACCCCTTTGCCACCGGCATCGCCTCGGGCTTTGCCGATACGACGATCAGCGAAGGGCTGGTTGGACGCTTGTTTATCCTGGTAATCGGCACGATCATGGGCATCCTCTTCGTGATGCGCTACGCCGAAAAGGTGAAGAAAGACCCCTCGAAGTCACTCATCTTCTCCGCCAAAGCCGAGAACGAGCAGCAGTTCCTGGCCAGCAGCGGAGATAGCGACGAGTTCGGCAAATTCACCGGCCGGCACAAGTTCATTTTGTTCCTGTTCTTTATGGCCTTTGTCGTGATGGTCTACGGCGTGATTCCGTGGGCAGATCTAGGCATCGCGATCCCCACCTGGTGGTGGTGGTTCCCGGAGATGGCCGCCAACTTCCTGTTCTTCGGCATCGTGATCGGCATCGTCGGCCGGCTGCCGGAAAAGACGCTGGTCGACACCTTCGTGGATGGCGCGCGCGACATGTTGGGCGTGGCGCTGATCATCGGTGTGGCGCGCGGCGTCACCGTGGTCATGAACAACGGCCTGATCACTGACACGGTCTTGTACTGGGCAGAGCAGGCGGTCTCCGGATTGGGCGGCGTGGGCTTCATCCTGGTCACCTACCTGCTCTACCTGCCGCTCTCGTTTCTCATCCCATCCAGTTCGGGGCTGGCTACGGTCTCCATGCCGATCATGGCGCCGCTGTCCGACTTTGCTGGTGTTCCCAGCTACCTGGTCGTCACGGCCTACCAGACCGCCAATGGCCTGGTCAACCTGGTCACACCCACGTCGGCAGTCGTCATGGGTGGTCTCGCCATCGCCCGCGTCGGCTACGGCGTCTGGTGGCGTTTTGTGTGGCCGCTGCTGCTGCTGCTCATGGCGCTCAGTATGCTGGTGTTGGCGGTGGGTGTATTTGCTGGCTAGGCGCCACAGCAAGCAGCGCCGGCATTGCGGTTTCGTCTGCTGAAGGTCACGCTGGTAGCGGGACCTTCAACAGACATCTGATCTCACGGTGACGTAAATCTGCTCAATTCCAAAAGGAGACTATGATGGCTTTCAATCTACGCAACCGCAGCTTTGTCAAGGAACTGGACTTCACCCCAGAAGAACTCAAGTTCTTGCTCAAGCTATCCGCTGACCTGAAGGCGGCCAAATATGGCGGCTTCGAGCAGCCACGGCTCAAGGGCAAGAACATCGCCTTGATCTTCGAGAAGACCTCGACGCGCACGCGCTGCGCCTTCGAGGTGGCCGCCTACGACCAGGGCGCCCACGTCACCTACCTGGGACCATCCGGCTCGCAGATCGGCCACAAGGAGTCCATGAAGGACACGGCGCGCGTGCTGGGGCGCATGTACGACGGCATCGAATACCGCGGCTTTGGTCAGGAGCTGGTCGAGATTTTGGCTGGAAATGCCGGCGTGCCGGTTTGGAATGGGTTGACCGACCAGTTCCACCCCACGCAGATGATCTGTGACATTCTGACCATGATGGAACACAGCCCCAAGCATCTCAACGAGATCGCCTATTGCTATCTGGGCGACGCGCGCAACAATATGGGCAACTCGCTGATGGTCACGGGCTGCAAGCTGGGCATGGACGTACGCCTCTGCGCACCCAAGGCGCTGTGGCCCGAAGAGAGCCTGGTCGCCACCTGCCGGGCGATCGCCGCCGAGACGGGCGCACGCCTGACCTTGACCGAGAGTGTG
>CAZLMM010000178.1:0-2491 GCA_964560495.1 uncultured Caldilineaceae bacterium
AGATGCTTCACTACGTAGATGCTTCACTACGTTCAGCATGACAAAGGCGGTGTTTCTTGCCCAAGTTATGCCACGCGGGGCATTGGAAACTCAGAATGACATTTGTATGAACTCTACTTGATTTGTCTACAAGGTGAAAAACAACAAATGATGATGGGTTTCACGGACGCTTGATGGCTCGCACGTAGAAGAGACGTTGGTCGAAGACGATCTTTCCGCCTTGTTTGCGTACGTGCAGACCAGAGGCGTCGGTCTCCATACCGGCCTCCATCATATCGCGCACCACCGCTCGGTTGGCGGCCTCGGCCAACATGTCATTGAGCCATTCCTCCAGTTCACGGTCAAAAATCGTCACCTTCTCGCTTTCGATAACCAATCCGGCGCCAATAATAAGCTTGCGATATTGGTCCGCGGTGCGAGCCGCCACATGGGCCGGGTTGCGCCGCTCTTCGATGGCGTTCTGTGTGGCGCGCTTGACCGGGTCGTCCGCCCCTAACGCTCCAGCAAAAATCAGGACGCCGTTGATCTTGAGCACGCGCGCGGCTTCTTGCAAGATGCGTTCAGGCTTCTGCGCGTGTTGCAGCATGAGCCGGCAGACCACTGCATCAAAGGACTCATCGCCAAAGGGGAGCATCTGTGCAGGCGCCAGGCGGAAACTGACGCGGCCTGCGGCAGGGGTGGCCAGGCTCAAACGCTGATACTCTGCGTTTTCCAACATGACCGGGCTGATATCTACGCCGATCACCTCACGGGCGCCGTCCTCGGCCAACATCAGGGCAAGCAGCCCTGCGCCCGTTCCCAGATCGAGGACGCGCAGTTCAGGCGGCAGGTGGGCAAAACGCAGCAAATCCCGCATCCGCTGGCGGCGATCGACCTCCACCTGTTCATCGCGTGGACGCATCCCCACCCGATTGTAGACAGCAATGATGTGGTCCAATTCGCCGGGGTCGAGATTGCCTGCGCCTCCACTTCCCGTCACCTGGGGGGCGGACGCAAGGGTGGGCATGGGAAGATGCTCACGCCTGTTGGCGTAAGCCAGCCGCCACTGGCCGTTGCGGCGGTTGAACTCTGTGATGCCTGAGTGGTTGACAGCGATGGGCAGAGTCTGGGCGCCAAAGAATTCGCGTGTTATTGCGGCCACGGCGACGCCGCCCAAGACAATGGCGATCGTTTTACCCCAGTGTTCTGCCAGCAGGTCGTCGATGACCTTCACCACAGCCATGCAAAACGAATGGTATTCTGGGTCTTCAGGGGGCGGGACCCGGCTGGCCAATGCTTGAAGGGAACGTGGCATCTCGCCGTTGCTGCCGGGCGTGCGCATGCGGTCCGCAGCATGGCGCGGCAAATCCATGCGCACTTTGACCGCCATGCCGAGCACCTGGGCGATGCGCTGGGCAGTGAGACGGCTGCGCAACTGGGGCGCGCTGATCAGGACGTCGATCTTTTCATGGAGCTTCAGCCAGTTCGCCAGCGCATTGGTTTGTTCCCAACCAAGCGCGGTCAGGCCACTGTTATCGTCGCTCTCTTCATAGCCAGCCAAATGCGCATAGCGGTTACGCAGCCCCTCCGACTGACAGATGAGCAGCACGCGCACCTCCACCACATCGCCCTCTTGGGACGACGGGCGCACAGCAGTTGTTTGCGCGGTAGTCATGGCGTTTGTCACTGGGCCGGCTGGTCAATGAATCGCTGCGTTGTATCGAATCGCGTCCGGCGCGGTCGTCAGGTCTGCTCGGCCAGGCGAGCGCGGATTTCGCTTTGGGACGACAGGCGCAATTGGTCAAGCTCTCGTTCGACGCGCTTGTACTGCTGCACCTCTGGGGGGTAGTGATCTGTCTGCTTGGTTGTCTCGGGCGCCAACCGCAGACGTTCGAGAGGCAAATCACCCAGAACGTGGGAGTCGAACAGTTCGTCCACATCACTGAGCTGTACAGATCCATACCAGACGCCATCTGGATAGACGACCATCGTCGGTCCGTGGCCACAAGCGTTCAGACACCCGGCCCGATTGATGCGCACCTCGTCTCTGAGACCAGCAGCGGCCGCCCGTTTTTTCAATGCTTCTAACAGCGCATCTGGTTCGCCGTCATACCAACAGAATGAGCCATGAGTACACACGAAAAAGTGTTTGCGATAGTTTGGCATAAGTTGATCTTACCAAATTGCGTCCCAGACGCCAAACCGGTCATGAGAACTTGACATTATCCTTGCTGCCCACGTTGACAGATCAGGCCAACACGAGTAGAATGATGTGCTCAGAATCAAGAATAAGGCGAACTGTGCTCCGACGAACTGCAATTTCACCGCTTCTTTCACCAAACGACCTGAGACTGAGCGACGCGAGCGCGTTGACTGGCATCGTTGATTCGCACCACTTTCAGGCAGCTATTCTGAGTGGAGCGCAGAAGAGAGCGGCGCCTTCAAGTAGGTGAGTTTGCGGCCATTGCCTGGCGTCCAACGTCTGTGGCTTGGCCGTTTTTCATGTACATTA
>CAZLMM010000179.1:0-2442 GCA_964560495.1 uncultured Caldilineaceae bacterium
ACCATGTGCCCAGACTTGTCAAATCACCTACAATCTGAAATCACAACTATCGAGTTTCCTTGTGAAGTGCAATTAAAAACCGCCCAACACCGCGTCCACCCGACGCGCTGCGCGCTCGCTTCGCTCACGCTGGCGTTCCCTCGCCGCTGACGCGGCTCGGCGCGGGTGACGCATACGTTGGGCGGCGGGGATGCTGGCGACACAAAAGCTCAAGTTTGGAGTCCAGGAGAAAAATAGATGGAGATGATACTACAGACAGAAGCGCCGCCGCTGCGCCGAGATGAATCCGGGGCTTTGCGCGTCGGCAACTCCCGCGTCCTGCTAGAGTTGGTGATTCGAGCATTTGAAGATGGGGCAACGCCAGAGACAATCGTTCAACAGTATCCCACGACCGCCCTCGCCGATGTCTATAGCGTCATCGCCTATTATCTGCGTCATCGCTACGAAATTGAGGCGTACCTGGCAGAACGTGAGCAGCGGGCAGAAGAGGTACGTAACAGGATTGAGTATCGGCAGGGGGATCTCGCCGAGATGCGTCAGCGGTTGCTGGCGCGCAAGAAAGCAATGGCATCTTGAGCCATGCTGCGTCTGTTGGCTGATGAGAATTTCAACGGCTACATCGTGCGGGGACTTCTGCGTCGTCGCCCAGACCTCGAACTGGTACGTGTTCAAGATGTAGGTTTGGGAGAGGCGAACGATCCAGCCATTTTGGAATGGGCTGCTGTTCACAACTACATTTTGTTGACGCATGATCGGGCCACTGTGCCCGATTATGCCTATAAACAAGTGGCAGCCGGACAGCCGATGACTGGGGTCTTTGTGGTGAATGATCGGCTCGCCCTACGGCAGGCAATCGATGAGATCCTGTTTCTGGATGAATGCAGCGAGCAGGACGAATGGTCCAAGAAGGTCGTCTACCTGCCTCTGTAGTCAACCCATCACCGTCCGCCCAACATCCCGTGCAGCCGACCGGGGACGATCTCGTTTTGTCTGCGAATCTGACGGCCCCGGCGGCTGACGTATTCGTTAGGCGGCGGGAGAAGCAGAGCGGAAAACCGCCGTGCATCGTTAAAAATGTCAGGTGTGGTCATTGATCGTGGGCGCAGAAATCCGGCGCGAGGTCCAGGCGTCGGCGGGGTGCGGTGAGCGAGCAAGGTTGGTCACGCAGGCAAGGTCGGCAAGCGGCGGAGTGTCCCCGCATTGCGCGGGTGCGAGAGGGCAGGTTCGCGTCCGGTCGGCGGGGGTTGGCCGGCGTTGGGGGTCCGTGTGCGGCGTGGTCGTCCTTTCGGCAGGGCCGCCGCCCAACACCCGCTGCACCCGACGGCGCAAGGCCGCCGGATGTACCCGCCAGAATGTGGTTTGAGGGCGGCGTTGGGCCTCGCCGCAGAAGGGGGTGCGCCGCGGGTGAGCTTGTCCGTTAGGCGCGCCCGCCTACATCACGTGCGAAGACATACCAATGGGCGCTTAATAACAAAAGGAGGGGTATCTTATGGATGGACTGATGGCAGCTTCATTACTCAAAATGTTCTTCGAAGTGTGCGAAAAAGGCCCAGGCGCGATAGTTCCTGAACTCATAGGCATGGCGATTCCGGGTAGTGATATTCTCATGGCAGCGGAAATCATGGGGATTGACCTAAGTACGAAATCAGTTGTGCGTCGTGACCCAACGCTGCAAAGATATTTAAACATAAGTTTGGACAGATCGATAAGTCGGAATGGACTTGATCGGTCAATCACAAGGAGGCTAGACAATGGATAGTATTACGGTAGATTGCGCTGTATGTGGAAGGCACAGCGTTTCTGTGCCCGCTAGACCTGGAACATATAGAGTGAAGTGTCCCAATGCTGACGAGTTAAACTTGAAATGGTCGTACTCGGCAACCATAGTAACAGTTTATGAGGACGGATCAGTATCTAGCAAACAAGGCAGCCCAGGATAATCCTCAATATTTGTTCGCACAGAATTTGAACCACTTCCGTTCATAGCCTGGCGAATAAAATCTTTAGGGGCAGAAAAAGCCGCTTGCAGCTTGGTGGCTCACCGGATCACCATCATTTGTAGCGACCGACAGCATCGAGGAAAGGCAAGCGTTAAATAGTTGTCTGTCACTGTTGAGCGGAGACAACATCGAAGCGCATGATAATTTGCACAGGCCATGCGTCGCGTCTGCAATGACCAGGATAAAATGCAAAGGTAAGGCAACGCGGTCAAACGCAGACAACGTCACATAGGTCATGGATCTGTGTATTCATGCAAATGCGCCTAACATCGGCATCCAGCCGACGCCGACACACGCGCCTTTTGGGAGAGGTGCTTGGCGTGGTCGTCGTTTTGGTTGGTCGGCATTCCTTGAGCGCGGCTGATGCCGTTGCCGTTGGGCTGTTCTGGCAAGGTTGAGCAGAGCTTGCCCAGCGCAGAGAGCAGCAAGGTCATAGGTTTCT
>CAZLMM010000180.1:0-2333 GCA_964560495.1 uncultured Caldilineaceae bacterium
TCAGTCTGCATCTGGCGGAAACGGCCAAAGAGCCGCTCCACATCCGCCGCCTGTTCGTCGATGGCAGCCAGCGCCTCCTCGTCTTCGGGCAGCAGCAGCAGGCGGTTGCCGCGCACCGCGGCCTCCATCTCGGGCCGCGTGGCAAAACCCACCAGCGTGTTGCCGGCGCGGATGTTGAAATCAATGTCGGGCAGCGGCTCGATCTGGCTGCCCTGCTCCACCAGCGAGACCAGCTTGAGAAAGAGCCGCAGCTTGGCGATCTCCACCGCCTCGTGCATGATGTCCACGCCGTAGAGGTTGTCGACGATGATTGACTTGAAGATGAAGTAGCGCTGGTTGGGGTGGCGCGCCACGTCGGCCAGCGCCTTGCGGAAATCGCTGAAGCGCAGCGGTGAGGCGTCGGGCGGCAGTTCGGCCACGAAGGCTGCCATGCGCTCCAGGCACGCTTCGTAGAGCGGCTCCAGAATGTTCAGCCCGGCAAAGAGAAACGCGCCGGAGCCGCAGGTCGGGTCGAGCACGCTGATCTGGCGCAGCGCCTTCCAGAAGCCGCGCAGCAGCCCCGGGTCGTCGCAGCCTTCGATCACATCCTGGGCAAACTGGCGGATGTTCAGGTTCAGGGTGATCAGCTCGTCGATGGTGTGCACTTCACCGGCGGCCAGCTTGGCGCGCACCTCCTGATGGCGCAGACGCCGCGCCACCGTCTCGCGCCAGATTTCGGTGGGCAGGGCGTAGCCATCCGCGGCTGGCTTGTTCCACTCACCGCGATGGGCCACATCGCCAACGCCGGCGGCAATCTCCGGCGGCAGTGGCAGGTCGCTCCCGTGCGCCACAGCCGGGTAGATGTAGCGATGCGGGTCGGCGGTCAGCAAGCTCCACACTTGCCCGCCCGGCTTGAACGCGGCCGCCTGCTCGCGCTGCACCGCGTCAAAGAGGTAGGGGATGATCGTGTTCTTGCCGATGTACTCGGTGATGTCCTCCTGCGTGTAATAGGCGCCCATCTGTTTCTGGTTGATGTACTTTTCGAAGATGTAGCCCAGCACATCGGGGTTGATCTCGTTGTCCTTGCGTAGCGGGCGGTCGTCCAGGTGCCACTGGTATTGGTCGAAGAAGGCGAAGAGGCGCTCGAAGGCCCGATCGGGCAGGGTGATGTTCTGGCCGTGGGTCTGCTCGATCTGGTGGCGGGCGAAGATGCCGCCGTTGAGATAGGGCACGTCGCCCAGCAATCCGGCCATGGCCGGGTCGCGTGCGTTCTTGGGTCTGGCAAAGCCTTCGAAGAAGAGCGGGCAGAGAAAATCGAGGTAGAAGCGGTCGGGCGCTGTGCGCTTGCTGGCGGCCAGGCGGTTGCGCAGATAGTCCGCATCGCCGCCCAGGAAACCCTTCTTCTGGATGAAGTAGATGAACATCAACCGGTTGAGCATCACCGACACATACCAGTCGGCCAGATCGCCAACCGGCACACCCTTGAGGAATGCGCCAAAGCTGCTGTGCTCCTTCTTGAACTGCTCGTAGAACTTCTTGGTGACGCGCTCCACGTCGAAGGCGCTCTTGAGTTTGCCGGTGACATCAACCAGCGTTAACGTCTCTTCATCTTCCAGGCTGACGGCCAACGCGTCGAGCTTTTGCAGCAGCGCCTCGCCGCTCTGCTCCACATCCAGCCGCACCTCACGGCTGGCCAGCGGCTTGCCCGGCTCCTGGCGCACCCACTGCCACACCTGCACGCCGCGGCCATCGCTGAAGATGATCAGATGTTCGCGGTGGCGCTTGGCTACCTGGCGCTCGATCTTGCGGCGCAGGTTGTGGTCGGGCAGGCCGCCGGCGCTGGTGAGCACAAAGGCCGCCACGCCGCGCTTCTCGGCAATGCCTTGCAGCGTGTAGGCCGCGCCATCCACCAGCACAGGCAGCGGCGCGCGGTAGTTGTCCCAGCCCAGTTCTTCGAGAAAGAGTTTCTTGAAGTCGAATGCTCGCAGAAGGTGTTGCAGGTTGGCGCGATTGGTTTTCATCGGATCGTCCCTGTTGCATCAATTGTGGCGCATCAAAGTCACGCGCCTGCCCCGCCCGCCCCGACAGCATCGCGGCGTATCTCCTCGCGAATGATGCGCCGCAGTCTCTCTTCAAGATCGTCACGCTCCACGGCCTGGCGCAGGGTTTCATTGATGAGGGTCTGATACCCTCGCTCGCCTGCCTGCGTTTTGAAATAGGCAACGAGTCCGGCGTCCAACAGGATCGTTACACGTTGCTTGCGCAGCGCAGGCTTGAGACCGACACGAAATTTCGCTCGATCCAGGTCAGCCTGTGTGATCTGCGGGTAATCGTCCCGCTCATCAGAGATTGTG
>CAZLMM010000181.1:0-2299 GCA_964560495.1 uncultured Caldilineaceae bacterium
TTGACACTCAGGCGGTGACGCCTAACGAAGACTCGGCTTATGTTCTTGCGCCTGTTCGCTACGGAACTGCTTTTCAAAGAGAGCAATGGATCAACGAAGACTTGGATAGGGCGGCAGAAGTGCTTGGGCAATTGTCTATTCCTAGTGACGATGATCTAAGGATCTTCTCGAGATTTTTTCTTGAAAAATTGAAATTCACTGCATTGACTGCAAAGCACAATGGCTTTAGTGAAGAAAGGGAGTGGAGGCTCATATATCTCCCTGAAAGGGATCCTGAAAAAAAACAGGAGCGTTACATCGATTATGTGGTTGCTGCGACCGGTTTTCAGCCAAAAATGAAGGTGCCTCTTGGGGCTGACGGCCCTCTGCCTGCAAATCTGTGTGACATGGTGTCCAGAATAATTATAGGCCCGGCGCACGGATCTCTTTTGGCAGATGATGCGATTGTAAAAATGCTAAAAAATAATGGCCATGAGAAGCTGTGTGAGCGTCTTCATAGGTCTACGACCCCCTTTCGACCTTCATGATTCAATAAGGCCGTAAGGGCCGTAGGACCGTAGGGTGGGCTTCATGCCCACCAGCGCCGTAGCAAGTAGCCCGGGTAAGGCCAAAGGCCGCACCCGGGGATCTTCGGAGACGCATGCGAGACGTTCACCCGGGTGCGCGCGATGCGCTTACCCAATGGAATGGACTCCTCCCACTTCTTCGGCATCTAGGTGCCAGACTGGAAGGACGTTGAACCACCAGTCGCGAAGCAGGAGGAGTCCGCCATGCAGATTACCCGTATCGCCCTTGATCTGGCAAAGAACGTCATTCAGCTCCACGCCGTCGACCGTGCCGGCAAGCCGGTCCTGCGCAAGTCCTTGAAGTGCAGCCAGATCCTGCCGTTCTTCCGCGACCTGCCGCCCTGCAAGGTCGGCATGGAAGCCTGCGCCAGCGCCCACGACTGGGGCCGGCGACTGCAGGTGCTTGGCCATCAGGTCGAGCTACTGCCTCCCCAGTACGTGAAGGCCTTCGTCCTCGGCCAGAAGAACGATGCCAACGATGCCGCCGCGATCTGTGCGGCGATGGCGCGTCCGGATATTCCGCGCGTCCCGGTCAAGACGGTAGCGCAACAGGATCAGCAGGCTTTGCATCGCGTGCGTCAGCTGCGGATGAAGCATCGCACCGCACTGATCAACCAGATGCGCGGGCTCCTGGCCGAATACGGCATCGCCATCGCCCAAGGGCCGGGCACGCTGCGCAAGGCGATCCCCGACCTGCTGGAAGATGCCGACAACGGCCTGAGCTTCGGCTTTCGTGAATTGCTGTCCGAGCTGTACGAGGAATTCAAGCGGTTGCAGGCCGGTATCGACGCGCTGAGCGAGCGGATCGAACGGCAGGTCCGGCAGGATGGCGATGGCCGCCGGCTGCTCGAAATCCCGGGCGTTGGCCCGCTCACCGCCAGCGCGTTGATCGCCGCCGTCGGCGACGCCAGGCAATTTCGCAATGGTCGGCAAATGGCGGCATTTCTGGGCCTGGTGCCAAAGCAGCATTCCAGCGGCGGCAAGGCCCGGTTGTTCGGCATCCACAAACGTGGCGACAGCTATCTACGCAGCCTGCTCACGCATGGCGCACGCAGCGTGCTGCGCAACGCCGCCAACAAATCCGACGATCGCAGCAGATGGTTGATGAACCTGGCAACGCGACGCCACCGGAACATCGCCACCGTCGCCCAAGCGAACAAGACGGCTCGCATCGCCTGGGCGATCCTGACCACGGAGCAGCGTTACCGTCCTGCCTGATCCTGAAACCAACCCATCACCGAGTTTGCCAATCGCCGATGGCGATCCTTGGGAAGACCAGTGCGGGAAGAGCCTGAGTAGGGTGACGGCCCCTGAGGCCGTGGTTCCGTTGAGGCACCCGCACGCGACTGTGCTCCATCATGGCCAGAAGCCACGAGCTTCGTTAACAGGCCGGATATACGCTCGCAATCTCACCTTGGATCAACAAAGCGCTTGGCAACAGGGAGGAGTCCATATACGGCCTACGAGAAGATCTCGCGCCGCTTCCTGGCCGACCCGCAGGCCTTCGCCGACGCCTTCGCCCGCGCCTGGTTCAAGCTCACCCATCGCGACATGGGCCCGCGGGCGCGGTATCTCGGCAAGCTCGTGCCGCAGGAGGAACTGCTGTGGCAGGACCCGCTGCCGCCGGTCGACCATCCGCTGGTCGATGCGCAGGACATCGCCGCGCTCAAGGCCAGGCTGCTCGCGTCCGGCCTGTCGGTGTCCGAACTGGTCTCCACCGCCTGGGCCTCGGC
>CAZLMM010000182.1:0-2178 GCA_964560495.1 uncultured Caldilineaceae bacterium
TACTCCGAAAACGTGGAAGCCGACTGGCAGGAGGCGGAAGAGTATCTGCGCCAGGCCTATCGAGCGGTCAATCTGGCATTGCCTTCGTAGGGAGGACATCTTCCTCTGTAGGTCACGCTTGCAGCGTGACTGTCCTACACACGAGCCAGGGTTGACCACGCCTGTCACGTTGGAAACGTGACCTACGATTCCTGGCATTGCAGGGGAGCAAGTAAAAAGCGGCAGGGAGTGCTTTACCGATCGCTAGATTGGCAGCTCATATCGCCGACCATCACGAGTGATGCGTGAAGTATGAGTCATTTACTAACGAGTAGTGGAAGAGGAGGAAAAAAATGAACGCACGGGTCATGAAGTTTTCAGTTCTGATTGGGTTGATTGCAACGCTGGCCGGGTGCGCAGCCGGCGTTGCGCCCATTCAGCCAATCGCAGAGGCAGGCGGCGGACAGCGCCTGCCCTTGCGCAACGAGGTCGTGAGCAGCGTATCGTTGGTCGCCGATGGCAACGCTGAAGGCGGCCTCTACGCCGGGCCGACCGACGCTGCGCCCAACGCCGACGGGACGGTCATCTACTTCACGGCCATGGGCGCCCAACAGCCAGGCGTCTATCAGGTGGCCCCGGCAAGCGACACAGTGATGGCGCTGACCCAGGGCGGCCCCCTGGTTGCGCCAATGGGTCTGGCGGTCAGCAGCGATGACGAGACGATCTATGTGGCCGACAGCCAGGCCGCTGCGAGCGAGGGGCTGGTTGGACAGGTGTTCGCCATTCCGGCTGGCGGCGGGGAAGCGCAGCCTGTCGCTGGAACCGGGGGAACCACGCCGCGCGCGCTTGCGGCGGTGATGGAGGATGGCGTCGAGGCGCTTTACATCTCCGGCGTGGACCCCAGCGACGGCCAGCCAGCGGTGATGCGGATCACGCCCGGCGCTGGGGACAGCCTGACTATCATCGTCAAGGGCGATCCGCTGGTGGAGCCGGGCGGACTGGCCGTGGCCGGAGATGGGACGCTCTACCTGGCGGATCGCCTGGCGGCCGGCGGTCTGGGCAGCATCTTCCGCGTGGAAGACGGCAGCCTGACGCCCATCGCCGAGGGGGTGCGCCTGGGCGACCCGGTGGGGCTGGCGCTGACCACCGACGACAGCCTGCTGCTGGCGTCGGCGCTCAACCCGGCCACGGGGCGCGCCCAGGTGCTTCTCATGGACATGGCGAGCGGAGAGCAGGCAATCATCAACCGCGTCATCGAGGCAAACAGTGGTTCGGGCGGGGTGCATCGCGCCGCAGATGTCAACGTCTTTGCCTGGGCCGATGATCGCGGCAACCGCGGCGGCGGCAATGGGGGCGGCGTCTACGAGATTAGACCGTAGCTTCATCAACTGCCGCGGATGCGAATCAATCGTCCAGGGCTGATTCGATCCAATGCGTCTTCGATCGCGGGAATGAGGGGTTTCGTATCAGAGTAACGATTCGTCCTGGCGATCACCAGTATGACAGCGAGGCCAAGGAAAGCCCAGTTCTGTTCATGTTCGATGCCTTTGTCCATTGTGACAAAGGCATCGAACTCAGCAGCCGCCATCTTGAGCAGGATGCCGTTTTTTACTCCTTTCCAGCCACGGCGCTCCACAGTGGTCACCAAGAAACGCGCACTGAAGTCGTTCCGCAGTCGCCAGTCAAGCTGTTCATCAAGCAGCACGCGCATGGGGTGCCTGCGCTGAAAGTATCTGAAACGCATATTCGAGAAAGGCCTCAGCTTGCCGACGGCTGACCGAAGGGAATCCGGCCAGAAAGTCATCGAGCGTGTCTCCTGCCTTAAGGTGATCGAGCAGGCTGCATATAGGCACGCGCGTCCCTGCAAAGACTATCTCACCGTGCATGACGCCAGGGTCTTGCGACAGTATCTCTGTGATGCTCATATTCACCCCTTTCTGAGCCTCTACGCGATGACAACTTCGCCATCTTACCGCCATCACAAACTATTATACTGTATTCGATGCGAGACCAGGAGTTTTGCCGCCAATCAATAGGGCACGGATCACAGGAATGGGTGGAGTCGATGGCGCGATGCTGACGGCCATCATTGGGGTGGAGCCTGCGCCCAATCCAGGATGGCCTGGGCCTCGTCCCAGGCGGGCTGGCGCGCCAGGGCTGCGGACGCCCAGCGGCGGGCGGCGTCTGCATCGCCCCGGG
>CAZLMM010000183.1:0-2068 GCA_964560495.1 uncultured Caldilineaceae bacterium
ACGCAACGAGAGGGAGCGCCTGGACATCAAGAACCTGAAGGTGGGCTACAACAAGGTCTTTGGCTACTACATCGAAGTGACCAGCTCCCACATGCACAAGGTTCCCGCCGACTACATCCGCAAGCAGACCATCGCCAACGGCGAACGGTTCATTACGCCTGATTTGAAGGAGTACGAATCGTTGGTGCTCAACGCGGACGAGCGACGGTTGGAGATCGAGCAGCAGATCTTCCGTGACCTGTGCGGCCAGGTTGCGGTGCAAGGGCGCTCGCTGCTGGCGTTGGCGGCGGGGCTGGCGGAGCTGGATGTCTACGCCAGCTTGGCTGAGACAGCCTTGCTCCACCGCTACGTGCGTCCCCAGGTGGATGAAGGCCCGGCCATCGAAATCAGCGCCGGTCGCCACCCCGTGGTGGAGCTGACCCTGAGCGACGAGCCGTTCGTACCCAATGACACCCATCTGCGCCCAGAGACAGCCGTCCAGATCATCACCGGCCCGAATATGAGCGGCAAATGCTTGACGGGCGACAGCCTGCTCTTCACAGGTCGCGGCCTGCACCGTCTCGAAGACTTGATGCCTGCAGAGGCAGAAGAAGGGGAATTCACGCCAATCGATTACGCCATTCAGGGTCGCAGGGGTCAGGCGCAGGCCACCCACTTCTATCGTGGCGGCAGACAGCCGACCATCCGGGTGACGACGCGCCTGGGCTACCAACTGGAAGGAACTGCCCAGCACCGGCTGTGGGTGCGCTTTGCCGATGGCAGCGAAGGCTGGCTGCGTTTGGGCGAGATGGCGGTCGGCGACTACGTGGCGATTCAGCGACAGGCGGAATTGTGGGGGGAGGAGACGCGGCTGGGAGGTGCGCCGGTGACGGCGCGCGCGAGACAATATTGTCTTCCCACAGAACTGACCCAGGACTTTGCCTATTTGATGGGGTTGCTGATTGGGGATGGCACGCTGACTTACACCACCGACGTTTATCTTTCCACGGCCGATGCGTTCATCGCACAGGAGTTCGAGCGAATTTGTCTGGAGCAGTTTGGTTGCAAAAGCCACGTCAAGCAAAATGGCAAAGATTACTTCATTTCCAGCCGACAGATTCGCGCCTTTCTTGCCGGGCTTGGCCTGGGCTACGAGCGCGCCCACGAGAAGCACGTCCCGCAAACGATCCTCGCCAGCCCGCGTCATTGCGTCGTTGCTTTTTTGCAGGGGCTATTCGACACTGATGGATACGCGCTGCGGAAATATGGCAATGTGGAGTATTCCACCAGCTCGCTACGCCTGGCGCGGGAAGTGCAGATGCTCTTGCTCAATCTGGGAATGATTACTTCCTTACGCAAGAAGAACACAGCAGTCTTGCCAAACTATCGGGTGATGATTTATGGCGCCGATGCCATCCGCTTTCACCAGGTTGTTGGTTTTCGCCTGCCGCGTAAGCAGATGCGCAGCGAGCAGGCATCCTCCTTGCGCATGCCGAACATTGGCGGCATTCCCCACCTGGCGCAGCCGCTAAAGGCAGTGCAGGCGCGCATCGCAGCAACCCCGAACAAGCCGGTGGCGCTCAAGCGCAACAAGCGCATCAGTTCAATCTTCTACACCTATCTGCCCAATCGCCGCAATATCTCTTATCACAAGCTCGATGAATTGATGACCTATTGTCGAGAAAACGGCGTGGCGACGCCTGAGCTGGATGAACTGCACCGGAATCGGTACTTCTACGACCCGATTGTCGAGATCGAGTACGGCGAAGCAGAAGTCTACGATTTGTCGGTTGAACCTGATCACGCATACATTGCCAACGGTTTCGTCAGCCACAACTCCACCTATCTGCGTCAGACCGCGCTGATTACTCTGTTGGCCCAGATCGGTTCCTTCGTACCAGCCGACCAGGCGCAGGTGGGCGTGGTAGACCGCATCTTCACCCGCCTGGGCGCCAGCGATGAGATTCATCGCGGCCAGTCGACCTTCATGGTGGAGATGGTGGAGACGGCCAACATTCTGCACCATGCCACCCACCGCAGCCTGCTCATCCTGGACGAGATCGGGCGCGGCACCAGCACCTACGACGGC
>CAZLMM010000184.1:0-2046 GCA_964560495.1 uncultured Caldilineaceae bacterium
CGCTCTTGTCATGCTGAACGCCAGTGAAGCATCTACGTAGTGAAGCATCTGCGTGTCGGCGAGAGTTTCTAGGGAGCGCCAGCGAAGCATCTCGCGCTGCCACCCAGATGCTTCACTGCGTTCAGCATGACAATACCACCGGCTCATTTAGGCCCACGTGTACTAGACTGCAGGGCGACCGCAAGGGTGCGCCCCTACGGAGTTTATGGGAAATCTTCTACGCAGCCTGTTTACGATACTGTCATCATTCTGGTTGGCGCTGGGCTTTCTCACCGTGCTGCCGGCGCGCCAGGTGGAGTTCCGCCCCGGCGCGCTGGGGCAGGCAGGGGCCTGGTTTCCCTTTGTCGGCCTGCTCATGGGCGCGCTCCTCACGGGCGTCTTCTGGCTGAGCGACCAGCTCTTTCCGCCGCTGCTGGTCGGCGGCCTGACGACTGCGGCCTGGGCGCTCCTCACCGGCGCGCTCCATCTGGATGGCTTCGCCGACTGCTGCGACGGGCTGCTGGCTTCTACGACGCCGCAGCGTCGCCTGGAGATCATGCGCGACCCGCGCACGGGCGCATTCGCCGTGGCCGGCCTGGCGCTGCTTTTGCTCCTCAAGACGGCAGCCATCGCCTCGCTTGCCGCGCCAATCCCGGCGCTGCTGTTGACGCCGGTGTATGGGCGCTGGTTGATCCTGCTGGTGGCGCACCAGAAGCCTGCCCAGAAGAGCGGCATGGGAGTCGACTTTGCCGCGGGTTTGACGCCAACTGTGTTGGCTGCAGCGCTGATCGTTCCGGTCGGTCTTTTTCTCGTCTTTTTCAGTGGGCGCACATACATGGCTGTCCTCTTGGCCCATATCGTCGCCCGGCTGCTTGTCTCTGCGGCGGAGCGACGGCTGGGCGGCGTCACCGGCGACGTCTTCGGCATGACGGTGGAACTGGCCGAGGCGACCATGCTCCTGGTCTTTGCAGCCCAGTGGTGAGTGGGTGAGTCGATGATCGACGATATTTTTCCCTTTCGTCTGGGCGCAACCTCCTACGTCATTGCCGACGACCTGGTCGCCAACGCCCGCTATCTCGTCGACTGGGTGCGCGACATGCAACTGGTTCTCTTTGACTTACCCGGCGGCCCCAGCAACCTCCCCACCGACGCCGAAGTAGTCGAATTGGCAGCCATCAGTCGGGAACAGAACATCAGTTACACGGTTCATCTGCTGGATGACGTGCAGCTGGGGCCGAACCGTCGTCTGGATCACCCCTCCATACAGCGGGCGCGCCAGGTGATGGACCTCACGCGCCCGCTGACGCCCTGGGCCTATGTGCTGCACCTGGATGGACGCAGCGTGCGGTCGGCTTCCACGACATCGGCGCAACTGGCGTCGTGGCAGGATGACTGTGTGCGGGCGCTGGAGGAACTGGCGGGCTGGGCGGGCGAACCGGCGCTACTGGCGGTGGAGAACCTGGAAGGCTATCCGCCTGAGTTCGTTGCACCCGTGACAGCGCGCGCCGGCGTCAGCCGTTGCGTCGACGTGGGTCATCTGTGGCTGGATGGGCATGATGCGCTGCCCTATCTGGCGGCCAACATGGATCGCCTGCGCGTCGTTCATCTTCATGGATTGGTTGGTGGACAGGATCACCAAGCGCTGACGCACACGCCCACGCGCCAGCTTGCCCAAGTCCTGGCGTTGTTGACCGCCCAGGGCTTCTCCGGCGTGGTCACGCTGGAGGTCTTTGGCGAGGAGGATTTCCATTCGTCGTTGCGGGCAGTGCAAACCGCGGGAAGCCGGTAGACTGTCGGATCATGCCTGCCGCAGAGAACACAAAGACCTCAAAGAAGTCGCTGTTTATCACGATGTAAGCGTGACCTACGAACTTATGAAGACCTACGCACCTGGCCATACAACCTTCCTGGAAGCTCGCAACTTCCAGGAAGGCGTCACACGAGGGCTTGCGTAAGTTCTGTTTGTGCTCAGAGGAGTTGAAAGATGTTGACGTTGATCTTAGGCGGGGCGTGCAGCGGCAAAAGTAGCTATGCCGAAAAATTGGCGGCGCGCCACGCGCGCGTACT
>CAZLMM010000185.1:0-2020 GCA_964560495.1 uncultured Caldilineaceae bacterium
GCCGAGCGGGCAGTTGAGTATGGATTTGCCCGTAGCGCAAGTTGGCAACTTGCGCTACGCGGGCATGCTCACGCCTGTCGCTTATTTGTGGACGCGCACGGTGCGCTGCAAGAATCCGGCCTGCGGGGGGACGGTGCCACTGGCGCGGCAGACGTGGCTGGCAAAGAAGGAGGGTCGGTATGTGGCGTTGCGCGCCGACGCCGAGACCAATCGCCACAAGGAATGGCCGGAGAAGACGGTGCGTTATCATGTGGTGGAGGCAAAGACGGAGGCAGGATTAGGTTTCGATCCCGCCGCTGGCAGCAAGGGTGGAAACGTGGCCTGTTCGTTTTGCAGAACGGTAGCTGATACTATTTACATCAAGGCAGAAGGCACGGCAGGGCACATCGGTGTGCAACCGCTAGCAGTGGTCTGCAATCGACCCAAACAACATGGCAAGGTGTATCTAGCCGTGGAAGATGTTGCGTCGTCAGTCTGGCCTGATGTCGAGGCGATCTGGAGGCGTATTCAGGCGTTGGAGGCGGAAACAGCGAGCGACTCCAGTGGACGCCTTTCAGTACCAAGTGAGCCGATAATCACCGACTCCAAGGGAAGTGCGTGGGTGACACAATATGGCATTGCAGCTTTTGGTGAACTATTCACTCCACGCCAGGTATTTGCATTGCTCGTTTTTACCAAGTACATCCGCAAGGCGCATCAGGAACTGCTACGGAATCGATATGAGGAGCCACAGACAAAGGTAATACTCACGTATCTTGGTGTCGTCCAGAGTCGGCTCTCTGATTTCTGTAACTCGCTCTGCACGTTCCTTTCTAGTGGCGGGCGTGGGGTCAAGCAACTCTTCGTTCGACAAGCAATTCCTATGGTGTGGGATTTCGCTGAGACCAATCCTCTGAACACAATTGCTGCCAGTTGGGTGTCAATGACAAAGACCGTCGTTGCTTCCCTTCCAAGGGATCACTTGTCTATGACACGTGCGAGCGTTGAAAGGGGAACGGCAACGCATCTACCTTACTCATCGGCGAACTTTGACGCTGTTGTTACAGATCCTCCCTATTATGACAACGTCGCTTACGCCGACCTATCTGATTTCTATTATGTTTGGATGAAGAGAACTATCGGCTTTCTCTACCCCGAGCACTTTTCTTCGCTTCTTTCTCCAAAGAAGACTGAGGCGGTTGCAGATGCCACAAGACATGACGGCAACCGCCGGTTAGCGGCTGAATTCTACGAACAGACAATGGCGCAGGTGTTCATGGAGGTGGGTCGCGTGCTGAAAATCGGCGCCCCATTGACCACAGTATACGCACACAAAACAACGCTGGGATGGGCAACGCTGGTCGAAGCTTTGCGTGGGGCCGGTTTCACGGTAGCAGAATCGTGGCCACTTGATACAGAACAGACTCAGCGAACGCGTGCTATGGAAACAGCATCGCTGGCTTCCTCCATATTCATTGTTGCTAGGCATAGGGGAGAAGACTTGACCGGTTCCTATGAACATGACGTCCAGCCAGAACTCCAGCGCATCGTCAGCGAGCGCGTCGACCGCCTCTGGGCCCAGGGTGTCACCGGCGCCGATCTGGTCATTGCCTGTGTGGGCGCAGGGCTGCGCGCCTTCACCCGCTTTGCCCGCGTCGAGTACGCCAATGGCGAGGAGGTGCCCGCCAATACCTTCCTGGCCGAGGTGGAGGGGGCGGTGCTGGAGGCGCTGCTGGAGAAAATCTTTGGCGTCAACCAGGCCGGGGTCAGCAGCGTGGACGCCGCCACCCGCTTCTACGTACTTTGGCGCTACGCCTACCGCCAGGCTGCCATCGAAGCCGGCGAAGCCATCGTCTTTGCCTATCCCCAGCACGTAGAACTGGACGGACCCGGCAGCCTGAGCCACGGCGGCAATCCCCTGGTCGAGAAGGACAAGAGCAAGTACCGCCTGCGCGATTTCAGCGAGCGGGGCGCCGACGACAAGCTGGGCCTGCCCCGGCCCAATGGCGAGGCCGCCCCCCTGATCGACGCGCTCCAGCGC
>CAZLMM010000186.1:0-1924 GCA_964560495.1 uncultured Caldilineaceae bacterium
AGTCACTTTGTGAAGTGACTGTCACCTCTGGATGACGCCAAAACTGCAAACATAGCGCCCGCCCAGCCAGGCTTAGCGCTCGCTTTTTTGATGCAGCGCTGACCTGTTGTATCATTCGCCCCCAAAGGAACACAGCATGGCGCGACTGGAGATTCAGCATCTACACGTAGAGTACACCATGCGGCGCACAGGCCAGGCGCTTCAGGCGCTCCACGACGTCAGCCTGACCGTGCACGACGGCGAGTTCATCGCCATCGTCGGGCCCAGCGGCTGCGGCAAGACCACCATCCTGAACGCGGTGGCCGGCGTTCTGCCCGAACGCCGCGGACGCATTTTGCTCGATGAACGCGAACTGGCCGGGTCAGGCAAGGAGCGCGCCATGGTCTTCCAATCGCCGGCCCTGCTGCCGTGGCGAGCAGTTGCGCGTAACGCCGCCTACGGGCTGGAGTTGCAAGGCTGCACAGTGCATGAAGCTCGCGTGCGCGCCCAACCCTTCATCGACCTGGTGGGGCTGACCGGCTTCGAGGAGAGCTATCCCCATGAGCTTTCCGGCGGCATGCAGCAGCGCGTCAATCTGGCGCGGGCGCTGGCGGTGCAGCCGCAGGTGCTGCTCTTCGACGAGCCGCTCTCCGCGCTCGATGCGCAAACGCGCGACGCCATGCTCATGGAGCTGCAGCGCATCTGGATGCAGACTCCCACGACTTCGATCTATGTGACGCATCAGATTCACGAGGCCATCTTTCTGGCCGATCGGGTTGTCGTCATGGCGCCCTCGCCGGGGCGCATCAAGGCCATCTTGCCGGTGGAGGCGCCCCGGCCACGCTCGCTCTATCGCCGACGCCCGGCAGAGTTCGCCCTGCTGGAGGAACAGATATGGGATCTATTGGAATCGGCGGCTGGTGTGGGCCACGTGGCCGCCTGAGACCCCAAAACCTCAACACCCTAAAACCTTACCCCCTGCGGACTTTCTGAGGGATTGCATGGATGACATTGCAAACGCACAATCGATTTCCCCGGCGGTGGTCAACGCAAGCGAGCGCTCCGCCTTTTCCTGGCGCGGCTTCTATCGGCGTCGCGAGCGGCTGATTTTGGGCGTCGCTGCAGCCGTCGTTTTCCTGGGCGTCTGGGAACTGGCACCGCGGCTAGGGTTGGTCAAGCCGCTCTTTACCTCATCACCCAGCCGCATCTATCTTGCGGGGAAGTGGCTCTTTGCCAATGGCCTTTGGTACGACATTTGGATCAGCTTTCAAGAATTCGCCATCGGCTTTGGCATGGCGGTCGTGGTCGGCGTCGGCCTGGGCATCCTCATCGGCTGGTTCCCGCGCCCTCGCGCCATGCTCGAACCCTTCGTCATCGTGCTCTATTCAGTGCCGCGCGTGGCGCTGCTGCCCCTGATCATTCTTTGGCTGGGCATCGGCGTCTACTCCAAGATCGCAGTCGTTTTTCTGGGAGCGGTCTTCCCCATCATCATGAGCGTCGCCTCGGGCATCCGCACCGCGGACGAGACGCTGGTGCGCTGCGCGCGCGTCTTCGGCGCCAACGACTGGCAGGTGTTGCGCAGCGTGGCGATCCCCGGCGCCGTCCCCTTCATGATCACGGGGATGCGCCTGGGCGCCGGACGCGGACTCGTGGGCGTGGTGGTGGGTGAGCTGGTGGCGTCGTCGGCCGGCGTGGGGCACATGATGAGCGTGGCTGGCGCGACCTTTCAGACCGACAAAGTGTTCGTCGGCGTCATCCTGTTGGCGGTCTTTGGCCTGGCCATCTCGGAATCGCTGCGTTTTTTGGAAGGGCGCGTCGATTCCTGGCGGCCGCGGCGTTGAATAGATGTAGGCTCATCGTGCGATGGAACTATACTTCCGGTCTCTGTGGTCTCCGTGTCTCCGTGTGAGAAAGCCCCGTTTTCACACCAAGCCACAGAGAACAC
>CAZLMM010000187.1:0-1884 GCA_964560495.1 uncultured Caldilineaceae bacterium
GTCAGAAGCTCGAAGCTAGGAGTTAGAGTGAGAGGGTCGGTCACCTGCTATTGATGTCTGCATTGCGAATGCCCCCCGGCCGACCAACGGAAGGCCGGGAAAACCGGGTTTCCGTTGGTCGCCCTCGATCATTGGCTGTGCAGGTGTCAATAAATGCCGCTCCTCCGCCATTCTAACTCCTAACTCCAGCCCTTTTAAGCTATCACTGCTAGCATAGTCGATCTGACGGCGCAGATTTGCCAAATCGGGGATAATGTGTTACTGGACTTGGAATTAACTCGATTCTTCAAGGGAGTAACACAATGATGTTCAGTGCGGTTATGGATCGGTTCGTGGAGCAGAGCCCCGCGAGTGTCATGTTTCGTGGCATTCTGGAGAATGTCGTCACCGCAAAGTTGCTGGACGAAATCTTTGCCCAGACTGCCAAACGGCAGGTTTGCGGCGAGTTGTTGTTCTCCTCGGTCGTCGATCTCTTGGGACTGGTAGCTACCGGCAGCCGCAAATCGGTCCACGATGCATACCAGGCCAGAAAAGAGCAGTTCACCGTCTCGGTGATTTCGGTCTACAACAAACTCAAGGGCGTGGAGACCGAGGTGTCCCGGCAAATGGTCCGCCAGACGGCGATGTCGATGGCCGAAGTGGTCCGGCGGTTGTCGCCGCGGCGTGCGCCCTTGCTGCGCGGTTATCGGACCAAGATTCTCGACGGGAACCACTTGGCGGCCACGGAGCACCGCCTCAAGGAATTGCGGACGATTGGAAGCGGTCCGCTGCCAGGGCTGGCGCTGGTGGTTCTGGAGCCCGACCGGATGCTGGTGACCGACGTCTTCCCCTGCGAGGATGGCCATGCGCAAGAGCGCAGGATCCTGCCTCAGGTGCTGCCTACGGTGGAAGCCAAAGACCTGTGGATCGCCGACCGCAACTTCTGCACCACGGGCTTTCTCTACGGCATTGCCGAGCGAGGCGGGGCGTACATCGTCCGCCAGCACAAGCAGACCTTGCGGTATGAACTGTTGGGAGAGCGCCGCAAGATCGGGCGTTGCGCGACGGGCATGATCTACGAGCAGAAAATGCGACTGCGGGATGAGAAGGGCAACGCCAGGGTGGTGCGTCGCGTCACCATCAAATTGAAGACGCCGACCCGTGACGGGGAAACCGAAATCCATCTCGTGACGAACCTTCCTGCGAAAGCCGCCAACGCGCGCAGCGTGGCCGAGCTTTACCTGCAACGCTGGACCGTGGAAAAAGCGTTCCATGAATTGGATCAGGCGTTTAACGGCGAGATCAAGACGCTTGCTTATCCCAACGCAGCCTTGTTGAGTTTCTGCGTGGCGTTGCTTACCTATAACGTCGTCAGCGTGGTCAAAACCGCCATGGCTGCAGCACATGGGGCAAAAGCGCAGCGTGAGACGATCTCCGGGTATTACCTGGCCGGAGAAATTGCCGCCGCTTACCACGGGATGATGATTGCCGTTCCAGCGGCCGAATGGACACGCCATTTCGCATTGTTGACTGCCGGCGAGTTGGCCTCGATCCTGAAAACGCTGGCGGCCAAGGTTCGCCCCGACCGCTTTCGCAAGAACGTTCGCGGTCCCAAAAAACCGCGTCCCAAGCGGAGTAGTCTCAAGCGACATCCGCATGTATCTACCGCTCGTATTCTTGCTCAACGAAAACAACCAACACCACGATTACCCGCACACGCGCCGTCGGATCAATCATGCTAGCAGTGACAGCTTAAAAGGGCTGGTCTGTTGAATCCTGGCCCTCAAAGCAGGAAGTTCCTCGACGGGCCGGCGCATTCGCACACCCAGCGCTATGGCCGCGTAGACCTCCTGGCTGATCGGCAAATGAGTCCACTCCATCAATACCAGACGCAATCGATCCCCG
>CAZLMM010000188.1:0-1853 GCA_964560495.1 uncultured Caldilineaceae bacterium
ATATCGACCACCACGTCATAGAATTTGGCCTGGCGCGCGCCTTCCCGGATGACATCATAGGGTGGTGCGCTGTAGGTCTCGCCGGTGTAGGCCGCCTGCATCAGCTCGACGCCTTCATTGCCCACTTGCAGATAGGCGCGTCCGGGCATGCCATTGGGCAGATAGGCTGCGTCTGGGCGGCGCAACATTTCTCGGCTGGTCTCCACTTCTTCGACGCGCAGGCAGATGCGATATTTGATGTTGGCGCGCATCTGGTCGGTGACGCCAGTGGGGCGCTGGGCCGCTAGTAACAGATGTACACCCTGGGCGCGCCCTAGTCGGGCGATAGAGTCCAGCTCATCCTTGAATTCAGGATTGTTGGCTATCATTTCGGCGTATTCGTCGATGATGATGAAGAGATGAGGGTAGGAGACACCCGGCCATCCATCTGACCCAGGCAAGTGATACCCTTTCTGGCGGTATTCCACGATGTCTTTGGTGGCGGTGTCGGCGTTGAGGCGCTGACGGCGTTGCATTTCGGCATTGATGGCCGTGAACATACGTTGCACGCCCGACCTGTTCAGGTTGGTGACCACATCCACCACATGGGGCAAACCGTGGAAAGGCTGGAACGCGCCGCCGCCCTTGAAATCCACCAACACAAAGTTCAACACCGACGGGTCGTAATTGAGCGCCAGGCTAACGACCAGGGTCATGAGCAGTTCGGACTTGCCCGAGCCGGTGCCGCCAGCAATGAGGCCGTGCACACCATCCTTTTTTGCCTCCAGATGCAGTTCGCGGGGGCGATTGCCCGACGCCACGCCCAGGGTTGCGCGCAGCCAATCGGCGGAGGCCGGGTCGAGGCTCTGCTGCCAATGGGCTGCAACGCACTGACGTAGCTGCTCCACGAACGTATCGTTGACCTCCAGACCCCACATACGACCCAGCAGGCTCTTGAGAAGCAGCGTTTTGGGCAGAGGATCGATGCGAATTGGCTCGTGAAACGAGCGCCCCGACATCGCCAGGTAGCGTCGCATACTGGTTGCCAATTCCGCCATTTCTTCGGCTTCGTTCAGGCCAGCCTGACGCAGGTCGAAGGGTTGCGCAGTCTGAAAGATCAATACCTGCGCGCTCATGCGCACATAGCCGCGGCCAGGAATAGCCGGCAGGTCGCCCGGCGCGTCGGTGAGAATGGCGCGATATTCTGATGGGTCGTTGAGCTTCAGGGTGAGACGTTCGGAGAAGAGATTGAGTAACTGGGGCGGGAAGACGCTGGCGGTGTTGGCGGTCGCGACAAAGTGGACGCCAAAAGAGCGCCCCTGGCGCGCCAGGTCGATGAACTTATCGAAAGTATCCTCGATCTGGTCATTGCCTGTATCGAAGGTCTCGCGGAATTCGAAAAAGTTGTCGATAATGATGACGATGGCGGGCAGAGGCGCAGTGGGAGAGTTTTTGTTGTGTTCGTAAAATGAGAGTGAGCCTTCCTGTCCGAAGAGCTCCTTGCGCCGTTCGATCTCTGCTTCCACATCGCGGAACAACTGAGCGACGCGCTCCTCGTACCCATCTTCGTCCGGGTTGATCACTGCACCCACCTGGGGGAGTTGGGCCAACATGCCAAGAGTGCGTCCACCGAGATCGAGCACATAGAGATGAAGCTGATCGGGCGAATGGGTGGCAGCCAGGCTCACGGCCAGCGTTCTCACAAAAGTCGTTTTGCCCCAACCCGAGCCGCCCAAGAGCGTCACATGGCCGGCCGGTAAGTCGATGGTCAGCGGCAGTTGCGCCGCTGCGTAGGGGTTGTCCACCAGCCCCACCACCGGGCGCATGGCATATTTCTCCCAATCTGGCGCGTCATTCCAGCCCTCTTCGCCGTT
>CAZLMM010000189.1:0-1662 GCA_964560495.1 uncultured Caldilineaceae bacterium
GGTATTTGGGATCGGCCTGGATAATCGGTATTGTATTCATGGGCCAGACCTTGAGATGTTGCTGGCGTTCGTAAGTGGCTTGCTTGAATTCATCCGCAATGGTTTTGACCATCGCGCCCAGGTCAACTGGCGCGATTTCCAGATCGAGTTGTTCGGCGTCAATCAACGCGACGTTGACAATGTCGTCAACCACGCGGTTGAGCCGTTCAGCCGCCATGCCCAGTTTTTCGATCATCAGCGTGATGTCGGGCGGCAAGTTGAGCGGCGCGACTTCTGCCGCGAGCAGGTTGGTGTAGCCGTAAATCATCGTGAGCGGCGTGCGGAGTTCGTGGCTGGCCAGCACAATAAAGTCAGATTTCATCTTGTCCACGCGGCGCAGTTCGGCGTTGGCCTGGCGCAATTCGGTGATGGTGGTTTGCAGGTTGTCCACCAGGCGGCGCGCGTGTTCTTCTAGCTTTTTGACCAGGACCGATTCAGCTATCTCTTCGCGCTTGCCGAGCAAAAAGGCGGCGACGTCGTGAGGCAAGGCGTCCACGTCAATGGGTTTGGGGATGTACCCGTCGCAGCCGGCGGACAGGGCGCGGTCGCGGTCGCCCTCGATGACGTTGGCTGTCAGCGCGATGATGGGAATGGCGGACGTTTCTGGCAGGCTTTTGAGTTTGGTCGTAATCGCATAGCCGTCCATCCCAGAAAGATTAATGTCCATCAAGATCAAATCGGGCCGCTCGTTGATTGCCATCTCTATGCCAGCCAGTCCATCGTCCACCGTCACGACCTCGTGACCTTCGGCTGACAATACGCGGCGCACCAAGAGTCTGGCGGAAGGATCGTCTTCTATATACATGATGCGAGACATTGGATCACTCCAAGTCGCTAATCGAGCACCTGGTTAATAATGTCCTGCAAAAGGTCTAAATCGGTGTACGAGCCTTTTCGCAGCAAGATTTCAACCTGGCTGGCTAATTGCTTTCGTTCGCTCAGGGATAGGTCCTGGGGCGCAATTGCGGATACGACAATGACTGGAATATCGCGCAGAGCTTCGTCGGCCTTCATTTCTTCGAGGACGGCAAAGCCATCCACGTCTGGCATCATCAGGTCGAGCAGCACCAGGTCGGGGCGCTCGCTGCGGATCACCGACAGTCCCTCTCGCCCGCCGTACGCTTCGTGAACGATAAATTCGCCGCGCGCTTGTAGAATGCGCGAAAGCAAGCGCACAGCGTCAGGATTATCGTCCACGATGACGATGGATTTCACCCGTTCGTCCAGGCGCTCCAGGGCGGCCATCAGGCCTTCTTGTTGGATGACCGGCGTTGGCGTGGGGGCGGCGGTGGGGGCCTCGACGCTGCGCGCCCACGCTTCGCCCAATAGTTCCGCCTCGACGGGCGCTGTGTGGCCCGAACAGTTGACGACGACAATGTCTTGGGGCTTGATGATCCGTTTCGAGATCATGTTGAACAATCCGGCAAAGGCCACGCCCGAGGCTGGCTCCATAGAGATGCCATCCATCTTTGCCATGACGTGCATGGCGCGAAAGCCCTCTTCGTCGCTGACGGTTTGCATACTGCCGCGGGTCTCTAACACAATTCGGCGCAGGGGGGCGTAGGCCGCCCCTGGATAGCCGGTGGCCAGGGTGATAATGCGCGTGGTAGGGATGGGCACCGG
>CAZLMM010000190.1:0-1524 GCA_964560495.1 uncultured Caldilineaceae bacterium
GCGGCGAACTCCTCGTCGCTCAAGACGCCGGCGGTGTGCAACTGCGCCAGTTGTTGCAATTGGGCCGTCAGATCAGACCCGGCAGCCGCAGGGGCCGGCGCCGGAGCGGGCGCATACTGCGGTGGCGGCGCGTACTGCTGTTGCTGCGCCTGCGCGTCGGCAACCCCCTGCTGATAGGCCATCTGCTGCTGCTGCTGGGCAGCCGCATCTTGCTGCGCATATTTCTGCTGTTGACGGTGGTGCACGGCGCCTGCCGTCCCGGCAACTACGGCGGTGGTGGCGGCGACACCCGCGGCACGAACGAGCGGTCTGCGTCTTCGGAACATATGATCCTCCCATGGTCAATTGGCTCCGGCATCCGCTCCGCTGGAGCGCCGCCGGGAGCGGGTTGTTACGCCCCGGTCGTGGCCAGCGCCGCAATGTCGGCCAGCGCTTCTTCCACGACGTCGTGCGGGATACGCTCGAACATCAGCAGCCGGCCGTTGGCGTCTATCATGGCCTGCTGCGTCTTCTTCGCCCACAGGTTCTCGATCAGCAGCAGTCCCGCGGTGCTGTTGTCGGCAAGCTGCTCGCCAATCATGGCGATGTCGCCGTCCGTGATCATCTGGCTCACGTCGGCCTTCAGCGGGTTGAACATCTCGATGTGCGCGGGATCGAGTTCGCGCAGCTCGCGGGCGGAGACCTGGCCATCCCGGTCCTTGGTGATGACGACCAGGTCGATGATGCGGATGATCTCCTTGTCGACCAGCTCCAACAGATCAGGCAGGATCTCACCCCTGAACCGATTGCCGGGGAACTCCAGCGCGATGAAGTCGATGGGTCCGAAAGTCATTGGCTCTCTCCTTTCAAGAGGCGTTATGCGGCGGATAAGCGCTCCACCGAAACCACTGACAGATGCAGCTCGACAAGCGTGTTGAACACGCCGGCCAGGGCGGCCTGATCAGCCAGCTCGCCCACCAGTGTAGTGACAGGTTGCCCGCCTTCGGCTGAGCATTCCGTGATGGTCATGCCTTCCAGGCGATCGCACCATGTGGCCGGGATGTGGCCCTGGACGCCAATTCGGTACGTCGCCGGACGATCAAACCCAGTACGACTCGGAGGCAGCCCAGTTTCCATGCTGCCAGTATAGCATGAAACCCTGAGGCGTGATACCACCAAAAGGGTGAAGCAAGGGTGATCAACGGTGATGGTGATCCACCCGGAGCAAGCGCAAGGTCAGCGCGGAGGAACGATGCCGAGAGCGTCTGCCTCGATCACTGCGTCGCTGCGTTTGCCGACGCCGAGCTTGCCGTAGAGGTTGACGGCGTAGCGCTTCACGGTTGCTGGCGCAAGCCCCAACCTGTGGGCGATCTCTTTGTTGCTCAAGCGTTCGTGCAACAACGCCAGGACCTCTAGCTCGCGGTCGGTGAGGGGTTCGACGAGCCTGGCGTTAGCAGCGTGGAGCCGGGCTCCGGCGTCACGGATCGCGATCTCTTTCTGAGGCTCAGAGAACGCGGCCAGGATGCGGCGCACAGTCTCGGCGGC
>CAZLMM010000191.1:0-1513 GCA_964560495.1 uncultured Caldilineaceae bacterium
TGATAGCGTCCCTGTAGGAGAGAAGGAAGTAGCTCGGCCATGGGTGCGCAACTCCATGTTGGCGCTCATTGTACACATGCCATCTTTTCTCCCCAAACGGTCAGACAGGTTCGCCACATGGTCAGGCTGTTTCAGCAGGGTTTATGTTACATTTGGACGTGTTCAAGAAACAGTGAATGGAGACATGCCCATCATGACTACCCGTCGAAAAGCGTCGCTTTGGAGTCGAGATCTGCGCCGAGCCTTTCAGTTATGGCTGATTCTGCTCCTGATCGTAACATCGCTGTGGAGTGGCACATCCAGCAGTCAAGCCGAAGAAGTCCACCAGACTTACATCATTCAGCTCAGCGACCCCTCCTTGCCCCTCTACGAGAGTGGGAGTTCGGCTTTGGGAATCGCGACAACCCGAACCACGGCACAAAGAATGCCGGATCTAGAGAGCGCTGCCAGCCTTGCGTACCTGGATTATCTCGCCGGCCGGCAGGAGGCTGCATTGGAAGCCATCCAGCCCGTGCTGAGGCGCAAGGTGGAGCCAATTTTTCGCTATCGCCTGGCCTTGAATGGCTTTGCCCTCGACCTGACGCCGACAGAAGCTGTACAGATCGCAGCTCTTCCGGGCGTGGCGGTTGTGCAACCGGATGAAGTCGGCGAGTTTCAGACTGATTTCGGGCCAGGTCAAATGGGCGCGCCGGCGCTCTGGGACGGCAGCGCGTCTGGAGGCGTGGGCACGAAAGGAGAGGGCGTCGTGGTCGGGGTGATCGACAGCGGCATCAACTACCGCCATCCCTCCTTTGCCGACGTGGGCGCTGACGGCTATAACCATCCCAATCCTCGCGGCCGTTTCTACGGCAACTGCAATCGCGTGACCGGCGCGCCCTATTGCAACGACAAACTGCTCGGCGTCTATGATTTTACGGGAACAACCGGCGGAGTAGACGACGAAGGACACGGTTCGCATGTCGCCGCCATCGCAGCCGGCAACTTTGTGGATGTCGCCTATCCTGAGACCAATAGCCCCTTGCGCCGACTTTCCGGCGTTGCGCCGCATGCCCATCTCATTGTCTACAAAACCAGCGTCAACGGCTCGAGCCTTCATAGTCGCATCGTGGCAGCCTACGAGCAGGCCATCGCCGATGGCGTTGATGTGATCACCTATTCGATCAGCGGCAACAGCGTTGACTTCTGGCGCCACGCTGTAGCGCAAGCCCAGCTGAGCGCCCATGCCGCCGGAATCATGGTGGCCGCTGCGGCTGGCAATGCCGGACCTTTCAGCTCAGCGCACATGAACTCCATGCCATGGGTGATGACGGTGGGCGCCACTACCCATCGCCGCGCCATGCCCAATTTACTCACCGACCTGAGCGGCGGCGCGACAACGCCTCCAACGGGGCTGCGCGGCGCTGCCATGGCGCCAGCCTATGGGCCGGCTCGCATCTTGCACGCCGCCGCAGCCGGAGATGCTTTCTGCGCCCGACCCTTTGCGGCGGGCGCGTGGTCGGATGGGCCAATCGTT